>CAZESS010000014.1:0-59759 GCA_964514975.1 uncultured Thermoplasmatales archaeon | reverse complement strand
GGACACCCTGCATTACATAATAGCGGCGAACGACACCAGCGACAACTGGAACAACGCAACTGGTGATGTTGCCATCAGCGACAACGACGGCCCCCGGCTTGCCGCCTCCGCCGCTCCCGCTGTCATCCCCGAGGATACAGACAACAATCCAACCTTCAACGAAACCGCCAACATATCCATAACGGTGACCGACTGCAGCACCATCGCCGGGGTCACAATCGATCTCACCGCTCTCGGTGGCTCCATCGACACGATGCATCACATGGCTGGCACCGACACCTGGTACATCCGGGTTAGTGCCCCGGTGGGAAACGCCGTCTACGACAACACCACGAGCACATATCTCCCCCGCATGCTCGAAATCAACGCAACCGACACCGCCGGCAACTGGAACACCACCAGCGTTGCCCTCACCATCTGGAAAAACGGCGACGTCAGCGGCAATGGCATCGTCAACCTCTATGACGCCTCCTATCTCGCAAAATATCTCCTTGGCAAAACGGGATATACCGGTGTCATCGCAGGCATAGCGGATGTCAGCGGCAATGGCATCGTCAACGACAACGATGCCTCCTATCTCGCAAAATATCTCCTCAAAAAAGAAGGATACGAGGTATTACAATGAGATTTCAATATATACAACACGAGATGAAACCATGAAAACAAACACATGGATTACATGGATAACTATCGGGATCGCTATAGCACTGATTGGCATTGGATGTATGAACACCGCGGCTAACCGTGATGCCATCGTTGTCTCCATCGAGGACTGCAGCGCCGCACCCGGGACAACGGTGACGGTGCCCATTATGATTCACAATGTTTCCGATATTATGACCGGTGAGGTCAACCTTTCCTATGACCAGTCGGTTGTCCATGTGGCATCGGTGCAGGACAGCGATTTCGACATGTTGACCGTGAACATGCAGAACGCGAGCGGGTACACCCGGATTGCGGGCTGGCAGTTTTCAAGTCAGCCGATGAGCGGCAACGTGACGCTGGCGACGGTGACCCTTGAGGCGATGGGCAGCGAGGGAGATATGTCGCCGCTTGACTTTGTGAAGGTGGAGCTCATCAACGAAAGCGATGTCATTTTGCCGTCCACCCCTGACAATGGAACGTTCACCATCCCGGATGTAACATCCCCCGGGATTACCGATCATACGCCGGGAGCGGCGTCGACGGGCGACAGCTTTACGTTCAATGTCTCGGTTACCGACAATGTCGCTGTTGACAGTGTATGGGTTGAATACTGGTATGGCTCGGGGAGCCATGCAAATGTGAGCATGGACAACGTGGCCGGCAGCTATTGGGAACAGACCATAACGGTGATGGACACGTTGGACACCCTGCATTATAGTATTGCTGCCCGGGATACGTCCGGCAACTGGAACAGCATCACGGGTGATGTCACCATCACGGACGATGACCCGCCGGTGCTCACCGACAGCACGCCCGGGGTTGCTACCACGGGCGACAGCTTTACGTTCAATGTCTCGGTTACCGACAATGTCGCTGTTGACAGTGTATGGGTTGAATACTGGTATGGCTCGGGGAGCCATGCAAATGTGAGCATGGACAACGTGGCCGGCAGCTATTGGGAACAGACCATAACGGTGATGGACACGTTGGACACCCTGCATTACATAATAGCGGCGAACGACACCAGCGACAACTGGAACAACACGAGCGGCGATGTCCCCGTTACCGATAACGACCCGCCGGCTGTCAGCGACATATCGGCAGCTCCTGACCCGCAGGTGTCGGGCGGCCCGGTGAACATCACGTGCACCGTCACCGACAACGTGCAGGTCGGCAGCGTAACGGTCAACGTCACATTTCCGGATGGCTCCACGATGAATGTGACGATGAACAGTGGCAGCTACTACTACAACCAGACCTACACCATGGCTGGCACGTACACGTATTTCATCTGGGCAAATGACACGAGCGGCAACAGCCAGATGTCATCGTCTTACACGTTTGAAATCAACGCAGCACCATCAGCGTCGTTCACCGTAGAACCTGCAACGCCAAACACGAGTGACCTTGTCTATTTCAACAGCACTTCAGGCGACCCTGATGGCACCATCGTTAACTGGACATGGACGATGGGTGACGGCGCGACATTGTACGGCGAAGAGATAACGCATAGCTATGCCGATGATGGCAGCTACACGGTTATCTTGACGGTGACCGATGATGACGGTGCAACCGATGTTGTATCACAGGTGGTGTCTGTGTCCAATGTTGGGCCGTCTGCTGATTTCGATTATAGTCCCATGTCTCCATCGACGGCTGACACCATACAGTTTACGGATCTGTCATCCGATAGCGACGGGAGCATTGTTTCGTGGAGCTGGAGCTTCGGTGACGGGAATACGAGCACGGTGCAGAACCCATCGCATAGCTACGCCGACGACGGCACCTTTACTGTGACGTTGACGGTGACCGACGACGACGGAGCAACAGACACCACAATGGCATCTATAACGGTTACCGTAGCAAACCGTCCACCAAGTGCAAGCAATCCAGTTCCAGCCAATGGATCTACCGGCGTTCTAACGGTCCCTACGTTAAGCGTCACCGTTACCGACCCTGATGACGACAGTATGACGGTCTCCTTCTATGATGCCAGCGATGGCAGCCTGATAGGTTCACATAGTGGTGTCTCTAACGGTACCACCACGTCGGTTCTCTGGGGCAGCCTTGCCCATAACACCACGTATACATGGTATGTCACGGTACATGATGGCCAGCTGCAAAACACATCGATGACATGGGAGTTCACCACACTTGACATCTCAAACTGGTTTTTCAAGGCTAATTATTCAGGCGTTCCAGCCGGTGTACCCGATTTTGACCAAAAACAGAACACTTGGAAAACAATGCGTCCGGGACCAGACGGCATTATTAACACCGGTGTTGCCGGCGACGATGTTTTCGACCCCGCTCCACTTATCGCTCCTGGCGGGAACAACGCGCTCGATTCACTCCCCCCGGCCGGCGACGATGTAGCGAAATGGTCGTATTGCGGGCCGACGGCGGTTGCCAACTGCTTTTGGTGGTACGACAATGTCCCGGGATATGACAACCTGGTTCCCGCATCCCTTGAAAACCCGCCGCTTTTGATAGATGCGCTTGCAGAAAACATGAGTACCAGTAGCCAGGGGACAACCAATGTTACCAACATGCAAAACGCGATGAATCAATGGCTCATCGACCAAGGCCTAGACGACGAGTTTTATGTCCATGTGAACCAGACACCTGGCTTCCAGTGGATTGACGGAGAGATACATCGAAGCCAGGACGTCATTTTACTGCTTGGGTTCTACGGCGATGGATACTACGACCGTTACAGCGGCCACTATGTGACCTGTGCCGGGACCAACACCGTCCAGCAGCAGCTGGCGTTCAGCGACCCATTCTATGATAATGCAGGGTCGGGTAATGGACCAGGACGCGTGCTTCCACTCGGGCATACCTGTTTTTCACATGGAGGAACAGACCATAACAATCCCGCGCATGTATCACAGGATTTTTACAGCGTTATACCTGTAAGTATTCCCGGGGGCACTGCGTTAGCAGTTCAAAACTACCCGATAAACTCGGTTGATATACTGCAGCTTGACGGAGGAGGCATATCGCAACCGTTTGTCGGGGGAAACATCCATGCGGTCATAGATTACGCAATCGTTTTATCGCCACAAAACCAGTCCCCCGTGCTATCCGATGTAAATCCTTCCGGTGGAGAGATAGATGTAGCTCTCTCCCTCGACCAGTTGAGCGTAGACATTGCAGACCCCGAGGGAGACGCCTTTGACTGGACAATTGAAACCCATCCAGATATCGGTGACGCAACTGGAACCAATGAAAATGATGGCATCAAGACATGTGCGATTTCGGGCCTGGCTCACGATACAACCTACACCTGGTATGTCAATGCAACCGATTACGGCGGAAGAGGCGGCTGGACAAACGAAACATATACGTTTACCACGGTGGCGAATATCCCGCCATCGGCGAGCTTTACCTATGAGCCGACAGCGCCATCAACATCGGATACCATGTACTTCAACAGCACCTCCAATGACCCTGATGGCTCCATCGTCAACTGGACGTGGACGATGGGTGACGGCGCGACATTGTACGGCGAAGAGATAACGCATAGCTATGCCGATGATGGCAGCTACACGGTTATCTTGACGGTGACCGATGATGACGGTGCAACCGATGTTGTATCACAGGTGGTGTCTGTGTCCAATGTTGGGCCGTCTGCTGATTTCGATTATAGTCCCATCTCTCCATCAACGGCTGATACCGTACAGTTTACGGATCTGTCATCCGATAGCGACGGAAGCATTGTTTCGTGGAGCTGGAGCTTCGGTGACGGCGGGACGAGCACGGTGCAGAACCCATCGCATAGCTACGCCGACGACGGCAGCTACACGGTGACGTTGACGGTCACCGATGATGACGGTGCCACCGATAGTGCAAGCCAGGTTGTTATGGTGTCCAATGTTGCTCCGTCGGCGAGCTTCACGTTTGAGCCTGCGAGTCCCAGCGCCACGGATTTGATTTACTTTAACAGCACATCCATAGACAGCGACGGCAGCATCGTGAACTGGACATGGGACATGGGCGATGGCACCACATTGTATGGCGAACGGGTGACATATAGCTATGCCGATGACGGCAGCTTTACCGTGACATTGACGGTGACCGATGATGATGGAGCGACAGATGCTGTATCTCAGACAGTTTCGGTGGGTAACGTCGATCCGTCGGCGAGCTTCATCTATGAGCCAGCCACGCCATTGACCTCGGATACCGTCTATTTCAACAGCACCTCCAATGACCCGGATGGCTCCATTGTGAACTGGACATGGAACATGGGCGATGGCACCACATTGTACGGCGAAGAGATAACACATAGCTATGCCGATGACGGCAGCTTTACCGTGACATTGACGGTAACCGATGACGATGGTGACACGGATATCGCCTCTGACATGGTGACGGTCGATAACCGGCCGCCTGCCGCCAATTTCTCCGTTAGTCCCGCGGTATGCATTTCCAACCAGACCGTCCAGTTTACCGACCTGTCCTCGGACATCGATGGATATATTGTGAGCTGGCAGTGGACGTTCGGAGACGGGGCTACATCCACCGTGCAGCATCCGGACCACCAGTACGCTGCAACGGGTGTTTACAATGTCACGCTGACCGTTACCGATGACGACGGAGCGGTTGATACCACCTGGCATACTGTCATCGTTGCCTCGATAGACACTGTCAGGATAACTCATAGCACGCATAACGAGATACAAGATGGAAACCTCACCACCGAGTTCACGCTCTCCGCCTATGCATCGGCGTTCAACGACACCTATGGCTTCCTTTGCTTTGTCAATGCCAGCTGGAGCCTGCTCAACTCGGGTAGCAACGCCAACCTGAACACCACAACCGGGAGAAGCGTGCTCTTCAACTCGGGGACATTGAACGGCACCTCGCAGCTTTCAATAGATGCCGTCGGCCGGACACATGATTCTGCCTCCTTCACCATCAACGCCAACTACTGCAGCCGCATGCTCTATCAGGGATGGAATCTTATCACCGTGCCGGTTGAACACGATTACACGGCGAAAACACTGGGCGAAAACATTTCCGGGTGCTCCATTGTATCCTACTACAACGCATCAACCGGCGCATTTCAGTCATATGTCATCGGCACATCGCCGCCCTCGCTCGACTTTGCCGTAGCCGACGGAGTCGGATATTTCGTGTACATGAACTGCCGGCAGATATTCAGCGTCGTGGACACCCCGATATCCGATGTCTCCGTTGACCTTTATGCCGGCTGGAACACGATTGGATGGTATAATGCAACGGCGACGAACGCGAGCTCGCTTGGCACAGCGCTCGACAACTGCACCATCGTGTCGACGTGGAATGCATCGAGCGACACGTTTTCATCATACCTAATCGGTGTCAGTCCTCCATCCTATGATTTCCCCGTCCGGCAGGGCATGGGTATCTTTGTGTACATGACAAAAGCCGGCACGTGGCATGGAGAGGGTTCACGGCTGCACGAACGGTCAGAGACGCCATCTTGATAACCTGGCTCACAGGTGAGCCATCCGGCATGTATCCCATCGGATATGCCATGATGCCGTGCCAAAAAATATAAATCTCGGGGGATATTGCACAACAGCACTATGAATCCGTTCCTTAACCCGCTCTTTCTGCTCCGGGTGGCGAAGGGATATCTCACCGACGTCGACCGGGTGTGGAGGATGTCGCCGGAGCAGCTGCAGCGGTACCGGGACAGGGCGCTGCGGAGCATGGTTCGCTATGCATATGACATCCCGGTATACCGGCACCTGTACCGCGATGCAGGGGTGCATCCCGACGACATCGGCGGCATCGCAGATATCAAAAAGCTGCCATGTGTCACCAAGGACGACCTCCGCCGGCACTTTCCCGACGGCATCGTGCATCCCCATTTCAACAAAAACAATGCACATGTGGTCAGCACCTCTGGCTCGACGGGGCAGCCCGTGTCACTGTACACGGACATCTACACCATCATCAAGGCCCTATTCGGCTTCATCAGGGAGCTCCGCGAATACGGCGTCGACTGGCGTAAAACCAGGATGAGCGTCATCGTCGACCTGACGCCGGAGAGCGCTGAGGAGGCATATCTCAGCCGGACGGTCATGCCCTATCTGGGGAAACTGTTTTCGTTTGACAACATGCAGATTTTGCATGTCGGGGATTCGCCAGAGGATTTGCTCCGCAGCATCAACGGCTTTCAGCCCGAGTTTCTGGGAGGCTACCCGGGCGTGCTGCGCGCCCTGGCGGTGTTGAAGCGGAAGGGACATGGCGACAATATTTCGCCGCGGGTGATGTCCTCGTCGGGTGCGGTGCTCGACCGGTACACGCGGGGATATATCGAGGACACGTTTGGTGCTCCCATCTATGACGTGTACGGCTCGACTGAGGCGGGTCCGGCTGCCTTTGAATGCCGCCGGGGCAACTATCACATCCATTCCGATCTCGTTCACCTCGAGTTTTTGGATGACGACGGCGACGACGTGGCTGCGGGTGAGCCCGGACACGTGGTGGTCACCAAGCTTTACGGCTGGGGGACCCCTGTCATACGGTACACGGGCATGAAGGACTACATCATCCCCCGCGACGACACATGTGGCTGCGGCATCCAGACCCCGCTGCTCGGCATCGTCGGCGGCCGCAAGGTGGACTCGATCCGGCTGCGGGACGACAGAATCATTCCGCCGTCGGCCATCACCGGGGTACCCGGCAAGGTTATGCACGAGCTCGGCACTGACAAGATACAGCAGTTCCAGATCATCCAGCGGCGGCTGGACCTCATCGAGATTCATCTGGTCATAGATGACCGCCTGCGCGATGTCGGTCCATCGGTGGACAATATTTTTGATGAAATAAGGCGGCGGTATGAGCGGACGTTCGGTGACAGCGTCGAGGTCGTGGTCAAAGAGGTCGACCATATCAGGCAGAGCGACCGGGTGGACACCCCGCCGCACGTGGTCATCTCTGAGGTGCCATTGCAGTAGCAGCCGCAGCCGTTTTATAGCGCCAGCCGTTGTCTCCCTATGAAAGCACTGGCGCTCGCCGTGGTGCTGCTCCTTGCGCTTCCGGTGCCGCTTTTTTCGGCGTCGTCCTCCCAGTCGGAGGACGTCGTGCTGGTCTCCGGGTTTGAGCCCTTTGACCGGTGGGACAGCAATCCCTCGGGGGAGCTGGCACATGCGTTGAACGATACAATGCTTGGCGGTGTCCATGTCGTGGGCGTGGTGCTTCCCGTGTCCTTCGAGGATGCGTATCCCCGGCTGCGGATGGCTTTCGACCGGTACAGCCCATCGGCGGTTATCGCCCTCGGCCTGGATGGGTCTGCGCGGGTCATCGAGGTGGAGCGGATGGCGGTCAACCTTCAGCATCCCGCCATGTTTGGGTTTTCGTTCGTTAACGGCTCGGGTCCATTTGTCCGTCATACGCGGCTGCCGACGGGGGACATCGTTGCAGCGTTGCACGACGATGGGGTTGACGCCCGTCAGTCATGGTTCGCCGGGCTGTATGTCTGCAACCATGTGTTTTACCGGCTGCTTGGTGATGCGGTACGGCGTGACATCAGCGCCGGTTTTATCCATGTGCCACCGTTGCCTTCGCAGGATCCCTCCGGGATGCCGTTTGATGTGATGCTCCGGGGCATCCGCACCGCCGTCAACGTCACCGTGCCATCATGATTTTGTGTCCTGCCCGGATGTACCGCCGGGGAAGCACGATATGGGGTTCATCCCGGCTATCGGTGATGATGCGGCTACGGTCGTGGATGTGGAGGGTGCGGACAGCTGCTCCCTGAAACCGACACTATGTATGGGCGGGGGCAGCGCATCGAACGAGGGCTGGAACGCTGTTTCGACGATTTCCCTGGCGAGGAGAAGAGCGACATGGACGAAATCTCTATCTTTAAATATGGGGTGTCATATGTAGGCCCGTTGAGGGAGCCACATGATACGGATTGACCGGGAGCGCTGTCTGCACTGCGGCGGCTGCGTCGGCCTTTGCCCGGTGGACGCGCTCACCCTGTACGGCAAACGCCTGGAGGTATCCGGGGCATGTACCGAATGCGGCATCTGCGTCCGGTTTTGCCCGGTCGAGGCGCTGGAGGTACCACAATGAACCGTGATGTTTTGGTCGTCGGCGCCGGGCCTGCGGGGAGCATAGCTGCCATGGAGTTCGCCCGCCGCGGTTTCGATACCCTTGTCGTCGAGAAAAAGCAGGAGATCGGGCCGCCGAAGCGCTGCGCCGAGGGTGTCTCCCAGAACGGGCTGGACACGGTCGGCCTTGATATCGACATGGACGTCCATCACCGCATCGAGGGCGCCTCGCTGTATGCACCGTCGGGCAAACGCGTGGACATGACGGGCGGCGACATGTTCGGCTACGTGCTGGAGCGCAAGGTGTTCGAGAAGCAGCTTGTATCGCAGGCGATAAACGCCGGCGCATCCTGCCTGGTTGACACGCAGGCGCTTGACATGCATCGAAGCAACGGTCGCTGGCTCGTCAGGCTGCGGGGCCTGGAGGGAGAGCGCGAGGTACATGCGCGGCTGGTCATCGGTGCCGACGGCGTCGAGTCCAAGGTCGGCCGATGGGCGGGCTTCCAGAGCGTCAACCGGCTGACCGACTATCATTCCGGCATCCAGTACGAGATGGCCAACGTCAACGTCAACCCCGGTCACATCCACCTGTTTTTCGGTACCGGTGTGGCGCCGCTGGGCTACGCATGGATTTTCCCGAAGCGGTTTTCGGCCAACGTCGGCCTCGGCGTGCTCGAGCGCAACGCCGAGATGAGCGCCCATGGGTATCTCCGGCGGTTCATCGACAGCAACCCGGACATCTTCGCCGGGGCGAGTCCCATCGAGATAAACGCGGGCGGTGTCCCCGTCGACCATTTCACCGAGATGGTCGGCGACGGCGTCATGCTTGTCGGCGACGCGGCGCAGCTCGTCAACCCCATCCACGGCGGCGGTATCATCCGGGCGATGCATTCCTCGCAGATTGCAGCCGAGATAGCCGAGCCGGCGCTGACCAACGATGACCTCTCACGGGGATGCCTGTCCGGGTATGTGCGGCGATGGAACGAGATATACGAGGAAAAAACGGCGAAGCTGCTGAAGCTCCGCGCGTTCCTGGAGAAATTGGAGGACAAGGACTTCGAGCTGCTGGCCGACATTTTGGAGGGCGAGGACATCTTCGAGCTCAGCCAGGCCCGCATCTCGTTTTTCATCAAAAAAATGCTGAAGCGCCCCTCGCTGCTCGGTCTCGCCAAAAAATATCTCACCGATTAAAGGATTTATATATCCCTCATTGTTAGCAGGGATGACGATGAGCAGCACACCTGACGACCAAAAGAATGGAGGGCGGGAAACACGGGACGAGCTGCGGCAGCGCCTGCACCGGCTGGAACAACGTGTCGCAGTGCTCACCCGCAAAAAACATCAGTTCGAGGCGGTGTTCAACCATCCACGCTCCTTCGTCGGCATCCTCGACCTCGACGGGCGGCTACTCGAGGCGAACCAGCGCTCCCTCGACTTCATCGACGCGTCCCCGGCGGACGTCGAGGGACAGTTGTTCTGGAAGACGCCCTGGTGGACGCATTCATCCGAGCTGCAGGACAAGCTGCGGGAGAACATCAAGCTGGCGGCACGGGGAGAACACGTCCGCTTCGAGGCGGAGCACTATGGCCCCGACGGGGAACGGATGATGGTGGATTTTTATCTGCAGCCCGTGCAGGACGACGACGGCGCCGTTATCAGCCTCCTGGCCGTCGGCCGCGACATCACGTCGCTGAAGGAAACACAGGAGCATCTGCGGACCACGCGGCGGCGGCTGGAAGACGCTCTGGAGACGGGGCGCCTGGCCTGGTGGGAAATGGACGTCGAGAGCGGCACGGTTGCCTTCGACGAGCAGAAGGCTCGCATGCTGGGGTATAACCCCGCGGACTTCGCCGGTGCATCCTACACGGCATGGACGGATCTCCTCCACCCCGACGACCGCCCGGCGGCGATGCAGGCGATGCGGGACCATCTTTCGGGCGCCACCGACGTATACGAGGTCGAATACCGCGTTCGCACCGCTGCCGGCACATATCGCTGGTTCCAGGACAGGGGCGCCGTCACTAAAAGAGACGAGGAGGGAAACCCACTGCTGGTCACCGGCATCATCATCGACATCACCGACCGGATGCAGGCGGAACAGCAGCTCGAGCGCTCCCGGTGGCAGCTCTCCCTTCTGAACCGGGTGGCGACGATTTTTCTCACCGAGTCCGAGGCCGACATGTACGCCGACGTGCTCGACATCGTCCGGGAGGCCATGGACAGCCGCTTTGGTTTTTTCGGCTACATCAACGAGGACGGCGACCTGGTCTGCCCCTCGATGACCCGCGACGTCTGGGAGAAATGCGACGTGCCCGACAAGGACATCGTGTTTCCCCGCGACAGCTGGGGTGGCCTGTGGGGAGAATCCCTGAAAACGAAGGAAACCAGGTGGAAAAACAGCTCGCTCAATCTGCCGGAGGGACACATCAAGCTAAAGAACGCGCTCGCGGTGCCCCTCGTCGACCACGGCGACATCGTCGGCCAGATAGCGGTGGGGGACACGCCCGATGGCTACGGCGAAGACGACGTCCAGGTGCTGGAGCGCATCGCCGGCTATGTCGCCCCATTGCTGCGTGCCAAGCTCGAGGAAAAACGGCAGCGGCAGGCATTGCAGCGAAGCGAGGAAAAATATCGGACGCTTACCGAAAACGTCAACCTCGGCGTCTACCGCACCACCCCCGGCCCGGACGGCATGTTCGTCGAGGTCAACCCGGCCATGGTCGACATGTTCGGCTACGATAGCCGTGAGAAACTCATGGACCAGCCCGTCTCGGCGCTCTACCGTCATCCGGAGGAACGACGGGCATTCAACGAAAAAATGCATGCTGAGGGAGAGGTCAGGGACTGGGAGCTGGAGCTGCGGAAAAAAGACGGCACCCGTTTCACCGGCTCGGTGTCCGCGGTCGCGGTCACCGACGCCAGCGGCGAGGTACAGTATTTTGACGGCATCGTCGCAGATATCACCGAGCGGAAACACATGCAGGACGCGCTGTCGCAGCTCAACGACGTGCTCAAGCTCACCAACAAGATCATGCGCCACGACATGGTCAACCATCTGAACATCATCAGGGGTGCCCTTGAGCTGTATAGCGAGGAGCCCGAGGAGGAACTGTTCGACAAGGCGTTCAGCAGGATAGAGCAGAGCGTTGAACTCATCAAGCGGATGCGCGAGCTCGAGGCGCTGGTGGCCTCCGGCGAAGCGCTGCAGCCCCATGACCTGAAGGCGACCATTGAGGACGTGGCCGGGCAGTATGACATCCCCATATCTACAGCGGGCGATGCTACTGTCCTGGCTGATGCGGCGCTCCATCCCGTCATCGACAACATCGTGCGGAACGCCGTCGTCCACGGCGACACCGACCATATCGACATGTCCATCAGCGCCATGGATGACCAGTGCGAGGTACGTATCGCCGACGAGGGCACGGGCATCCCCGACGACGTCAAGGAGCGGGTGTTCGAGGAACGGTTCAGTCACGGCGGGAGCGCCGGCAGCGGGCTCGGTCTCTACATCGTCAAAAAGACCGTGGAGCGCTACGGCGGCTCCGTCGCCATCGAGGACAACGAGCCACATGGAACAATCGTCGTCCTTCATCTCAAACGGACACGGGCGGAGCAGCAGTAGGTTCAAATAGCCACGCCGGATATGTATAACCGGAGGCACCATGAAGGGAGATATCCGGACGGTTGTGATATGTCTGGCGGTAGCTGCGCTTTTCGTTCCCCTGCAGGGCGTTCAGGACGACCGGGCGGTTGCATGGCATGATGGACAGCACGATGTAACGGTCATGACGGGTGACACGCCCGAGCGATGGGACTGGCGGAACGTGGACGGTGACGACTGGACAACGCCCATCCGGGATCAGCTGCAGGACACCTGCGGTTCATGCTGGGCATTTGGCGCGCTCGCCGGTCTCGAGGCAACACTCAAGATATGGAACGGTGACCCCGCCATGGTGGTTGACCTGTCGGAGCAGTACATGCTTTCCTGCTCGCCCGGCGGCTGCGACGGCTGGTACTGGTTTAGCACCCTGAACTGGCTGCGGAACAACGGGGCGATACCGGAGACCTGTATGCCCTACCGGGCAAATGACACCGTTCCCTGCGATGCGAAATGCGCCGACTGGCATGACCACCTCGTCGGCATCGACGGCTACCATGCCATTGCGTCGGACCCTGCGTCGATACAGAACGCGCTCGTCGAACATGGCCCGCTTCCCGCGACCATGGACGTCTACGCCGACCTCTATCCCGAGTTCGACGGAGGCGTCTACGTGCAGCAGTCCGACGAATACGTGTTTGGGCACTGCGTCACCATCGTCGGCTACGACAGCACCTGGAACAGCGGGAGGGGCTACTGGATCGTCAAGAACAGCTGGGGTACCGACTGGGGCGAGGACGGCTGGTTCCGCATCGCATACGGGGAATGCGGCATCCAGCAGAGCGTCTACTACTACACGGGGCCGAACCATCCACCGGGGCAGCCGGCGCAGCCGGAGGGTGCCACCCGGGGCAGGCCGGGAGACGCCTATACCTACCGGGCGGTCACGGATGACATGGACAACGACGACGTCCGCTACACCTTTGACTGGGGCGACGGCAACACCACGCGGACGCGTTACGCCGCCCCCGGGACGGAGATACAGGTCAACTACACCTGGGCGCAAAAGGGGACATACAACGTCCGGGTCAAAGCCGAGGACAGACACGGCCTGGACGGAAACTGGTCGGAACCCCTGCCGGTCAGCATGCCCTGGCAGCGTCCGATGTCACTGCTCGAGCGGATATATACCTGGCTGGCAGGCATGCTCCCGCAGATATACCTCAGATAGGCTAGCCGTCACTGACGTGCAGCGCCACGTGGTCCCGGGAATACGGCGACAGGGATATCTGCTGACGGATGACATACTGTTTTTCGATGCGCTGCCGCACCGCAGCGAAAACCTCATGCGGCGATGCAGCAACGTCGATGCTCCGGGCTTTCACCATGAGCAGACCATGCGGCGGGGCAAAACATGCCATGTTTTTCAAAAAAATGTCGACCTGGTCCTGCTGTGATATATCCTGGTAGACAAGGCCGGGCAGACCGTCGAGATAATGCATGTAACATCGCGGATGACGGGCATCACCCAGGATGGGCACGACGTTGTCCCGCCGGCGGCTGAGCGCCACCAGCTTCCGCATTGCCTCCTCGGATTTCTCGACCGCGTAGACCATGCCTGGGGAGGCGATGTCTGATACATGTGAGACGGTGGTGCCGGTTGCCGCCCCGAGATACAGCACCCTGCCGCCCTTGGTTAGCGGGACCTCCTCGAGCCCGTTCATGACGGCGGCCGCCAGCTTGCTCTTGTAGGGATTCCACGAGCGGTATTCGCTGCCATTGATGGAGCGAAGGCGCTCGCCGTACACCGCCACCCCGGGATGCAGGTTTCGGGTGTACAGCCGGCCGTCATGCCGGTAGACGCCGGGAAAGAGCTGCTCCATGGTTACCGTATCCGGCGCCGGGCGATGTTACAGGCCACCGTCGAGGCGTCGAACACCGGGGCCACCAGCGGCGCATACGCGGTTTCCACGTCCGCGAACTGCTCCAGCGTCAGCCCATGCTGGATGGCCACCGCGAAGCGGTTGACATGCTGTGTCGCCCCCGGCCCGATGGCCTGCGCACCCATCAGCCGTCCATCGCTGTCGGCGAGTACCTTGATCAGCAACTCCTCGCCGTTCATGTACTCGGGCAGGGTGCTCCCCGTGAACTTTCCGGTGACGGGCGATGATGGAAGCTTGTTGCTCGTGGGGCCAACCGCGGCGATTTCCATGCCGAACAGCCGGGTGGTCCGGGCGTTCAGCAGCGGCGGCATCACGGCGTCGCCGCCGGCGGCGTTCCGGCCGGCGACCACGGCCTGCCGCACCGCGGTGCTTCCCAGCCCGACGACGACATCTGAGCCCGCAATATCCCTGTACATGGTGCAGTCACCGACCGCGTAGACCTCCGGGGCGCTCGTCCGGCAGCGCTCGTCCACCGGGATGGCCCGGTCGGCGATGGTTTCGGCCAGCCCAATGTTGGGCCGGTTGCCGGTGGCGACGAGCACGAAGTCAGCCTCGGTTGTTTCCATGTCGCCGTCATGTTCCATCGAAACCTGCATGGGATGGCCCTGCTCGATGGCGGTCACCGCGCTGTCGAACCGGAAAGAGATGTCATCAGGCATGCCATGTCGGGCCGTGCGGGCCATGTCCTCGTCCAGCATGGTGAGCAGCAGGTCGGGCAGATACTCGATGACGGTAACGTCGACGTCCCGCTCGCGGAGCGCCTCCGCGGCCTCGAGCCCGATGAGCCCGGCGCCGACCACGACGGCGGTGCTGCCCGCCGTGGCATGTTCCTTGACGGCTGCTGCGTCGTCGAGCGTGCGGAGGAAAAACGCGTTGCCGTGCAGGTCGACCGGCGACCAGGGCGAGGCGCCCGTGGCCAGGATGAGCCGGTCATATGTTTCGTTGCCGTTGTCCACGTGCACCGTTTTGCTGTCGTAGTCGATGTCGGTGACCGCCGTGTCGAGGCGGAGGTCGATGCCGGCCCTGTCGAACCATTCCCGGCTGAACTCGATGGTGTCCTCGGGCTCGAGCTCGCCGGATATCACCCAGGGAAGCGCGCATTTCGAGTACTGCGGATATGGGCCCTTTTCAAGCACGACGATGTCGATGTTCCGGTTCTGTTTCCGGGCGAACTGGGCTGCCGTCGCCCCGGCGGCCCCGCAGCCAACGATGACGAGTTTCAGTTTCATGCAGACTGCATACGCCCGCGGGCATAAGTGTTTTTCGAGCCGGCCGACAAAAAATCGACACGGTTATATAGCGGGCGATGTTTCTGGCCAAAAAGAGGGGGGAAGACCAAAAAGAGAAAATATGGGTGGTGGAGGCATAAACACTATCCGGTCTTCCCAATCCCCTCACAACTACATGTGGCAGGTTCCTTATTAACCTGTCGATTTTTTCGGGGAGATGCTGGCACACTGCTTGCAGCCTTTTATCTCATGGATATCAGGTGACCGCCATCGCAGGACGGCGCATCAATGGCGAACCCCTCCCGGCAGGTGGCCCATGTTAGCCCATGTTTTTCGCATGCGCTGCTCACCCGGCGCATCAGCCGCCGCCGCTGCTCCACCGGCAGCCAGTACGTGTTCCCCCGCCTGACAAACCGTAGCTCCTCCATCACCCCGGGCAGCGCCTCACCCAGCCGCTGCAGCCCATCGCTCCGGGGCTTCACCGTCGACGAGACCACATGCCGGCACAGCGGGGCCACCGCCGCTACGACATCCTCGATTTCATCATCGTTCACCCCGGGGATGACGGGGTCGAGCCGCACCGAACACGGGACACCCGCATCGGCCAGCTCGCGGAGCGCCTCCAGCCGCCGGCCCGGCGACGGCGCACCCGCCTCGACACGTGCAGCCATGTCCTCCCGGAGCGACGTCACCGTCATGCTGACCGCCGCCCGCATGTCGGCGAGCAGCGCCGCATCACGGGCAACCAGGTCCGACTTGGTGACAACCAGCACCGGCATCCCCCGCTCGCGGAACAGCTCTAAGCATTGCCTCGTGAGCTCCATCTCTCGCTCCACCGGCGGATATGGGTCGGAGCTGTTCGCCATGCTGACATAGCGCCCCCGGTCGGCGCCGTGGAGCGCCCGGGCGAGCCGCCGGAGCACGTTTTCCTTGGCACGTGCCTCGAAGGGACGGGGAACGTAGGCGGTGATGTAGCAGTACAGGCATCCGTGCGGGCACCCGGTATAGGCGCAAAACGAGTACTTCGGCGGGCAGGTGCACCGGCTGCTGTTCCAGGGGTCGAACACGTTGAGCACCATGCATCATCCCATCCCGCACCGTTTTTTATCGCTTCCGCCATAGGTTTTTAAACGCCTGCGCCATCAGGGTGCACTGGTGAACACCATGGTCGACATAAAACCATTCGAAGGCATCAGGCCAACGGACCCGGCGTCCTTTTGCATCCGGCCCTACGACGTCATCGGCGACAAAGAGCTCCGGGAGCTCAGGCAGGGTGACAGCGCCATCCACATCATCCTCCCCGAGGGAAATGGCGACGAGGTCTACGAAAACGCCCGCCGGGCATTCCAGCAGGCGATGCAGGACATGACCCGGGATGAGCCATCCATCTATCTCTACCGGGAAAGCAGCGAAACTTTCACGCAGCGCGGCTTCATCCTCACCGCCTCGCTCGAGGACTACGCAGCCGGCGCGATAAAAAAACATGAGGAAACGCGGGAAAAGCCGCTGGAAGACCGCATTCGCCACATCGAGGCCACCCGGGCCAACACGGGCCTCGTCTGGACGGTGTTCCGCAGCAGCGACACGCTCAAACAGCTGATGGACCAGACGGCCAAAGATGAGCCCGTCGCCGATTTCGACAAATACGGCTACCGGCACACCCTGTGGCGCCTGTCCGACAGCACCCTCATCGAGATCATCCGCGATGCGTTCAGAGACCTGCCGCTCTACATCGCCGACGGCCATCATCGCATCCGGGCGGCCTACGAATATAGCCGGAGCCATGACGAAACAGAAGCAGGGTATGTCATGCTGTTCGTGGCCAGCGACGACGAAATGCGCATCCTTCCCTACAACCGGGTGATACGCGACGTGGACAGCGACACCTTCATCGAGGACATCGAGCAGCATTTCACGGTCACGCGGCTCGACACCCCCGGGGAGCCCGACGAACACGAGATACAGCTCTACTACCGGGGTGCATGGTGGCAGCTCCTGCCCCGCGAGATACCCGACGACCTCGTCGCATCGCTCGATGTCAGCATCCTGCAAAACCATCTCCTCGAGCCCGTGCTCGATATCACCGACGTCCGCAGCGACCCGAACATCTTTTTCGAGGGCGGCGACCTGCCACGCAGCCACTACGAGCGCCTGGTCGACAATGAGGGCAACGACGCCGTGTTCTACCTCCATCCCACGAGCGTCAGCGACCTCGAAGCCGTCGCCGACGCAGGGCGCAACATGCCGCCAAAGTCAACATGGTTCGACCCCAAGCTGCTTACCGGGCTCGTGTTCCATTCACTGCGGTAACAAAAACGGTTACTCCCACATCTTGACGCCGTCGTCCGACACCGAGGTCACCAGCGCCCGCCCGCCGGCCTTCTCAATCGCGATGGCGACACGCTCCGGCTCATCGGTCAGCGCGATGATGCTCCCGCCGCCCCCGGCACCCGTCAGCTTGGCTCCATAGGCGCCCGCCCGCCGCGCCGCCGCAATCAGCTTTTCCAGCGCATCGGAGCTCGCGCCCAGGGTATGCAGGTTTTTCTGTGCCTCGTTCATCGTCTCCCCCAGGGCGACATAGTCACGCCGCTGCAATGCCTCGATGCCCTCGATGACCAGCTCCCCGATGCGCTCGGTGAGCTCCCGGCCGAACCCGGAATGGGTGACGAAGCGCCGGACCTTTTTGACCTGCCGCGGCGTCTTCGACTTGATGCCGGTCATGCCGACCACGATGTGCACGTCCCGCATGGCGGGGATGTCGACCTCGTGGACATACCAGGTTTTCTCATCCCGGCTTATCTTCCAGAGGAAGCCGTCCCGGCGCTCCCGGGCGAGCAAGATAGCGCCGCCGTGAGTGCAGGCCGAGGTGTCGTTGGGGCTGCCGCCGTCCTGCACCTCGTATTCGACGTCGAAGCTCCGCCGCGCCACCATTTCATGTGAAAAATCGTTGCTGAGGCTGAGGATGCAGGCAACCGACGCCGTTGTAATGGCTGCCGAGGAGCCAAGCCCGCTGGCCGAGGGAAGATTGGAAAACGTCGTCGTCTGCAATGGCGGCCCGTTCCACAGGGTCTCGATGGCATGCTTGATGTAGGTATGCCGGTAGCCGTCCAGGGGATACCCGTTGACCTCGTGCACCTCCCCGGGCCGCATCTCCACGCCGACGCGGAGGTCGATCGCCGTCGAGAGGCAGGGCTGCCCGTAGATAACCCCGTGCTCGCCGAGCAGAATGATCTTTCCCGGAACCGATGCGACAGCCATCTATCGCCATAATGCAGGGTAGGTAAAAAGGTTACTGTTTCCAGCGAGTGCCAAGATATATATGCCCGTCGATATACCTGCATGACCCGTGTGCTGGCGTTCGACTACGACGGCGTCCTCGTCGACAGCTACGCCGTTTTCAAGCGCTATTTTCTCATGGCATGCCAGGAGGAAAACATCGACAGCATCAGCAGCGAACATGACTTCCTGTCCCTGTTCGACGGCAACCTCTACGAGCGCATGACGCAGCAGGGGCTGTCCCGCGACCAGATACTCCGCATCGTCCTCACGGTGCGAGACGGCATCATACAGGAACAGGACGCCATCGAGCCCTTCCCTGGCATCCGGGACGTGGTGCACGAGCTCGCCGAAACCAGCATCCTGGCCGTTGTAACCTCGAACGACACCCAGGTGGTCCGGCATTTCCTCGAAACATATGACATGGACTGCTTCACCGACATCCTCGGCTCCGACTGTGAGCCCAGCAAACAGGCAAAGCTCCAGTATCTCCGCCGGCAGCACCACGCCACCTGCTACTACATCGGCGACACCGTCGGCGACATCCGCGAGGGCACAAAAGCCAACGTCGTCACCATCGCGGTCACCTGGGGGTGGCACACCATGCAGCGTCTCCGCCGGGCAGCGCCAGACCATCTCGTCCACACGCCGGCGGAACTGCTCGCGCTTTTCAGATAACCACGTTACAGCAGCATGTCAAGCCGGAAATAATGCACCGGCATAGAACAGGCGCGGGTATCCTCACCGGCGAACGACACCACCATCTCACCGGTGGACGGGCAGGCCACCCACTGGAACAGCGACCGGTAGATGTCGCTCACCCGGACCGCCACGCCAAACACGAGGTCAGTCTTTCCGGTGTACTCGTCACGCAGCAGGTCCATCGTCCCGTTCAGGTCAAGCGTGCCATAGCGGCGCTCGACCTCCTCGCTCAGCGCACGGTAATGCGTCCAGGGAACAAACATGGAGGTTTTGCCGGAGAGCGCCCAGAAAAAGCTCAGGGGGCCGCTCGGGTCATAGCGCACCCGGTCGAGCTCCACCTCGGCGCATGCAGGCGTGACAAACATCGGCGTCCGCCGCACCACGTCCTCTATCCGCCAGAACGGCGCCACGCCCTCCATCTCGCTGTCCCAAGTGCCGACATAGGAAATGTTCGCGGTCTGCTCGAGGGCGTAGCCCGCCGGCTTGCCTGCATCAGAGATGACGAAGTTCCAGCCGCACGTCCGGTTGCCCGTCATGATGTCGACTGCTTCGTCGGCGCTGTCCGCCCGGTCGAGCACCATCCGCATCCGGAAGAAGGCGCTGATGCCCTGGAACGTGGTGTCGTTGGTCAGGCAGGTATCCTCGCCAATGGCGATACCTTTTTCGTTGAACCCGCTCCAGCAGCCGATGTTGCCCGCGAACTCGGGGTACAATGACGCATGTGCACTGGCGGGATCGCGCACCATCACGACCAGAGTGTCCTGCAGGGGCGTCCTCGTCTCCGGGTCGGCGACGTCGAGCGACCAGTCAAAGCTCCGGACGTGATAGAGGTCACCGGACGCGGTCGCGTTTCCCCAGAGCGACATCTCGCAGCAGGATATCATGTGGTTGAACAGCGCCGGCATCGTGTTCAGCACGGCTACCTGCTCAAATGACAGCGAGGAGCCGTCCGCCATCCCCTGCATTTCCTCCAGGTAGCAGCCGGGCAGATACGGCTGCATAACATGCCACACCGCGAGGATGTCGTCATAGCTGTAGCCATGCGATTCGAAGGCGTCGAGCTGCGCCCGCATCGCGATGGCGATACGCTCGTCGAGCAGCATGCCGTGCTGATACCCCATCTCGTAATAGGAGCCGTTGAGATGCAACACGGACACGTCGCCGCGGGTTTCGAGCCATCCGCCATGCGCCGGAGCATCCACGGCATGCTCGCTCCCGGAGAGCGGCAACATCGCATCCATGCCCAGGGACGGCGCGGTCAGCAGCGCTGCCAGAGCAAGTCCGAGCAGCAGCCGGGTGGTGCCTCTGCCGTTCATGGTGTCAGGTCTGCAACACCGGGCGGTTTTAAAAAATGTCCCGTGCCGGCACGCAGCGGCATTCCGGTTACATCCAGGTGAACACCCACATTTTGTCCGTGCCCATGTTGCCCGCGTCATCGTACGCACGTGCCTCGAGCAGATGCAGGCCGAACCCGGCGTCCGTCCACTCCTGCCTGAACGATGCCTCCGGCGTCGACGTCATGCGCTCGCCGTCCAGATACCATTCAAGCCTGTCGAGACCCGACAGCGTATCAGCGGCCGTTGCCTCCACGGTGACCCTGCCGATAATGACGACGCCCAGCGGAATCTGGCTTTCCTCGTCGAAGAAATAAAAACTCCGATGTCGTGGCCGGGTGATGTTGACCGCGGGGGCGCTCCCGTCGACGGATACCCTGGTGGTATCCGATGCGCTGTCCCCCGTGCTGTCGGTAATGGTAAGCCGTACATGATAGGTTCCCTCCTCGTCATAGACATGGGAGACCGTTGCCCCGGTGCCGCTGCTGCCGTCACCGAAATCCCACATATAGGAGACAATCTGCGCGCCGGAGCTGATGCTCTCCCGGCCGTCGAAGGCGACGGGCTGGCCGACATCGGCGATGTAGGGGCCGCCGGCCCGCGCGATGAGCGGAGACGTGTCCACGGCGATGAGAAAATGCTCCATCATGCAGTCGCCGTAGGCGATCCTGAAATACCCGTTTTCACCCCAGTTCTCCCCCCAGCTGTTCCGGACGATCCAGCAGCCCTGCATGTCATCATAGCCAACGATGACCACCTGATGGTTGATATCCCGGGCGGATTCCTTCCCGGGATGCTCGTACACGCCGCCGGTGTAGCCGCCGAAGCCCTCCATCACCGCCATCTCCGCGACCAGCGGGCCATGCTCGACCAGCGCAGCCTTTATTTCCTGCCGCGGCGGCGTCCGCATCCCGTCATACCCCGTGACAGGAAACAGGGTGTCCCGCCAGCCGTCGCATTTATCCGAGCAGGGAACACGGTCATCCGCTTCATAGGGGAAACAGCTCTCGGTTATAGCGCCCCCGTTATCCCGGAGGTACCGGTAGGCCCACCAGGCGTTCCATCCGCTGCAGCCGCCGCCATTGGGGCAGGAGAGCAGATACTGCTCCGACAGGTCAACGTCGACGGACGGGCTGCCCGCCCGAATGTTCACCATGGCCTCCAGCGCGCCCAGCGCGGCGAACCCCCAGCAGCTGCCACATGCGCCCTGCGATTTCACCGTGGTCATCCAGTCTCCGGACACGTTGTCCAGCGAGGCATCCCGCCAGTCCCATGCCGGCGGCGCCGTCCCGGCACCAGGGACATCGATTCCATTGGCTGCTATCTCAACGTCGTAGGCGTCGATGGAAATACAGCCACGCCCCCGGCCCTGCATCTCCCCAACGGAGACATAGTGCACCTGTTCCACATCGGCGAACAGGTCATGCGCCGCGGGTACAACAAACAGCACCGCTACCATCATGCATGCGAGACCCTTCAACAGGACACGTGATTGCATGGACGGACAACGCCAGGTGGTTTAAATGCTTTCTTCACCCTGGTAACACGCCGGACAAAAAATGGGAGCGCGGGGAGCGAGATTCGAACTCGCGAGGGCTAACGCCCACAGGATTAGCAATCCTGCGCCTTACCAGGCTGGGCCATCCCCGCAGCAGGTCAAACTGGAATATGGCGGCGACATAAAAAGTTAGTGCCTGCCGTGCAGCCGCGGCAGCAGCGCCATGGTGACTGCCTCCTCCACGAGATGCTCCCGTGTAACTGTTCCGCTGGAGAGGTACTCCGCCAGGCTGGCATGGCCGTCCGGTACCAGGTCGGCGATGTCCATTCCGTTTTCGGTCATCCCGGCCGGCAGCATGAAGGCGGGAGCGGTTCCCCAGGTCAGGTAGCCGGCGCTGTCCACCATGGCGCAGACATGCTCGAGCATCGCCCTGTCCTGCCGGGTGACGATGCCCGCCTCGATGCCGACGCCGTAGTCGGCGCCGCCGATGCAGTGCTTCGCCCGCTGGCGTGCCCCCTGCCATGTCTGCTCGTCGGTTGGGGACTCCATGGACGGCGCCTCGGCGGCGCTGCACTGGATGCCCAGGTGGCTGTAGAGCTGCTGGAATGCATGCTCGGCTGCCGCGTGTTTCAGCTCGCTGGATGTTCCCACGGCGACGTGGAGCGGGATGATGCGGTGCCCGTTTTCTATTTCTCCCCGGTCGATGCGGGACGAGCTGACCGGGATGCCGTCGTCGGCGAGCACATATGGCACGACGTAGATGTGGAGCGGTGCGATGTCGTTGCTGCGGCGGATGTCGTTTATTTTTTCTGCTATGGCAGCCGTTTCAGGGGAGACGACGATGCCGTCGCAGGCTCCAGTGGCCGCCGGCCCGTATTCATCCTCGAGCGGCACGATGTCAACCGTTCTGCCGCACACCTGCCGGGCGAACGACTGCAGGCGCTGTTTCCGCGTTTCATATGATGGAACCGTTTTGCCGCGCTGCCGGGTGAGCCGATCGCTTGTCAGCCCGACGATGACCTCGTCGCCCTCCGTGCAGGCGCGCTGGAGCAGCGCCTTGTGGCCGGCGTGGATGATGCTGAACGTGCCGCCCAGGCAGACCTTCATGGATGTGCAACCAGCCCTGGTTTTTTATTGTTGTGCCGTCAGTATCTGCCCGATGGTGCTTTTGCTCATCTGTGTTTTCCGGGCGATGTCTGCAGACTGCATCCCCGCTGCGGCAAGCCGTGTGACGACGGCGTTCATCGGCTCCGCGATTTCTATGATGTAGCCGTCTGGGTCATGGATGCGGAGGGTGCGCTGTCCCCATGGCTCCTCCCTGGGCTCGTGGATGACGTCGACGTCGTGCCGCTGTATGTGGCGCCATAGCTCTTGGATGTCGGTGGTTTCAAAGTAGAGTTCGACGGGCTTGTCCGTAGCGGGTGCCTGTTTCCGGGTGGTGCCGTGGATGACCGTTATGGCGCGTTTCCGCTGCCAGAGGGAAAACGCGTTTTTGAACACGATGTTTTCTCCGAAGTCGTGCTCGATGTCGAGGTCGAAGAGGCTCTGATAGAACTGTTTTGCTGTCCCGATGTCGTCGACGAACAGGACTGGCATCATGTAGGTTGCCCGTGCCATGATGATGATGAACCCTCCGGGCGTTAAAAGCGTTTGCTGCCGGAAAAAGGTTAAAAAACGCCGGCCGATGTATGTGCGATGAAAAAACTGGCGTTGTGCGCCGTGCTTGTTTTCCTTGCTTCCATGGTGGTGCCGGCCATCGGCCTGTATGAGACATCTGACGTGGCGGAGCCGTCGGTGCCCGCTGACGGTGCCGATGAGCCCGTATCGCCGGTTCGCATCCGTTTTCCGGCTGACCCGGTGCCCGATGGCGATGCCGCGATTGTTGTCCCCCGGTCTGCGATGCCGGTGATCGTTCGCCAGGATCATTCCTTCGTGGCTAGCGTTCGCGTTGATGGAACGCCCTCGGGCTGGACGGCGAGCCTTGCAACGGCCTACGACCCCGCTGTGACGGAGCAGAAGCTCACGGTGAAGGATACGACGTTCAACGATTCCACCAGGTGCTGGGACGTGGAGGCGCAGATACCGGCGTCGCTGCCGTCCGACCTGTACAACCTCACCGTCGAGGTGGAATGCCAGGGGGAGATATACGATCTTTCGGTGCCCCGTGCGGTAAGCGTCGTCTCTGGATACGAGGAGCAGTTTTCCTTCGTGCATCTCACCGACTTCCACATCGGAGACCCCCGGGGCTTCAAGGAAAATTTCCGGGAGACTCTGGGATGGAAGGCGGCGAAGAAGAGCATCGAGGAGATAAACCTGCTTCGTCCGGACTTCGTCGTCATCACCGGCGACCTCACGTTCGGACAGCTCTACCCCTTCGAATATGCCTTTGAATATCGCACCTGCTATGGCATCCTGCAGCAGTTCGACGTGCCCACCTACATGGTCCCGGGCAACCATGACGGCTACATCCAGACCGGGCAGGACGGCCTCCGGTTCTGGGAGCGGTTTTTCGGCCCATCGTATTATTCCTTTGACTACGGCGACATCCATTTTACCGGCGTGAACTCATATGACTGGCCCACCCGGAGCCGGCACGCCGTCTCGTATGTGGCGTTCAACTGGGGCGGCCATGTCCAGGAGGAGCAGATGACATGGATAACGGACGACCTCGAGCGACATAGCGATGGTTTTAGCGCGGTGATGCTGCATCACAACCCGCTCTGGGAGACCGTCAACGACTCGCTGCTCGGCAACGGCTACCTCGGCCGGGAGGAACTGCTCTCGGTCATCGAGCGGCACGGCGTGGACGCCTGCTTCGCCGGCCATGTCCATTACGACGACGTGACCGTTCGCACCAACACGACCTTTGTTACCACGACGACGGTGTCAAGCGGCACCAGCGGCGACGCATACTGGGGCTACCGGCTGGTGTCAATGGACAACGGCTCGCTGGCCAATATAAACTACACCTCGCGTTTTCAGTCGATTCCGCTCTACCGGCTCAACTGCAGCTACACGACCAACGATGGCTCAACGGAGACGGTGGAAGCATCCGTGGAAAACAATCTCGATATGCCGGTGCAGGCATATCTCCAGTTCTATGTCCCCGATGGGAGCTACACAGTGGACAACGGCGCCATCGTCATGCAGCGCGCCGCCAACGGTATGCTCCATCTCGTGGTGACGGCGGACGTCGACGCCAGGACGACGGCGACCGCGACGGTTCACCCGGCATAGCCTACAGGGCGACGTGCTGCCCGTTCTGGAGGATGTGGACGTCCCGGCCGAGGGTGTAGCCCATCTCGGTGGCCAGCGCTGCAACCGACGCCAGCTTCTGCATGTCGCCGTGCGCCGGCACGATGGAGTTCGGCTGCACGATTTTTATCAGGTCGCGGATGTCCTCCCGGGAGGCATGCCCAGAAACATGCAGATCCTTGAACATCCGGGCCCGCTTGTTGTGTATCTTGTGCTCGAGTATCTGCCGGTTGCCCTGGATGGTCGGCGTGGGGATGACCCCACAGGCGAATACGACGAAGTCCTCGGGCATGATGGTAAAGGGGACTTCCTCGTTCGCAAATCGCGACAGCGTTGCGTTGGGCTCGCCCTGGCTGCCCGTCGCTATCACCATGTAGTCCTCCCGGTTTTTCTGTATCTCGGCCAGCCGGCCTTTTTCCCAGTAGGCGCTCTTGATGATCTCTGCCTTGTCCGAAAAGTTTACGAATTCGAGCTGCTCGGCTGCGCTGATGTAGTTGTGGAGCGACCGGCCGACGAACACGATCTCCCTGCCCATGGCCTTGCCGACGTCGTATATGCTTTTAAGGCGCGGCGTGTGCGACGAAAACGTGGTGACGATGACGCCGTGTCCCTCGGTTTCCATGCCGAGGAGGACGTCGCGGAGCATCTCACGGGCCACGGATTCAGAGTAGGTCTTGTTTTCTTTTTCCGCGTTGGTGGCGTCGACGATGAGCGCCACGGTGTTTTCTTTGCCGAGCTGCCGGAGGCGTTCCTTGTTTGTGGTCTGCCCGATGGTGGGCTGGTTGTCGAACTTGTAGTCAAGCGAGTAAAGGATGTTGCCCGCCGGCGTGATGATGTTGACCATCGAGGCCTGGATGATGGAATGTGTCGTCAGGATGAACTCTATCTCGAGGGTGTCCGACACCTGGTAGGATGAGTTGGGGCTGATGCTGACGATCCTGTTTTTCAGATTGAAGTTGTCGTTTTCCTCTTTCTGCCGCAAAATCTCGGTGACATAGGGGGTGGTGTAGATGGGGCAGTCATACTGCGAGGCAAGGCGTCTCGCCGCTCCGATGTGGTCGAGGTGGGCGTGGCTGAGCACGATGGCTTTGACCTTGTCACGTATGTTCGAGATGGGGCCGTCGTCGGGGATGGCGTCTTCCTGTATCAGTCGCTTGGTTGACATCTCGTCTATCTTGTCCTGCAGCGGCACGTACCGGTCCATGTAGATGCCCATGTCCAGGATGACAGCCTCGCTGCCGACCTCCAGACAGGTCATGTTCCGGCCGACTTCTTCATAGCCGCCGAGTGCATGTAGCGTTATATCCATAGTATATCTGGGGGCATAAGAATGAGCCCCTATTTAAATATTGGTAACCACGGTATCATTCACGGAACACCTGCCGGAACAGGCGGGTGTAGATGGCCCGCTGCAGCCGGGTCAGCGCGATGTTCTCTATGTTCGGCTTGACCACGCGGTGGAGATGCAGCCGGATGGCCTCCTTGGTGAACTCGGAGATGCTGTCATATCCCCTGCGAGGATTGCCCACCGCTTTTTTTATCTCGTCATGCAGTGCTTTCCGCACGGAGATGGTGCTGTACTCGGGCATATATGCCTCCCATTGCTGTAACATGACCTGCCTATTTATTGCTTGTGTTGTGGCTTGCCCGCTCCGGAAACCTTTTTATCCAGGCCGCTTTTCCATCTCATGCGCAAGGCCGTCGCTGCTATCCTGCTCGCTGCCGTCCTCCTCGCCGGCTGCACCTCGTGGCCCTTCGAGGACACCACGCGGGAGGGATTCAGCGCCGGAGATCTGGTCATCCCGGACGTGTCCTCCTATGAGCGCTTGGAGCCCAGGCCGGAGGAGAAGCTGCCCCACCGCCCGGGCTTCGTCGCTCCCTCGCTCTCCATCACGGTTTCGCCCCTTTATGCGCGCTACGGCGGCGTCGTGCGGCTGTCGGTGCCCAACAGCGGTGCCAACGACCTGTTTGTCTACAATGCGGCCATGGGCATCGGCGATGACACCTGGCGGTGGACCGATGGAAGCATGGGTATTGAGATACCCTCGGGCGGCAGCCGGGACATCTACATGGCCGTGGGCGATGGCATCTCGCAGCCCGGCCTGTATGATTTTTCGCTTGAGCTCTCGTTCATGGCGAACAACCATGCGGGAACACTGCCGTATCCGACATATCACTGGTATGACATCGGAGACCGTACCTATAGCTCGTTTTCCAACCTTTCAAACCTGCATGTCCGGCCCTATAACAGCAGCAGCAACCCGAAGGTGTCCTACAACTACTACCGGGATTTCGACAGGGTGAACGACCTGGTCGACCCGGACCGGTTCCAGATTTTCACCAAAGCGAGGGAGATCGCCGGTGCCTATGGCTCACCTGCCACCGGGGAGTACAACGTGGCCATGGTCTGCGCCATCTTTGACTACCTGCAGCAAAACCATACCTACCGGGACGACCCGGACAACATCTGGCAGCGGCCGGTGACGACATTGCAGCAGGGCGGCGACTGCGAGGACTACGCCATGCTGTTCTCGGCGCTGACGACCAGCCTCGGGGGTACATCCCGGGTCTACATCACTGACACCCATGCCTTCCCCGCTCTTTTCATCGGCGGAAACGCCCCCCTTGCACGGGAGGTCGCCCGTGCTGTCCAGGACTTCTATGGCACCGACCTGTATGTCGCGGTGCTCGAGGACGACCTGGGCTTCTGGCTGGTGGCCGACTGTCTGACCTCGGGCTTCTATCTCGGCAACCTGCCCGTCGGCGGCGCCCCGGTTGGCCCGCCCTCGCAGGACAGTTTTTTCAACTGGGATTTCGGGGGCACCAACACCCTCAAGGCCATCGACGTCATGCCCGACTGAGACGGGGTAGGGCAATAGATTTAAACGCGGGCGACATTACCCTTTGATTGCCATGAAGCTTGACCTCGAGCCCAAACAGGTCTGGAAGCATTTTGAAGAGCTCACCAGGATACCGCGCTGTTCCAAGCACGAGGAACAGGTTGCCGAGTACGTGATGGAGGTCGCCCGGAACGCCGGATGTGCCGTTGAGCAGGACGACGTCGGCAACGTCATCGTCCGGAAGGAGGCCACCGGCGCCACGGATGTGCCGATGATAACCGTGCAGGCGCATCTCGACATGGTCTGCGAGAAAAACAGCGACGTCGACCATGATTTTTCATCCGACCCCCTCGATGTCTATGTCGACGGCGACATGGTCAAGGCCCGCGGGACCACGCTGGGAGCAGATAACGGCGTCGGCGTCGCCGCGATGCTCGCCCTCATGGAAGCCACAAATGTCACCCATGGCCCCCTTGAGTTTTTGCTGACCGTGGACGAGGAAACCGGGATGACCGGCGCGTTCGGTCTCGAGGAGGGTACTCTGGAAGGTGACATGCTTATCAACGTCGACAGCGAGGAAATCGGCTCCGTCTACATCGGCTGCGCCGGCGGCGCCAACACCACCATCCGGCTTCCCGTCTCGTTCGAGAAAGCCGACGGCCAGGGGTTGCGGATCAAGCTCCGCGGGCTCAGCGGCGGCCATTCGGGCACCGACATCGATGAGGGGCGGGCGAACTCGATAAAGCTGCTCGCTCGATTGCTGTTCAACCTTGACGCCCGGCTCTGCAGCATCGAAGCCGGCGACAAGCACAACGCGATTCCGCGCGAGGCAACCGCCGTGGTGATACCGGCGGATGTCGACACCACCACAACGTTCATCAAAAAATTCGAGGACACGCTCCGCAACGAATACGCGGAAACAGACCCCAACCTGGCTATCGAAACCTCCGGGCATGAGACGGCCCAGATGATGGACATGGACAGCCATAGCAGGGCATTGCGCATGCTCCTGGGGCTGCCGCATGGCGTGCTCGCGATGGACCAGCAGGTCGACGGCCTCGTTGAGACATCGACCAACATTGCCGTGGTGCGGGTCGACGATGCGCTCGAGGTACTGATGAGCTCCCGGAGCTCGGTGGAATCAAAGCTCGACGCGACCCTGCATCAGATACGGGCGGTTGCCGAGCTCGCCGATGCCGCGGTCGAGGACGAGGGCCGCTACCCGGGATGGAAGCCCAACCTTGACTCGGAGCTCCTCCAGATAGCCAAGGACGTATGGATGGACATGTATGACGAGGAACCCGCGGTGAAAGCCATCCACGCCGGCCTCGAACCAGGGGTCATCAAGAGCATCATGGGCCAGATGGAGACCATCTCTGTCGGCCCGCAGATAGAGCATCCCCACAGCCCCGACGAGGTCGTCTACATCTCAACGGTGCAAAAATTCTGGGACTACCTGCTCGGCATCCTGGAGCACGTCGAACAGCACGGCTAACTTGTTTCTCGTTTTGCGTTCCGCGCCCGCGGCCCCTTCTCCGTCTCCTCTATCTCAAAGGTGAGACGCTGGCCCTCCGACGGCGTGAAATCGAGGTCGTCACGGTGCACGAACACGTCATCCTCCCTCCTGGCGACGCTGATGAACCCGTAGCTCCGGCCGTCAAACCAGCGCTTGACGGTGCCCACATGGCGCTGCCGCCCCTCCAGGGCGAGCCAGCATTCATGGCAGTACAGGGATTCGCACATCGGGCACTCGTAGACCTGTCCCGCGTAGCCGTAGAGCTGCCGTTTGCAGCGCTCGCATCGCATCTCGTCGAGGAGCCCGTCAGCGCAGTCGGGGCAGATGCCCGTGTCGGGCTGGAGCAGGTCCCGCACCTTGCTGTTCATGCTATCCAAGTGTAATGCTCTGCTGTCCTTTATACTTTCCCGCGTAGCGCTGCCGGGGCGCCGACGTCATCTGTTCGAACACGATCTGGCAGACGGTGTCATCCCTGCTGAGCTCGAGCTCCTGCCGGGTGTTGAAGCACGCCAACGTGAGGGTGCCCTCGAAGCCGACGTCGACCTTGCCGAAGGAGGCCATGACGCCGCGGCGTGCATAGCTGGAGCGTATCCAGAGCTGCGCTGCATGCCGTGGCAGCCGGAGATATTCCCGGGTGGCGACTGCGAACCACGTCATCGGCGGTACCGTTGCATGTGTTGCTGTTTTTCCGTCGACCATGATTTCCTGGATGGACAGGTCGTAGCCGTTGGGTGTAAGCTGCTCCTCGTCAAAGGGCTCGATGGACAGGTCGTCGCGCTGTCTGGCTCTGACGATGTCCGCGTCGGAGAGAATCATGGATTATGAAAGGCATGCGGTTTAAAGCGTTGTTGTTCCGCAAATGCCATAAATCCATGGGTGATATGTTCCCATGAGACGGGAAACCCTCTGCGTCATGGAAAAAACAGATGAGCCATCCCGGCCGATAAACGTGCCGGCCTATTTTTCTTCGACCTATCATCTCAGCGATGACTCCTACAAAAAAATCGCCGAGGGCGAGGGACGCCGGAGCTACGTGTACAGCCGATGGCGGAATCCGACCGTGGCAGCGCTCGAACAAAAAATGGCCCGGCTGGAGGACGGGGAGAGCGCCATCGCCACCTCGTCGGGCATGGCCGCCGTCGCCTCGCTCATGCTCACGTTTCTGGAGGCGGGCGACGAACTGGTGACGAGCCGCGACCTCTACGGCGGGACGTTTTCGTTCATCGAGCGGGAGCTCCGCAGCCTCGGCATCTCGATACAATATGTGGACTGCACGTCTCCCCGCGAGGTCGCCGCCGCTGTCTCCGATGACACGGCGCTGCTGTTTTTCGAATCCGTCACCAACCCGTTGCTCAGGATTGTTGACATCCCGGCGATAGCCGCTGTTGCGCACGAGCACGAGCTGCCGCTGGCCATCGACGCGACCTTTGCGTCGCCCATCAACCAGCAACCGATATCTCTGGGTGCGGACATCGTCGTCCACAGCACCTCGAAATACCTGGGCGGGCATTCCGACCTCATAGGCGGCATGGTCGTCGCGTCGCGGGGTACCTGTGACACAATCTGGGGGACGATGACCCGGTATGGCGGATGTCTCGACCCGCATGCCGCGTTTTTGCTGCTCAGGAGCCTGAAAACGCTGCATCTCCGGATGGCCGCGCACAATGGCAACGCGCTGGCGGTCGCCCGGTTCCTGGAGGGCCATGAGCAGGTGGACCGGGTCTGGTATCCCGGCCTGGAGTCGCATCCGCAACACGTGCTCGCCGGCGACATGCTGGAGGGCTCAGGAGGCATGGTAACGTTCCGCATCCATGGGGATGACGGGGACGGCCTCCAATTCATGCGCAACCTTGAGGTGGCATCCGAGGCCGCGAGCCTGGGCGGCGTCGAAACCCTGGTGAGCATGCCCTATAATACCTCCCATAGCTACCTCAGCGCTGAAGAACGGGCGGCCATCGGCATCATGCCGGGCACCATCCGGCTGTCCGTCGGCGTCGAACACGTCGACGACCTCGTCAATGACCTCGACAGGGCGCTCGAGGACATCCAATCCGGCTAAAAGCTTTTTAAAGGATGAGCGTATACCCATTGCAGGTGATTCAGTGGGTAACGTACGTCCGACCTATATCAAGCGTGTCGCAGATAAGCTGGTAGCCGAGTTTCCAGACCAGTTCACGGAGGACTTCGAGTCCAACAAGGAACTGCTCGAACGGTACACCAACATCGGTAGCAAGGTGATGCGCAACCGCGTCGCCGGCTACATCTCCACCATGATGGGACAAAAAAAGCGGAAGCATGCCATTCAGCCCGAAGCTTGAACGGGCGCTCACCGCGCTCCGCAACGGCGACTTCATTCTCATCTATGACGCCAAGGGCCGCGAGGAGGAAACTGATTTCATCGTCGCGGCGGAGCATGTCACCCCCGACCATGTCTACCGGATGCGGCACGACGGTGGCGGCCTGGTTTTCATGATGCTGCACCATGACATAGCGGCGAAGCTCGGGCTTCCATTCCTGGCCGAGGTGTTCACCCATGCCGCGGACCGATGGCCCGCGCTGGCCCGGCTCGCCCCGGACGACATCCCCTATGACACCAAGTCATCGTTTTCCCTGCCCGTCAACCACCGGGAGACCTTCACCGGTATCACCGACACCGACAGAGCGCTGACCATCCGGGAGATGGCCCGGCTCGCCCGTAACGTAGCGGACATGAAGGGAGAGGATGCACGACAATTGTTTGGAGAGCGATACCGGGCACCCGGACACGTGGCGGTCTGCCGGGCAGCCAATGGACTGCTCCGTGAGCGGCGCGGTCACACCGAGCTCTCGGTCGCGCTGGCCGACATGGCGGGCGTTACCCCGGTGATGGCGGGCTGCGAAATGATGGACCACGGCACGGCGCTGTCCCGCCGGGATGCGATGGCGTATGCCACAGAGCACGACATTGTTTTCCTGGAGGGAGCGGACATCGTGGAGGCCTGGACACAATGGTCCGGGTGATGGCCTCCGGCGTCTTCGACCTGCTGCACATCGGTCATCTCCATTATCTGGAGGAGGCACGCGACATGGGCGACGAGCTCGTCGTCGTCGTCGCCACCGATGAAACAGTCCGGCAGCGGAAACATTCACCCATCATGCCCGAGGACATGCGCCGCGAGCTGGTAGCGGCGCTCAAACCGGTCGACAGCGCGGTCGTCGGCCACACCGGCGACCCATATCGTATCGTCATGGAGCTCAGGCCGGACATCATCGCGCTCGGCTACGACCAGGAAATGGAGGGCCTCCGCCGGGAGCTCCAGAAGCGAAACCTCGACATCGAGGTCAGACGGTGCACCCGCTACCGGGACTACGACCTCAACGGCACCCGCAAGATCATCGGTCGCATCGAGGAAAAACTCGAAAAAAAAGAGCTCTACCCGGGCGACCGGGAATAACCAAAGCGCCTACAGAATTTTTCCGTTACTGTCACCGCCTTTTTATGTGGCGCAAATGCTAAAAGGCCGCCGTGGTTTAAGGGGTCGATGAAGCACATTGGCGTGGCCGATACCACGTTTGCGCGGTATGACATGGCCGCCGCGGCTATCGACGAGCTGAAAAGCAACGCGACGGGCTTCAGGATAGAGCGGTACACGGTGCCAGGCATCAAGGACTTGCCATGCGCCGCCAAAAACCTCGTCGACAATGGCTGCGACATCGTCATCGCGCTGGGCATGCCCGGCCCCGCCGAGATAGACCGGCAGTGCGCGCACCAGGCATCGCAGGGGCTCATCATGCTCCAGGTTATGGCGGGTGTCCACGTCATCGAGGTCTTCGTCCATGAAAGCGAGGCCGACAGCGATGCCGAGCTCCGCTGGCTGGCCGATCGGCGAAGCCGCGAGCACGCGCTCAACGTCATCAACCTCCTGTTTCATCCCGGTCGACTGGAGCGGCAGGCGGGCACCGGCCAGCGCGAGGGCTACGATGACGCCGAGCCGCTGTAACCATCCGGATATCGTCATCCCGGTGGTGACCACAAATTATTTAATCGAAATTTTATTTAAGGGCACAGGGGTATAAAAGTGACTCACGCTTCAGTCGTTCGTAGTTTGAAAAAATGGTTATTTACGTTTATCGTCGTCGCTGTCCTGGTCGGCAGCCCGTTCTCCATGCTCGAGGCGCAGGCGGCGCAGGGCCCGGACGTGGCGCTGGTCAGAGACAGCATCACCCTCGACCCGGCGGACGTGTTCCAGCATGACCAGGTGCTGGTCAACGTCACCGTTGAAAACCTGGGTGACACCGATCTCGAAAACGTCGGGATTGCGCTGTATGTCGACACGCGTGACAACCCGGTTGACACGGAAACGTTTGACCTTGCCACCGGCGGACGGGACAACATAACGTTGTACTGGGTGGCCGACGAGCTCGGCAACCATACCCTGTTCGTCATCGTTGACTACCAAGAAAAAATACCGGAATCCGACGAGGACAACAACATGGGCAGCCGGACGGTCGACGTCCGGGAGCCCACCTACCCGCCGTTTCCGCCCGCTCCGCATGATGCGGTCTGGTGGCAGCCCGGCTGGCATTACCGGGTGCCGGTGACCGTGCGGCGGGAGGGCCACAGCCAGGACTTTGTATATGAGGACAAGATGGTCCGGCGGACGTTTGATTTCACCGGGCTTATGGACGCTATCAGCGCAAACCAGACCGGCGTGTTCCCCGACGGGGCGTTCGACCCCGACTCGGTGCGTGTGGTTGCCTACAGCCGGGAGAACGACACATGGTATCCCGACGGGAACGTGGGATGCGACATCGTTTTCAGCGATGACTACGACGCGGAGGACAACGCCAACGTGACCGTTTCCTGGGTGATGGAGGGCCGGTCGTCTCCGCATGAGGTCCGTCATTACTACGTGTACTGGGATACTCTGGGTAACGGTGACATGGCCGGCGGCTATGCTGACATTGCGGCCGGGATTAAAAACGCGGAGTTCGAGGGCGGCGCCGCTGGATGGAAGAACAACAGCGAGCCGACAGTCGGGGTGCCCATCCCCGGGTTCGATGACCTGTCGAGCTGGCGGCTGTCCACCACGGCGAGCCCAACCGACTACCGGGACACCGTCTACCGGATATACCGCCGTGGCATCATCTGGCAGGAGGGATGGTACGGTAAGGTCTACCAGCATTTCACCGTGCCCGACGGCGGCGACGCGGCAGGGTACACGCTCCATGCAGAGGTCTATTTCAACGATAACGTGCTTGACGGCGTGGGATGGGAACTCACGCTGGACGGCCAGGTGGTCGAAAGCGGTGCGGCAACCGGCGGATGGCAGTCCATCGACGCTGATGTCACCTCCTACCTGGAAAACAGGGGCACCGCCACGGTGTCGTTCCGGGTGTACGTCACCGCGCTCGACGTGCAGCTGACGGCGGAGGTCGCCGCCTATCTCGACAGTTGCTGGCTCGAGGTCACGCCGAACCCCAATGTCACGGTGCTCTCCGGGAGGGCGCATGGCTGGTGGGGGCAGATAGCCAACGGGGAAATCGATGGCATGCCCGTGGATCAGCCCCCGACCTATATCGCCGGCGTTCCCGACCGGAAGACCATCAGCAACATCAATGTCAGCGCCGTTGCCGCCCCACGGGAGGTCATGGCCGTCCTGCAGCATCCGGCGCCCCGGAGCACCATCGCGATGTCGTCGGTGCCGCTGCCCGATGCCGGATTTGAGGATGGCTCCGCCTTCACGACCACGTTTTATTCAAATGAGCAGACGACGAGCACGTCGTTTTCCAGCGTCTCCCATACCGGGAATAAGGCCGTCGAGCTGCTGATGAACGACTACCATGGCACCTACAAGATGTTCGACCAGCCGGTCAGCCCCGACGACATGGTCGGGTTCCGGCAGGAGATATCGCAGACCATCCTCGTATCCAATCTTCCCTCGCTGTGGTTCTGGTACCGGGTCGACGGGTACACGGCGCAGAGCACCCTTGACTACACGCTCATGACGGCGGGCAGCCCGGACAGGACACACACGATACCAATGAGCGACCTCGCCGCCGACGGCGGATGGCACCGGTATGTCATCAACGAGAGCGTGCTCGGCGAATGGCGCACGGGAGCCGGCACCCTTACCGGCATCGAGATGCGGCTCACCGCCAACACCGAGAGCGGGGAAAACACCCTCTATATAGACGACCTGGGCTACGCGTTTATGCCCGCCGAGGGCGGCACCGACCGCCGGAGCTGGCATCTCCCCGACTTTTATACGTTCGCCATGGGCGCCGAGACGGGGATGTGGACACTCACGGTAACCATGACAGACAGTGCCGGATACCGGGTCACCAACGTGACCTCTATCCTGGTTGAGCCGGCCGCAGACCTCAACGTCGCCGACATCTTCGCTCCCGCAAGCATCCAGGAGGGACAGGAGGCGTCCATCACCGTCACCGTGTCCAACATCGGCCGAAAGGACGTCGCTGCTTCCCCGCCCGTCAACGTCTCCGTTTCGCTTTCGCAGGGCGGCACCCCCGTCAAAATGGTGAAAGGGCTGGGTGCGCTCCCGGCGGGTGAGAGCAAAGAGCTCACGTTCACCTGGCGAGCCGCATATGGCACGCCCGCCGAGCAGGGCAGATGGGAGATACGGGCGGAGGCAAACAGGGACAACGTCATCCCCGAGCCCAACAAGGGCGACAACTGGAACGTCAGGTTCATAGACGTCATCCCGCGGCCCGACCTGGAGCTCCACATGTACGACATCGGCTTCACGCCGCTGCATCCAGACGCCAACGAGACGGTGAACCTCAGCGTGCTGCTCCACAACACCGGCTACCAGAACACCACCGCCACTCTCCAGTTCTATGTCAAGGAAAAGGGCGCGAGCCGGTACACGCTCATCCCCAACGGCACCGTCGAACGGATCATCGGCAAGCGCGCCAACGAAACGGTGTTCAACACCTGGACGCCCTCCGACAACGGGACCTATGTCGTCAGGGTCGTGGCGAGCTGTCCGGATGAATCCCGCACCGGCAACAACCGGGCTATCAAAGACATCCGCGTCGGCGGCCCCTACGATGGAACGCCGCCGTCGATAACTAACATCAGGATATCAAATGCGACCAGCTATCTGGGCGACCCGGTCAACATCACGGCGTATATCCGCGACAACGAAACCTCCATCGACGAGGCAGCCGTCATATTGTCCGGGGACGACGACCCCCATCGGATGAACCGGGTCGGCGACACCGACATCTACTACTACAACACGAGCTTCAGCACCGTCGGCTACTATACCTTTGAGATAACCGCATATGACACCGGCGGCGACGGCACCGGCCGACGCAACCGGGCTGTCAGCGACAGCGTTCCCTTCCGCATCGTCTACGAGGGCGTCGAAACCACGCCGCCGGTTATTGCAGGCGTGGCCGCCGTCCCCGAGCGACAGGTCGTCGGCGAGCCCGTCAACATCTCGGCTGCGATACAGGATGAGCATTCACTGCAAAAGGTGCTGCTCCATGTCACCGGTCCCACGGGCACAGCCACCTACAACATGTCCGGAACCGGCGGCAGCTATCATTACTCCCGGGCCTATGACACGCCCGGCGAATACACCATCTACGTCGAGGCAGTCGACGCCTCCGCAAATCACAACAAAAACGACACCGCCGACACCCCTGTCACGTTTATCATTCCCACCGACTACGACAGCGACGGCATCCCCGACACCATCGAGCGGGAGGCCGGCGCCAACCCGCGGGAGCGGGGCGACAACGTCAACGTCTCCGTTCCCGGCGCGATGGGCTACCTTCTCTGGAAAATGGACACCGAGGAATACGTGTACTGGGACGCCGAGGACGGCCAGCTGCGCAGCGTCAAAACCGACATCATCGACGGCGCCGCAGTCATTCTCTTCGACGCCAATGGCGACGGTGAATACGACCACTACTACGACGAGGACAACAAGGCCATCCGGACATACAGCCCGCCACAGGAGCAGGGCATCGGCGGCGTCATATGGGCGATCCCGGCGGCGATTCTGTTCGCGCTGGTCTGCATCATGTTCGTGTTCATCCGGACGAAAACATAGCCAGGCGTTGTATCGCCAGTTTATAGCAGGAGGCCCCGGAGCTGCGGGACGAACACCATCGACAGGATAGCCACGAGCACCACCACCGAAAACGCGGTGGTCATCCCAGACGCGATTTTTTCCCGTCGCTTTTCGTCGTGCATGCCCAGCCGGCGCATCACACCCGCGATGCCATCCCGGAAGATGTAGCCGCCGTCCAGCGGCACCGCCGGCAGCACGTTGAACGTCCCCAGCGCAAAGTTCAGCCAGAACAACCAGTAGACCATGTTGTAGACCATCCAGAACCCCTGCGACGGCGTGTAGATGCTGGCCAGCTCGCCGGGAAACGGTGACAGGCCGATGAACGGCAGCGCCAGATACGGCAAAAACGAACCCTCAAAGGGCTGCAGCAACCGGGGATAGTAATCGGTGCCCCGCACGACATCGGTGACCCCGTAGGCGACGACGCCGAGATAGCCCACGCCTGCATCGTCGCCCTCATCGGTAAACCCGGCCTTGTCCGCCAGGACGAGCGAGGCGTTGTGCTCCGTTCCGTTCCGCTGAAACAGGACAGTGAGCGGCTGGCCGGCGCTCGTGTTCTCCATCAGGTCGATGAATGCCTCCTGCGTCGCCACCCGCAGGTCGGTGTCGTTGTACCGCAGCAGCCATACGATGTCGCCCTCCCGGAGCGTTCCGTCGGCCGGTGCGTCCTCCTCCACGCGTGCCACGTAGAGGCCATAGCGCACCTGCCGCTCGGCCAGGTCGCCATCCCGGGCTATCTGCATCGGATACGTGTCGCCGGGGGTAAAGGCACCGGCGAGGTCGCCGAACGCAGACCGGTTCGCCACGGATGTGCCGTTCGCCGCGGCGATGACACTCCAGGGCTCGATGTCAGCGTAGTCGTTGCTCACGATGACCCCGTCGGTATGCGGCGAAATCGATGGAGCAAGCACGAACGCGAGCATCAGCAGGCAGACCAGCGCCAGGACCATGTTCGTGGTCGGCCCCGCCGCGAAGACACGGGAGCGCTTCCGCGCTGTCGTGTTCTCAAGCTCCTCCTCGTCCGGCTCGACGAACGCGCCGATGGGCACGATGAGAAAGATGACGCCGAGCGCCTTGACCTTGAGCCTGCCGGCCATGGCCAGGATGCCATGGGAGAGCTCGTGGACGACGATGGCGACGACGAGCGCGATGATGCCATAGCCGATCGGTATCACCGGGTTGATGCCCGGGAGCCCGAGGAGCATCTCGGGTGACGGGGCCTGCTCGGGCGCTATCTGGAATGTCAGGTAGACGTTCCACAGGATGAGGATGAACATGCCCAGCATGGCTGCCAGGCACAGCACGATGCCCATGTCGGCATACCGATTCCAGAACCGGTCGCGCCGGGCTATCCTGCTGATAACCTTTTTTCCTCGCTCGGTTTTCCACATCAAAATCGGGCCCCAGAGCGACAGCGCCTCGTTTTCAAGGCGGTAGGCGACAAGGAGCACTCCGACCCATGCCAGGATGAGAATGAGAACGATCAGCAGCGGCGACATCACCGCCCTAATGCCCCATCTGTTTATTAATCCTTCTCCGGTTTCTCAGCTTCCTTCGTGCCGTACATGTCCTCGGCGATATGATAGATGACGGTGCCGATGAACCCGATGAGCACCCCCTCGATGATGCGGCTCAAAAACGGCAGCGTGAGCAGCGACCGCAATGGCTCCGACTGGATGGCGATCTTGATGAGCATGTCGGTCGACGCCGAAAAAATGAGGCCAAAGGCCAGCAGCGAAAACGGCAGAATGACGTAGCCCCACAGCACCCGTTTTTCCTTGAAATAGGTGTCGGTGAACCGTCCCGCGATGGATATCAGCGCCGCGACGACAAACCACCAGGTAATCTCATGCAAAAACCGGATGCTGGACTCGAAGACGCCCTCCGGCGCGGGCTCCATCGTTGTCACCATGTTGTATGCGGACAGCATGGCGGCTATCAGGATGAAGGCGGCCAGCAGGTTGGCGAACAGCGATATCCGTCCGCTGCGCAGCCCCGAATAAATCTCTCTGCCCAGCCGGGTGAAAAACCCCTGGAGATGGAACACGCGGATGAGCAGGTAGGCGCCCAGCACGAGCAGCACCGTGGCGAACCCCCAGGCCGGGGAGCCCAGCACCGACGAGAGCCCCCAGATGACGAGGACGAGCGCGAGCGGCAGCATGAACTTCCGCTGCATTTTTTCGTCCTCCATGAACCGGGAGATGAGATAATAGGTGCCCTCCAGTGTTTCGCTCTGCTTGACGACCACGCGTTTGACAGCGTCGATTTTCGCCCGTGACTGTATCAACGGGAGCACGTATTCGTCCTCGTCGCCGTCGGTCACCAGGATGACGCCGTCGGGCTCCACCTCGTCGAGCACCTGGTCCAGCCGGTCGGCGATGAGCTTGTCCGATATCGGGCCGACGTCGGAGCTGCCGCAGATGGTCGCCACCTCGGCATCGTTTTCAAGACCGTCGTAGGTGGAAATAGCTGAAAACATGCAGTTGACATCCGATTCCTCGGGGTCGGCGAGCGCCAGTGCCTCCGCAGCCGCCCGGTTGTTTTCCCGCCCGACGACGGGGGAGGCAATACCCGTCTTTCGTTCCAGGTCGTTATCTCGGTCTATGCACAGGACCAGTGTCTTCATGGCTGCGCCATTTAATCCTGCACCGGATATTTAAATCATTCTACATATGGCAGCCGTGCACTGCCGGGGTAAAACGCATACATTTATAAATCTTCCAGTGTTATCACGCCCGACGTGATACCGTGAGCGCGATATTGGTGGTCGAGGACGAGGAGCCCATTCAGGAGCTCATCAAGGAATACCTGTCACCGCTCAAGGTGGACATCTACCAGGCCAGGAGCGGCGAGGAGGGCGTGACCCTGTACCGCGAGCTGATGGACAAGGGCACACGGCCCGACCTGGTCGTCATGGACCTCAAGCTCCCCGGCATCGACGGCGTCAAAACCACGCGCCGCATCATGGAACTCGACAGCGACGCGAACATTTATGGCTTCACCGCCTACTTTGGTACCGAATGGTCCAAGGAGCTCAGGGAGGCAGGCGCCAAGGGCGTCATCGCTCGCCCCGTCGGATTCGAGGGTTTCCGCGACATCGTGGACCGTATCCTCAAAGGCGAAGAGATATAGCCCTGCTGCCCCATTTTTTGTCAGTCCGTGACACTCACGTAGCCAGGTGACAGCCAGCCTTATTCTATGTACCACATCTCGTCGGGGATGTCATCGTAGACCTCCTCGATGTCCTGGTCCTGCTCGCCGGTCTCGCCGGTCTCGAGTCCCTCCTTGTAGCCCAGGATGGTGTCCTTGTTGAGAAACCAGTAATGGGTACGCCATGTCCGGCCGTCATAGATGGTGGTTTCCTCGCGCTCCGTGGTCAGCATGCCCTCCTCCTCCAGGATGTAGAAGAGCTGGCGATCCTCGGGCTCCAGCACGTTGTCGATGATGCGGTCCTCGTAGCCAAACAGGTCCATGACGAAGTTGGCGTCGCCCATCGCTGCCTCCACGTCGATTTTGACCCTGTTGGCGATGGCGGTAGCCAGGTCCTCCAGCGTAACAACGGTCATACCTATACTATTGCACATCCCTGCTATATATAGCTTTGCTTTTCTCCCGCTCAGCCGGAGATGGGGACGGGTACGAAGCTCAGCGCGAAAATGACGAGCGCCAGGACGGCCAGCCCCTTGAGTCGGGGTGACAATGGCACGTATTCGTTCAGGGCCGGCGGGTGGCCGACGCCGATGATGAACACGATAAAGAGAGCGAAGAAAAGCCAGCCGCCGCCCATGAACGAGGTGGCGATGAGCAGGCCGATGGCCCCGAAGCTGGCATACTTGTGCTTATCCCGCAGGGCTCCCCGGGCGATGTGGCCGCCGTCGAGCTGGCCGGCCGGCAATAGGTTGATGGCCGTGACGAGCAATCCGACCCAGCCGGCGAATACCGTTGGGTGAGCAAATAGTTCTTTACCGGCGGGAGGAGTGGGAAATGTAAATAATTGCTCCAGACCGATAAATAAAAGCGGCGGATTAAGATGAAGTCCGCCAGAGTCTACAAAAACTGGGTATTCTTGCATCAGTAATAATCCTGCTATACATACAGGTATTGCCATGAGGAAGCCCGCGATGGGCCCGGCGATGCCGATCTCGATAAGTGCCTTCCGGTTGGGGATGGGCTCCCGCATGGATATCACGGCGCCCAGCGTCCCCAGGGGCAGAAACGGGTTGGGCGGAATGGGAATGAAGAACGGCAGCGAGGCGGCCACGTTGTGCTTCTGTGACACCCAGTAATGGCCGTACTCGTGGATGCCCAGGATGGCCATCAGGGGGAACGAAAAAAAGCCAAGACCGTAGAGGAGATGCTTTGCGACAAACACCTGTTCCCAGAATGGAATAGTCAGGAATTCGCTCATTGTTAACTCGGTAAGATACCCAACGAACAGCATGGAACCGGACAGCATCGTGGTGACCACGGTGACAAAGAAAAGCACGAGGTTGAGCCATTCGGGCCGCGTTTTCTGCCGGGGCTGCTTGACCACCCGCAACACGTATTCTCCCTGCTCCCGCCGCAGCAGCGGCACATAGCGCTCCTGTCTGAGCTCGAGCCTGAGCTGCTCGAACCGCTGCTGCAGCATGTCCGTATCCAGCGGCATGTCCACATAGTAGCTGTAGGCCTCGCTGTCCCGCTCGCCGTAGATGGTGAAATAGCGCGAAACCATCCGGCGTATGTGCTCCGTGTTGTCCTGCAGGGGAAACGCCGGCCATTCGTCCATCATGCAGGCAAGCCATCGTCCATAATAAAGGTTTTGGAGCGCCAGCATTTATATCGGGCCATGCCGATGTCATGGTATGAAGCTCAGCGACATCGGCGAGCGGGCGGCCATCGACCGCATGGCCGAGCTGTACGGCACCGTTATCCTGGACGACTGCGCAGCCATCGACGACGGCGACGATGTCATCCTGGCCACCTCCGACATCGTGAACGAGCAATCGCATTTTCCGCCCGGGACATCGCCGTGGCAGATGGGCTGGTTCGTCGTCGCTGTCAACCTGAGCGACCTCGCCGGAAAGGGGGCGCGCCCGCTCGGCGTGCTGCTCTCCCTCGGGCTGCCCGCATCGCTCGACACTGCCTTCCTCGACGGTTTCGCGGATGGAGCACATGCCTGCACCGACAGATATGGCACCGCGGTCATCGGAGGCGACACCAAGGAAATGCCGTCGGTGACCCTCTGCGGGATGGCCCTCGGCCGTATGAGCAGGGATAGCTATATGCCCCGCGACGCCGCCGAGCCGGGCGACCTGGTCTGCGTGACCGGCAGACTGGGGCGTGCCGGCGCCGCGCTACAATACCTCGCCGATGGCCCCGATGAGGCAGCGTTGCACGATCTTTTACATGTGGAGCCCCGTATTTTTGCCGGGCGGGCGCTGGCCGACAGCGGCGCCGTCCATGCATCGATGGACATCTCCGACGGGCTGGCCGCATCGCTGTATCAGCTCGCCCGGGCCAGCCGGTGCGGCTTCACCATCGATGCAGATGAGGTGCCGCTTGCCTCCCGTGCGACGCTCGAGCACGGACTCTACCACGGCGGCGACTACGAGCTCCTGTTCACCGTGCCATCTGGGACATATGGCCGGGTGAGCGAGGCGCTGCGTGGGACCGGCTGCCCCGTGTCCCGCATCGGCGAGGTCACCTCGAACAGCATGCTGCTCCGGCGGGACGGCGCAACGGTGCCGCTTGAACATCGCGGCTACGAGCACTTCACGGACAGGGGGAAAACTCTTTAATATATCCCGTCATCCATATTGGCAATGAGCGCAAAGAAGCGGCAGGACGACGACGAATACGAGTTCGAGATGCCCGAGTTCGACGAGGAGGAGTTCATCGCGAGTGAGAAACGAAAGGCGAAGACCTATTTTCTCTCGTTTGGCTTCGGCATCCTCATGGCCGTTATCTGCCATCTTGCATGGCGTTCCATCGATGCGGGGCTGCGCTGGGCGCTGACCTTCGTGCTTGCTATCTGCGCCATCGGCTTTTTGGTCAAGCTGCTCCAGCTGTTCGACATCGACATCTCGGAGTTCGGGAAAAAGGAATGGTTTGGCTCCATCGCCTTCTATTTTTTCACCTGGCTCGCCATTTTCATCCTGTCCGTCAACCCGCCATTCTATGACGCCTCGGGCCCGGAGATACACACCGTGTCGCTCCCCGGCGTGCAGCATCCAGGCGGTACAGTCCGGATCGCCGCCCGGGTCACCGACAACGTCGGCGTCAAAGACGTTGCGGTCAACTTCAGCATCGACGGCAACGGCAGCCTTCGGCCAATGCAGCAGGCCAACGGCACCTACAGCTACCTTTACCACTGTACCGAGCCCGGCACCGTCCACTACACCGTGGTGGCCACCGACGAAAACAGGCGGCAGCAGCGCCGTCATGGCTCGTTCGAGGTCGTCGACGACGTGATACAGGTCGACGTGCCGGATGAGCCGGTGGACGCCGACGAGGAGATAGAGATCCAGGTGCCCAAAAACGTCAGCCGGCACAACTTCAGGCTCTACTACGAGGTTGACGGCGCCGTCGTCAACGCATCGGCGTCAGGCGAAAAAACAGTCGCCGGCCGGTCCTACACGCTGTTCACCATGTCGCCCCGCTACCGCGGCTGGAACGAAAGCGCCACCAACACGGTCACCGTCTACGCCGAGGTCATCCATTACTTCGAGGGCGTCGCGACACCCTCAACAAACATCATCAAGGGCGGCAGCTACAACATCACCACCACGGCGGACGACGACATCGGCGACGACACGGACGTCCCGACGCCGCAAAACCTTCCCGGGCCACGGCCGCTTGAGCGTGTCCCCGGCTTCGGGCTACTCGCTGCTCTGGGAGCGCTCGCCGCCGTCATGCTCCTGCTGCGACGCCGCCGTTAACGCCTCCGTTGATAGCTCGAACCCAATGACCGGGTATTCGAGGTCGAAGGCGGTTATCACGCCAGGGTGTATCTCGCCGAACACGCCGAGCTGGATATCGTTGCAGGTCACGGCGGCACATCGCCCCCCGGTGAACGACGGCTGTTCCGCAGGCACGACGGAGGCGTCGATGCCCAGGTTGCGCAGGATGGCCTGCACGATTGACTTGCACTCGGTAAAGCCGGCTCTGGCCGCGATTTTAACGCCGGCGAGCATCACCCTGTTATGCGGCGTCTCGTCCATCCCCACCACCTGGCCGACCTCGTAGAGCTGCTGTGGCAGGTCATGATGCCGATTTTTCATCAAAATCTCCAGCAGCGAGGGCAGCAATGACACGCGCACTAGGGAATGCCTCGAGGATAGGGGATTGTCTATGGCTACGTGCTCCCGTGGTGGCAGGCGCATCCGCTCAAACTGCTCCTCCATCCCCGACAGCGACAGCGTCGCAACCTCGTTGAAGCCAAGCCCTATCATGGTCTCATGCAGCGCCGCATAGGAGATGCAGCCGCCATAGGTCATCGAGCGGGGCAATGCGGCGGTGAAGGCGTTGTAGCCATACCCAATGGCGATGTCCTCGACCACGTCGACGTCATGCAGAACATCGGTCCGCCAGGCCGGCACCGTGACATGGAGCATGTCGTCGTCCAGCCGGGCGTCCAGCCCCATCTTTTCCGCCGCAATGACCGCGCTGTCCTCCATGTCCCGGCCGAGCAGCCGCGACACACGGTCAAGCGATACCGCTCGCTCCCCGGGCGTGAAATCCGGCGTCGCCATGCTGTCCTCGTCAACGATGGTGACCTGTTCCAGGCTGCCGCCGCGCTCCGCCAGCGACGCCGAGATGATCAAAAGCGCCGTGTTGACGGCCTGCCGGCTGGTGCCGGTGACGTCGATGAACAGGTTTTCGGTGAACAGGTCGACGACGGTCAGCTCGCCGTTGATGATGGGCGGAAACGAGAGCACATTGTCATGCCGGTCAAAGATAGCCGGGTAGCGTTCATGTCCCTGAAGCAGATGCGCATATTTTTTTCCCTTTTCATGGCTGCGGAGAATCTCGGCGAGGTCCATCTCACGGGTGGTGCCCAGCGGGATGAAGGACACCTCATGTGGCTCGACCGCCCGGTAGGTAAACGGCGGGGTGACCGCGTCGAGGTTGTGGATGCCGATGGCCATCTTGCTGCGCTCCTTGCCAACGGACAGATGCAGCTTTTCCTGCATCTCCATCAGCGAGGCGACGAGCTCCTCGCTCATCGCAACGTCGCGGACGACCGCGCCGCCGATATATGGCCTGACCTGTTTGACGCTCCCGTCGACCGTCAGCTTCACCTGTGGCGGAGCCATGTCGTACCGGGTCATGCCCGGCTGGATGCCGAGAAACGAGCGGAGCGCCCGGGCGACCCCCTCGACGCTCAGCAGGTCGGGACGGTCGGGGAAAAACTCGATTGACAGCTCAGCGTCGTCGACGCGTTCGATGTCGGCGCCCAGCATGGGTATCCGCTCGAGCAACGTTTTTTTTTCGATGCTGGCGCCGAGCAGGCCATGCAAGTCGTCGATGTCAACGGTGATGACCGGCATGGCTGCTAAATAAGGCCGGGCTATTTTATATTGTCGCTTTCATCACGCTATGGCTGCACGACGAGCAGCCAGCCGATGAAGAGCACGACCAGATAGGCGATGCTGGCCAGCACGCCACCTGCGAGCAGCAGATGAAAGCCGATGCTTTTAAAATGGTGCTGCATCCTTGTATCCCCCATGGAACGGTATCCCTCATACTGGGGCTGCCGGTACTTAAAAATCGTTGCTTTTTTCCGGCGGTGTTGCCCGCCGACGGAAACGGCAACGCATATATAGCCCATGTCTTTTTTGTCTGAAAATGTCAGAACGCAGCGGCTTTCCCGACGCATCCGCCATCAGGGACATGTTCGCCGAGGTATGTCAGGAGCTGGACATCCAGCCAACGCAGGAGGACATCGAAGACCTTATCATCTACGAGATGACCGACGGCACCAGGACATCCATGGAGGAAACCGGTGCCGAGGCCTATTACAACGGCGGCCTCTACTGTCTTCGCTTCATGCATTTTTTGAAGTCGCTCGGCGCCAGGCATCTGTATCTCAATGTCATCCACGAGCGGCACAAGGACCGGGTGAACTATCAGGAGATCTATGAGGGTTTCACCCGTCTCGTCGACCGCTACCGCGATTTCGCCATGAAACACAGCGACATAAAATGGACGTTCGTCGGCGACTTCAGAGAGTCGATCGCGCCGGCCGACGCGGCACAGCAGCCCGACATCCGGGGCGCCCTCGACGAATTCGAGCGGCTGACGCGGGACCGCGAGGACGCGCTGTCCGTCTATTTTATGATAAACTATTCGACGCAATGGCTGACCGATGAGGGCTGGGACCAATTCAAGGAGCTGCCCAATGCCAACGTCATCCTGCGGCACTGCAAGGGCTACGTCAACGGGGATATGTGGCTGCCCACCAAGCTCGACAACAACACGTTCATGTACGCCCAGAATGGCTCGGTGAGCAAAAACTGGTCCGACCGCCAGATCGTCTATCTCATCGCCATTGCCATGCGGAGCATGCTCCTCAACCGGGGGACGCATTACTCCAAAAAATATTCCGGGAACGAGCAGGACCACATCCGCAGGGAGCGGGAGGAAAAGCTGTCGATGGTCCACCGCCGGCTCGGCGAGGCGGAGAAGCCGAAGCGGGCGATCATCTTCAGCCCCATAGGACCGGAGATATACGAGTTTTAGCCCCGCCGCCGGCGGCCACCGCCACGCTTATATATCCCGTCTCTATTCCGTGCTACGCCTATGAATAATGATGGTCTAAACCAGAAGGAGGCACCAATATGCCAATGTATGTAAGATTCGAGATGCCGGAAGAGCTCACCGACAAGGTCTACGAGGTCGTGGAAAAGGCGCGTGACAGCGGCAAGGTGCGCAAGGGCACCAACGAGGTGACCAAGCAGACGGAGCGCAAGCAGGCCAAGCTCGTGGTTATGGCCACCGATGTCACCCCCGAGGAAATCCTGGCGCACATGCCCCTGCTCTGCGAGGACAAGGAGGTCCCCTATGCATATGTCCCGTCGCAAAACGATCTTGGCCGTGCGGCCGGTCTCAAAAACGTTGCAACCGCATCGGTTGCCATCACGCAGCCCGGCGACGGCGAGGACCTGCTCAACGAAATCGTCAAGGAAATCGAGGGCCTGAAGGGAGCAGCATGACCGAAGGCATCCCGGCAGAAGTCGTCGAAATCATCGGCCGGTCCGGCATGTGCGGTGAGATCATCCAGGTTCGCGTCAAAATACTCGAGGGAAGCGAGCAAAACCGGGTGCTGACCCGCAATGCCATGGGACCTGTCCGTGAGGGCGACATTTTGATGCTCCGCGAGGCAGAACGAGAAGCGAAAAAATTATCCGTGAAATAAGATGGTAACCAAACACGAATGCACGTTTTGCGGCACCGAAATCGAGCCCGGCACCGGCATGATGTACGTCAAAAAGAACGGCCAGATTTTTTATTTCTGCTCAAGCAAATGCCGCAAAAACCATCTCGACCTCGGCCGGGTACCCCGCTACGTTAAATGGTCAAAGCACTCGCGGCGGTAGCATGCAGCACACCTTCGTCATGGTGAAACCCGACGGGGTGCAACGCCGGCTCACCGGCCGCATTATCGCGCGCTTCGAACAGGCGGGTATATCCATCGCGGCCATGAAGTTCATGTCCGTATCCTGCGAACTCGCTCAGCGGCACTATGCCGTCCACAAAGGAAAACCATTCTATGACGGCCTCATCGACTACATCACATCAGGCCCCGTCCTGGCGATGGTCCTTGAAGGCGACAGCGTCATCGAGCGCGTCCGGCACATGGTCGGCACAACCGATCCGCAGGAAGCAGAGCCGGGTACCATCCGCGGCGACTATGCGCAGGACATCGGGCGGAACATCGTCCACGCCAGCGATTCGCCGGAGACGGCCAGGGATGAGATAGCGCTCTGGTTCGACGACGATGAAATCGTCGACTACGAGATGACCGACCACTGCTGGCTGCATGGAGAATAGGGCGATGCTTTCACCGCATGCGCTGCTGTTCGACATGGATGGCGTGCTCGTCGACTCCTTTCATGCATGGCTGCGGGCGCTCAACGCCGCGCTCCGCCGCTACGGCCATGAGCCTATCAGCGAGCAGGAGTTCCGCGATGCATACTGGGGACATGACCTGTACGAGAACCTTCGCCGTCTGGGTATCGACGACAGGGTTGGCGCCTTCTGCCTTACCATTTTTGGCGACTACGCCGATGCCATAGAGATTTTTCCCGCCACCCGGGAGGTGCTCGGGCAACTCGACGGCTACCCGATGGCCCTGGTGACCAACACGCCGCAGCGGTGTGTGGACAGCATCCTGTCACATTTCGACATCGACGCCTTTTTCGACGTGGTTGTGACGCCGGATGACGTCGAGCACGGCAAGCCAGACCCGGAGATGCTGCTGCATGCCTGCACGCGGCTCAGCGTTGACCCCGATTGGACGGTGTTTGTCGGCGATACCGACAGCGACGTCCGGGCGGGCAGAGCCGCCGGGTGCACCGTGGTTGGCGTGCAGGTCGAGGCCGACGTGACCGTGGGCTCCATTGCAGAGCTGCCGGGGCTGCTCACGACAAAGCAATAACGTTTTAAAAGAGCTTTCCTTTGACATGTGCTCTATTCGAAGGCCTCCATGAGCCGTCGCGATGAATGGGGGTGCAAGCATAGAGCAACATAACAATCGGTATCTCTGGGTCCCTCCGCGATCGATGAACGTGAGGCCAACCCGGATACCGGACAGCAGCCGCGCCATCGGTCTTCTGCTGCTCTACTCTGACCGGTGCCCCTCCGGGGGCAACAGCGGCTTTTCTTCCAGCGCCCTGACCAGTCGTGTCAATGTTTCGTTGACCGGCGCTGCAATGCCATGTTTTTTTCCATGTGCCGCGATGGCTCCGTTGATGTGGTCTATCTCGGTTGGCCGCTCATGCTCCAGGGACTGCAGCATCGATGAATGGTTGCGGGCGGTGCGATGTGCCACCAGTTCAGCTTGCTCCACGATGTCGTTGACATCGACATCGTATGCGCCGGCGACCCTGATGCCCTCCCTGCAGATGGCGTGCATGAGCCGTCGGGTGTCCTCGTTTTCGAGCAGAAAACCGTTCCGGCAGCGGAGCAGCGCCGTCAGCGGGTTGATGGCCGCGTTGATGACGGCCTTGCGCCATATCATCCGCCATATGTCATCGCTTGGCGTGGTGGCGATATCACAGCTGGTTAACGCGCCTGCGATGGTTTCGACCCGCCTGCTGAGGGTGCCGTCCAGCTCGCCGATGACGGTGTCGCCATTGCCCGTATGCTCGACATGCCCGGGTTCCAAGAAGCGGACGCCGTGGGAGGTGACCCCGCCGATGACCCGCCCTTCGCCGAGCATTTCCTGCAATGTCCACTCGTTCTCGAGCCCGTTCTGCAGGGAGAGCACCGGCGCGCCACATGTTGCGGCGATGTTCTCGGCTGCCGCAGCGGTGTCATAGGCCTTGACGGTCAGGACGACGAGGTCGACGTCTCGGTCGGGCAGCGCTTCAGCGGTCATGAGGTGAACGGTCAGCTCCGTCGCGCCGGAGATGCAGAGCCCATGGCGCCGGATGGCCGTCATGTGCTCGCGGCGCCCCACCAGCGTGACCTCGTGCCGCTGCGAGAGCATGCCGCCCACAAAGGAGCCGAGCGCCCCGGCCCCGTATACCACGATGTCTATCGTGTCACCTCCCGGTAGCCGAGCAATGGATAAAACACGGGAAGGCGGCGTTTTTCGTAGTGCTCCCCGCCGGTGACCAGCCCCTGCGCATTTCGCTGCACTGCCAGCGTTTCCGCCCGGCTGAGCAGGTCGTCGTTCTCCGTTACGACGTCGGCCGGTCGCCATCGTAACTGCTCATGTATCGCCTGTTCCATTCCGGGCCGGCAGACAAAGGTGGTGGTGCAGCCGCGCCGCATCATGAGCCAGGCCGCCTGCAGGTCGTCCTCGTCATGGACGACGGCGACAACGGAGCCCTGCGACCCATAGGGAAGGCCGCCCGGCCCGTCGACGGACACGTCGAAAACAAAGGCGTAATCGTCTCGCACCTCTACGCCGATTTCCCCGTCCGGGATGTTCAGGTCAACCGGGGCGCCTGTTGCATCGACAACGGCCTGTCCCGCCGCAACGCCGACATCCTGGCTGGTAAAATCATGGCTGCCCGTCCGCGTCGCCCTGACAGCGAAACTCTCTCCAGCGGGAATGTGGGATGCGAAGCTCGCGGCGGTGCTCGCAATGGCCGGCAGATCGGCCGATGTTTCGATGGCCGGCGAGACGGACACGATGCCGAACACATCCTGCAGGACAGCGAGGGCTGCATCCTCGTCATCGGCGTCGACATACAGGCGCCCGCGCTGCCTGTCCGTGCGGTGCTCGATGCCGGCCCAGGAGAGTGCCCGGTGGATGTTTCCCAGCAGGATGTTTTCGAACTGCCGCCGTATCGGACGGCCCTTGAGCCCGATTTCCCCGTAGCGAACGAGCAGTGTCACATGTCTACATGGAGATGCATCGCTAAAAAACTTTCTCATGTCAACCTTTTTATGCCCATGTATTATTATCCTGTTATGAAACGGGTGCTGGCGTTCCTCGCCGTGTTTCTTTTCCTGGCTCCCGGCGTGACGGCCTGCAAGGACATCATCGCCGCCGGTGACGCCACCGCGGGCGAATACAACCTGCTGCTCAAGGTGCGCGACCCCTCGCGGCCCGGACTCCAGGTGCTCTGCATGGTCAACGAGAGCTACCGGTACACCTATCATACCCCCTGGCTTGGCCGGGACATGGCGTTCACCACCGACCACAAATACATCGGCGTTGCCACTGAGGGCGACGTGCCCCCCGACATCGTCAAGCCCGGCATGGCGATGAGCGATGCCGGCATCGCGTACGGAGACGCGGATCTGCCATCCAACTGGCGCAACCCCAGCCCCCATGCGTGGGACGACTTCGACTGGATACGCTACGCATGCCAGACCGCCGCAACGGAGCAGCAGGCCGTCGACATGCTCGTCAGAGCCGTCGAGGACATGCATGCCCCCGGGGTCCCCGAAAACCTGTTCGTCGTCGGACCGAGCAGCGCATATCTCATCGAGGGAACCGCCTACCACTACGAGGTGCAGGAGGTCCACGGCATCGCGGTGCGCAGCAACTACCCCCGCCAGCTCTGGGACAGCATGACTCTCAAACGCCTGTTTGTCGCCCCCACGTTTGACAGCAGCTACGAGGGCGACATCCGTCGGGGCAGCGCCGTCCGGCTGGGCTCCCTGCTCGGCGTCCGCCTGCTCAGCATTGGCGACGACAGCGCCACGCTCCGTCAGATACCCCTCGGAGAGCGGGTAGAGATACCTGAGGGCGAGGGAGCAACCGTCGGCTTTTTCCGTGTCGATGTGCACGAATGCGGCGGCAACAGCGCCCGGCTGACCGTTCGCTACCGCTATGCGGCCTGGGAGGACGAAATATCGCGGCGGGTGCAGGCCAGCTACGGCCACATCACCCCCCATGACATGATGGCATGGTCGCGGCTCCACAGCAGCGACCTGCATGGCATGCGGGGCATGTGCGAAAACCAGGAAAAAGGAGCCATGGTCTACCGGATACCCCGGCAGGGCTACGAAACCTTCAGCATGGGCTGGTTCGCCCCCGACCAGTGCAGCGCCATCTATGTCCCTGTGCACATCGCCGACACCGCCATCTACGAGCCCTATCGAAGCGGCAGCGCTGCCTCGCTCGCCGCGCAGCTCCTCGACCGCCACGGCCACGGCGGCGTCACCGATGCCTGCCACCGGGTCGAATGCGTCTTCCTTCGGGAAAACGAGGCGGTCGAAGCGATCGCCCGGACGATGGACAGCCGCGCGGCTGCCTCGGTGCTCACCACCTCCGACGTCGAAATGCAGCGGCAGGCCTACCTCATGCAGAGCCTGTACCTCATCGCCGGGCCGGAGGAACGCGCCATCGCCGCCGGTGCATGGAACACAAGCTACGCCACAACCATCCGCAATTTTCGCAGCGCCCTGCAGCACACGTCCGGTGACATAGACCGCATCCTGGTCGACGTCGCGGCCAGTATCGCCCGGGCCGGAGCCTGGGTCGCCATAACGGTCACGGGGGATGACGGGGCGATGGAGCGCTACATGGAGGGACAGCGCCATGCCGACGTCGGGAGCTATGATAATGCGATGCGAGACTACCTGGGGGCATATGACATGGCGCAGCGGGCGCTCTACGGGGATACAGGCCATGATGGGGTGTCCGAGGAGGAGCGACGGAACGACCTGGCGGCGGTGGCCATCGGTGTTGTCATAGCCGGCATCGTGCTTCTCGTCGTCGTCAGGCGGCGATGGTAGCTGGCCATAGGAGCTGTCACCGGGCGGCTGGAGACCGGCTTGAGGTCGATTTTTTGGTCGTTCTGTGAGCCCGCTATCGATGGTTTAATGTAGCCCGCGGTATTTACGGGCGAATGCGGTTTCCCTATGAGCCACGTCCCCACCAGCGGGAGATGATGCAGGCCGTCCAGCACTGTATCGATGAACAACAACAATTGGTCATGCAGGCGTCCACCGGCTCTGGGAAAACCATCTGCGCACTGGTTCCCTGCGTCGAAGCCGCCAAAAAAGATAATCGGCGCATCCTGTACCTCACGCGCACCAACTCGCAGCAGCGGCAGGCCATCAACGAGCTCCGGGCCATCGGCGATGTGACGGCCATCGGATTCCAGGGCCGGGCCAACATGTGCCTGCTCGCCGAGGAAAACGAAGCCTTCCAGGGCGGCGATTCCGGCGCCATCTCGCGGCTCTGCGCCACCCGGAAAAAACGGACGGTCAAAGCCATCCGGAAGGGCAAGCGGCTGGACAACGGCTGCCGGTTTTTCGCTCACTTTTATCAGCGCAACGAGCTCCCCGAGGATTTAACGGTGCAAAAGGTGCATTCGGCGGAGTCGGTGCAGGAATACTGCAAGGTCCACGACCTCTGCCCCTACGAGGTCAACAAGGAGCTCGTGCAGGAGGCCAGGGTGGTCATCGCCCCCTACATCTACCTGTTCGACCCGTTTCTCCGTGAGCAGCTCACCACACAGTGGGGCTTTTCGTCCTACGAGCGGGACATCCTCATCGTCGACGAGGCGCACAACCTTCCCGACTTCTGCCGCCACGTCCTGTCGCCGCAGCTCTCCGAATACGTGCTCGACGCCGCGGTGCGGGAAACCCGCGACTACCTGGAGGGCAACCGGGACATCGTCAGCCTCTGCAACCTGCTCTCCGACATCATCCATACGATGCGTGACGCATACGTCGAAAAGGGCGACAGCGATGGCTTCATCCCCCCGGGCAAGCTCGCCCGGGCCGTTCGCGCCGCAGGACTGCGCCGTCCCGACATCGAGGCATTTGCGGAGCGATGCATGGAATACGGCGAGGTCGTGCTGGATGCAAAGGAACAGCAGGACATCCTCCCCCGCTCGTTTGTGCGAAGCGTCGGCCGGTTCCTGAGCTCGTGGCTGTCCCTCGACCAGCGCTGGGCGAAGCTCGTCGTCAACGGCGGCGACAATCCCCGGATGGAGTTTTACTGCCTCGATGCGTCGATAGCCGCATCGATAATCAGCGAGTTCCATGCCTCCATTCACATGTCGGGGACGCTGCAGCCGCTCGAGGAATACCGCGATTCGCTGTCGCTGAGCAACCCCGAGCTCCGGAGCTTCCCGTCGCCCTTTCCAAAGGAAAACCGGAAAATCCTGTACACCAGCGACGTGAGCACCCGCTACCAGGGCATGAACGACGACATGCGCAACCAGCTCGAATACAAGATCGTCGGCATCTGCAACACCGTCGACCGCAACACCGCCGTCTTTTTTTCATCATATGCGAGGCTCAACCGGTTCCTCCGGCGGGGGCTCCGCAACTCCATACAGCGCCGCATCTACGTCGAGCAGCAGGGCATGAGCCAGCGCCATCTCATGGCCGAGATAGACAGCTTCCGGCGCAACGGCGGCGTCTTCCTGTCGGTCATAGGCGGCCGGATCTCCGAGGGCATGGACTTTCCGAGCGAGGAGCTCGAGATGGTCATCATCGTCGGCATCCCGTATCCGCCGCCGTCGGCGCATCAGCAGGCGCTGCGCAGCTACTACGACGCCAAGTTCGGCAACGGCTGGAAATATGCGGTGGAGGCACCGACCACGCGGAAGATGCTCCAGGCGATCGGTCGGCTCATCCGGGAGGAAAGCGACCGGGGCATCGCCGTCATCCTGGACCGCCGCGCCAAAAGATTCCGCCGCTACATGGACATGGAGGAGGCCGATGATGTGGTGGAAGCGGTCAAGGAATTCTGGCGCCGATGATACCCAAAAGAATTTTTAGGCCGTCCAAATAAGTAACGGGGGCGGTATCAGGAAAAGAAAAACAAAGATAGCCCTCGTCGTCATAGCCGCCGTCGCGGCGGTTCTGCTCGGCTATCTGGCGATACTCGAGCTGACGCTGAAGGTGGATGTGTATGTAGCCAACGCGGACCATGAAGCCCCGCACACGTTCAGCATCCAGGTTTTCACCGAAGACGACGAACGCCTGTTCAACGAGACGGTGACGCTCCAGCCGGGTGGAAGCTACAGGTCGCCGTCCCCGGTCATCGAAGACCGGGGGAGCTACCGGGTCAATGTCACCGTCGACGGCGCTGTCACCAAAACCCGGAACGTGCTCGTCGGCTACACCGTTACCTCCATCAGCGTGAGCACGCTTCACAGGGACGGAGAGATTTGGATATCCATATCTGAAACCACTGCCTGAAAAACTGGCTGCCTGCATGCCGCTCTCCGCTCGAATGCGGCGTTGGCAAAACATTTTTAATAGGCTGTGGTGTTACGGGCTGACGATTTACCCCTGTTCCAGCCCGAAACATTTAAGAAATAACGTCCATTGTGGGGGACACGGTAAAATGCTGAATGACACTCTGTCCAATGCACTGTCTACAATAAAGAATGCCGAACATGCCGGCAAGCCTGAATGCATGGTAGCGCCCGCCAGCAAGCTCATCGGCCGGTCGCTCAAGGTCATGCAGGACCACGGCTACATCCATTCTTTCGAATGGATGGACGACGGCAAAGCCGGTACGTTCAACGTCACGCTCAAGGGGGCCATTAATGACTGCAACGTCATCAAGCCCCGTTATTCACTCAAACATGACGAGTTCGACAAATGGGAATACCAATATCTGCCGGCAGAGGACTTCGGTATGCTCCTCGTCTCGACGACGGAGGGCATCCTGTCCCATTATGAGGCGAAAGAGGAGGGCATCGGCGGCCGGCTGCTGGCCTACGTATACTGAGAGATACCATGAAAATACCGCTTGCTGAAACAGAAATCGACATCCCGGAGGGCGTGCAGGTCGAGGTTGACGGCCCTGTTGTCAGGGTATCCGGCGACAAGGGCAGCCTGGAGCGCACGTTCGACCATCCCGCCGTCAAAATCGTTACGGATGACGACGTTATCAGCGTCTCCGCCGAGTTTCCCCGGTCACGGGAAAAAGCGCTCGTCGGCACCTATGCCTCGCACATCAAAAACATGATCCAGGGCGTCACCGAGGGCTTCACCTACCGGATGAAGGTCGTCTACTCGCATTTCCCGGTCAAGGTGTCCGTCAAGGACGACCACGTGCTCATCGACAACTTCCTGGGCGAGCAGTATCCCCGGAGCGCCGACATCCTGGGCGACGTTACCGTCACCGTCAAGGGAGACGACGTCACGCTCGAGGGTCCCAACAAGGAAAACGTCGGGCAGACCGCCGCGAACATCGAACGAGCCGTTCGGGTGCGGCGCAGGGACATCCGCGTCTTCCAGGACGGCATCTACATCACGGAGAAGGGTGCATAACCATGGCTGACGACGAAGAAGTACAGATAGTTGAAGAGGGCGAATACACCTCCAAGAAAAAACCGGAGCTGGACGAGGAAACCAGGCGCATGCTGCAGGAACGGGACACGCCGGATTTCGTCAGGCAGCAGGCAGAGCTCTACAAGCGCATCGACAGCAACTGGCGCAAGCCCCGCGGTATCCATTCCAAGATGCGCAAGGGGCGGAGATGCAAGCGCCCGACCGCCAAGATCGGCTACGGCACGCCGAAAAAGGTTCGCGGGCTGCATCCATCCGGCTTCAGGGAGGTGCTCGTGCATACGCCCGGCGAGGTCGACAATGTCGACGGGGCGACGGAGGCAATCCGTATCGCCGGGACCGTCGGCGGCCGGAAGCGGAAGCGCATCATCGAGAAAGCGGACGAAATGGACATACGTGTGTTGAACAGAGGGACATAACATGGATTTACGGAATCAGCGACGCCTTGCGGCAGAGGTCTTGAAATGCGGTGTGCATCGCGTCTGGATAGACCCTGAGGAAATCGAGGAGGTCGAAAAAGCGGTGACTCGTCGCGACGTCAGGAACCTCGTCAAGCAGGGCATCATCAAGGCAAAGAAAAAACAGGGTATTTCACGCGGCAGAGCCCGCCAGCGAGACGCGCAGCGAAAAAAAGGCCGGCAGCGTGGCCATGGCTCACGCAAGGGTGCCGCGACGGCCCGGCAGTCACGCAAGCAGCGATGGATACAGACCATCCGTCCCATCAGGCGCTATCTCAGGGAGCTCCGCGACGGCGATGCCATCACCCGCTCGCAGTACCGCCGCTATTATCAGCGTGCGAAGGGCGGCGAGTTTCACAGCGTGCGTCATCTCAGGACACATCTTAAAATGGAGGGCGCCATCCCGGAGGAGGACCAATGAAAACCAACAAGCGATACCGGATGCCCTTCAAACGACGGCGCGAGGGCAAGACCGACTACCGGCAGCGTCTCCGCCTGCTGAAGTCCGGCAAGCCGCGCATCGTGGTGCGCTGCTCGAACAAAAACATTCGCGTCCAGTTTGTCACCTACGACGAGAATGGCGACGAGGTCGTGGCGGCGGCCACCGGCACACATCTCCAGGACTATGGCTGGGAGGGCTCGATGGGCAACATGCCTGCCTGCTATCTCGCCGGACTGCTGGCAGGCAAGCGCGCCCTGGCCAATGAGGTGGCGGACGGGGTGCTGGACATCGGGCATCATCCTGCCATCCCCGGCTCCAACGTGTTCGGCGTCCTGCGGGGCGTCCTGGACGCAGGGGTCGAGGTGCCACATGGCGAGGAGGTGCTGCCCGACGAAAAGCGCATATACGGGGAGCACATTTCGGATTCGATGCCGGACCAGGTAAAGGCAACCGCGGAAAAAATCGAGGCAGACTATGAGTAACGAATGGGTTCCGAAGACGAGGCTGGGCAAGCTGGTGCAGCAGGGCGAGATCACGTCGATGAGCCAGGCGCTGCATTCCGGCCTGCCGCTCAAGGAGGTCGAGATTGTGGATACGCTGTTGCACGACGTCGAGGATGAGGTTCTGGATGTCAACATGGTGCAGCGGATGACCGATTCCGGCCGCAGGGTCAACTTCCGGGTGGTCGTTGCCGTGGGCAACAAGGACGGCTTCGTCGGTCTGGGTGTCTCCCGTGGAAAGGAGGTCGGCATGTCGATACGGAAGGCGGTGGAGGTCGGCAAACTCAATCTCATCGAGGTCAGCCGGGGCTGTGGCTCCTGGGTCTGTGAATGCGGCACGCCGCATACGCTGCCCCTCAAGGTCGAGGCGAAATGCGGCTCCGTCCAGGTTGTTTTGAAGCCGGCGCCGCGCGGCGTCGGGCTCGCGGTCGGCGATACGGCCAAGGTCCTGCTGGAGCTCGCGGGCGTGCAGGATGCCTGGGGCTTCGCGAAGGGCAGGACCAACACCATCACCAATTATGCGCATGCTGTGTTCGAGGCATTGAAAAACGTCAACAAGATGAAGATGACCGATGAGACAAAGCAGCGGCTGAACATCGTATCCGGGCCGGTCGGAGGGATGGACTGATGTTCGCGGTCGTTCGCGTCCGGGGCACGGTCAACGCCAAGCCGAAGGTCCGTGACACCCTGCATATGCTCAACCTGCCGGCGATCAACAACTGCACGCTCGTCCACGAGACGGACAGCTACCGGGGCATGCTGCAGCAGGTCAAGGACTATGTAACCTGGGGTGAAATCAGCGAGCCCATACTCGAGCAGCTCCTGGCGGCGAAAACCGACCTGGAGGGCGACGAGCTGCAGCAGGCCGTCACCCGGCTCATGTCCGGCGACGCGAAGCTCGGCGAGCTCGCACCGGTCAGGCTCAGACTGCATCCTCCTGTCAAGGGCTATGAGGGCCTGAAGCGTTCATATCGACTCGGCGGCGCGCTGGGCTACCGTGGAACCGACATCAACCAGCTGCTGGAGCGGATGATATGAAAAACAAGACTAAGAAATATCGAGGCTCGACCACGCATGGCCGTGGCAGCATGAAAAAGGGACGCGGCCGGGGCGAGAAGGGGGGCAGCGGCCTGAGCGGCACCACGCACAAGCATCTCAAGGGTCGATGGGGTGCCAAGAAGGGCTTTACCTATCACGGTCAGAAGCAGGACAAGACGACCATCAACGTCGGCGACCTCTGGCAGTTCGATGCCGAGGAAATCGATCTCGCCGGCGAGGGCTATGACAAGCTGCTGGGCGGCGGACGTGTCGCGGCAGCGTTTACCGTCACCGTTCCCGAGGCGACGGACAGAGCCATCGAAAAAATCGAGGCGGCAGGCGGCACTGTGACAACAGAGTAAGAGGTGTAAACCGCATGGCAAAGGACTCCAACAAAAAGAGCAGGCTGTA
>CAZESS010000013.1:0-60423 GCA_964514975.1 uncultured Thermoplasmatales archaeon | reverse complement strand
TACTGTCAAACTTATTTTCCCGGCAAAATTAGCTGTGCAAAGTGTCAAACTTGGGGTATAAGGCGTTCTTCTCTATAAATGGCAAGGTGCAGAGGAGATGATGTGGATGGTTTTTCCAAAAAGTATAAACCGGCTCTCAACATATAACCACGTGTTATGAGCAGGATATCTTTTTACCTGAAGGAACGCATCGAGCAGGTTAAAAACAGATATACTCAGGAAAAATTGTACTGTAAACGGGTGCCTAAATCGGAAAAAATCATCCTGACATGGATCGCCATTCTGCTTTTTTGGCTTATCGTCAGCGGCGACCTTTCCTGGCAAAGCCTGCTGATCGGTGGAGCCATCGCGTTGATCATCGCTTCATTTATGTATGAAAACCTGACCGATGACCTGCGATGTGAGGGAAGCCTCGCCAAAAAAATCCTCGCGCTATTGTTCATTCATCTTCCGCAGTACGTGTTCATTATGATATTCCAGCTGCTGGAAAGCAACTTCAGGGTCGCCAAGCACGCGCTGCTTCTGGACATCAATCCCGGCATCGTACGGATAGAAACCGACCTGCGCTCCAACACGGGAACCACGCTGCTGGCCAACTCCATCACGTTAACCCCGGGAACGCTGACCATCGACCTGGCGAAAAAAATGGACAGGACCTATCTGTATGTGCACTGGATACATCTGAAAACCATGAACATGGACAAAGCAGGAGATGAAATAAAGGGAGACGTGGAGAGATGGCTGGGGAAGATTTTCTGGTAAACCCGCTCGGGTGGACGATACTCGTCCTGCTGGCCACCAGCCTCATCCTGTTCTACCGGGTGCTCACCGGTCCCACCATGCCCGACAGAATCGTCGGCCTCAACACCATCACAACGAAAGTTGTGGTGGTCATCGCGCTGATGGCCGGGTTTCTGGAGGAATATTTTTTGATCGACCTGGCCATCGTGCTCATCATGGTGAACGCGGTGGGCGGTCTCATCCTCGCCAAACATTTCGAGAGGGGGAAAAAAGATGATTGAATATGTACTGCTGCTGCTGGGAGCAGCCATCATGGTGCTGGGCGCGCTGGGGATACTTCGCTTTCCCGACGTCTACACCCGGCTGCATGCTTCGACGAAGTGCGATACGGGCGGGGCCATGAGCATCCTGGTCGCGACGGCGCTGATAATCCCGGCGCCCACGATGGTGAAAGTGAAGCTGCTGGTGCTGACGTTTCTCATCGTGATGATCAACCCCATGGTGTCACACGCCATCGCACGGGGTGCCCATAAATCAGGCGTTAAGCCAAAAGGAGAGGTGGATATGTATGCTCGGGATAATCCATGAAATTGTGCTCATCGCCATGATGCTGCTCGCCGTCGTCGTCATCGAGCAGAGAAACCTGCTACGGGCGGTTATCGCCTTCGCCCTGCTCAATCTCATGCTCACCGTTGCCCTGTTCCAGTTGAAGGCACCTGACGTGGCGCTCTCCGCCATCGTGGTCAGCGCAGTGCTCATCGGCATCTTTTTGTATACCATCGAGGAGGTGAGCACATCAAAAAACAGGTAATCGCATTTGTGCTCCTGGTCGTCCTCGCCGCGCTGGTGCTCCAGCTCGACTATTCCCGGGAGGGAAACGGGAGCTATGCGTACTACGTTTCGCATCCGGAAGAGGTCGGGATAAGCAACCTGGTCGCATCCGTACTCGCAGACTGGCGGGCGTATGACACGATGGGGGAAGCCATCGTCCTTTTCACCGCAATCCTGGGCGTGTACATGGCCCTGGGGAGGCGAGACAGATGAAGATGTCATCCATCGTCCGGAACAGCGCAAAGCTCGTGTCGCCGTTTCTGGTAACCTATGGGGCCTATCTCATAATACATGGACATGTGAGCCCGGGGGGTGGCTTCCAGGGCGGGGTCATCCTGGCGGTCAGCGTGATTCTGCTGATAACCTCGCATGGATATACCACGGTCCGAAAGAAATTCAGACTGGAAATGGTCAGGCTGATTGAAAGCACCTCCATTGTGCTGCTGATCGCACTGGCATGTGCGGGCGTCATCGGCGGCTCGTTCTTTTACAACTTTCTGAAAGGAGGCACACCGGGGACGCTGTTCAGCGGAGGAACCGTCGCGCTGGTAAACAGCATCATTGGTCTCGAGGTAGGGGTAGCTTTCACCCTGCTGTTCTACATGTTGCTCAGGAGGGCGGAACGTGCTTGAGTCATTGACCGGCGGATACCTGACAGGGGAGACCACCGGCATCGTGCTGGTGCTCATCGGCCTGTATGGACTGATGACAAAAACGAATCTTGTCAAGCAGGTAATCTCGGTGAACGTCATCTCTACCGGCGTGGTGCTGTATTTCACAAATATCGGATACGTGGCGGGTGGAGAGGCGCCCCTTATCTCAAGTGCTGTAATGGTTGACCCGCTCCCGGCTACGCTGATGCTCACGACACTTGTCATCGACGTTGCCATTACCTCGTTTGGCCTGGCGCTCATAATGCGCATAAAGGAGGATGGCTCATGATTCCCTTTATCGTGGCACTCCCGCTGTTGTTTGCCTTCCTGGCCACGCTTGTAAACGCGTTCAGGGCAGACCACCGGATATACAGGTTGCTTTTTATGCTGGGCATTGTGTCTCCCTGGCCTGTTTTTCTTTTGAACATCGGGGGTATGCCCGTGAGCGCTATCGTTGGGGGATGGGAACGGATTTCGGGCATCGAGATCGTGTTGAACGAATACAATTACTATTTTATCCTCGGCGAGTTGATCGTGTTTTCGCTTGTTGGGCTGTATTCCCTGCACTACTATGCCGACAGGGACAGGTCAAACGGTGTCTCCGTCAAATACATCCTGCCCCTGATGGTATTGCTGCACGGCGGGATACTGGGGGCGCTCGTGAGCAGCGATCTTTTCAATTTTTATGTGTACATGGAAATAGCCTCGCTTTCTTCCATAATCCTTGTATCCTGCTCCGGCGAGACGGGAGCGAAACGGGCGTCGTATCGATATTTGATGCTGTATCTTATCTCGTCGTTCTTTTTTATTTTCGCGATCGGCATAATATATGCGAAAACGGGCTACCTCAACCTTGTCCTCATCCGGGATAACATGGTGATGTCGGAAGAGATACGGGCGGCTGTCGCCATTGCGCTGGTGTCTCTGCTTGTCAAGGCGGGGGTTTTCCCGCTCCATTTTTGGCTTCCCGAGGCACATGCAAAAGCGGATGCTCCGATAAGCGCTGTGCTGTCGGGCGTGGTTGTCAAGGTGCCGATGTATGGCGCTATATTGTTACTGGTATATTTGGGGATAGGATTTTTTGCTGATCTTTTGGTTGTGATTGCTTTTGCCTCCATGTTTTTCGGTATATTTATGGCCGTCCTTCAAAATAACGCAAAAAAATTGTTGGCGTATCATACCGTTTCCCAGATGGGATTTGTTCTGCTGGGGATTGCAACCGGTGATGTTGATGCCGCTATTTTTTATGCATTTGCCCATACGTTGTTTAAATCCGGGTTGTTTCTTGGGGTTGGCACGCTGGCACGTGCACAGCGTACAACAAATCTGGATGAGCTGTCATATCGGGGCAGCCCGATTATTATGGTTGCCATTGTCATGCTCAGTTTAGCCATCGGCGGCGTTTCCCCGTTTATCGGTGGGTTCTGTAAAAACCAGTTGCTGTCGAATCTCACCGGCGTCCAGGTATATCTGTTTTACATGGCAGGGATTGGCACGCTGGTCTCGTTTATGAAACTTAATTACAGGCTTCTACAGCCGGGGACACGAAGCATGAGGGCTTCGACGGCTTCGTATCTTGAAAAGCTAGCGACGGTTTCGCTGGCGCTGCTGACGCTCATTTTCGGAGTATACTGGTATCCCCGGCTAAAATATCTGGATGCCGTGCTCATCGTGATAGCGGTAGCAGTGTTTTTTTCCCTTCGATATCTGGGATTGTTCAGGAAAACCATGCCCTCCCTGTTTACAGTTGACGGCCTTGGCCGGGAGATTAACCTGTACACGGGAACGTTCGTTTTCGTTATCGTCCTGTTCCTAGTCCAGCTTTTTTACTGACATCTCGATGACCGCGTCCTGGGCAGATGTTTCTTCCTGCAGTTCTTCCAGCGTGGTGTCCATATCGTTGATATCTATCACGGCTATCAGTACGGCCTCCTTATCGCTGATTTCCTCGCTTTCGTTGAAAAGTATGTTGACCTTGTGCCGTGCGAAAACGCTGCTTATCGTTGATAGAACGCCTGGTTCGTCTTTGAGGAGGAGCTCGACTTCTGCAAGGTTTTTGCCGGGGAGCGCCACCCGCTCCAGCCGTGTTTCGTTCAAATCCGGGCTGACCTCCAGCAAAAAATATGCCCCTTTTACGATACCAATCTGGACGGCACAGTCCGATGGAAACGTTATTTTCCCGTCTTCCTTAATCTTGATGATTTCGTAGCGGGTCATCACGTTATAACGGCGATGGGGTAAAAAAACATACTGCTCAATAAACGACAGGCAGCGTGAAGACGCTTGCGGGCACGATAACCTTTTACATATGTACAGTATTGCCACCTAGAATGCGTCATAGACTGGTCAGGCAAATATGCAGAGAGCTCGTGACGACGACGAAATGGGAACGGGTCGTCCTCTTTATCCCGTTTGTCGTGCTCATCATCGACGCGGATATTTTTTACTATGCCTGGACGCACCATAAGATCACGCTTATTTTCCTTTCATCCATCGTGCTCATTCTGTCCTCCGTGGAAATAGTGGCTGTTATCAAGGAAATCCATGAGCACATTTCGTATGCTCAGAAGTATTCCACGATAGAGGAGCAGGTGCTGGACACCGTAAAAAAATTTCCGGAGAAGCCGACGGTTGGCCAGGTCATGGCGGCGCTGTCGAACAACGGGGACGAGAAGTTTTCCAAATTTGAGATATATCCGGTGGTCTGCAAGGTGCTCAACTCGCTGTACAGCGACGGCGAGGATGACGGCTAGAGCTGCGGGAGGAGCTGCCGTCCGGTTATCCCGACGAACCACGCCCTGATGTATTCCCATGCATCCCAGGCATCGGCATATACCTGGGTGAAGGGCATGGTGACCTCGAGGGTACCCCAGTCGCTCTGCTCGTTGTAGATGTCCCTGGCGCGGGCTTTGACGAGATATGTTCCGGTGTCGTTCCACGTGTTCGTCAGTGATATGGCGTCGCCGCTGTCATAGGGACCGCGCCATTGCACGGCGGGACAGCCGCCGCCCCATTCCACCCAGATGTATATCTGGTCGCCGTCGGGGTCGGACACGGTGAACGTGTACTCGTGTTGTTCTCCTGCTTTTCCCCGTGACGGCCCGTCGATTTCCGGTGGTGCAGGGGCACTGTTTTCCTCATCGTCGACCGTGATGGTGAGCACGGGGGAAAACTCGCTTTCGTCGCCGACGGTGTCCTGGCTTTGTACGCTGACCTGGTAGGAGCCGGGCTGCGTCCATGCCTGATAGGCGGTTGTCGTGGTGCCCTCGGGCTGGTAGCCGGTCCATTCGTCGACGGTGCCGTCGCCGTCCCAGTCCCATCCATAGCGGACGGGGTCGCCGTCCGGGTCGGCCGCCATCGTGGTATATGAAACCTGGTAGCCGGCGTGGACGGATGAGGGGCCGGACGGCCGCGCCGGAACGTCGGGCGCCGTGTTACCGGCCCGGGTGGGATAGCCGGCGTTTTTCCAGGCGGTGATGCCGCCCTCCATGTTGTAGAGCGTGCCGGTGAAGCCATTGTCGGCAAGGGTCTGCGCGGCGCTGCTGCTCCGCCCGCCGCTTTTGCAGTACAAGATGATGGTTTGGCCGCCGTAGCGTGCCTTGAACTCCTGGATGCCGCTCCCGCTTAACTGCGAGATAGGAAAATGTCGGGGGAACTCCGGATATGGGGTGTCGATTCGCTCGCTGCGCCATTCGCTGTCCGTCCGCACGTCGATGGGTATCTGGACGCCGTTGGACGTGTTGCTCAGCAGGCTGTATGCCTCGCCGACGGATATGTCCTCGTAGCCGTCGACATATCCGGTTACGGGCTGCGCGATGTCGGCGTGCACGCCGGCGAAACAGGTCGACGTGACCAGCATGGCCGTGGCGATGCAGAGCACCCGATGGCGCCAAAACAGTGAACGCTCGTTCATTGTGTCATCCTCATGCTATATAACCGGGCGTTGTTTAAAATGTTTTGTTCGTGCGTTTAAAGCCGCCGTTTTTTCAGCGCGACGTAGAGACACCAGGCGAGGCCGCCGTAGAAAACCGTGCATCCGATGATGAACATAGCGATGGCGCTTGCCGGCATAGCTAGCTCCTCCGTATCCGTGCGAACGTTCGTGCGACGATGATGCTTGCGATGACGATGAGGCCGCCGGCGATGAGCGCTCCAGCAGGCAAATCGTCGTAGCCCTCGGCGATGAGCTCCAGGAAAGAGGCGAGGGCGATGACGACCAGGATGACGGGGGCGACGACGCGCACCAGGTGTTCCCACCATCTGCCGACGGGGAAGTCCGATATCTCGTTGATGGCCCGCCGGATGTGCCTGGCACCCATGACGTAGCCGAACACGATGCATTCGGCAAGGCCGATGAGGACGAGGCCGAAGTTGGAGATGAAATGGTCGGCGATGTTCACCCAGTAGCGGCCAGCGCCTGTAGCCAGGGGCACGCTGAGCAGGAACCCGAGGGTGCAGATGACAACGGTGGCCCGGAACCGGTTGAAGCCTTTTTCGGTGACGGCGGCTCTGACGGATTCGATCATGCTGAAGGCGGAGTTGATGCCGAATGTCAGCAGTACCAGGAAAAAGATGGCGCCGAACAGCGCCGCCGCTACCGGCAGCTCAGAGATTGCCGTGGGGTAGGTGATGAACGCCAGGCCGAGGCCGCTGCCCGCCGCCTCGCCGATGGCCATGCCCGTTGAGTGGGAGAGATAACCCAGGACGGAGAACACGGCGAAGCCCGCAAGAAATGCGATGCCGCCGTCGGCCAGCGCCGCGATACAGGCGTTGTTGGTGACGTCGCTTTTCTTGCTTAGATAGCTGGCATAGGCAATCATGATGCCCTGGGCCAGCGACAGCGAGAAGAAAATCTGGGCGTAGGCTGCAAGCCAGACCGACGGCGAGGCGAGCTCGGCGAAATGCGGGGTGAGATAGAAGCTCAGGCCCTCCATGGCGCCGGGCAGCGTGACGCCCCGCACGGCCAGAATGATGAGCAGGATGGTCGGCACCGGGACGGTGAAGGCGATGGCCCATTCGATGGAACGGACTCCCTTGTACAGGATGAGGTAGATGGCCGTCCAGATGAAGAGCAACGCGAACACGATCTGGAGGTTGAGGCCACCAGCCGTGAACGGAGAGGCCGTCGTACCCAGGAACTGGTCGAAAAACGCGGCGGCGTTGCTGCCCCAGACGAGGCCGGATGAATGCACGATGTAGGAGAGACACCAGGCCATGATGACCGAGTAGTAGACGGCGATGACGAACGCGGCGACGACAGCCCACCAGCCCGCCCATTCCCATTTTCTCTGTATCCGGGCGAAGGATCGGGGCGCCGCGGAGCCAAACCATTTCCCGACCGCGAACTCGACCATGAGCAGCGGGATGCCCACGGTGAACAGCGCCACGAGGTAGGGAATCAGGAACGCGCCGCCGCCGTTCTGGTAGCAGACATAGGGAAAACGCCAGATGTTGCCGAGACCGACGGCTGAGCCGATGGCTGCCATGACGAAGGCCATGCGGGAGCGCCACTGTTCTCTCGCTATACAACCACCACAGAGGTAATGAAAAAAGCTTACATAAACACTTCGTTATCACCCCGGGGCTACCGACGGGCGCTGTTCCGGTAGCGCTCCCAGCGTGTCCGCCAGTCAGGGGTGCGTGCCCGCCGGAGCTTTCCCAGGGATATCTGGAGTGCTTCCTCCTGCATTTCTTCGATGCGGAGCCGGATTGCTTCTTTGGCGAACTCGGCGACGCTGCCGTATCCCAGCTCCGGGTGTTGTTCCAGGTAGCCGGTGAGATGCCGATGCAGCCCCTTGGGGAGGGAAACGGTGGTATATGCGCTCATGGAGGGTATTATATCTGCCGGAGGTTTTTATATGTATTGCGTGGTTAGAACAGGGTGTTCTGCTCGAGCTCACCCCTGATTTTTTGGACTGTTTTCCATGACCGGCGGGTGTACGGTGGGACGTCGCCGTGTTCCTGCATCCATGTTTTGAGGAACTGCCGTGTCCTGGGGTCGGATGGATACCCGGAGCCGAGTGGCAGGTCGAGATGTGGCTCGAGCTCGCCGGCTATCATGTCTACCTGGCGGTCGCGTTCAACCTTTGCCATGATGGATGCGGCGGAGACCACGGGATAGGTGTCGTCTGCCTCGTGCCGCGATATCACCGTGGCACTGAATGGCAGGCTGGCCTGGAAGCGCTCGCCGAACCATGCCTCGCTGGTGCTGGCCGAGTCGAGATAGTAGGTGTCAGCCTTTTTTTCACTGCCGATTTTGGCGAAGACGTGGGCTTCGAGCTCGTTGAGGGTCATCGCTCCGCGCAGGGTATCGATGTCCGCTGCTCTGACGACCTTGAGGCGATGGTAAAACCGCTGACCGATGATGGCTGCGAGTTCCTCCCGCCGCTTCGGGCTGTGTTTTTTTGAGTCCTTGACGTTGAGCTCGAGGAGCTCATGCTTTGCTGCCTCGTCAATCCAGACGCCGGCGACCACCATGGGGCCGATGACCGGGCCGCGGCCCGCTTCGTCGATGCCGCAGGTCAGTTCCATTCCATCAGCCTCCGCTGGTTTTTGGTCTCGCTGCCAGCGCGGGGCAGCTCCAGCTCGCCGTATTTTCCGCCGCCTCCTGGATGGACGGTGATGGTGCCGCTGCGGAACGCCTGGATAGCGCTGGCGACCGCCGGGGACGCAACTTGTGCAATGTCCTCGCTGTCGGCGTCGATGAGCACCGCGATTTCGCTCCCAAAATGGTCCATGAGATGTGTCCAGCGTCGCTGCACCGTCCTGGAGCGGGGGGAGAACCGCAGCGCCGCCCCGATGATTTCTGCCAGAGGGAGCAGATGGAGATATGGCGGCCGGTGCTCCGGATGCCGCACTTCGCCATGCGAGGCGAGCTCATCTATCCTGTCCCGCACGCCTTTTTTGATGCGTCCGCCGCAGCCGCATCGCCAGTTCCGTTTCCGGGCAGCATCGATGTCATATTGACGGTAGCAGGCGGTGCAGGCCGTGCGGTTGTATTTGCCCTCGCCGGGCGGGAACCCGACGTTGAGGACGATGTTTCGTCCGGCGCGGTGGAGCAGGGCGCTGCGTATTTCGCCCCAGGTAACCGCCTGGATGTCGAGCCGGTTGAACTCGCGGGCGAGCCTGACCGGGTAGGGCGAATGGCTGTCGGAGTTGGAGAGAAATGTGAGATGGTGCAGCTCGTCGATGGTGTCGGCGTAGTCGCTGTCGGCGCTCAGCCCCAGCTCCAGGAAGTCGACGGTGGCGCCATCGTAGCAGTCCTGGAGGCTGTCGTGGTATGCGTACATGGCCGTCCAGGGGGTGAAGGCGTGCGCGGGGCCGATGAGCGCTCCTGCGTCGTGGGCCATGTCGGCGATGGCGGCGCCGCTGGTAGCAACGTGGGGGCGGCCGGCGGTGTCGAGCGCTGCGGCTGCGGGCGCTATGGCTGCTATGAACGTGTCAACGGCCTGCCATGATGGAAAAAGGATGAGATGGTGGACGCGGTTGCTGTCTTCTATTTCGGTGGTCAGCACGAAGCTGGTGTCGCCGACGGCGATGACACCTTTGTTCATGTCGCCTTCCTGGCTGAGTTCCTCCCGCCAGACCGGGTGGAGGCAGTCGCCGGAGCCGAGGAGGTGTATGCCCTTTTGCTGTGCTGCTTTTGCGAGCCGCTGCACTGTCATTTTTGGGGAGGTGCCGCCTGAGAAGCGTGAGTGGATGTGCAGGTCGGCGTCGATGTGCATATATCGCAATGGCTGCGGTGTTTAAATGGGTTTGCAGGTATAAAAAACGGGAAAAAGAGGGAGAGGGGGGTTAGTCGAGCTGTATCTTGGTGCCCTTCTTTTTCTGTTCGGCTTTGTGCAGCTCGATGTCCAGGATGCCGTTTTGGTAGGTCGCTGCTGCGCCTTCGGTTTCGACCTCGGCCGGCAGTTCGACTTCCTTGTAGTAGTCTCGTTCGTCGTCTTCGACGTTGATGGTCAGCGTGTTCTCGGTGACCTCGAGGTCGATATCTTCTTTGGCGACGCCCGGCAGTTCGGCGGTGACGGTTATGGTGTCGTCTTTTTCGACGATGTCGACGAGCGGTTCCCGGGTGCTGGAGAGCTGGCGAGGGCGCATGCTTTCGTCGGGTGAGACGTTACCGAACTCGCGGAAGCGGGGTTTGCCGTCGGGGCCGACGCGGAGCGACCAGCCGTAGACGTAGGGACCGCCTTCTTCGGGTGGCTTCGTGTCGCCGCTCATGGCGTTTTGCATGATGCGGTTCATGTACTGCCAGTCGCGCTTGAACTGTTCTTCGAGGTCGTCGAATATGTCTGATGTGAACAGGCCGCGTCGTTTGCGGGGCCGGTTGCCGAACCAGTCGTCGAGCGGGCTCCAGTTTTCGTTTTCGTCTTCATTTCTTTCTTTTCGTGGCATGTGGTATATCACCTCCGTTCAGCACAATATATATGCGGTTCTATAAAAATTTTTCGCTCACGTGTGGTTCAGATGGCGGCGCACCTCGCTCAAAAGCAAACGGTGCACCAGCGAGCCATCCGCCCTCCCCCGCAGCTCCTCCATAGCAATGCCCATCAGCGCTCCGACGGCATGCTCGCCCTGCTCCTCCACCAGCCCCATGTTGTCATCAACCACCTGCTCAACCACGTCCCGCACCGCCGCCTCTTCAACGGCCTCAAGCCCGCAGGCGGCAGCCGCATCCTCCAGTGAGGCATCGGGATGCGCCGCCAGATACGAAAGCACCTGCGGAACACCCTCCCGGGAAAACAGGTCCCGCTGCACGCCCGACAACGCCCTGTCGACCATGTCAAGCTCCACGTCGCCATCCGTCTCCCGCTCAACCTCCGGCACCGTATGCAACAGCATCCGGGCAACCGTTTTCGCCATACCGGGATATCGCTCCACCAGCACGTCAAACCAGGCGTCACGGTCGCCGTACACCAGCTGGCCAGCCTCCTCCTCGCTCAGCCCCAGCGCCACATACCGCTCCCGCTTCTCCTCCGGGAGCTCGGGCAGCGACCCCGCAACACGGTCGAGGCGCTCCCGCGGGACGGCAACGGGCGGCACATCCGTCTCGGGATACATGCGCTCGGCACCGGGCATCGGCCGCATGTAGCGCGTCGTTTCATCGGGCAGCGCCCGCCGGACCTCCTCGGGCACGCCCTCAAACGCGGCAGCTGCTCGAGAAATCACCTGCCCAAGACAGCACCGTGCCACCCCTGCAGGGCCAAACGACAGGACAAACGCATCCCCATCATCGCATGCAAGCCGCTCACGGAGCGATGCAACCTCACGCCCCGAAATGCCATAGGCGGGCAGCTCGTCGGAATGCATGATACCGCCGCCGACATGCTCCGCATGCGCCGCGAGCTCGTTGCCCAGGCGAGCGTCCTCAAAGGTCACACCCCCCAGCAGCCCGTCAAACCCCGGCAGCCTGACCGCCATCACCACGCCGTCGGCACGCGCCCGCGCCACCATATCCGAGGCGATGCCCTCGAACACCTCGCTCACATCCACCACCGACACCATGTCGAGGGCATCCCTCGACGTCCTGGAGCGAAGGCGGTCTCTCACCACGAGAAGCTCCCGCTGCCGGCGCACCTCATACCGCAAAATAGCGGCGATGCTCCCCAGCTCCTGGACGCCCTTTATTTCAACACGGCTGCCCCCCTCGATGGACACGTTGACATCCTGCCGGATGGTGCCGATGCCGCGCCGCACCTGCCCCGTCGCTCTGAGCAGCCGGCCGATGCGAAGCGCGATCTGCTCGGCCTGCTCCGGCGACCTGATATCGGGCGCCGTCGCAACCTCAACGAGCGGGATACCCAGGCGGTCGAGGCCGTACACGGCCACGCGGTCCTGCTCCTCCAGCATCCGGGCCGCATCCTCCTCCAGGCAGATGGTCTCCACATCCACGTCGTCGACAGCGCCGCCGGTGGCAACCAGCCCGGTCCGCTGAAACCCCGACGTCGTCGAGCCATCAATCACGATCTTCCGCATGAACTGTATCTCGTCCACCACGCGGGCGTCCAGCAGCATCGCCACCGTCAGACAGACATCGATGGCATCCTGGTTGGCAGCATGCGGCGGCTCCTCGTCTGCCTCAACCAGACAGGTCGACCTATTGGATGCACGATAGACAAACCGGCGCTCCCGCCGTGCCTCCGCCAGCGCCGCCCGGTCGACATCGCCCAGCTCCGAACGGGTGGGCACGAGCTGCCGCCGGAACGTGTAATCGACCTCGTCGCTGATGTCGGAGGGACAGCGGCAGAAAAGCTTCCCCGTGTCGAGCTGCTGATGGATCTCAAGGCCGGCCCGCAATCCAAGCTGCTCGTAGTCCATCACCACGCCAAATCCTTGTTCACCATAAAAAGGGTGCGGCCGACGAACAGATGGGTGTCCGGCAGCACCGGGCGATCGATGCTCATGTGCAGGCCCAGGAAGCCGGCCATGATCCCCTGCTGACGGCCCCACATGTCCCACCAGTCGATGCGCGGGGGCAGCAGATGGCCCTTCCGCACCACCGTCATGCTCAGGCTGTTGTACTGCCACCACACCGGCCGCAGCAGCAGCCCCACAAACGTTTCCCTGGTGACACCGAAGGGCAGCGAATGATGCAGCGGCACATGCGCCCTGCCATGGCCATAGCTCAGCACGTGCGCAAGACAGGTGGCCTTCGTCCAGGGCGTGATATAGGCATCGACCATGTCCTCAATCCTGTCAACCAGGTAGGCAAAAATCTTCAGCCATTCAAGCGACGCCACATCAGAAAACAGCATCTCTTTCGCATCCTCCTGCTCGGCCGCGGAGCCCGCCACACGCAGCAGATAAAAATCCTGCCGTATGCGCTCGATGGTCTGCAGCAGCCCCTCTATCCTGCTTGCCGGCACATGCTGCGTTTCCGTCCGGGTGCCCGCATCCGTCGACATGGTAAACCGGAGCTCCACACCCTCGGCCTCGGTCGCCGCGGACAGGGGCGCCAGCAATGACGGCGTGATGAGCAGCGCGATGGCACACAGAATAAGCACATGTCCTCCATGCCTCATGGTTATCATGTCACTAATGCCCGCGCCGTATTTATTGGTTGTTATTATCCTCGCCGGCGCCGCGCAGGCGTCATGCAGAGCATCCAAAACATTAAAATAAGTTGCCCCGCTATATTGCTTCGCCACGCCACAGCGGGGTGGGGTAGTCAGGAAAACCCGTCGGGCTCATATGAACCCCTTTGGACAAGGTGTTTCATCCCCAAAGGGTCTGAGATACCCGGAAATCAGTGGTTCAAATCCACTCCCCGCTACTCTTTTTATCCACCAGCGCCGTCATCCGCCGCACAGATAATTTTTTATCCAGCACGGCCGTTCGTTGTACATGCACCCGGGACATCGCACGCTCGCCGTCCTGCTGCTCATCGGCATCATTATAGGCGGCACAGCGTCAGGCAGCATCATGCACACCGCCGCTCCCCGGAGCCGGGCATCGATGACAGAAAAATGCGGGGCATCCGGCCGGCCGGGCTGGGCCGACGGCGCGTTCACCGGCACGATCTACCAAAACGATGAGCGGGCCGGCACCGCAGCCGGGTTCATCAGGCTCGGCAGGAACAGCCAGCGCGGCTGGTTCAGCGGCACATGGACCCTCGGGGCAACGCAGGGGAACATGTCGGGCGTCTTTTTCGGCATGCTGCTCCTCGGGTGCTGCACCACGTCGACGGGCATCTCGATGCCGCTGGTCGGCATCATGCAGAGCAACACCTCATGGTTCTCCGTCCGCATCATCAGCCCGCCGGGACAGATACATGTATCCGGGGCACGCAGCGCTTCCTTTCTGCCGGCGCCGGACGGCCCATACGACATCGGCACCACATCGGTGCACCTCGTCGACCGGGAGCGCGAGGAACGGTTCACCGAGGACCCATCCGATGTCAGAGAGATGATGCTGCAGCTCTGGTATCCCGCCGCGCAGGCCGTCGGCGACCGGGCAGCCTACATGGACGCGGAGACGTTCGACTGGCTGAAACATGAGGCGCCCATCCCGCTGTTCTGGATACCGGACGACGCATATACCTCGGTGATGCCGCATGCGGCCGGTGATGCACCGCCTGCCGATGGGCGGTTTCCCGTGCTGCTGTTTTCACATGGCTACGACGGCGTCCGGGAGATATACACCTCGCTGATAGAGACCCTGGTCAGCCATGGCTACGTCGTCGCCGCCGTCCAGCATCCCTACGTGGCGGGTGTCACCGTGTTTCCCGACGGGCGGGTGATAGAGCATCAGCCGGCGCCATCTGACCCTGAAGAGGCGGATGCCTATTTCAGGATGGCGTTCGACACCGTGCTCGATGACATCGAATATGTGCTCGACGTGCTCCCCGAACTGGATGCACCGGTGCGGGCATGCCTCGACCTGGGCCGGGTGGGCATCTACGGTCATTCCTTCGGCGGCGGCGCGTCGGCAGCAACCTGCAACCGGGATGAACGGGTCACCGCGGGCGCGGCGCTGGATGGCTTTTTCCACGGCGGGCCGGCGGAGAACGGGACAGCCAGGCCGTTTCTGTCGCTGCTCGCCGAGGGACATTTCCAGCGGGATACGACGCTGCGGCAGATGTGGAACCGGACGAGCGACGACATCTACATGGCGGAGGTGGCGGGCGCCGCCCATTACTCGTATACCGACGTCGGGTTGCTGCTGACGCATCTGGCACCGCTGATACCGCGGCCGCTCGTCGGGTTTGGCTCAATCGAGCCGAAGCGGCTGATGGCGATCAGCAACGCCTACACCCTGGCTTTTTTCGATGTCTACCTCAAGGGTCAGCCGCTCGACACGCTTCTCGGCCTTGCCGACCGGTATCCCGAGGTCACCTTCGACTACAAATAAACGCCTCGCCGGTGAAGCAACGGAACATGTTTATAAACAGCGACGGCGTTGGAGATGTGTCCATGACACGGCGTTTCCTCGTGGCCGTCCTGCTCGCCATCGCCCTCATCATGGCGGCGATGCCGCATCAACCCTGCATCGATCACGGTGAGCAGACCCGCAGCGGGCGCTTCGCCGACAGGATAAAGGACGAGGGACCATCGATGTCACCTGGCAGGGATGTGTCCGCGGCATCGGGCACCTCGTTGCGGTGGCTCCGGCATGACGGCCGCCTGCGGAGCTACTGGCTGCACGTCCCACCCGGCTACAACGGCACCGCCGTGCCGCTCGTCGTCGTCCTGCACGCCGGCGGGAGCTATCCTGCACGTATGGCAACAAAGACGGGTTTTACCGAAAAAGCGGACGAGGAGACCTTCATCGTTGTGTATCCCCGGGGGATATACCGCTGGATGGCCTGGCGGCGGATGTGGAACGGCGGCTACTGCTGCGGCGTCGCCTACGAGCGCAACGTGGACGACGTCGGGTTCGTCGCGGCGATGACAGCGGAGCTCCGGGACAGCCTTGCCATCAACGGCAGCCGGATATACGTGACGGGGCATTCCAACGGAGCCATCCTTGCCTACCGCGTCGCCGCCGAGCTGTCCGACATCGTCGCAGCGGTCGGGCCCGTTGCAGGCTCAATCGGCGGGACGGCGAGCGCGGACAGCCCGCTCTGGGTCATCCCGCAGCCGGCGCATCCCGTCTCGGTGATACATTTCCATGGCCTGCTCGACGAAAACGTGCCCTACGACGGCGGCCACGGCAACAACACGTGGGGCACGGGCACCGACCTGCCGGTCAACGCCTCCATCTCGTTCTGGGTGGAGCACAACAACTGCAGCCGTGAGCCGGAGCGATGGACGAGCGACAGCGGCAACATAACCCGCGAAACCTACACCGGAGGAGAAAACGGCAGCATGGTAACGCTGTACACCATCGTCAACGGCGGCCACGGATGGCCCGGCTCCTCAACGGGCGACCGACCATCGCAGGAGATTTCAGCCACGGAACTGATATGGAGCTTCTTCCAGACGCATCCGAAGCGCTGACGCTACCGCTCGACGACATCTGCATCGGATGCATATCGCTTCACCGCATCGACACCCTTGCGACAGTTCTGCTTCGTGGTGTAGCCCTCGCCGACCGCGATGATCTCGTTGTTGGGTGCAACCAGGCGGAAGCGCCATTCGCCGGCCGTGTCGGTATATATTTCGAAGCGGGCCGCTGCCATAATAAGACGATGGCTCACGGGGCCTTATAGTTTGTGTGCCCGATCTACCGTCATGCCCATTTTGCTATCAATGTACGGAATGATTATATAACACAGACAGGTTGAATGATGATGAAACCAGCCGTCGTTTGTGTGGTAATCGCGGCGACGCTCCTCGCCCCGGCAATCAGTTGGGCAGAAGCCAGCCCCTCTCCACGGCAGAATGTCGACATCATGACTCCTGAGGCGGCACTGTACGTCATGGGCGTCGAGGTGGTGTCGTTGCCAGACACGCCCCGTCCCTTCCAGGCCATCGTTGTCGGCAGGATAACGGTGGAGGTGGCCGCCGAGGGCGTGAGCGACATCTCCTTCTATGTGGATGATGAGCTCATGGCAACCGATGACGAGCCGCCCTACACCTGGCTGTGGGACACCGGACTGCAGCCGCCACCCATCCACACGCTACGGGCGGTCGGTGGCGAAGAAAGTGACGAAATCGGCGTGCTGTACATACACCCCTTCGGCAGTTGAATCAGGTGGAGCATCTGCTTTACTTTGAAGACGTAATAGAATGCGCCATCATCGAGCGGGTCAACCGGTTCGTTGTCGCCGTGGACGTGGACGGGATGCGGCGGCGTGCCTGGATAAACAACACCGGCCGGCTCGCGGGGGTCATGCAGCCCGGCACGACTGCATACTGTCTCCCAAAAAAGCAGGGCAAAACAGATGTTCGCCTGTTCGCCGTGGCCGACGGCGGCGCGGCGGCGCTGATAGACACCCGTTTCCAGATGGACGCGTTTGAGCGTGCCGTCGAGGGAGAGCATATTTCCTGGCTCGACGGCTGCGCCATAGAGCGGCGGGATGCCCCGCTCGGCGGTTCGCGCATCGACTACCTGCTCACCTGCAACGGGAAGCCATGCTATCTTGAGGTGAAGAGCGCGGTGCTTCGGTCAGGCCGGATGGCGATGTATCCCGACTGTCCGTCGACGCGAGGGCGACGGCATGTAACGGAGCTCATCGACCATGTCCGGCGGGGTGGCAATGCGCTGCTGCTCTTCGTGGCCGCGCTCCCGGACGTGTCGGGGTTTATGCCCAACCGTGATGCCGACGCGGAGCTGGCCGACCTGATTGTGGATGCGGCGGATGCCGGCGTTGGCGTGCACGCCGTCGGGCTGTGGTATCTGCCGGAGCATGGCGACGTGGCGTTGTTCAAAGACCGGCTGCCTGTGCGGCTGCCATCCGGCGATGCTGATGAAAGGGAGGGGAACAAGGGCAAGGAGGAAAACGCTAAAAAATAGGCGGTTTGAACCCTTATTCCCCTGATGGATTATAATTTATTAAAGCAATGGTGAGGCAGGTATATAACGCTTGTGGTGCTTTCTCCAACGATGTCATTATACATCGATGTCATATCGGATAAGGTTTATTAACGCGGCTGTGATGCCCTCCATGTATGGACGACCGGTTCCGGCGCATCCTGGACAAGCAGGGCTACGCCGTCGTGGGAGGACACAGCGCCGTGAAACACTGCCACTGGCTCCGCAGGTCGCTGCTGCACGGCACGGCCTGCTACAAGCAGACGTTCTACGGCATCGAGAGCCACCGCTGCATGCAGATGACCCCGGCGGCGGCGCACTGCACCCAGAAATGCCTCTTCTGCTGGCGCCACCAGGGCTTCACCCGGACGGCCGTTCCCGACCAGGAGGCGGACGACCCGGAACACGTGTTCGAGGGATGCCTCGAGGCACACCGGCAGCTTGTCTCCGGCTTCCGGGGAGATGAACGCTGCCCCGACGACGCATGGCGGGAGGCGCGACAGCCGAAACATGTTGCCTGCTCCCTGATGGGCGAGCCAACGCTGTATCCCTACCTGGATGACTTTTTTGCCATCTGCCACAGGCATGGCATGAGCACCTTCCTGGTCACCAATGGAACACGGCCGGAGGTGCTCGCCGGGCTGGACACGCTGCCGTCGCAGCTCTACGTGTCGGTGTGCGCCCCCGCCCGGGAGCTCTATCGCAGGGTGTGCTGCCCGCTCATCCCCGATGGATGGGACCGGCTCATGGACACACTGGAGTTGCTGCCCTCTCTTGACACCCGAACGGTCATCCGGCACACCCTGATGGACGGCTGGAACCTCGGGCATGAACAGGAATATGCGTCTCTCGATGCAATGGCAGAGCCATGGTTCATCGAGCCGAAGGGCTACGTGCACGTCGGCGAGGCCCGACAGCGGATGACGATGGACAACATGCCCTCCCACGAGCAGATACAGAGCTTCGCTGAACGGCTCGGCCATCACCTCGGCTATGAAGTGCTCGCGGAGCGACCGGCGTCTCGGGTGGCGCTGCTCGGCCATGGAAAGGAGCGGATGCTATGAGCGACCTGCTGTCGCTGGCGGCGCTGCTCATCTCGTTTTCCGTCATCATCGTGCTCGTTGCCAACAAAAAAAACTTCGGCGTCGCCATGGTGCTCGGCGCGCTGCTGCTCGGGCTGCTGGCACGCCCGGCGGACATCCCCACCATCCTGTATGAAACCATAACAGACTGGCAGGTGCTCACGCTGGTCGCCATCGTCATCTTCATCAAGATATTCGCCACCGTGCTCCAGGACACCGGGCAGATACCCCTGGTCATCGACCATCTCAAGCGAGCCATCCCGCAGCGGGGGATGCTGGCCACGATCCCGTTCATCTTCGGGCTGCTACCCATCCCCGGCGGCGCGCTACTCTCGGCGCCCATGGTCGACGAACAGGGCAAAAAACTCGGTGTTGACAGAGAGGGCCGGACGTTCATCAACCTGTGGTTCCGGCACATCGGGTTCCTGGTGTTTCCTCTGTCGACCGCCCTGGTGGTCATGTCACAGGTGTCCGAGGTCAGCATCAACCGCCTCATCGTGGTGCAGGCACCCATTTTTTTGGTCGCCGTGGCCGTCGGTGCCCTGTACATCCTCCGGCTGTCCCGGAAAAAGGAGCGAGAGGCAACAGAGGACAGGCATATCACGGGCATCGTCGCGGAAACCCTGGTCAACTTTTTGCCGCTCATCATCACCGTCGCCATGGCATTCACCCTGGCCGAGGTCGTCCATCTCAACCTGGCGTTGCTCGTCGCGCTGCCAACCGGCATCCTGCTGTCGCTGCTGCTCTACATGGGCGGACAGCACACAGCGATGCTCAAAAAAGGATTTTCCCCGCTGCTCGGGCTCGCCATCTTCGGTATCATGCTCTACCGGGACATGGCCTTCGCCTCGGGGGTCACCGACGTCGTCGCCGGATATCTGCAGGGAAGCGCGGCCTCGCCCCTGCTCATCATCCCGGTGCTGTCCTTCAGCATCGGCTTTTTGACGGCGCACAACATGGCGGCCATCCCGCTGGTATATTCGATGGTTGCGTCGATGATAGGCGGCGACATCGGGCTGGTTAGCCTGCTCTACGTGTCGTCGTTCATGGGATATCTCATCTCGCCGCTCCATCTCTGCGTCGTCGTCAGCTACGAATATTTCAAGCCCCGCTTCGTCAGGCTCTACCGGCTGATGCTGCCGCCGGCGGTGCTCGTCACCGTCATCGCGGTGGTGCTGCTCTCGCTCTAGTAGCCACCGATTTTGAGCGACGGGTCGCCAAGGAGCACCCACTGCTGCACGATTTTGCAGTCGATGCGTCCGTCCATCGGCGGGAACGTGTTCATGTAGTAGGTCTGATCCTGCGCATGCGCGGCTCCGAGCATGTCGGCGCCCTCCGCATAGCTCTTGAAGAACATGAGCTCCATGTACCGCCCGCGTTTCTCCAGGCAGTCCTCGCCCGGCTCGCCGTAGCCATAGCCGGTGTTGGCGATGGTCGCGATGGCGCCGCCGCCGAATTTCCGGGCGAGCCACCATCCCCAGCTTTCCGGGGACCACTCCGAATGATAATAGATGTTCTGGATGTTCCGGAACTTGAGCAGGTTGAGCAGGCTGACATTGAACTGGCTGTTGTGGCAGCCGCCCACGATGGTCACGGGATACATGCCCTCGTTGGACAGGCCGGGGAACTGCGACACGTCGATGCCGATCCATGTACCGTGGTCCTTCGGCGGATGTGTCGCCCAGCTCATCGGGTTGCCATGGCCGGAGAAGTGCACGAATCCCGCGCCCTGGCTGATGGCGGACACGATGTCATCGGCGCTTGTCAGCGTTCCATCCGACGTCCATCTGAAATCGGCCTCGTAGCCATCCAGATAGTTGAAGGCGGCCTCGGTGGCCAGCTCGCCCTCGTAGTAGGAGAGGTCGCCGCTGTCCGGGTAGGTGTCGCCGGCGATACCAACGAAGCGTTTCGCCCAGTCGCTCCCCGCCGCCGTCGTCTCATAGGTAATGATTTTATCCACCATCCTATCCACCTCAAAACTGTTACGGCAGGCAAGCCGCCCTACATAAACATCAGGATACATGTCCAGCGTGTCCTTCGCAAGCATCGTCCATTCCGCGAACACGCCGTTGCCATTGCTGTCCCAGGATGCAAAAACCGGGTCGGCGCCGTCCTGCGCGTAGATGTCAGCGAAATAGAGGTCGCTGAGATAGGCCGTCTCATCGGAGCCGTCGGCGAGATGGCTGTACCGGACCGGGCACCACCATCGCTCCTGCATAACACCGCCATTACGGCCGCCGACCAGCATGACATAGCTGATGCCCCAATCCTCCAGCGCGTTTTTGATGAAATATTTGACCTGCTCCGGGCTGTCGCGGCCCTCGACGGTAAAATAGTCGCCGGTGTACACCTCGTCCAGCGTCACCATCTTGGTCGCCAGCCCATGGGCTTCCTTGTGCTCGACGAGGGGCTGCAAAGCCCCGGTGAACTCGCCCGGCGTGACAATGAGCAAATCATAGGTGTCGGCGGTGAGCAGCGGCGTTGCCGGCAGCTCATAGGAGACCGTGACCGTAACGCTGTCGACATGCTGGAGCATGTCGCTTTGCGGTGCATACCGCGCGGGATAGGCCTGCACGGACAGCATGGTGACATGCTCACCCCGGTAGAGGCCGGCGCCCGTGTCATACTGGAGCCATCCAGATGGATACAACACATCGGTGTCATACACGGCACCAGGTTCCTGCACGCGCTCCCGGTGCTGCATGTCCAGCCGAACCGGCTCCGGTGCCGGCGCCACCGTGCCCTGGAGCTGCCGTGTCTGGATGTCATCCACGGACACCCGAACATCTCTTATATGGGTACCCAGCGGAAACGTCATCGTATGCGTTGCACGGGGCAGCATCGGCTCACCCGGATGCTGCACCGCGGTGCAGCCATCAACATCGACCTGCAGCCAGCCGTCCCCTGTTACCTCCGGCGCATCGAACGAAAACGTGTACGACTCCGTCGCCGTGTCATGCCCGGCAGGCGATGCCGTCTCATGGCTGACCTGCCCCGATATACCCGCCATCATGCCGCCGCCCGCAAAAACCGCTACAACGAGCAGAACTGCTATCTTTTTCATAATCGTTACAACACATGCCGCTATATATAATTTTTAGAGCGTTCAACCAGGCCATCGGGGATACCGCAGCAGACAGGCAACCGCTCCACCATGATGCCGTCAGAAGACAGCATGTCACGGGTTGCCCGGGACGGCAGCACTATGTCCCGTATCCCCGCGGCGACAGCCGCGCGCTCGATGTCAGGACGCCCCCGGGGGCGCATGCAGCCAAGCGCCACCCTGCCGCATCGGTCGACCGCATATTCGAACAGCGACGCCATCTCCGGGAGCGAGGGCGACGAGACAGATGCAAAGGCCGTCGCCGGTGTAGGGCATATAACGTTCACCACCATCTTTTCGACCGACAGCGCCGCAATGACATCGATCGCAGCCCGCTCCCCGACGACGCGGCCGTGGTGCAGACCAAAGGTGACATGCGGCGTAACCGGGACGCCTGCGTCAATGAGCACCCAGAGCGAGCGATGGAAGGGCATGGCATTTTCAAGCCCGATGACCTGCCTGGCCGTTTCGTCGCTGCCCACAACGTCCACGAACGCGACGTCGCAGGCATCCAGAAGCCGTGATGTCATATCGTCGTCGACGACGCCGGTGTGCACCGCAACAACAAGGTTCGTCCGCCGTCGAACGGCAGCAAGGCCATCAAGCGCTTCGTCGAGATGCAGCAGCCTGCCCCTGCGGTCGCACCCGCCGCTCACCAGAAATCCATGGGCGCCATGGTTCGCCAGAGCCATGGCATGGTCGAGGAGCGCCGGCGGCGCAACCGTGGTCATGCCCTTCAGGTAGTGACCACGGCAGTGCCGGCAGTGCAACATGCAGCTCTCGGACAGCGACAGCGGAGGAAACCGGGGGCATGGCTCGTATGCGCGAACTATCATGCGCCTTCCCGCAGGAAGTTTTCGAAAATCTGTGCGCCGTACTCGGTGTGCTCGACCTCGGGATGGAACTGCAGCCCGAAGAGCGGCCGCGTGTGGTGGCGCATGGCCTGCACCCGGCAGTTGTCCGATGACGCCATGAGCACGAAGTCATCCGGCAGCCGGGTGACCTCGTCGTTGTGGGACTCCCAGACGGTCATGGTTTTGGGCAGCTGATAAAACAACGCGTCCTTGTCCCGCACCGATATCTCTATCTTGCCAAACTCGGGCACCCCGGACGGTGCGCATTCGCCGCCAAAAAACCGGGCCATGAACTGATGGCCGGCGCAGATACCCATGATGGGCACCTCCGCCCGTTCCAGGTATTCGGCGCAGTTCCCCAATTCTCCGGACAGCCCGATACGGGGTGCGCCGCCGGACAGCACGATCGCATCCGCATCGCTGATCTCATGGAACGGCGTCGTGTTGGGCACGATGGCCGCATCCGTATCGAGATAGCGGAGCGTGCGCCATTCCCGGTGCGTCCACTGGCCGCCGTTGTCCACCACGTAGACTTTCATGGCTGTTGAACTGCCGCGGCATTTTAACGTTTCTGCCCGGCGAATGCGGGGGGAGCGATTCGAACGCTCGAAGGCCTGCACCACAGGGTCCTAAGCCCTGCCCCTTTGGCCGCTCGGGTACCCCCGCAGCGCTGGATAAAACACATCAGGGTATGTATGCGTTACTGTTCTGTTTGTTCGGGCAGGTCGTCGACGTGCAGGATTTTTTTGGTGATGGGCGCGAACGTGAAGTCCTTGATGATTTCGGATTTGCTGAGGCTGTATGTCCGTATGACGGGGTTGGTGGCGATCCATTCCCGTTCCTTGAGCATCTGCATTTTTTCGACCTTGTCTGCCTTGTATTCCCCGTAGGTGTGATAGGCGGCGATGATGACGGTTTCGAATGGCCGGGATGCCATGAAGATGACATTGTCGCTGAGCAGCGCCGCCGCCTCGCCCTCCTCGAAGTCGGGCGGGTTGGCCGGGTCGTAGCGGACGTGGTAAAAGGCAAGGATTTCGAAGCCGAGCTGCCGGAGGTTGGGGATGCGCATCTGTGCCAGGTATCCCTGTTCCTCGAACTGTTTGCGCAGCCGGGAGACGGTTTGCCGCGCCACGCCGAGGATGGCCGCCAGCGTTTTGTCCGACTCGTTTGGGTGTTTCACGAGGCCGTAGAGGACCCGCCGCTCGGTGGATGAGAGATGGACATGGTCGGGCGGCCAGATGAAATCGCAGCGTGGGTTGCCGTCGAGGTTGAAGCGGTTTTTTATCAGGGGTGCGTAGTCGAAAAAGCGGTAGATACGGCTCGCCGCGAATGGAAAGATGGCCTCTGTGGGATAGTTTTTTTCCAGGAGGCCGAGCTTGCCGAAGGTCTCCGTTCTGACGTCGTTTATTTTGCCGATGGCCGTGTAGTTTTCGGATAGGCTGAGCGAGAATCCTTTTTCGAATTCGCCGATGGAGAAAAAAAGCTCCTCCGCTGCCTCGATTTTTTCCTCGGTGATGTCGACGCGTTTTTGCAGCGGGATGACCGGGTTGAAATGGGTGTGGATGACGGCGAGGAGCTCGCAGCCGAAATGCTGCAGGTAGGGCAGCCGTATGGTCCGGAAGTATCGCTTTTGCTGAAGTCGCCGCCGTATCGAGGTCAGCGTTGAATGCTTGACGCCGAGCTGCTCGGAGAGTTCACGGTCCTTCAAATCCGGGTAGCGGATAAGACCGTAGAGGACGAGCTGTTCCCGCTCGGTCAGATGGTTTCGCACACATCCCCGAACAGCTTGATATTTAAATAATTTGGCCAATGCGGGAAAAAAATCTTAAAAAATGTTAAAATGTAAGATAAAAAATAAAAAAATATTATTTTTTATCTATACCAACCCGTTTTTTTGTTATCATGTGGAGAGCATCATGACATGTCACCGGCTACCGTATCCGCTGCTCCATCCGATATCCTGGTGTGCCATCGGGATAAAAATCGGGCAGGTGCTCGGTAACCACGAATCCATGCCGGCGGTAAAACGCTATCGCACCCTCGTTGTCCCGTCTGACCTCGAGATACACATGCCGGACGTCCCCCGTACAGATGGAGCGGAGCAGCGCCGAGCCGACGCCCTGCCGCTGCCACCGCGGGAGGACGCAGAGCAGCAGGATGCGGAGCGACCCGATGTCGGTCACCACCCCCAGAATGAAGCCGGCGATGGCGCCGTCACGCTCGGTGACCAGGAAATGCTCCGGGGAGAGCTGCCACATCCCGACAAAAAAGTCGAGGGTGTAGGACAACGTCAGGGTCTCCTCGGCGATTGCCATCACCGCCGGTAAATCGTCATAGCAGACGGGTCGGGTCATCTAAAACCCAGCGAGATAACGTCGACCGGGCAGACCTCGACGCAGCGGCCGCACCGGACGCATTCCGCACTGGCGGGATGCTCGGGCATGTCGACGTCCATCGGGCAGATGTCGGCGCATCTGCCGCAGTGGATGCAGTTCTCATGGTCAACCCTGAGCTGCAGCAGGCTGAAGCGGTTGAACGGAGCCATCATGGCGCCGATGGGGCAGAGATGGCGGCACCATCCCCGGATGAGCAGCACCGCCAGGACAAAGAAGCCAGCGAGCGCAAGCATCTTCGGGTAAAAAAAGGCCGAAAAGGTGTAGGCACCGGGGTCGAGCGCCAGCGTGGGCAGCGTCGCCGTCAACCCGCCGATGGGGCATATCTCGGTGAAGGCCATCAGCCCGGTAACATATGACAGGGGGGCGATGGCGAACAGGATGCCCCATTTCAGCCATCTGCCATGCCGGTCAAGCGTTCGGGCCAGACGGCTCCTGATTTTTTTCCGTATCCCGATCATGTCCTGCAAAAACCCGATGGGGCAGGCCCATCCGCACGCGGCGCGGCCAAAGACCACGGAGACAAGGCCGACGAAGCCAGCCAGGTAGACGCCGAGCATGAGGTTGACCTCGATGGCCGCATGCTCCAGGATGCCGATGGGGCAGGCCATCGCCGCCAGCGGGGCCTCCCAGCAGTAAAAATAGGTGTACACAAGCCCGGTGCTGCCGACGAGGAAGGCCAGGTTGGAGATAAACAGGAACGACACCTGGGAGGTAAAGCGCTTTTTCTGCATCGCGGACTCCGCATACTGCTTCCAGACGATGGCGGCGCCGACGGCCATCGGGATGCAGAGATAGGCAAAGGGACATGCGCCGCAGTTGAACCCGCACAGGGTCATGGCGTCGTCTCCTCCAGCGCCCGTTCGAGGAGCTGCTGTATGGTCAATGTGTCGCCGTTGCGGTCCCTGGGGTAGGTAGCGCCCTCGAAGGCATACCAGTATATGGTGCCGTCTTTTTTGTACAGCACCACAGTGGTCGGCGCTCCCTTGTCGATGGTGTAGACATCGAAGGCTTGGCTCCATGTGGTGTTGCCGCCGCTGACGAAGTCGATGCTGTACAGGGTGACGTTGTCCAGGGTGACGGCGCCGTCTGCCTCGCCGCCGACAACGGTGCCCTCGTCCTTCATTTTGTCCCAGAGCGTCTTGCATGAGCCACATCCCGGGTACCAGAAAAACAGCATGACGACCGGGGTCTCGTTGAGCGCCCTGTCGATCCAGCCCGGATGGGTCACGGTGTCGCCCTCCCGGCCATCATATGCCGGGGGGTACGTGGTCCAGAAACCCTCGAAGGCTGTGCCGACGGGGTCGAGCGCCAGGCAGCCCCAGCACCTGTTTTCGTTGAAGGTCTGCGCCGTCTCGTAGGCCACGTGGGTGCCCGCGGCGAGGAGCACGCCCATGACGGCGATGGCCACGAGCTGGAGCACGCGCATGCTAGGCTCCTATCTGGATGGGGTCGATCGCCCGGCGGAGCGTGGCGATGGCCGACAGGGATGCAAGGTAGCTCGACTTGGGGTTGTTCGGGTTGGGCAGGTTTTCCACCTCGGCGCGCAGGCGGCCGAAGTCGCCGTGGGCGAGGACCTTGTGGCTGTTGGTCTTGACCACGGGGTCGGCGACCACCTTGACCTTTGTGCGGTCGAAGCCGACGCCGGCGAGCGACAGGCAGGCGGCCACGTTCACGTTTTTAGGCAGGTATTCGACGGCATCGCGCGCCTTGCCCTCGAAGATGATGGTGCGCTTGTCGAGGTCGCGGCCCAGGGACTCGGGAGACTTGGTGGTCACCAGGGTGACCTCGTCGAGGCCTGCATGATGCGCTGCCTTGATGCCGTCGATGCCGCAGACCGCGCCCGAGGGCAGATAGATGGTGCACCGGTGGCGGCGCGCCGTGTCGCGGAGCCGCTCCCGGAGCTCGTCGTCCAGAAGCCCGCCGATGCTCATGATGATGAGGTCGGTGCCGGATTCGATGACCCGCTCCGCGTACTGCCTGACCGCCTGATGGGAGGCTGCCTCGAACACCAGGTCGACCCTGTCGAGGTAGTCGTCGAAGGCGGCCACGGATGCTTTGTCGACCGTGGATGCAAGCTCGCTGGCCTTTGCCTCGTCGATGTCAGAGAGATAGATGGCCTCGATTTCGTCCATGTGGTCGGCCGCGTGGGCGACATCACTGCCGATGGCGCCGCAGCCGATGATGCCGAGCTGCAGGGAATCCATAGCAATAAATAGATGCTTTCTATTAATACGTTCCCATGAGCGAGCTATCCGACAAAGACCTGCGGCGTTTCATCGACGAGGACCTTGGCAGCGCGGGCGACGTGACATCGAAAGCGTTGCTGACGGACCAGCGGGCCGAGGGAGACCTGCTGGCGAAACAGTACTGCATCCTGGCCGGGCTTTCCGAGGCCGGCGAGGTGTTCGAATATTTCGATGTCGCCGTGGAGCAAGTTGCCGGGGATGGCGACGAGGCAGAGCGCAGAGACGTCGTGATGCGGGTCGCCGGCAATGCGACGGCTATTCTGGCTGCGGAGCGGCTCGCCCTGAACATTGCCACCCGGATGACAGGTATCGCCACGCTGACCCATGAGCTCATGGAGACCTGCCGCAAAAAAAACCCCGACGTGAAGGTCGCCGCGACGCGCAAGACCACGCCGGGGTTCCGCCGCTATGAAAAAAAGGCTGTCGACATCGGCGGGGGCATGACCCATCGCCACGGGCTCTACGACGGTGTCATCATCAAGGACAACCACCTGGCGTTCATGTCCATCAGGGAGGCCGTCCGCAAGGCCAAGCAAAAGCTGGATATGCCCGTCGAGGTGGAAGTGGAGACGGTGGAGGAGGCGGTCATCGCCGCCGAGGAGGAAGCCGACATCATCATGCTGGACAACATGCCACCCGCCAAGGGAAAAATAGCGGCGAGCGAGGCGCGGGAGGTCTACCCGGACGTGGTCATCGAGGTATCAGGGGGCATCACCCCGGACAACATCACCAACTATACCTACGCAGATGTCATCTCGCTGGGCTGGCTGACCCATTCGGTGCGGAGCGCCGATCTGTCGCTGGATCTGCGGCGTGCCTGATCAGGGATAGCCGCCCATCTGGAGCGACGGGTCGCCGAGGAGCACCCACTGCTGCACCGTTTTTTCGTCTATCCAGTCCCATCCCCGATCTGGATTCCACCAGCATTCCAGGAGCCGGAAGTCCCTGTGATGGGATATGTAGGTGGTGATCGTCTGGCTGTGGGCGGTGCCAAGCACCTGGTAGCCCTGTTCGCCGTACTGGCGGAAAAACTCAGAGGTTATCCAGCCGTCACCGGCACCGACGGTGCAGTATTCGCCCTCCCAGCCCCAGCCGAAGCCGGTGTTGCCGATGGAGGCGATGGCGCCCGTGTCGGGCATTTTGACGATATACCAGCCCCAGCATTCCGGGGTCGGCTGGCCGTAGGTGTGCATGTAGATGTTTTTGCCGAAGAACAGGAGCATGAAGATGTCAAGCACCGAGGGGATGACCGAGACGTTGAACAGGCTGTTGTGGCAGCCGCCGACCACGACCACGGGATATTTGCCGTTGTTGTCAAGCTGGTTCATCGGAAACGCCGGGCGTTGCACCCAGGGGAAAAACGGCGAGACCTGTGACACGGTGAGGCCGTCCACGGAGCCATGCTGCCGGTTGCCCGGGATGCCGGGATACTGGTCGCCCCAGTACCCGGGGCTGCCGTGGCCGGAGAAAAACGCGAAGCCGTAGCCCCTGGAAAAGGCCTCGATGACGTCCTCCTGGCCGGTGAACTTGCCGTTGGACGTCCACAGGATGTCCCGCTCAAATGAGGCGGGCATGTAGCCCAGGGCGCCCGAGCGGCCGTGCAATGGCACCTCGCCGGTGCACCATTCACCCTCGTAATATGTCTCGGTGTCGTTGCGCCAGTCCTCGAACACCATCTCGCCCTCGCCGTTGGTAATCCAGACATGGATGTCTGTCAGGTTGCCATAGGGCTGCGGGTCGTAGCTCTTGCCGCGGATGGTCAAAACGTCGTCGACATAGCTCACGTTGGCCCACCAGAACAGGTTGTTGCAGTATGCCTCGCTCTCGGTGGGCGTATACGTGTAATCGGAGCTGCCCAGGGTGTCTCCCTCGGACACGGTACATATCTCCGCGATGGGCAGCGCCGGGTAGCTCTCGGTGAGCGGCTGCAACGCGGGGTTGAGATGGTCATCGTGGTTGAAACTGATGTCCGTCTCCGCGGTCCTGTCCACCGTGACGTTGACCACGTCGACAGGCCCGCTATCGCCCGCGGGGTTGCTGCTCTGCGCGTGGATGACATAGTCGCCGTCGGGCAGACCCGAGGTATCCCATCTGATGTCGAGGTCCTGCTGGTCCATAAACCCGTCGCCGGAGACCACGAGCATCCGGTCGAACCAGTCGCTGCCATAGGTGCTGCCCTCGTAGGCGATGATCTTGTCGACCATGTTCGTCACCTCGGTGCGGCTGCGGCAGGCAAGCCGGCCGACCGCCACATCCGGATACAGGTCGAGGTCATCCTCCGGCTGGCCGTTTTCATCGGTCCACTCCGCGAAGACACCATTGCCGTTGGAATCCCAGTCAGCGAAGGCGCCACCTGCCCTGTAAATGTCCGCGTAGTAGAGGTCGCACGGGTAGCCCGGCTCACCCGAATACAGGTTGGAATACCGGACTGGCACATGCCATCCCTGGACGCCGTAGTTTTTGGTGTCGCGGGGCTTCGCATACCAGATAGACTTGAGGCCGCCGACCAGCATGACATAGCTGATGCCATATGTTTCGAGTGCGTCCTTGATGAAATACTTGATCTGCTCGGGTCGGTCGACCCCGTCATACTCCTGGTATATCTCCGCGGTGGTCTTCAGCAGCGTGGCGATGCCATGGCTGTTTTTGTGCTCAACGAGCCGCTCCAGGTCTCCGGCAAATGCCTCCGGCGCAACGATGACCATGTCGTATTCATCCGCCGCAGACAGAGCCCGCCGCGGCCGGTCATAGGTCACGCTGACCTCGAAGCCGTCCGCCACTGTCAGAATGCCCGAGGCAGGCGTATACCGGACCGGGTAGACATGAATGGCCACATGGGTGACGTGCTCCATGTCGCCGTTGAGCCCGCATCCGACACGATAAGTGTACCAGCCCTCCGGGAAAAGCTCGGAGCTCTGGTAGAGCGATGTGTCCTTGCCCGGTGGCTCTGGAAATCTCGCCCGGTTGTAGCTCGTGGCCAGCGGCCGGGGCGCCGGCGCCGGCTGCACCTGTCCCTCAATGGACATCTGCCGGGTGCCCGTCACGGTCACCTCCACCTGGATGTTCCGGGCGCCAAACGGCAGCTCGACGGTTTCCACCAGCCTTGGAAGCACGGGCTGCCCCGGGTTCATCAGATAGGCATCCGCCTCCGGCAGGGAAACATCCACATACCCGCTGCTCTCCTGCACGAGGCCTACATCCGGCACCGATAGGCTCATCTGGCGGGCGCGGGGATGCGCCGTCACCACGCCGTCACCGGGCAGCAGGCGCTCCCGGCTCATGGCAGCCGCGCTCAGCCCCCCACAGAGCAGCATACAGACAAGCAGTATCGACATGACCTTTTTCATACAGTTTCATACAGGTTTTCATATATAAGCCTCGCGGACACCGGCGGCGTCCATGCATGCACCACAACCTGCCAACAAAAATGCGGGCGCCGGGATTTGCGCACGAGTTTACTAGTAAATACTCTAAGCCCTATTCATCGGATAATTCCAGCACAGCCTTCACCTGCTCAAAGGGAATGACCTTGCATTCAAAGCCTTTCCCGCCACGCACAATGACAGCCCTGCAGGAATAATCGATCTCCGCATTGCCATATGTTTCTTTTTGACTGCCCATGTCCTCAATCCGCACCCGTGCCATCATCTATCATATATAATATGGGCTGCCGCAATTTATTCTTTTGCCCTCCCAAAAATTTTAGCCGTCCCTCTCACATCTGGGGATTGCACCACCTGGGCCTTATTTATCCCTCGCCATGCCAAACACCAGGTTTTGTCACATACACGAAGACGCCCATACCCCGCTCAATATGGAAATCCACCGAGGGCGGGGATATGCCGACGAGATATGACTGGAAGGTGCTGCTCGACGCGTTCCAATAGGCCACAATCGTACAGTTATTAATCGCGGTGCCCAAACCGCTTGCACTGGTCGCTGTTGTGTTACACCAGCCCAACGTGTTCCAGCCTGCAGAAAGATCAACGGACACATTTGATATCGGGATGTCGACACCGCCATAAAACGTATCCGTGGCCATATAGACGAAATATCCCACACCATCCTCAATCACGAAATCAGCGGACGGGGGCGACACTCCAACAAGGAACGACTCAAACATTCCGCTCGTCGCGTTGTAATAGGCAACGATGGTGCAGCCCGAAATGTTTTGGCCAAGTGATGAGGCAGTATAATCATTCTCCATCGACACCGTTATCAGGTTCCAGCCCTGATAGATCGAACAAGTATGGGTGGTCTGGGGGACATACACAGAGGTCTCCACGGCTCTGGACTGAGCCTCCTCGTTGCCGAGGTGGTCAATAGCGGTGGCATAGAACTGGTAATACGCAGAGCCATTGGGTGGAGCACAGAACATCCACTCCCACGGCCCAGCATAATCAGTCCCATACAATATCCAGTTGCTCCACGTAACATTATCATAACTATAGCGGAACCACAGGGTGACTTGGTCGACGCCGCATCCATTGTTGCAGCCATCGTCACTAGCGGTCGCTGTTACAGCGAACGGGATAGCAGGCACATTCTGGATTGAATCAACGGTGGCTACCGGCGGTGTATCATCAACATAATGGGTGTGGTTCGTTATATTTTCCACATTCCCAGCATTATCAACCGAGTAATATTCAAGGTAATGTGAACACTGACTAGAGAGCGTGAAGCTTCCAGTATACTTAGCCCAGGGTGTCCAGTTGCCGTTACACCATATCCTGTAATAGGTATGATTCACGCCAGAGTCGTTGTCGAACGCGGTAAAAGTGAACTGAGTCGATGAGGTCACCCAGATATCGTCAGGGCCATAACTCGGCTGGCCCACCATCTTCACGGTGACCGGCGGATTCATATCATACACTGTGATGGTAAAATGTGCTATCCCCTCAGCTCCGTCGTCATCTTCCACCGTCAGAGTAACATTATAACTGCCGTCATCCGTGTAGCTATGTATAACCTCCTCACCATACAGAGTTGTGCCATCATGCATATCCCACGTCCAATTCATGATATTTCCATCACTATCACTGCTCGTGCTATTAAAATAGACGACATCCACCGTTGACGGCGACATCGGCTCTACCGTGAACGATGCAGTCGGTGCATAGTTGGGATCTGTTAGTGGGAGTTGATCCCCTGGCCTATACGGAACATGGGTATCGCCAAGCCCATCTCCGTCTACATCAACTCCGGTGTAATCGCCCCAGTAGTTGCCACCGAGATAGGGCCCTCCGATTATATTTACGCCCGATATCTTTGATATATTCCAGATATTGTCTCCATCGCCGTGAACATTGTTTATGTTTTTAAAGACATTATCATAAACCGTGTTATTGCCAGAGGCATCTATCCAGATGCCGCAGTCGTTGCTGGTGGCATTATTCCCCGTAATCGTGTTATTGCTAGCTGAGGACAACCTTAACCCTACATCATGGTTATTTCTGATGATGTTGTTGGTGATGGTATTATTATTGGAATATTTCAGGTAGATACCATCACCGTTGTATTGGATTTTGTTATCGGTAATAATATTGTAACTGGAACTATTGCTAGCTGAGGACAACCTTAACCCTACATCATGGTTATTTCTGATGATGTTGTTGGTGATGGTATTATTATTGGAATATTTCAAGTAGATACCATCACCGTTGTATTGGATTTTGTTATCGGTAATACTATTGTAACTGGAACGTATGTCGATACCCGCATCGCCAAATGGGGCATCTCGTAAGGTGAACCCGCTAACGCTAACATGGTCTGTGTCTACATAAACAGTATCATCAATACCGCTGCCGTCGATTATCGTCATGTTCCTGTCTTCCCCTATTAGTTTGATAGCTTTATCTATATACACGTTTTCATAGTAAACATGGTTTTTTACATAGATTGTATGCCCGTCAAAAGTGCTAGTATCATCAACAGCCAACTGAATCGTTAAAAATATCAGTTTTGTATCGAGATTGGTAATTGAGCCATAGGGATGTTCCAAGGGATATTCGTCATGTTGAACAGGGGGGCCAGGGACGGTATAAGGTGTATCGCCGATGCCATCGTCATCCAAGTCAAGGCCGGTGTAATCATGCCAGTAATTTCCTTCTAATACGGTAGTGTTATGCCACGTGTTGTTGCCATCGTCACAGTACGCATTCCGAATATTATTGTTAAAATTGTTGTGATAAAATAGATTATCTACACTACAGGTAAGGTTCACGCCATAGTCGTTATCGGAGATGGTGTTACTCACGATGGTATTGTTGTTTGAATAGTGACGAAGTTTAATGCCCAATATGTTGTTTGAAATATCACAATTTTGAACTGTATTATTCTCAGAATAGCTAAAAACAATCCCATAATGATTATCTGAAATAGAGCAGTTGGAGATTTTGGAATTATCTGCTGCAATGTATAACCCCCACTTTAAAGGGATAATGTCGGCGTAACCGCATCCATGCAGTTCACTATCGGCCATTGTGAAGGTAGCACCATCCCTCACCACAAATGTGAACGGGTATGATGTATATGGATTACTGATATTGCTATTACGAATGTTCATCTCTCCACTGCCATAAACGTTTATTTTGGGTGAGGAACTCGATTCGCAATGGAGATTTAATCGTGCGTTGCTGAAATTAAAAAGACCGCCGGAAAGGACATTTATATCACCTTTAAAGCGGATGTCATTATTTGAAACGCTCGTTGTATCGTCAATTTCCCAATCTGCAGATGAATTAGGATGACAGAAAATCCCTGCACCATCGTTACCCATACCATTATCGTAAATATTGCAATTCAGGATATCCGTGTTATTGCCCTTATTAAATACGCCATTCATTCCGTTATCGAATATACCACAGTCTGCTATTGTATTATCCCGGCAGTATTTTTTAATACTGATTCCCTTGTCAACACAGTTAGATATGTGACAATCGGTTATCGTAATATTATTCGCCCCACAATAATATCTGCCACCATCTTCAGAATAACCGAGAACAATTCCATCTTTCCCTAAATCATGAAGATTGACCTGACATTCTGTAACTAAGCCGTTGTGCGAGCACCCGCAACTGAAATTTATACCGCTTCCGCCAGTTGAGTGAACGTTACATTGGGAGACTGTCGCATATGATGACCGGTATATATAAACGCCGTTACCTCTGCTCGATACCGATATATTAAAACGCTCAATCGTTGTATAATGCGCTGGTCTTTTTATCTCTACAGTATTTCCGCGGGTCCGCCCGCTAATAATCGGATAGTCATTTTCATAATAACCAGAGATGGTCAGGTGAGATTTCCACACCAGCACGTTTTCCACATAGGTGCCGGGAAATACTAACACAGAATCACCAGAGGTCGCATGGTCAATAGCATCCTGAATTTTTCCGGTACTATCAACATAGAATGCCTGAGGAAGAGTACCAGCAGGATATCCAAGCCAAGGTGAATAGTTAACGTTAGAGGTTATTTCGTCCCCAGATCCAGGTCCACCACTCCCCGGGCTCATCGCACCAGGACCGCTTGCATCTCCCCAGTAATTAAAACGTGCATCCGTGTTTAACGAATTCGAATCAGCATAAATACCATAGCCCCCGTTATACGTTGTAACACCGATATCACAATCTACAACCGTTGTATTGTTTGACTTCTGGATATGGATGCCATCTCCATTGTTATTAAAGATGCGACAATAATTTGATATAGAGCTATTATAAGAGTTACTTAAGATAACGATACCGTCGCCCCCATTGTCTTGAACATTGAGGCAACATGAGTGGTCTTCACCATAGATTTCCGTATTAATTGAACTCCAAATATAGATTCCGAACCGACTGTTATCGTGGACATATGAGGAATAATTTTTTGCATATATCTGGGCATGATGTGAGCTATCGAGATAAATGCCGTCTCTATTATAGTTGATATGATTATCAAGAATCTGGACGTAATCTGAATCAGTGAGTTCTATGCCATAACTAGGTGCTTGCGATATCGCACAGTTTTGCACAACGAGGTTGTCAGCGTCAACGCCTATTAAACAGGAACCGTTATTATCAAGTAAATAACAATTTGAAATCGTTACATTTTCTGCATCTACGGAAATAACGTATGATCCACCGGTGTTGTTTATCCGGCAGGAAGAGATGCTCACGTTGTCTACCATAATCGTTATAGGTGTATCACTGATTTTGGTAGAAAGAGGACCATCCCCCACCAATTTAACACTTTTATCGATGGTGAGGCCGGGAGGTTCATGATATATCCCAGAGAATATGCGTATTGTATCCCCCGTACCTGCATCACCGAGGGCATCCTGTATGTTATCAAAATGATCTATTCCCCATCCCGGTGTGGATGAATTGAAATTGTCATCAACAAAAAAGGTGTTAAAGAACATGGACAGCCATTCATCCCACCGAGAGTTATTCGTAAAATTCTGTACACCCAAAGAGGCATCATTGTAACTTGCTATAGACTCGAACATTTTGTTAGGTGGAAAATAAATGGTAATTCCATGAGCGTTGTCAACTGGTATGTCGTTATTGCCTGTATGGTGTCTTTCCAGTACAACTATTCCATCACCATCACTTCCGTCTATGGCGTCTATGACTCTCCATGCCCTTGTTCTGAGAAGCGTTGGTAGAGAACTGTCGTTAAATATGTTATACGCAAAGTCATATAAATCTACATATATATTATTCACGTTGGGTTGATAGTCTTCTGTTTTATTTCTAGCTGTGTAAATTTCTTCGGCATAGTCATAAAAATTATCCATCAGTTCTTCAGCAAATGAGTTGATACTCTCATTTAGAGTGGTCATTTCGTCTATATCTATTACTGACCACGTGTGAGATCTTCCTCCATGGTTATTCTCCGAGCTGTTCATCGCTTGGTTCATCGCCCATTTGGCCATGTACTCTGCGTTGCTGGTGGTATTCATTTCATTTATAATTTTTTTAAAATTAAAATGAGTACCATACCCATCTTTTCCCCATGAAACTTTCTCGGAGCCAATAATATAATCCCCAAATTCCTGAACTTCAAAACATACCTCAGTGTTTCCCATTAAACAAGCGTCAAAATGAATAATATCAATTTTTCCAATACCCTGCTGCTGCATGGAGGTGCTCAATGCACCTCTAATCTCTTCCATACGCAGCTTCTCACCGCCGCTGTTATCGTCGTTGCAGCACCCCCACACACCGCTTCCATGATCCCATAATACCAAAAAATAACGGTCTGAGGGAAAATTACCCACAGACCAATTCACAAAATCATAGAGGGTGTCCCCATCACCCATATTTTCCTCATGGTCCAACCATGGAATATCACTATGGTTATACACATAAGAATTCCCGTTGTTAACATGTTGAAGATATGTATCATCCTGAAAAGTTGTATTGTAATCCTTTAACACAAGAACATCAACGTTAGAGGCCTGAGAATTTTCTATTTCAATGGCATCGTAATAACCAATATCGTCGAGATCGTTGTCTCGACACATATATACCATCATCGTCCAGTCAGGGGTTCTCGTGGCATTATGGGCAGACGCTGCCCCTGCATAAAAAATCGATATTACGATTGTCGCTATAGCTATTGGCAATAATATTTTAAGAAAATTTTCTCTCTTAACAGTACTATTAAATATCATCTTTTTACGCCTCTCTACAGAGTTAAACTTATATCAGCAATCAGTATATAATATGTGTTACTTGTCATCAAATAGCAAGATACAATTTAAAATCAAAGATAAAAAATGACACTTTATATAAAGTTTACATGAAAAATAACGTTTTAATGAGTTATTTGAAATCTTGGGATGGTGTTGCTGAGAGAGGGTTTTGAACCCACATTTAAGGTTAGATTTTTGGAGGTGACAGAGAAGAGAACGAAAGTTACGGGTTGAAAAGCCAGACGATTATTTTATCGATAACTACACCGCCTGCATTGCAGTAGTATATTTTCAAATTTATGGGACAATTAATTTAACAATATCCATTTTTTTATGAGTATTAAAAAGCCTATGCATCTCTTTTATTCTCTCTGCTTTACCTTGTAATACAAATAGTTCAAGGCATTGTTCTTTTTCAAAATGGCTATGAAGTTGTGTTTTTGTAATATCTTTAAAATCATGTTTAATTTCTGAAACAGCACTTTCTGAATCATGATGATGGATGACAAGAAGTATGGAATTTATTTCTCCAAATAATTGTTCAATATCTTTACTTACTGAGATTAAAAGTCTGATGCCCGCTCTAAATATTTCTGATCTACCAGAGTACCCATATTCGGTTTTTATTTTTTCAATATCTTTGAGCATATTCTCATTTAATGATATACTTATAATCGTCATGAAATACAATAATTAATAACATATTTATATATTTAACCATAAAAATTAACAACAAATTATTTAAACAATAATAATATTTGGATTGATAATGGGGGGTTATAATATGGAAAAAAAACAAATAATAATGATAATCGGTGTTATAGCTGTAATATTAATCGGTGTAGTGCTGTTTGCAAGTTATAATATTGATTCAAATGATAAAATAGGTGCATTAGTAACTATTGTTCCACAGGCCGAAATGGTAGAATTTATTGGTGGAGAATATATTGATGTTACTATTATGGTTCCACCTGGTGAAAGCCCTCATTCTTTCGAGCCAACTCCTGAGCAAATGAAGAAGGTAGCTGAAGCAACAGCATTTTTTAAGGTTGGTTCCGGTGTTGAGTTTGAAGTGGTTCATATGAAGACGATTCTTGAGCAAAATTCAGATTTACAGGTGTTTGACTGTTCAGAAGACATTTCAGTAATTTCTTTTGATGAACATTATGGAAACGAGGGTCATCACGAAGAAGAGGATGACCATGATCATGGGGGAACTGATCCACATATATGGACTTCACCTGTGAATTTCAAAAAAATGGCTGAAGTAGTATATAATGGCCTTGTTGAAATAGATCCTGATCATCAAGAGGAATATTACACAAACTATCAAGCATACATTTCTAAACTTGATAATCTAAATACTAATGTTAGTACTCTTTTAGAACCATATGAAGGTAAATCGTTTATGGTGTATCATCCAGCATGGGGTTATTTTGGTGATGAATATAGTCTAAAAATGATTGCAATTGAAGATGGAGGAAAACAACCAGGTCCAGCAGGAATTGATGCGATAATTTCTCAAGCCAGAGAGGAAAATATTACCGTTATTTTTGTTGCACCTCAATTTGATACATCAAGTGCTGAAACAATTGCCGATGAAATCGGTGGAAATGTTGTTTTTGCAAATCCTTTAATGTCAAATTATGAGGAAACAGTTACAAAACTTGCTGAAGATATGGTCACTGGATTTGAAAACAGGTAAATACAATAAGTAATTATAATCTATTCTGGTATAGAAAAATAAGGAGTATGTTTTCAGTGAAGGAAGAAATAGCAATTGAGTTAAAAAATATCTCTGCTGGATATGACAATGACATTGTAATTGAAAATATTAATTGTAATATTTATGATGGTGATTTCTTTGGAATAATTGGTCCTAACGGTGGAGGAAAATCCACTCTTTTAAAAATAATATTGGGTTTGTTAAATCCATTTAAAGGATCTATTAAAGTATATGGTAAACCACCTAAAATTGGTCGGAAAAATATTGGTTATGTTCCCCAGTATTTTGAATATGACAAACAGTATCCAATATTTGTGTGGGATATTGTTTTAATGGGTCGTAGAAGTATCCGAGGGGTTCATCCCTTATATTCACCCGATGATAAAAAAGCAACAGCTGAGGCATTAAAGAAAGTAAGCATGTTAGAATATAAGAAACGACATATTAGTGAACTTTCTGGCGGGCAAATACAAAGGGTTTTTATTGCCCGTGCTCTTGTTTCAAACCCTAAAATTCTTCTTCTTGATGAACCAACAGCAAGTATTGATAAAGATCTAAAGATTAATTTTTATAATCTTTTAAAAGAATTGAATGAAAATGTCACCATTCTTCTTGTTACACATGATATCGGTGTAATTTCATCGTATGTTACTCGTGTTGCTTGTCTTAATAGATTTATGTTTACTCATGATGATGAAAAAATGATAAGCAGAGAAATGCTTGAAAAAACATATAGTTGTCCTGTTGATTTGATTGCTCATGGTGTGCCTCATAGGGTTCTTGATGAACATAAAAAATGAAAAAAGGGTGTAAAATAATTGGCTGCAGATGTAATTGAGATGGTTCAGTATCCTTTTGTTCAAAGGATGTTAATAGCAGGTCTACTGGCAAGTATTGCCTGTGGAATCATAGGTACGTATGTTGTTGTTAAACGTGTAGTTTTTATTAGTGCTGGTATTGCTCATACTACTTTTGGAGGTGTCGGATTTGCTTATTATCTACAGTATTTGGGTATACTGTTTATTGAGCCTTTGGTTGGTGCTTTGATTTTTGCACTTGTTGCTGCAATTATTATGGGTTTTCCTTTTATTCGAACTCGCCTACGTGAGGATTCAACAATTGGTATTTTATGGGTTGTTGGTATGGCTCTTGGAGTCTTATTTTTAAATCAGGTTGATAGAAGTGAAATACTAGTTCAGGATCCGGTTAGCATTTTGTTTGGAAATGTACTTTTAATTAACATGCAAGATATTTATCTTATGCTAGGACTTTTGATTTTAATAATTTTTGTTACACTTTTTTTATATAAGGATTTACTTATTCTAACTTTTGATGAAGAATTTGCTCGTATCTCTGGGATAAAAGTTGATTTTTTATATTTGGTTTTAATGGTTTTAATTGCGCTTACCACCGTTGTTTTGATAAAGGTTGTTGGAGTTATTCTTGTTATTGCTATGCTTACTATTCCTGCAGCGATTTCTAATCTTTTTACGCATAATCTTAAAAATATGATGTTTTTTGCAATAATTATTGGTTGCGTTGTTACTTTTTATGGTTCATTGATGTCTCTTAATTTTAATCTACCGCCTGGTGCAACTATTGTTATTTCATTAGCATTTCTCTTTATTATATCACTATTATTAAAAAATGCTAAACAAGTTTTTGTAAAACCTGTGAGATAGAATTTTTTTTAACTTGTACACTCTTACCCTTTTACATACAGGAACATAATTAAGTAATTTGAACTTGGAGTCTGAGGCTCGTCCCCTGCATTTTTTTACTAGTAAAAAGATGCGGGCGCCGGGATTCGAACCCGGGCTGTGAGCTTGGAAGGCTCAAATCCTAACCGCTAGATCACGCCCGCAGCGCCATGGCAATATGGCGGCGCTGTTTAAATAATTGTCTCACCTGGTGTGCCTCCGGAGGTGCTCGAGGATGTGGTGGGCGCGCTGCCGTGCCGTCCTGGTGATGTCGGTGTTTGTGGTGTCCGTTGTGAGATACGCGGTTATGTCCCGTTTGATTGCCTTGTGGTGGCGCTGCCGGTGCTGTATGTCGAGGGGTTTTTCGGCCTGGAGTTTTTGGTCGCCCTCCATCCATCCTTCGGGGTGGTACCAGTCCTTGTACCAGGTGAAGCCCCGGGTGAACAGCATGTATCCCAGCCGGGTGGCCGGTGCGGGAACATCGTGGGCGAGCGCCCGGGCTGTCTCGTGGTCGGTCTGGTATGATATGAAGATGTGGGCGGGTGGTCTGATGGCGTCCGCGAACAGGGAGATGAGCCGGGTTTCTATAGGGGAGCCGTGGTAGGTAAGGTGCTGGGTGCCGAGGCTGATGGTGCCGTTGATTGCGGTGAGCTCCGCCCAGGGGGCGTACCATTTCCATCCATGGTAGACGGTGACGGTGAGCAGGCGCGCTGCGGCGTTGTCCGCTGTCAGGTACACGGTCAGCCGCTGTTCTTCTGGAAAGCGGCCGGGGGCGGCGGTGGCGGAGATGGTGCCCTGCAGGGTGTCCATCCCGGCGGTGAGCGCCCGGACTGCATGCGCGAGCATTGCCTGGTAAAGCAGGGGGATTGATAAAACGGTGACGGTGTGTTTTTTGTTGTGGCATGGCGTTGTTCTGTGTGGAGATGGAAAAATGTGGACGCCGTTCAAGATATGGGACGAGGTCTGCTGGTTTGGCTGCTGCCGGAAGGAAATGCGTGATAGCCATGGGAGACACCGGGGCTCGCCGTGAAAGATATGCTTATAAGCAGTGTCGGGTTGTTAGTGTATGAAAGCGATGCATCGGGTGACGGCGCTGGCGGTAGCGCTGCTGTTTTTGTCGTCGGGATTGCTGGCGGTGGCGCATGTGCCCTATCTGGAGCGCGAGGATTATACAGCTGACGAGCCGTTTGAGGTGCGGAAGTCCATCGAGCAGTCCATCGCGGTGTATGCCTGGCTTGAGAACGACGGGGTTAATCCCTGTGTGGATGTCGACGTGTACCGCTTTTCCATCGATGAGCCGTCACGGATATATATCGAGGGTATCGTCCCGGTCTGTGAGCAGTACCGGGATTTTGCTCCCTGGTTCGCCCTGGTTGGCCCGGGGCTGCCCGCTCCCGGGTATGATGTTCCGTTTGAGCTGCCCGATGGCTACGGGGCGGTGGTGACTCTGAATCCTGTGCCGGAGGGAGAGCGCGGCATGTTTTATGAGCCGTTCGGCGGGAAATGGTATTACAACAGCTCCGTGTACGACGAAGTCGTCGATACCCCGGGCGAGTATTACGTGGTCTACTGGGATCCCGCCGAGATCGGCGGCGACTACGTGGCCATTCTGGGGCGCAGGGAGATATGGGGCCTTGGTGACATTGTGCGCGGGCTGCTGGTTACGCCGCTGATACGGATGGACATGGAGCTCCACGTGGACTGCGATGGACCCATGCTCTTCCGGCCCGGGCTGCAGCGAATGTTCATGCGGTAAGCCAGCTGAGTATCTCCGCGTTGTATGCGGCCTGCCAGATGTGGCCGTCGTCGGTGAGCAGCAGTGCTGACGGGATGTCGTGGCGCCGGAGCTCGGCGTAGAGATGGATGCCACATGTTGCGGGTACCACCCGGTCGTGGCGGCCGTGGACGACCATGGTTGGCGGATAGCCCGGGGGAAACCCGAGTGGCATGGTGCAGTCCAGCTCGGGGCCGCGCCATGCCAGATGGATGGCGGTGGCGTCTGCTCCGGAATGGATGGCGACGGCAGCGAAGCGGTCGGGGAACACCCGTGCGATGCGGCTGGTCATGAACGCGCCGGATGAGAAGCCGGTGCAGGAGAGCCTACTCGTGTTGACCGGCAGCGTGTCGAGCCATCTGATGATGTCCCGGATGAATGGCAGGTCGTCCGAGGTGTTCAGGGTGGCGGCGAAGGCATCCCAGCCCCGTGGCCCCCAGAACAGCGGGCGCCGTGATTCGGGGGCGACGACGAGGATGCCTTGCTCGAGTGCCATGTGGGTGAACGACGTCTGCGCCGTGCTCCATCTGTCCCGGCCGTGAAACCAGGTGTCGGCGCGCTGCGATGCGCCATGCAGCAGGATGACGGCCGGGTAGCCACCCGGTGGCGGCGGCAAGGCGGGCTGCTGCCAGAGGACCCGGCGGCCGCTGAGCCATGTCTCCTGTCGGCCGTCGCTGTCGGCGGAAAACGTAAGAGATACGGCGGGCTGCCGTGCCACATGCATGGTGACCTCGGCGACCGGGATGAGGAGCAGCGCTACAAGGAGGCCGAGGAAAACGAGGGAGCGCATGTATGTTGAACGTATGGCGGTATTTAGCCGTTTCTTTGCCGTTACACCGGCAGCAGGTTGCCGAACGCCAGCGAGAGAGCCAGGGCGGCCAGTATCACCGGGGCGAACGGAAACGCGGGGAACACGGCCACTCGCTCGACCATGCCCCGCAGCCTGTCGATGTCGGCGGGCTGCACGCCGAGGTGATGCGGTGCAGCGACGACCTCGTCCATCTCGGGATGACGGTGGAGCATCCGCCGGAGCATCGACGCCGGCTCGGGTTCACGTATGATGTCGCCGTCACGGGTGCCGATGGTCTCCGCCAGCAGCCTGCCTTCGAGCTCGTCGTCCACCGGCATCCAGCGCCGAAAGGACAGCATCGGGCTCACCAGGTCAGCGGTCACGGCGAGCGACAGCAGCGCTACATACCGCGGCCAGGGAAACACCTGGCGGGCAGCATACAGCGCAGCGACGGCGATAACGAGGGGGAGGACGGCGAACAGCAGCGCATGCAGCACCCTGCGGTTCCGGAGCAGCGACAGCAGCCCGTACACGTAGAACTGGATGAACGCCGCCACGGCGAGCATGACGAAAAACGTGGGGAGAAAGGATGTTCCATCATGGTACAGGGGGAGCAGCAGCGCGATGGCCATCACGAGCTTTGCGTCGCCGCCGCCGTACACGCCGGCGCGCCAGAGGAGCCATGCCAGCATCATGGCCACGGCGACGGTGGGCAGGATGAACGGCCAGGGCCCGCCCTGCATGACGCGGATGGCGACGAGCGCGCCGCCAATGGCCATCATGCCCAGGGATAACGCGTTTGGTATCATCCGGGTCCGGAGGTCGACAACTGTCGCAAGGATGGTGCCTGCGAGCGCGACGGTGGCGCCGATATACCATAGCATATTGGTCACCACAGCGCCGATGGCTCCCCGCCGCCGTGCCAGCTCAGGCGCGGCCTGACCCTGACGACATGGACGGATTCTGAGGTGTCATCGATGACAAGGGCTACTCCCTTCTCGGTTCCCACCTTTTTCAGCGCGTCGCTGATGCTGCCCTGCATGTATGTCGGGCGGACGGTGTTCAGCGCCTCAATGTCCTGCTGCGCGGTCAGCCGATGGCAGATGATGAGGTCGCTGTGGGAGAGCGCCTCGGGGTCGAGGGCGCCCGGGCGCTGCGTCGCCAGGAGCAGCGACACGCCGGGTTGTCGTCCCTGGCGCATCCATTGCTGTATCAGCACGTCCTTTGCCATGCCGGGTTCATCTGGCAGGAACACCTGCGCCTCGTCGATGGCCATCCAGACCAGGGGAAAACGCCTGTCTTTTGTTGTTTCCTTCATCTGGCGTTCCTCGTCCCGCTGTCGCTCCCGGACGCGCCGCTGGAATATCATGCGGGCGAGCACGGCCACGACGACCTGTTTGAGCTCCTCCGGGTAGGCGCTCATGTCGAGGACGGTGACCCGGCCGCCGGTTACGATGTCGTCGAGCGGCATGCCATGTCGGTTGAATAGCTGCCATTCCGATGCCATTTTGAAAAAGTTTTCCGCGGCGCCTTTGACCCTGTCTGGGGTGCGCTCGTCTGCCTGCACCGCCGCGATGACGTCCTCTATGGCGTAGGGCGCCTTGAGGGACATGATGGCTCTGGTGATGGCGACGCCAAGCGGGTCGGTCATGCCGGCGTCGAACAGCCGGCACCACTGCATCGGCGTGACCTCGGATGTCCTGAGCGTGAACGGTGCCACGTTGATATCGTGCGCCGCATAGTCGTCGACGCGGCCGGGTGCGGTCAGCAGCCGGATGTCAACTCCCCGGGGCTCGTAGCCCCAGCGTTCCAGGAGCTCCCGCTGCCGGGTGTTGCCATGGCGGGACGTCCAGAAGATGCCGAGGGTGTCGACGACGAGCAGGGCGATACCGGCGCGCGTCTCTGTGTCCAGCATGGCCATTTCTTCCATGAAGGTGCCCAGGGTGTAGGATTTGCCGTAGCCTCGCTTGCCGCAGACGAGGACGACGTGCGGGCTCGCGCCGTCGATGTAGACGGGGGAGCCCAACGATTGGTCGAGCGCGTAGTACCTGCCGAGCTCAAGCAGCCCCCGTGTGTCGTCGCCCCGGCGACCGAGGACGTGGAGCGTGTCACTAAGCATGCTCCGTTCAGCCTCATCGTCGCTTCCGTTGTGGATTGTAATGCTCATCAAAAGGTATATAGGATGTTCGTTGATTAATGTTGGTATGACCTGCCCCCATGAGATACGGGACGAGGGGAGCCTGCGGGTGGCGGTCATGGACTGCGGGGCATGCGGCGGCGCCTCCTCGATTGTCGATGCCAACTGCCGGCGCAACCTCATCGATGCGGTGGCCGCGGAGGCCGACGTGGACCGCGTCGTCCTGCAGCATTCCCTGGTCAAGGTGTTCGACGGCGACGCACTCGCGTTTTTGAAGGACCTGGCAGCCTTTTACACGGGGCTTACCACCTATACGCTCCCCGACATGCCGGACATGGAGCAATGCGCCGGGTGCACAGGCGAACGCCGGCAGGCCGTCCAAAAGCTACAGGACATCGCCGGCTCCGACCCGGTCCGGGCGGTCCAGCGCCTTCGGCGGATGCTGCGGGAGGAGCGCACCCATGTCGCTGATGGAAACGAGCGATGCGTCTCATGCCGGAAGCGGTATATCGCGGGGCTGGCCGACCTGCTGGAACGGCGCGGGCTCACCCGGCGCGTTGTCGGCGACGGAAACAGCGAGAGGTACTACCGCGACCGTATCCGGCCATATGTCCGACCACGATTTTTTGACAGCTACATCCGGCTGACGCCGCCGTCCGACGCGGTTTTCACCACCAAATACCGGGTGCAACAGGAGGACGGACGGCCGCTCGACGTTTCGCTGTATGCGCTGCAAACGCGGCCGGAAAAACTGTATTTTGTGATCCCGCCCGAGTACAATCTACCCGAGCGGGAGCTGCGGCTGCTGCAGCGGGTGAAACAAAGCCTGGCGCGGTATCGGCCGTCGGAGTCGTCGTTCATGGACCCTGCGGCGGCCCGGGAATACTTCCTCAGATATGGACGGGAGCGACTCGCCGACGTGGCCGACAACATGGATATCTCGCTGTCCCGGACGCGGCTCGAGCGGCTGTCGGACATCTTCGCTAAATATACGGCAGGCCTGGGCATCCTCGAGGACCTGCTGCTCGACGAGCGGGTGGAGGACATCTACATCAACGCGCCCGTGGTCAACAACCCGTTGCATCTCATCGTAGACGGCGAGGAATATACCTCCAACATCTATTTCTCACGGAACGACGTTGAAAGCCTGTCCTCCCGCTTCCGCAGCCTCAGCGGCCGCCCGTTTTCCGAGGGCACACCAATCCTGGACATGAGCCTGGATGGCTACGATGCGCGCGTCGCTGCCATTTCGCCGCCGCTGACCGAAAAAGGCGTCGCGTTTGCGATACGGCGGCACAGCACGTCACCGTGGACGCTGCCCAGGTTCATCCATCATAACATGGTTACTCCGATGGCCGCCGGCCTGCTGAGCTTCCTGGTCGACGGGCAGGCATCGATGCTCATCGCGGGCAGCCGCGGCGCCGGTAAAACCTCACTGCTCTCCGCGCTGCTGCTCGAGATACCGATGCGCTACCGCATCCTGACGCTGGAGGACACCCCGGAGCTGCCCGTGGACGCGTTGCAGGAGATGGGATACAAGGTCCAGTCGCTGGTCACCGAGCCCATCACCTCGGGCGGCCACTCCGGCGTCGCCCCCGAGACGGCGCTTCGCACGGCGCTCCGCCTCGGCGAGTCGGTGCTCGTGCTGGGCGAGGTCAGGGGCGAGGAAACCAGGGTGCTGTTCGAGGCGATGCGCGTCGGCGCCGCCGGCAACCTCATCCTGGGCACCATCCATGGCGCGACGACGCGGGACGTGTTTGAGCGCATCGTCTACGACATCGGTGTCGCCCCGACCTCGTTCAAGGCGACGGACGTCGTCACCGTTGCCGCGCCCATCCGGGCCGGCGGCGGGCTGGAGAAACGACGGCGCGTCGTCCAGATATCCGAGGTGTCGAAGGCGGGCTGGAACGCCACATGCGACCCGGATGACGTGTTCGCCGACCTCATGCGCTATAATCCTGCCGGCGACGTGCTCGAGGCGACCGATCTGCTCGACATGGGCCAGTCCGAGGTCATCGGGCGCATCGCCCGCGAGTGGGGCATGGACATCGAGCGCGCTATTGAGAACATCGCCCTCCGCGCCGACATCCGGGAGATGATGGCGTCATATGGCGAGCGGACATCCCAGGTGCTCGAGGCACGGGCGGTCCGCGATGCCAACAACGCGTTCTGGATGGTGACGGAGGAAAGCCGGCGGGAGCACGGCACTCCATGCTATGAGGAGATACGGGAGCGCTGGACGGGCTGGTTCCGCGACTATGTGAGCCGGATACGATGACCGCATGGTTTGAACGGCTGTGCGACTTGGCCGCCACGCATTTTGCATGGCTTGCCGGCGACCTCGATATGTTTGAAAGCAGGGCGCGCGGCGCCGTGTCGGACGAGTTTGTCGACGCGCTCGCCTTCACCGGCATGGACATTGAGCCATACCAGGTGCTGCTGTGTTCCTACGCCGGCGCGTTCCTGGCCGGCCTGGCGGCGCTGCTGCTCGATATCGGTGTGTTCGCCATGTATGGGTTTTCCCTCGTTGCGATGGACGGCCTGACGCTGGTCCTGCTGGTCGCCGTCACGCTGGGGCTGCCACTCGCGGCGCTGCATCTTTTGAGCGAGTATCCGAAGAGCCGGGCGCGGCGCATGAAGGTTCATTCGCTGGGCGACATCCCCGAGGTGCTGAGCTACATCGTGATGTACCTCAAGCTCGTGCCCAACATTGAGGACGGGCTCCGGTTTGCTGCCCGTGAGTCGTCCACCTCGCTGGGTCGGGACCTCCGCAAGCTGATGTGGGACCTCGAAATCCGGGTGCATGCAAGCGTCGACGACGCCGTCACAGCCTTCGCCGACCGGTGGGGAGCATGGAGCGACTATCTCAAGCGGGCACTGCACCTGGTGCGGAGCGCCATCCGTGAGCGAAGCGAGGATGCACGCGCGATGACGCTGAACCGGTCGCTTGACCTGGTGATGGAGGGAACCAGGCGCAGCATGACGTCGTTTGCGCAGCGGCTGCATCAGCCCACACTGGTCATTTATTCGATCGGGGTCATGATTCCGCTGGCGCTCATCGCCATGATGCCGGCTGCCTCGCTGGTCGGGCTGCACCTGTCGCTCGTCCACATTTTTCTCCTGTATGACATCCTGCTGCCGCTGGCCCTGTTTGTCTACATCCGGCGGGTGCTGCTGTCCCGCCCGGCGACGTTCAACCCACCGTCCATCCCGGATGACCATCCAGACGTGGCCGATGTAGACCGGCAGATGTGGCTGGCCGTAGCGGCTGTCGCGGGACTGGTAATTGCGCTTCCGTCCGCCGTTTTTCTGTTCATGCCCGCCATGCAGGGCTGGCTGAACGAGGTATTCCCGGCGACGCTTTTCATCCTGTGGGGCGTCGCCACCTCTGCTGGACTGTACTGCCTGGGTGCCTACCGCCCATACAAAAAGGTACGGGACGACATCAGGATGATGGAGCGGGAGTTCGCCGATTCATTGTATGTCATCGGAAAGCGCATCACGGAGGGCAGGCCGGCGGAGGACGCCTTCCAGCATGCCGCGAGGACGCTGGAGGGCTCCAAGATGGGCAGCATTTTTGCCCGGACGGCGTTCAATCTCACCGGGATGCGTACCGGCCTCCATGACGCGTTTTTCGACGCGGAACATGGGTCGCTCCGCCATGTCTATTCCGACCGTATCAGGGCGGTCATGCACCTTTTCGTGGAGGGCGTGCAGAAAAGCCATGCGGCGGCCGGCAACGCCATCGTGAACATCGCCGAACATCTCAAGGAGCTACAGGACGTCGAGGGTGGCATCCGGCGGTCGCTGGGAACGCTCACCTCAACGCTCAGGTCGACGGCCACCGTGTTTGCGCCGTTGATAGCCGGCGTGACCCTGGGCATCACCAGGCTCATCTCAATCGTGCTCGAGGGAATGAACCTGGGCGGCATGTCCGACGGGGGTGCACTGGGCGGCCTGCCGGGGCTGTCCGCCGGCATCGGTAGCGACATCCTGCACCCTGAATGGTTTGTGCTGGTCGTCGGCATCTACGTCATCGAGCTCGTCTTCCTGCTCATCCGGTTCGCCAACGGCATCGACGAGGGTGACGACAGGGTCGAATACATGTACCGGCTGGGGGTTGCACTGCCTGTCGCCGTTGCGTTTTTCAGCATCGTTACCATCATAGCGATGGCACTGTTCGGAGCGCTGGCACCGGGCTAACGCGGGTGCATGCTGCCCTGCCGGTAGCCCTGGACGTCGAGCGTCACGTAGCGGAAACCCAGGTCGTGCATATGGCTGGCGATGCGCTCGCGCTGCTGGAGCACCGCCTTGAATAGCTCGGGCGGCACCGCTATTCGGACGAGGTCGCCGTGTTTTCTGGCCCGCACCCGGGGCGTTATCTCTCGGAGCATGACCTCGGCGTTTTCTATCATCTGGAGGTTTTTTTCCGTTGCCTGCTCATCGGATGGCAGCCGGCTTGCCAGGCATGCCTCTGATGGCGTATTCCAGACCGAGAGCCCTCGGTGCCTGGCCATGTCCCGTATCGCTTCGCCGGAGAACCCGAGGTCGGCCAGCGGGTGATGGATGCCCGCCTCGGTTGCCGCACGGGCGCCGGGCATCGACGGGTCGGCAAGGTCGGCGGCGGTGACACCGTCGACGACGGTGGAAAAGGAGTGTTCGGCAGCGACATACTTCCACAGGTCGGCCATCTGCTGTTTGCAGCGGTAGCAGCGATTTGGGCCGGCCATCGGCAAAACATCTGTTTCAATGAGAACCTGACGGATGCCGAGTTCCTTAGATGCTGCAACGGCCTGCCGGCGCTGCCATACTGCAAAGACGGGCGACAGCACGGTGATGGCCATCGTTTCAATCCCGGCATCGGCGGCTGCGGCGGCGACGAGCGCGCTGTCCACGCCGCCGGAAAACGCTATGGCGACCGGTCCGGTGTCCTGTAACAGCGAGAGGAGATGCTTGTAGCGTTCACTCACGGCTCTACATGGAGCTGCAGCTATTAACGGTTATCGATTGCGGTAAATGTGAGCCCGCGTTTACGCCTTCATGATGCCGGCGAGGAACACGCCCAAGGCGACGAGCGCACCGACGATGGCGCCGACGACGGAGGAGACACCCCATTTGACGGCTTCCCATGTCCATTCGGGGTCGCCCCAGATAGCGCTGTCACCGCTGTAGTTGTAGAACAGGAATGCGACGATGAGACCGATGAGCAGCAGTATGCCGCCGATGGCGCGGCTTTTGCCGGAGCCGAAGTAGGCGGTGAACAGTCCTGCGATGATTGCACCGATGGCGAATACCAGCATCAGCATGCTCACAAACAGTTGTAACCATGGTTCCATATTTTTTCCTCCTTAGAATTTTGTTCCGGTGAGCGTTTTCGTGTCGGCCACTCCCTCGATGGCCCGGATCTTATCAACCACTATTTTTCCGAGCGTGTCAAAATCCTCCGCTTCCACCTTAGCTATGAGGTCGTATTCTCCGAAGAGCGGGTGCAGTTCAACGATTTCCTCTATCTTGAGGAGCTCGCTGTATACCTCGTGCTCCCGGGCGGGAGCCGTGGATATAAGGATGAATCCCATAGCCATGTTTATCTCACCAGATTGGTATCGCCTGAGGCCTTATTAAGTTTTCCATAATTGCCGGAAGGGGCACAATGGCACAGGTCGCGGGCTGCACTGCACAAGCACCCAGAGGTATCTATATATGTCAATATAATATATTTCGAGAAACTATATATGGCGCGGGATATTCTATATATTGTACATCCTGCGTATCAGTATAGCGCCCTAAAACGGGCTAAAACGGGCACAGGCAGGCACACGGGCACCGGAAGGGGGATTTTTTCCCCTCACCCCTTCCGCCCCCCATACCGCGCCGAGACAGAAACATTTATTGTCATGGAACGCATGTAGCCTCATGGCGGACATACAAATCCAGAACATCGTCGCCTCCACCACCATCGCCGACAGCCTGGATTTACGCAGCATCGATGAGGCGGTCCCGGACACCACCTACAACCCCGAGGTCTTCCCCGGGCTGGTGCTCCGCATACAGCATCCAAAGACGGCGTTTTTGCTCTTCCGGAGCGGCAAGGTCGTCTGCACCGGTGCCAAAAACCTCGATAGCATCAAACAAAGCATGCGGCAGGTCCGCGACCGGCTCAGCGACATTGGCATCGACATCGTCAACGAGCCCGAAATCTCCGTCCAGAACATCGTCGCATCCGGCGACCTCCACGGCGAGCTCAACCTGGTCAGCACCGCCCTCGCCATCGGCCTCGAAAACACCGAATACGAGCCCGAAATATTCCCCGGCATCGTCTACCGGATGAAAGACCACGGCGTCGTCCTCCTGCTGTTCGGCTCCGGCAAGGTCGTCTGCACCGGCGCCCGAAAAACCGAGCAGGTCACCGAGGCCATCAACGCCGTCAAACAGGAGCTCGAAGCAAAGGGGCTGCTCCTCTAGCTACCGCCAGCTCTCAACAGACGTCCGGAAAATATCTTCAGCCGAACGCAGCGTCTCATCCGTCACATCGCCAAACGAGGCCCGGGCGATCGACTGCGGCACCCGCCTGATATAATCACCCATCCGGAGATCGCGGCGCAGACCGGTATGATAATGCTCCTCAACCAGGTCGTTCACCGCCGACAGATACCGCTCCACGGCAGCATCCGACGCAACAATGTCCGGGTCATGGCGCCTCGCAAGCTCAACCCACTGGTTGTACAGCGCCGATTTCTCCTGCAGCTCCCCCGTTCCATAAAACTTCTGTCTGAACAAATCATGGCGGGCATCACGGTCAATGGCCTCCGTCCGCACGATCAGTGCAAACCGGCTCATCAGCAGCGGCGGAAGCGGGATATCCCGTATCGGGCGGTCGCGGAACACCTGCGACGACGGATTCGCAAACGAAATCATCACGAAATGGCTCTCGATCTCCTCATGTACCTTCGCCGAATGCACGCTGCACCGCCCGTTCGACAGCAGCTCATAGCAGTGCTCGATGTCCTCATCCGGAATCTTATCAAGCTCATCAGCCAGCACCACCCTACCATCCGAATATGCAAGCGCGCCCATCTCACCCGTCGCAAGGTTGATAACCAAACCGGCGCGCGTCGTGTTCGCCCCAACCGTGGTCACGTCACGGAAATTCCGCTCGATGATCTCCTTTGCCAGGGTCTTGCTGCTCCCCGGCTCACCGATAACAATCGTGTGCACCGGCTCACGGAACGTCGAAAACATGCTCACCGACAGCGCCTGCTTCATCACCTCGTTGCCACGGATCTCCCTGAAAACCTGCTGCCAGAAGCCCTCGAAGCCACGCTCCCGGGCAAACGTCCGCACCTCCTCCTCGGCGAGCGGACGCTCCCGTTCCATGCCATACGCATCCCGGCCCGCAAGCACATCCCGCTGTACCTCCGCGTGCTCCACGATGTCGTCAAACGCGCTGCTTTCACGCCGCAGCACAATAACGCCATCGCTTTTTTCCATCGACGCGGCACCCGGCGACGCCTCATATACCCCGATGACGTCGAGCACCGACGTCACGACAGGGCGTGACAGCGAGGTGACCGCCACCCTGATAGCATCGTCATCGACCATCACCTCCTGGATATGCCGGTTGGCCAGGATGTTGCGCGCCCGCCGGATGATCGTGTTCCCCTTGCCCCGGCGCATCCCCAGCTTTTTATGGGTCAGCAGCGCGATCTGCTCGAGGCTCGTCAGCCCCATCGACTCAAGCTTTTTCCGGTCCGACGGCGGCACACCCAGGCTGTCAAGATCGTCTTCCATCGCCTTTTGAAACATCCGGGGCTAATAAACCTTTCACCGCCGGACCACTGTCACAAAGGCATCGCTGCCATAGTCATGAAAATTGGACTTCGACACCGACAGCGACAAAAACACCTGCATGGCATCGGCGGGCACCGATGCGTTGACCGCCAGCGTCGCAACACCCGTTTCGTTGGTCATCGCCTCCATCTCGTCATCATCGGCGCACAGGGTCACCGACGCATTCGCCACCGCCATCCCCTCCTCGTCGGACACCGCCACCACCACGGCAACGCGCTCGGATACTATGCCGTCGCCCTCCACGACGACGAGGTCGCCATACCGGCCGTTGCATTCCAGACAGGTCACCGAAAACGAGTGCTCCGGCGACGTCACCATCACCAGCGCGAGGAGAACCACAAAGATAAGGACGGCGAGCACGACGAGCGCGCCCAGCAGACGGGGCGACCCCCTGAGCCGGTCGACGAAGGCCTGTAATCGCTGCATGAACGGATACACACCAGAAAAGCAGATACGGCTTTAAAAACTTATGGCAACGAATCCTTTAAAAGGGTGCGGCGATACCGGGGCATGGACGTGCAGGCCGTGGCATTCGACCTCGATGGAACGCTCGCCGAAACACGGGTGCGGTTCACGCCCTTCCGCGAACGGCTCGGCTGCAGCGAGCGCGACGTGCTTGAGTACATCGACGGTCTCGACGAGATAGAACGGCAGCGATGCCGCCGCATCTTGGACGACTACGAAAACTGTATCCTGGAGGACTGCGTTGCTCCACGCGGCATGCACGACCTGCTGCGCTTTCTCCACGAGCGGGACATCGCCACGGGCATCGTCACCCGGGCGTCGGGCCGCCATGCACGCCAGGTCGTCGAAAAGCTCGACATTCCCATAGACATCATTGTCGGACGGGAAGACGCACCGCCCAAGCCATCCGGCGCCCCACTGCTGCTGCTCGCCCGCCGGCTCGACGTGCCGCCGGGGCACATGCTGTTCGTCGGCGACTTCCGCTGGGACCTCCTCGCCGGACAAAATGCGGGCACCCCCACCGTCCTGCTCCTCAACCAGCACAACCACAATGCCGACTACCGCAGCATGGCCGACCACGTCATCGAACGCCTCCCAGAAATCAAAGAGATAATCGACAGCCAATAAGTGGATGCCATCACTGGTCGAAGCATATAACTATGGCTCCACATTATATCCAGTATGACCGATTTTTCGATTACAGATGTGGCGGCGCGGTGGGTGCTCGACAGCCGGGGCAATCCAACTGTCGAGGCATCCGTCACGGCTGGAGAATGCACGGGGAGCGCCATGGTGCCCTCCGGTGCCTCCACCGGTTCCCGGGAGGCCGTCGAGCTCCGCGACAACGACGATGCTTTCCACGGCAGAGGTGTCACCCGTGCCATCGGAAACGTCACCGATATCATCGCCCCCGCCACAATGGGCATGGATGTCCGCGAGCAGGAGGCCATCGACCAAACGATGGTCGAGCTCGACGGGACCGACAACAAGGCATCGCTGGGGGCAAACGCCATCCTGGCCGTCTCCCTGGCCTGCGCCCGCGCCGCCGCCCGCTGCAGCGATCTGCCGCTCTATGAATATCTCGGCGGCCATCGGGTGATGCCGGTGCCCTACATGAACGTGATAAACGGCGGCGAGCATGCGGGCAACGACCTCGCCATCCAGGAGCACATGGTCGTTCCGACGGGCGCCAAAAGCTTCGCCGTGGCGGTGCAGATGTGCAGCGAGGTATATCACACGCTCAAAGCGCTTCTCATACGGCGCTACGGCAGCCCGGGTGTCAACGTGGGCGACGAGGGTGGCTTCGCGCCCCCGCTCAAGAGCACCGAGGAGGCGCTCGACCTCATCGTAAAGGCGGTCGAGGACAACGGCTACGAAAGCGAAATGGCGCTCGCGCTGGATGCCGCCGCGACCAGCTTTTATCGCAGGGGGCGCTACGAGCTGGGGCGATGGCTCACCCGCGAGGAGCTCCTGGCCTACTATGAGCAACTCAGCGAGACGTATTCCATCATGTCGATCGAGGACCCGTTTGCCGAGGGCGACTGGGAGGGCTTCATCGCCATGACGGAGGCGATGGGCGACCGTCTCCAGATTGTCGGGGATGACCTGTTCGTGACCAACGAGATGTTGCTCAGGCAGGGCATCAAGCGGGGGGCGTGCAACGCGCTGCTGCTGAAGCCAAACCAGATCGGAACACTGTCCGAAAGCCTCGCCGTGGCAGCGGTCTGCCGCGAGCATGGCTACGGGGTCATGGTCAGCCATCGCTCCGGTGACACCTGCGACGCGTTCATCGCCGACCTGGCCGTCGCGCTGGGGACGGGGCAGATAAAATCAGGGGCACCCTGCAGGGGGGAGCGCACCGCAAAGTACAACCGGCTGATGGCCATCGAGGAGGAGCTCGGCGATGCACCGATGGCATCCCCGAATAAAAAAGCATGTTTTAAATAGGTTGCATGCACTTATGCTCCGATAGCATGGGCGACGCGTATCAGCCCGGGGATGGCTTCCCGGGCGAGCGGCTCGAGGAAACCGTCAAGGTGCTCACGGTGCTCTTTCTCATAGCGTTTTCCCTGTTCCTGATATCCCTGTACCGGGCGGAGCTCGAGGAATACGTCTTCTACCTCCATTTCCTGTATCTCCCCATCGTGCTCGCCGCCTTCTGGTGGGGCACACGGGGCATTGCCGTCGCAGCCTTCCTGGGCGGCTCGGTCGTCGCCATCGCCATGCTCACCGGCAGCCCGCAGGAGGAACTGTTTTCCGGCCTGATAGCGGCGCTGCTGTTCATCATCGTCGCCGCCCTGGTCGGCATGCTCAGCGACGAAAAACAGCGAGCGATCGAAAAAGAGCTCTGCTTCAAGCGGGACACCGCCCACTATTTTTTCAACCCCATCTGCATCGCCGAGGGCAACCTGGAGCTGGCACGCCACAAGACATCAGGGGACATCGACAGGGAGCTCGGGGAGACGGAGCGCGCGGTCGAGCGGATAAAACGGGTAGTGGTCAACGTCGTCGAAAAAGGCGAGATACATGAATGACGGTTACTGCTGGCGCTGTTTTTTTATGCGGGCCCAGGTGTCCCGGAGCTCGACCGTCTGGTTGATGACCAGCCTGTCGTCCGTCGTGTCGGGGTCGATGGAGAAATAGCCGAGGCGGAGAAACTGGAACCGGTCATACGGGCTGAGCTCCCGCACCGCCGGCTCGACCTTTGCATGCGGCACCACCTCGAGTGAATCGGGGTGGAGATGGTCCCGGAAGTCGCCATCCCCGCCGGCGGGATCCTCCACATCGAACAGCGTGTTGTACACCCTGAGCTCTGCGTCGACGGCATGCGATGCGGGAACCCAGTGCAGCGTCGCCTTGACCCGCCGCCCGTCGGGCGCGTCGCCGCCCTTGCTGTCCGGGTCCACGGTGCAGCGGAGCTCGACGACCTCGCCGTTCTCTGTTACGACGTCATGACAGGTGGCCAGGTAGGCGTTCCGCAGGCGGACCTCGCGGCCAGGCGCCAGCCGGTAGAACTTTTTCGACGGCTCCAGCTGGAAGTCGCCGCGCTCGATGTAAACCTCACGGGAAAACGGCACCGTTCGTGTCCCAGCAGCGGGATTCTCCGGGTTGTTCACCACGTCCATCTCCTGCACCTCACCCTCCGGCAGATTTTCGATGACCAGGCGGAGTGGATGCAGCACGCCCATATAGCGGGTCGCCGTCCTGTTGAGCTGATCGCGGACACAGTGTTCAAGGAACTCGATGGGAATGGTGCTCAGGGTCTTCGACACCCCGACGCGGCTGCAGAACTCGCGGATGGCGGCCGGCGGATAGCCACGGCGGCGCATCCCCCGTATCGTCGGCAGGCGCGGGTCGTCCCATCCGTCAACCTGCCCGGCCTCGACCAGCGACCGGAGCATCCGCTTGCTCATCACCATATGGGTCAGGTTGAGCGGCGCGAACTCTATCTGCTGAGGGTGATAGATGTCAAGGCGGTCGAGGAACCAGTCATACAGCGGGCGATGGTTTTCGAACTCCAGCGTGCAGATGGAATGCGTGATGTTTTCTATCGAGTCCTCAAGGCCGTGCGCCCAGTCATAGGTGGGATAGATACACCATTTGTCGCCGGTGCGATGATGCGTGGCATGCAGTATCCGGTACATCACCGGGTCCCGCATGTTCATGTTTGGATGCGACATGTCGATTTTGGCGCGGAGCACCCGCTCGCCATCCCCATATTCGCCGGCCTTCATCCGCTCCAGCATGCCCAGGTTTTCCTCCACGGCACGGTCCCGATAGGGGCTGTTTTTACCCGGCTTCGTCAGCGTTCCCCGGTAGCGACGTATCTCCTCCGCCGACAGGTCGTCCACGTAGGCGTCTCCCTGCTCAACCAGCTGCACCGCATAGTCATACATCTGGTCAAAATAGTCGGAGGCGAAAAACAGCCGGTCCTCCCAGTCGAAGCCAAGCCATCGGACATCCTCGATGATCGACTCCACGTATTCCTCTGCCTCCTTGATGGGATTGGTGTCATCAAACCGGAGGTTGCACATGCCACCGTATTCCTCGGCGATGCCAAAGTTCAGGCAGATGGACTTCGCATGCCCGACATGCAGATAGCCGTTGGGCTCCGGCGGAAACCTGGTATGAACGCGGCCGTCATACCTGCCGGTCTCCAGGTCCTCGTCGATAATGGTACGGATGAAGTCACGGCCCTCTGAACCAGCTGTATCCATTGTCTGTCTCCCGCATATATCGCCCCGCCAGACGGCAGGGGGAACGGACAGCCCCGGGCAGATTCGAACTGCCGTCAAGAGGTCCAGAGCCTCTTATGCTAGACCACTACACCACGGGGCTCATGCCTACCTTTATTAGAGCAACGTTCTAAACGTTTTCGGTCATCCACCCGCCGGAAGCAAAAAGATTAATACCCCCTTGCATCCTCATCCCACGATGATACACATCCAGGTCTTCCGATACCGCTGCATAAACGGACAGCCGGCGCCCGTCGACGAAAACGAAGGCAACGGCACACCACCCGAGGAGCTCCCCGGCTGGCAGTGCAGCGACGGCCGCGGCATCGCCGTCATCTACATCAGCCAGGACGATGGATGCCCCATAGATGCAACCATCGAGATAGCCGTCTCGCCGGCCATCATCAAGGGATGGAAAATATACGACCTCGGCACCACGCGCATCACCGACGGCGGCATGATAAACGACCGGCAGATGACCCTCACCCTTGAGCGACTAAAACCACACGAACGACAGCGGATAGACATCCTCCTCAAAGGGCCACCCGGCAGAGTGCAGGTCAGCGCCACACAGCAATAAATGGGCTAGGCCGGATTTGAACCGGCGACCTTCGCCTCGTAAGGGCGACGTCATAACCCCTAGACCACTAGCCCGGGCACGTGGTCAAACCCTGTGACCACGACTCCATAAGGACAATGGGTATTTTTTTCTTACGCTCCGGGTACAGGCACGGCATGGGTGTTGCCGAGGAATATACATCGGCATGATACGGTTACATCATGAGATATTTTACGAATACAAATATGTTTATATACAGTTGAGGTTACTATAGTATGAGCGCAGAAGAGAAAAAGAAGCGAATGAAGGAGTTGAAAGTAAAAATACTGAACAAATATTATGCAATCTGCCCTAAATGTGGCAGGCGAACATGGAATATAAAAACGGCCACCTGCAATAGCTGCTTTGATTCCTTCGAATTTGTGTAAAAGCGACTGGATGTCGTCCACACCAATAGCGAGCAGGCACATGCAGGCGGCATAACACCGCAAAACGGGCTTTCTTTTTTCCCTCTGCTTTATAATCCCTCGGCATGAGCGGAGTATATACCGAGATATCTGAGTCCGTTGCCCATGGCGGTGCCTTTGCTGATGTGCCTTAGCGGCGTCGATGTCTTCCGTTCGATTTCTTGTGCCTATTTTGTCGGTATGTATTCTGTTTCCTGTTATATTTCCTCTGTCCCTTGCCGGACGTTTTTTGCTTCCTCGTGGAAGCTCTGTGGAAGGAAACCTGTTTGAGCGCGGGCATTTTTGCTGGCGTGATGGTGCCGTCATATTCTTTTTGAATCCGCCTGAAGCTGTCCCGGTCATGCCGGGTGAGGAGGGTAACTGCGACGCCTGTTTCCCCGGCACGCGCTGTTCGCCCGATTCTATGGACGTATTGTTTCGTGGTCTTTGGTACATCGTAGTTGAACACATGGGTGACCTTTTTTATGTCAAGTCCCCGGGCAGCTACATCAGTTGCCACCAGCACATCTATGGTATTTTTCTTGAGGGCGTTAAGGGATTTCAATCGCGCCGGCTGCGTCATGCCGCCATGTAATGCTACGGCGTTTATGTTCTGTTTCCTGAGGTTTTGCGCGACGACATCTGTCTCCCTCCGGGTATTGCAGAACACCAACGTCGACCCGGCTGCGGAGTCTTTGAGGAGATGCACGAGGAGGGAAAACTTCAGATTTTTGGGCGATATATCGTAATATCGCTGCTCCAGCTTATGGGCTGACACATATGGTTGCGTCTTCACGACCAGTGGACGCATCATGTATTGTCCCATCACTTTCTGGAATTCGCCGTGAATGGTCGCGCTGAACATGAGCATCTGTCGGTTTTTCGGCGTATGACGTATAATTTTATCTACATCGTCGATGAACCCCATGTCGAGCATTCTGTCGGTTTCATCGAGCACAACAAACTGAGTCGCATTGAAACAGATGGTATTCCGCCCGAGGTGGTCCAGTATCCTGCCCGGCGTTCCGACAATGATGTCCGCGGTTTGAATGTCCTTTATTTGAGGGCCTATGCCAACGCCCCCGTAGATGCCCGTTGTCTTTATGCCCCGGCGTTTGCCGAACTCCCGGAAAACGCCGGTGATTTGTACGCAGAGCTCCCGGGTCGGAGTAAGGACAAGTGCCTGCACCCCGGCGCCGGGAACAACCTTGTTCAGTATGGGCAGGCCGAAGGCAAGCGTCTTCCCTGAGCCGGTCTCAGCCTGGCCCACAACATCCCGCCCGCGGGATATTTCATTGATACATTTTTCCTGAATATGTGTAAGCCGCTCAAAGCCGTTTTCTCTTGTTTTCTCTAAAAAACTCAAATCCATGTCTAAATCATCAAATTTCATGTTATTTCCTGTCAATTACTCTATATATTCCTAGAAGAGTCTTGTGTTGGTTGCATCTTGTTTCTGAGTGTTTTCTTCTCGTGATGAGACGCACTCGTATGTTTTTTCATAGTCGTTCTGGTGTCAACAGCATTCAACAAAAAAGAGTGATAGCGATTACTCCGTTAATGTTACAGTGCTAACGGTCCCTCAAGCCGGGGAGGTATATAACCTTTCCGTGGCTAATTGGCATGGTGAATTCGGGTAGCCCCGTATAACAGAATCCTCATTTGATAGCCGGGGAGCCGTCAGGACGCGAGCAGTGGCCGATGTATTGGAGCCGAAGCTATGTAGCGGGGAGACCCG
>CAZESS010000012.1:0-60756 GCA_964514975.1 uncultured Thermoplasmatales archaeon | reverse complement strand
TACTGTCAAACTTATTTTCCCGGCAAAATTAGCTGTGCAAAGTGTCAAACTTGGGATATATGGCCGGGACGGAGGCTGTTCTGCATCCTTGCCGACGAATCCGTTTGGTTTCCTGCGGGAGGCCATCTCCGAGAAGTCCATGTTCCCCTTGAGAGGCACGGCGTGCAGGCGAGTATCGAGGCCACAGGGGGAGCTGGGCAGGGCGTGGATGTCCTTTTCCAGCTCGTTCAATATGACGGAGAGGCTACTGTCAATTGTCGCTGCCGACGGAGAATGATTTCGGCATGCTCACCGACAGTGTCTCCCATGGACTTTTTTCCCCGGTCGTGTCCATTGCCCGCGCTCTGATAACGTAAATCCCGACGGTCTGCCAGGTGTTGGAAAACGTCATCGGCTCGCCGGAGGGATAGGGCCCTCTCCATTCGATGCCTGGGCATCCGCCGCCCCATTCAACCTGATAGTAGACCTTGTCGCCGTCGGGGTCAGCGGCTGCAAACGTGTAGATGTATTCCTGCCCTTTTTTCCCGGATGAGGGGCCGGTGATGGACGGGGCGTCCGGCGGGCTGTTCTCGCTGTCATTTCGCTCACTGTACAGGTCACTGATTTCTTGGGATGACAGCGGCTGGTCATAGATCCGGATGTCGTCTATTGCTCCTTCGGTGTAGAGCGGTGTGGGGTCATCCACGGCGTCCCAGTATCCACGGCCCATCCACAGTGCTTCATGCTTCACGGCGTTTTCGAAAAACTGGGAATACGAGGAGGTGCCAAAGTTGTAGTTGCGGTCGACCATTTCTTCGCCGTTCAGGTAGCCGGTGTTGTAGTTTTCGCCGACGACGGCAACGAAATGATACCATTCGTTCTCGCTGAGCGGATGCCATGAGTCATAGCAAAACGAGGGATAGGTGCAGCCGTTCGCCCAGATGGTGAAATACAGCCGCTGCGAGCCGCGATGGATTGGGCTGTGCCCGGCTTCGATGATGAGCCCCTGGTTGGCTGCATCGAAAAAGTTGGTGCAGGGCTCCTCGGCGCCATAGTAAAAGATGGGCGCGATGCCGTGACCCGTCGGGATGTGGTTGACTCTGAACCATACCGATATCGAGCCCTGGCCGAGCTCCGCGAGCCGGTTGCGCATTGCAGAGGTATTCTGCGTTATCTCCACATAGTCGTCATCGCCGTCCAATGCCAGTGCGCCGTTCAGCGGCCCGGAAATCCATGTTCCGCCGTGCAGGGTGCCGTGGAAGCCGTTGCCGGAGACGTCATGAACGACGGCTCCGCTTCCTTCGTCGAACGTCCACCGGGCGACCGGTTTCCCGATGCTGCCTGCCTCCTCGTCGTCAGTGGGTGATTGCCGCTCTGAGTTCATGTCGGCGAGGACGACAAGCCCTCCCGTGACAAGAATAAAACCGATAACAAATACTCCTATCTTTTTTTCTTCCATCCCATCATCTCACTATTTCCAATAAGGATTATAATTTATAAGTTGCGGTACACGGGTAAACGGGGTCAGTCTTTCCATTCGTTCAGCATTCAGAGAAAGGCTGGATAGGGCAAACACTTAAACGTGTTTTACCACTGTTAACCACATGTCACAGCTCGTGTGCAGCAACTGCAAGGCCGTCTACCAGACCGACGGGGAGCGATGCCCCCGGTGCAACGCACAGGGAGAACAGGTCTACGACTTCGACCGGAGCGACGAATACCTGCAGCAGGAGGCAGAGCGCATCGTCAGGGAACGAAAAGAGAACGGGCTTGAAGGACTCGTCGGCGACCTCGCAGCCGTCATCATCAATGTCGAGCCAGAACGGCTGCGCCCCGCCATGCAGGAACTCCTCGCCACCACCGGCCTTCGACATGGCCAGGGGTACGAAACCAACAGCGGTGCAATGCACGTTTTGGAGGCACCCGATGGAGCAGATTTCCTGGTTCGCTCACAAACGGATGACAACCCGTTCCGGCAGCACAACCTTCATCCAAAATCGGAACATCTGCCCAACACGCGCCTCGAAACCTTCATATTTGAAACAAAGGACCTGCAGCGCTACCATGATATCCAGCAGCAGCGCGGCATCACGTTCATGACCGACATGCCGCAGGAAACGGATGCCTGCCGCTACATCCAGACCCTGCCATCCAAATACACGGGCAACGCCCTCGGGTTCATCGAATGGAAACACGGGCAGCGTGATTTCTCGCCGCAAGGCGCTGTGCCAATCGACTGGCAGCCATCCACGCCCGACCGATCATATCTGGATAACATCGGCAGGCTCGACCACACGGCGACGAGGGTCACCGCGGGGCAGCGCGACAGGGCCATAATCGAATTTCTGGAGCTCACCAACTATCATTTCGACTTCGCCATCTACGTCAAACAGTTCAACTCCATCACCAACGTCGCCCGCCTGAGCAGCGACGCCTTTGCCATGGTTTTCACCTCGGGTATCGCGCCCTACAAAGACGACGAGACATCAGGGCCGACCGAGCGGTTCATCCACAACTATGGCCGGCGCGTCCACCACATGGCATTTCACACGGAAAACATCCCGGATACCTTCGCCGCCCTCAAAGAGGACGGCATGGAATACCTCCTCGAGCTCGTCGGCTCGCCCGACGAGGGGCTCCGGCAGACGTTCACCACGCCGTCGGAGCACACGCTGCTGGTCAACGAATACATCCACCGCTACGGCGACTTCGACGGCTTCTTCACCCGGAGCAACGTCACCCGGCTGACCGAGGCAACGACGAAGCAGTAGCATTTCAAAAACTACATATAGCGACGGGCGATAAACGCCCCAATGCAGATAAACCCGTGGAGCTCGGCCCAGTACCAGGACTACAACCGCCTCCGTGAACAGTTCGGCATCCAGGAGCTCACATCCGACCTCTGGCAGGACATGCCCGAGCCACCCTATTTTTTCCGGCGGGGCATCGTCTTCGGCCACCGGGATTTCCACCGCATCATCCATGCAGCCATGCACAATGAGCCCTGGGCCCTGATGACCGGTCTGATGCCATCCGGGCGAATGCATCTCGGCCACAAAATGGTGCTCGACCAGATACTGTACTATCAGGCCATCGGCGCCGACGTGTTCATAGCCGTCGCCGACATCGAGGCCTACGCGACCCGCGGCTACAGCCTCGAGGAGGCGGAGCGGCTCGCCGTTGAGGAATACATCACCAACTACCTCGCTCTCGGCCTCGAGCCATGCACCATCTACTTCCAGTCACGGAACAGCGACGTCAAGGACCTCGGCTACCTGCTCGGCAGAAAAACAAACCTGTCGGAGGTCAACGCCATCTACGGCTTCGAGGGCGCCACCAACATGGCGCACGTGCTATCCCCGCTCATCCAGGCCGGCGACATCCTGCACCCGCAGCTCGAGCAGCATGGCGGCGCACAACCCGTCCTGGTGCCCGTCGGCGTCGACCAGGACCCACACATCCGCTTCACCCGGGGCATCGCAAACGCCCACCGCCTCTACAACGTCACCACCACAAAAGACGACATGGTTGCCGTGTTCGTCAAACCTGACAGCAATGTCACACGGCTGCTCGACCTGGCAGAGCAGACCACGATGGATCTTGGCTACACGTCGGAGCGCAACGACGCATACAAGGCCCTTTACCTCGACGATGCCACGCCGGATGACATGGACGCCGTCGACCTCGCCCTGGCCGGGCAGGAGCAACGACAGGGCGGCTACGGCTTCGTCGCCCCCGCATCGACCTACCATCGCTTCATGACCGGTATCACCGGCGGCAAAATGTCCAGCAGCAAGCCCGAGTCAGCCATCTTCCTCACCGACACACCCGAGAAAGCACGGAAAAAAATCATGTCCGCGAAGACCGGCGGTGCCGTGTCCCTGGAGGAACACAAAAAACATGGTGGCAACCCCGAGCAATGCGTGCTCTACGAGCTGTTCCTCTACCATCTCATCGACAGCGATGCAGAGCTCGAACAGGTCTACCGGGACTGCCGGGCCGGCGACCAGCTCTGCGGGGCATGCAAAAAACGAGCGGCGGAGCTCATGACAACATTTTTGGAGCACCTGCACGAAAAACGAGCTACCGCCCGCGAAAACCTGGACCGCTACATATCGCTATAGCTGCAGGGCATCCCGCTTCTGCATCTCGACGTCCAGCACCCTGTTCCGGTAGGTATACGACAGGCTGTCCTCCACGACCGGGCAGGGCAGCGCAATGGCCCTGTACATCGTCCGCTCCGGGCTGTCAACGGCGACCTCCAGGGTCTCCCGCTCGACATAGACATCGATGTTTTCAGGAGCAACGGGGTAGGGAAGCGCCATGGTGACGGCGATGCTGTCAACGCCCTCCATCACGTCGGTTTCCATCTCCTCCTCGTCGGCGGCGTCCTGGCTGAACTCGTCTATCTGCGGCTCGCCGTCGGGCCCCATCCTGACCGAGAATCCCTTTACGAAGGTCTTGCCGGACTTCCATTCCTCAAGCGATGATTTGAACGCATCCTCCACCAGCCGCTCCATCTCCTGGAGGATACGCTGGAATTCCTCGTCGTTGAAGGGATTTTTTTCATCCTCGCTCTCGTCATCCATCATGTTTCCCTGCAACAATTTAACCGAATACGTGTATTAAAACATTATCCTTTATTCCACAATTCTGATGGCCGGTGTTGTAACAGAGTTGGCATCCTCATATGCTGGGTTTCCACAATTTGATTTGTGAATCTTAACGGTTATTGGTGTCCTATTATGGTTCTTGTATTACACCTTTTTTCTGCTTTTTTTTCTAAAAATCGCTGCCATAGTAAGGGTAGCCAGAACCAGCAGCATGAATTCGAAGCCAGCGGTGTCATCCCCATCTTTTTTCTCGTTGTCGACGGTGAGGGTGATTGTTGTGGTGTTAGAAAAGCTATGGCCATCAAACGCTTGTACCTTTATCGTGAATGCTTCATCCTCGTGCTCTGTCGTGTTCCATATGTAGTTCCATGAAGTGGTCCCGTTTACAGGCATCCATTCAATGATTCCGCCGTCATGTTCTATCTGTATTTCAGGAATCTGGAGCGTCTCATTGCCATCTATGTCGCTCGCCGTCCCAGTGATATTAATGGTGCCGTTGACCGTTGCCCCGTCCTCCGGCGACGTAATCGACACCGAGGGCGGATGATTGTTGAACACCTCGACGATGACCGAGGCAACATCCGAGTAGTCTTCACCGTCATAACTCCGTGCACTGATGGTGTGGTTGCCATTGCCCACCGTTGTGGTACCCCAATCGTATGTCCATGAATCTGTACCTGTCGCTGTCTGCCATGAGGCGTCATCAATCTTGACTTCGACGCTCTGCACCGTACCATCACTGTCGCTCGCCGTGCCTGAAATGGTGACGGTGCCATTGACGGTGCTGCCGGCGGCGAGAGAAGCGAGGGAAATAGTGGGACGCTCGTTTTCTGGCGGCGAGGGCTTTGTACTGAAATATGCAACGATGTTCTTGTCCTCGCTCATCGTAACTTGTATGGATGTGCTCGTTCCGCTGACATCGCCACCCCAGTAGTCGAACTGGTAGCCACTCGCTGGACTTGCCGTAGCGGTGATCACCGTTCCCTCTTCATATGTGCCACCGGAAGGACTGAGGGAAATGGAGCCAGCACCTGAAGGAGAAACATCGGTGTCAAGAGTGTATTGGGGGAACGATATTGTAAAGGTTTTCTCTGCCGATGTATTCACGTTATCTTTGCTGTCGTTCGCCCAGACATGGAACTGATAATCGCCAGACATAGAGTACGTTGTCTCATAATAATAGGTGTGCATCCCAGAGATTTTTGACATTGGGCTGCTATCGGTGCTGCTATCTGGATACGAGATGTTAACCATGACGGTATCCGCCCCAAGGTTGTCCGTAATTGTGCAGGTGACATTGACTGTGCCACCTTGCTGCTGACTCTCTGGCATGGCAGCCACATTGGTGATGGCTGGCGGCTGGTTGTCGCCTGCTACGGTGAGATGGGTGAGATGCCATGCGTTGGCCCATGCATAGCCAGCATACTGCTTGCTGCCCTTGGTTATGTCGGTGGTGTTGATACCCGTGTCATTGTAGAGTTCCCATGTTTCGCTGGTTTCGTTGTAGAAGTAGATACCCATGAGTTGATTCTCAGTCAGACCCCGCTCGTCTAAATCCGCTTGTGTATAGTAGATGTTGAGGCTGATTGGCCATTTGATGTTGCTTGTATTCTCAACTTCAACCTCAACGTGTTTCCCCACTGACTTGACGACATCTGACTCGTTAACAGGTGATTCCTCGTAGGATATTATCCTGACGCTGTTGTTCTGCGTAGCGTTTACCGTGGCAGACGTATCTGTCTCTTGAGTAGCATCGACTTCTTGCTTGCCCTGCTTTAATGTTGCCTCTTTTGCACCTTTCACTGGGGTGGTCAGCCATGGCTCAAAGAGGACGTTGTCGCTTATGTTGTCACCAGTTCCATCAGGATTCAGGTCAGGATGATAGGGGCCAGATGGGACGCCCCAGTAGTTATAAGGTGCATTGACTGTTTGGCCAAGGGCGGCAACGCCGTACCATTCATAATATCCATGGCTGCCATAGATATTATTAAACTTTATCATTGTGTTGTTCGAGATGAAAGAAACGATTCCGTATATGTTATTCGTGATGTTGTTTCCATGGATTTGGGTGTTGTTACAGGCGTATATTTCTATTCCGATGGAGCCATTTGTGAGTTGGAGATTGGAGGCATTGGTTGAACTACAGTTTACAAGTATGACTTGGCCTGCATCGGTTGGCACTTGTATGTTGGATTGATTGGCATAATAGTATATTGGCCTGCCGTTTACTTTGTTGGTGGGGGTGATGGTATGATAGAGGTTGGATATATCTTGTGAGAATATGTAAAAACTACAATTATAAAACATGTTATCCATAAATTGGTTGTTCCCAGAGTTAAATAATATCGTTCCCCACCAAGGATGATGTATCTCGTTTTCAGCGATAGTATTGTTATGTGAATTTCTTAATCCGATGGCACTCTCTCCGCTGTTATTTTGGATTATATTTTTCTCTATTATCGATTCGGTCGTGTTTCTTATGTATATGGCTTCGTACTGATTATCCAAAATGATATTGTTTTTTATTACGCAGTTGTTGATAGAGAATAGACGGATTGCATAACCCCCGTTTTTAATGCTAAATCCGTTGAGGTTCACATGGTCAGCGGTGATATTCACAACGGTTCCATTTCCTCCGCCGTCTATGAAAGTATTGTTTTTCTCTTCCCCTACAATATTAATGGACTTGTCCACAGCAAGGTTTTCAGGGTAGGTGCCATTTTTGACATATATCGTGTGCCCATCCAGTGTATCGTTGTCATCGATGGCGTCTTGAATCGTCAAGAACACTTCGCCTGTATCAAGGTTTGTGATGGAGCCGTATGGATGCATGAGCGGGTAGAGGTCTTGGTTGTTCCCTCCAGAAATATTGTACGGGCCGTCGCCGATGCCATTACCGTCGCTGTCGGTTTCGTTGTAGTCGCTCCAGTAGTTGCCCTCATTCAGTGCCATATTGTACCATATATTGTTCCAGTAATCCCATCCTGCTTGGAGCTCAAGATTATTTTCTATATTATTATGATAGAAGGTATTATTTGCTGAATCTTGAACCCCTATTCCGTAGATGTTGTCTTTGATGGTGCAGTTGTGGACACTGTTATTTTTGGAGTTTACCAGCAACATACCTATCGAGTTATTTTTCCAGCGGCAGTCTTTGATTTCCGAATTTGTGAGATTTACAAGTAAGACACCGTCCATATTTTCGTTTAGGGAGATATTTTGTAGCGTCATATTATTACATGATATAAGAGCTAGATACCCTCGTTCTACGGAATTATCTATCATAGTGTCGTTTTTTCCTATGAGATAATGAATTGGTTTTCCGTTGATGGTGTTGGAGGTGTCAATATCGTTGTTAAAATAGTGAGTTTCACCGCCAGTTGAAACCCCAAAATTATACTTGTTATCATACAAAGTATTATCTCTCATAGTAATGTTTTGACAAAATTGGTTCATACCGATTCCTCCAAAATTGTCGAATACGGTATTATTGTATATTTTGCTACCATGTGACCATTCTGAAAACAAGATTCCTGTACCGTTATTATCGTAAATTTGGCAGTTTGAAACGGTGATATTACTATGTCGATAGATGTAAATCCCGCTGTTTTCGTTAGCAAAGATGTTGCAATTTTCGATAGAATTTTTAACACTATTCCATCCCAGATTTATTCCCATTTGGTTACCAAAAAAATCGCAGCAACTTATATTATTGTTACTCGCGCCATCTCCAAATATTGCTTTGGAGTTATTCCTAAAAGTACAATTGGTAATTGAATTATTTGAAGACAACTTAATCCCATACTCTCCGTTTTTTATTGTTAAGTTACGTAAAGTTACATTGTGACTATTAATTTCAATTACGTCGTATCTTGTATTGCATCCGTCGATAACTGTATCTTCCACATTTTCGCCATAGATATTTATCCCTTTATTTATGTGGATATTCTCTTGGTATATCCCATTTGAAATAAATGCTGAGCCGTTATTTGCTAAAATATCCATTCCGGCCTGTATATTGTCAAAATGGTCGATTTGCCATCCGGGCGTTGAGGCGTTATAATTATCATCGATATAGACAGCTCTCTGTCCTATGAGGGGCAGGTAATCCTTGGCCCCATATGGAATAGATGTATCCCCAATACGATCTCCGTTTATATCGGAGCCAGGATAATCGAGCCAATAATTGCCACCAATGAATGGTCCTCCAATAATATTTTCTCCCAGGGTTTTGCTGATATTCCAGTTGTTTTCACCATCATCAGAAACAGAATTAGCGTTACTGATAATATTATTATAGATGAGGTTTTTATTTGACGCGCTCAGATTTATATCGCCGTATAAGTTATCAAGAATAGTGTTCGATGAAATTGTATTGTTATCTGAAGAAGATAAATGAATGCCCCACATATAATGGCCAGAAATCATGTTTTTTGCAATAGTACTGTCGTTGCTGGAAGAAAGAGTTAGACCGTTATTATTGTTATTTGTAATGTTATTACAACAAATTGTATTCTTATCTGAATTGTATACGTTAATGCCATAAAAATTGTTAGTAACCTTGTTTTCTGACATTATATTATTATTAGAAGCTGACGAATGAACACCGAGGTTGTTGTCAGTAAGTGTATTGTTTTGTATGTTGTTTTTATTTGACGAAGCTAGATTCAATCCCCGGCTATTGTCCAAAATCGTGTTGTTTACGAGGATAATGTTTTCGGATATACCTAAAGTTATACCCTGTGTACTGTTTATGACGGTGTTTCCGCTAATGGTACTATCGCTTGAGTTGTATACCAAGATATTGTTGTGGGTATTATTAGAACATATGGTATCCTCGATAGTGCACAAATGAACTCCGTTAATTTTGATTCCGTCACTGCCATTTTTTATCCAAAGTCCGGAAACATATGCCCCATCCGTGGAAACATCAATAACGGCACAGCTTCGGTCACCCTCAATAACCGTCTTGTTTCCATGTTCACCAATTAACTCAACGGTCTTGTTTAGTATCACATTCTCGTTATACGTGCCGTTATACACAAAAACGGTATCGCCAACCGTTGCGTTGTCTATCCCTTCTTGAACATTTCTAACATGCGTGGCATCATACCAGCCAGCATCAGCATCATCATCGACATAGATATCGGCAGAGGGTGCTTGTCCTGTCTCATTCCATGGGTAAATCAATGGATACAAGTCTTGACTGTCACCGCCAGAAATATTGTAGGCTGCATCAACTATGCCATCGCTGTCATTATCATAGGCCCCCTCACTGGTTTCATCAAAATCTGACCAATAATTGCCTTGTTGGAGGTCTAGGCGGTACCATAAGTTGCCACCCCAATCATAAGATGGAGAACCACTATTAATAAAATTGCAATGGTAGATAATGTTGTTGCCACAATCATCTGATATCTCTATATCTTGGTGATTGTTTGAGAAGTTGCATTGTGAAATTGTATTGTTGCTTGAATAAGCATTTAGGTTAAGATGGCTTTGATTAACGAAATCGCAAGCAGTTATAGAATTGTTGCTACTATACCTGTACAATACAAGAGATGTTTCATTTAGTACACAGTCAAAAATATTACTCATTTTCGTGTAGGCTAAAACAATCCCGCCAGAATAAAATGTACTATTAGATATGTGAATATTATTGCAATATGCTGTTTCTATTAGACCAGAGTTATGTCCTCTGACAGAAATATTTTGTATGGTGAAGTTACTACAATTTACCAGTATAATCTCTCCAAATTCTATATCTGTTTTAACCACATTATTGACATTTTCAAAGTAGTATAATGGTTTTTCATTTACTGTGTTGTTGTGAACAAAATGGCTGTAATGTACTATACTGTCCCCATCTATCGACAACTCATCTGGGTTCAACTCGTTGTTACATACGGTACAGTTCATCGACCAACTTAGCAAAATGCCATACCGATAGTTGTTAGATATGCGACAATCTGAGATTATATTTTGCTGGCCATAATAAACACTGATTCCTAAACCATTATCGACAACAGTACAATTTTTTATCATGTTGTTGCTGGAATGACTAATAATAATTCCAGAATCCCATTCCCCGCCACTATTTTGGATTGTGAATTTACTAATATTTACAAAGTCAGTATCTGAATTAATGTTTACAACATCCCCACTTTCACTGCCGTCAATGATTGTATTGTTTTTATCTTCTCCAACGAGATTAATCGACTTGTCTACAATCACGTTTTCCTGATATGTACCATTGTACACAAAAACGGTATCGCCAACCGTTGCGTTGTCTATCCCTTCTTGAACATTTCTAACATGCGTGGCATCATACCAGCCTGGGTCAGCATCGTCGTCCACATAGATCTCGGCGGTGGCGGTCTCGCCGTCGGCTGATGCATACATTATGCCGCTTTCGATGCCAATGGCTATAAACGAGACAGCTGCCAAACAAATAGCTGCAAAAAAGAGCGCGGTTAGTGTAGTTTTTTGCATATTTAAACCTCAATAGGTAACTATTTTGTATTTAAAATAATGTGCCAAAAATATCAAATATAGTGCTAATTGTGGTTGAATAACGCTCTCTTTTCAAAAAGCAGCAAAAAAAAGAAAGGGGAAAAGAAGGGGAAAAAGGGGGCTTAGTGGCGCCGTCGCCACAGGATGAGCGCCGCGCCCAGCACACCGATGACAAGGGCGGCGAACCCAAATCCTGGGGTGCTCGGGCCTTCCTTCACCTTCACGTCGCGGCTGCCGTCTTCGTAGGTGCCGATGGTGGCCGTGATGGTGAAATCGCCTGTCTTGTCGGGCTTCCATGTCACTTCGCCGTCGGCATTCGTCGTGTAGGTGTTGCCGGCTACCTCCACGGTTGCTCCCTGGATCTCCTTGTCGCCCTTGGTGGTCACCTTGATGGTGTACTCCTTGCCCTTCTCCAGCTCGGGCAGGACATAGAAGTAGCGCTCACCGATGACGTGTATCTTCAGGCCGCCCACATCGATGGTGATCTCGCCGGCTTTGTCTCCCTCGACGAACAGCGTGATGGTGCCGGTCATGTCCGGGATGATGCCGATGACGATTTCGCCGTTGCTGTCGGTTTTGCCGAGTGTCATGTTGCCAGCAGGGAATTTACCAGAGACGGTTAAGCCCGGTACTGGATTGTTGGTGAGCGGATGTTTTACCGTCAGGGTGATCACGTTTTGTTCGCCGAGATGTACCTTCTCGGGTGAAACGTCGATGGTTGGGGTGACAACCTCAAGTGTTCCGTCTGCTTCGCCTTCAACGCTGCCGGATGCTGCGGGTGTGAACTTGAAGGTAACATTGCCTATTTCCGTGGCGGTGACGTTGGTGATGTTTCCTTCACCGTTGACGATTTCCACGTCGATGGTGTGGTTAACGAAGGCTTCGTAGCTACCAACTTCTTGGATGCCCGTAACATGCAGTGTGCCGTTAACCGCTTCATTGTTCCGCTCGACCGTGAAAACGACGGTTTTGTTCACGTCAACGTTTTTCACCAGCATTGATGGGTCTGCTGTGACAGTTGCCTTTGTTACCTGTATGCTCGTCTCGTTGTCCAAGTTGTCATGTTTCTCGTTATCAGTTCTGACATAAAGGTGCCACGTTCCGGGCATATCTATATGGCCTTCATAGGTGAAGTTGCCGGTGCTATCCATCGTGGGTGTTATTTCTCTTGTGGCTGGTAGCTCTGTGTAATCATCATGGAACTTGTCCAGTTCTGTCTGATTCATCAGGTAGAACTCCAGATTGGTGTCGCCATAGGCGTCGCCGTCCCGTGTTACGTTGAATTCAAAGGTTGTCTGTTCGCCTAGCAGCGCTTCGTTGGGCGTCACATTAACGTTAAGGTCGTGTGCTGCCTCTGAGCGGATGTTGGCATAGGCATATACATCCTGAGTGCCTGAAGTGAACTTTACGCGCACAATAATATTGGTATTTGCCTGCTTAGATACGATGTTGTCGAATATGTATTCTCCGCCAGAACCTTTACCAGGAGTGTAGTCACCGTCGATTGTTCCATTGGTAACCATGTTGCCCAATCCATATATGCCTTCTTCATAGTATAACGTTACGTTGGCATTGAACACATTATTGTTGTTGTAGGTTACCACAGCTGTTAAATTTGTGGGGTCATCAACGATAACAGAAGTCGGCGAAATCGTTGCCATGCCGCCCTTGTCGATGGTGACGTTCTTTGTCACGGTGTCATTTCTAGGCCAAGAGACGTTGATATAAATCATGCCTCCTCCCATGGTTGGGAACACGGTCACATTCCATGTGCCATTACCGAGATATGCGTATGCTTCTTTCTTCGGAGTATAGAGTACGTGCCCCTCTATCGAGATGCGCTTGGTTATGTTCTTGTTGTCGGCCTCAACATGTAGGTTGCTACGGTTGCCATAGGTATATCTGGTGTTTCCGAGTACCTGAATGGTGATGTTCTGCGCGTTTTCCTCTGGTGAAAGCACATCGATTGAGTCCTGTGTGACGTAGACGTTTACCGGGGCGGGTGCGGGAATGGTGAAATCTCCTTCGCCCGTATATTCCCAGTCACTGTTGCCGGCGTAGTCCACGTGGACTTTTAGGGTATAGTCGCCTTGCTCCCAGATGTCTTTGGTAGAGATGTTCAGGAGTTTTCCGTATGTCTCAAATGTCATGTTCCCGCCCGTCGTACCGGTGGTGTTATGCCAGGAATACAGTGTGTTGCCCTTCCAGACGGAGAGGTTATAGTCCTGGTTGGGGAGCAACCTGTCGCCGTCGGGGCCGGTGACTGAAAACGCGATTTCTCCGGTCGAGAAGCCGCCGGATACGTCCTTCATGCTGTCAAGGGAGACGTTTGCGTCATCCTCGGTCACGGTCATGTGGGCATATCCAAATGCATTGGCGTCACCGATCGGTCCCTTCCGGGCTGTCACGTTGTAGATGCCGGCGCCGTGCAGGCTGATTCGGATTCTCGTTGTGAAGGCGTAATGCCCGGTCGTGTTGGTGGTTACTGTTTTGATGGGGTCCGTGGCCGACGACGGTGTGACGCCGGGTGCCCATATCTCTACATGGGCTCCGGAGGCAGCCGTACCGTCGGGGTTTGATACGGTCCCGTTTACTTCGACGTAGCCAGCCGAGCCGCTTTTTGCGAACTCTACTTCTGCTGGCCTGGCGGTGACGTTGAGGTCGATGGGCGTGACCTGCAGGTAGAAGGTGCCCTCGTTGGTGTCGTTCACCCACCAGGTTCCGGTGTCGTCAAATGTGACGCCATAGAAGATCACGTCTCCGGGTGAACCATCCTGGTGGTCGACCATGCTGCCGTCGGTGTTGTACAGCTTTACGGTGCCGCTCGTCCCGTCAACGCTCACGTCTTTGGTGGAGTTGAACGGAGTCGTTAGGGGCGTGGCACTCATCGTGGTGCTGTTAAACGCTTCCGATGCATCGTGCCAGGTGTCGCTCATGGTGTCCGCTGCGGTTACCTTTACCATGTACTGGTCGGTGGTAGCGAGACCGGTCGCGTCCCAGCGGTACAATCCATCGTTCTCCTCGTTGGTGGTGATTTCTTTCCACGTGGTGGCGCTGTCGTTCTTGTAGTGAAGGTCGATGGCGAGGTTGAGCCCTGCAGGGCTGGATGCGTTCCACTGGATGGGAATCATGCCGCCGATAACTTCGCCGCCGGTCGGGTATTCAATGGTTGCCTCCGGCCAGAGAACGCTGTTCCGTGCCCCAGGTGTGCCGCCTTCGACACGGCTTTCATGCCAGGCAGGTGTGCCGCTGTTGTATTCCAGCGAGTGGTTTTGGGTGCCATCCCCGGGATACGTGACGGTGTCAACGACGGTTTCGCCATCGTACAGGGTGACGGTGTCCCCGTCGTTGTTGAGTATCGCTGCGGCGTCCGTAACGACGTGATAGCCGCCGGCGGGGATAACCACGTCGGTGAGGTTGCCGAATGTTTGGTTGCCTTCATCCATGAGCGTCCATCCGGACACGTTGACTTCGCTGTCTCCCGGGTTGTAGAGTTCAACCCATTCGTCGTTGCCGGATGCCGGGTCATACATTATCTCATTTATCGTGACGGTGTCCGAACTGACCGGTTCGGTTTCTCCCACTGAAATCATGGTAAAGGCGCTCGCTATGAGCGCTGCTACCACGACGATGCTTCCAATCTTTTTAATTGCGCTTTTTTTATACATTGTTTCCTCCTTTTAGGTTTGCCATCTAAAATGTATCCCCTTTTTTAATCTTTTCTCTTTTTTTCCATTGTGGTGTCCCTCTATGAGACGGGGTTAGCATGGAATTGGCGTCATTTTATATAAACATTGTGCTTTTCTATCATATGCCCTTCCTATTGCCCCACAGAATCTTGTGGAGCTGCAGGGAGAAACGAACGTCGATTTCGTCCCGGAGGATCCAGTCCGCAAGCGCTATGCTGCTCCCCCAGACGGGCTGCATCACCACCCGGCATTCCGGTGCATATCTCTCGAGGACATCCCGGGCGTAGTCGTAGTCTTCCCGGGTGCCGATGACGAACTTGAGCTGGTCCCGGGAACGGAGCAGCGCCAGGTTGTCCATCTCCATCTCCGTATGCATGCCGGACGACGGGCATTTTATATCCATGGAAACAGAGACCTCTTTTGTGGTAAGCCACGAGATGTCCCGGCTGCCATTTGTTTCCACCTCGACGGCATATCCGTGGGCGAGCAGCACGTCGACCAGCTCCAGCAACCCATCCTGCTGCAGGGGCTCACCGCCCGTGATACATATCCGTGGGCAGCTCCATCGCTGTATCGCCGCGACGACGCCGGCGGGTGTCATTTCGTCTCCCTCGTGGTAGGCGTAGGTGGTGTCGCAGTAGCGGCACCGGAGGTTGCATCCCGCGGTGCGGACGAAAATCGTGGGCAATCCGACGTTTTGTCCCTCGCCCTGCAGCGAGAAAAAAATTTCATTTATCTGCATAGGCTATCGGGTCCTCCAGGCCCGCCCGGGCGAAGCCCTCAAGCCGGAGCCGGCATGAGTCGCATCTGCCGCATGCCACGTCGCCGTCACGGTAGCATGACCAGGTGCGCTCCAATGGCGCGTCCAGCTCGATGCCCCACCGGATTATCTCGTGCTTGGCCATGTCGATGACCGGCGTTTCTATATGGGGGGCGTTTCCTCCGATCCCTCGCTTTGTTCCGAGCTCGGCGACCCGCTGCATCGCCTCGATGTATTCCGGGCGGCAGTCCGGGTAGCCGGAATAGTCCACCGCCGTAACGCCGATGAAAATACTCGCGGCGATGGTTACCTCTGCATGGGCGAGCGCGTAGCTGAGAAAGATGGTGTTTCGTGCGGGCACATACGTCGCGGGAATGCCCTCCTGCCTTTCCTCGGGGATGTCGATGTCGTTTGTGAGCGCGGAGCCGCCGATGCTCCGGAGGTCGATGTCGATTATCCGGTGGTCCACCACGTCGAGCACTTCCGCGACCGCCCGGGCGCATCTGACCTCTTTCCGGCTGCGCTGCCCGTAGTCAAAGGTGAGCGCGTGGAGCTCGTAGCCCTGGCTGGCGGCGATGGCGGCGGTGACGCATGAGTCGAGTCCTCCGGAGAGCAGGCAGATGGCGTTCATGTTACCCCGTGGTCCAGGCGCCCTGTCCGTAGCCCTCGTCGACGCCGATGGAGACTGCAGTTACGGCTGGCGGGATGTCCATTTTTTTGTGGAGCCGTTTGAGGATATATGCTGCGAGGTTTTCCGCCGATGTCGCATGCAGCGGCAACAGCAGGCAGTCCTCGGCCGGCAGGACGTATCGTTTACCGTGGAAGATGACCTCGATGCTGCTGTCGCGTCGTGTCAGCTCGATGTTCGCCCGTTCGGGGATGAGCAGGTAGTGGTCGAGCTCGTCGGCGATGTCCCACAACGTTTCTTTGAGCAGGCTGAAGTCGATGACGATGCCCATCTCGTCCTGCTCGCCCTCCATGACGGCATGAATCGCGTAGGTGTGCCCGTGCAGCCGCCCGCACTTTTCGTATTCCGGGATGAAATGCGCCGATGAGAACATGATGTGGCTGCGCCATCCGTCTATCCTGACCTGCATACAAATCTATATCAATGTGATTTAAAATACTTGTGTGCATGCGCGTGCTTGACACCTCGGCGATTCTCTCGGGCAGATGGCAGGCCGGCAATGTCGTTACGGCACCCGGCGTCATCGACGAGTTCGAGGAGGGCGGTCATTCGTTCCGGATGCTGCAGTATGCACGCGAAGCAGGCCTGGACGTGATGCTTCCATCTGATAGCGCGGTGCAGAAGGTGCGGGATGCCGCCCGCAGGACCGGCGACCTTCCCGTCCTGTCGGACACCGACATAGAGCTTCTAGCCCTGGCTGCCATGCTCGGGAATGCGACCGTGGTCACTGATGACTACGCGATGCAGAACGTGGCCCGCGAGCTCACCCTCCAGTATGAGGCGGTGGTGGAGAAGGGCATCGACGAGCAGTGGTCGTGGCGGTATCGCTGCAGGTCGTGCGGCCGCTGGGCTGATGCCGGGGCGGAGCAATGCCCGGTGTGCGGCGGTCCGGTGAGGCGTGTGCGATGGAAGTGATTTTATACCACCTCCATATTGGAGGCCACCATGTGTTTGGCCGTTCCGGGAAGGATCTGCTCCGTCGACGGGACGACGGCCGTCGTTGACTACGGGCAAGGCACCACGCGCCGGGCCGATGTGTCGCTGGTCGACGTGGAGGTGGGCGACTACGTGATCGTTCATGCCGGCTTCGCCATACAGATTCTCGACGAACAGGAGGCGGAGGAGACGCTGCAGCTTTTCCGGGAGATGCTCGAGGCAGAGCATGCATGAGTTTTCAACGATGTCAAGTATCGTTGCAACGGTGCTCGAGGAAGGAAAAAAACATGGCGCATCGGCTATCACCCGCGTGGTGCTGGACATCGGCGAGCTGACGTTTCTGGGTGAGGAGCAACTCCGCTTTGCCTTCAAGGTGTTGCGGGAGGGCACCCTGCTGGATGGCGCGGATCTCGTCATCAACCGGGTCGCACCACAGGTAGCCTGCTCCTGTGGGTATACGGGCGACGTCGGCTACGAGGAAAAAAAGGAGTTCCACATCCGGTTTCCGGTGCTCCGCTGCCCGGAATGCGGCGGCCCCGTTGATGTCCGGCAGGGCCGGGAATGTTTAATAAAGCACATCGAGATTGAGAGGGACGATGTTCCAGCTGAGGGATAAAGCGCTCGCCCGCACCGTGGTGGAACGGCTCCGCGAGCGCGACAAGCCGCTGGTTGCGATGCATGTCTGCGGGACGCATCAGGACACCATCGTCCGGCATGGCCTGGATGGCCTGCTCGAGGACTGCGACGTCCGCATCGTGCAGGGGCCGGGCTGCCCGGTCTGTGTGACCACGCCCCGGGAGATAGAGATGGCGATTGCGCTGGCCGAGGCCGGGATAACCGTCGCCACCTTCGGGGACATGCTCCGGGTGCCCGGCGCTGCCGGGTCGCTTCAGACGGTGAAGGCCGGGGGCGGCGACGTCCGCGTTGTCTACGACATCAACGAGGCCATAAAAATAGCGACAGGGGGGACCGAGGTTGTGTTCATCGCTGTCGGTTTCGAGACAACGGCGCCGACGACCGCCGCTGCGCTGCTCCGCGATCTGCCGGACACGTTTTCGGTGCTGAGCTGCCACCGGGTCATCCCGCCGGCTGTCGAGGCCATCCTTGCGGCGGGCGAGGTCGCCCTCGACGGCATCATCGACCCGGGGCACGTTTCGGTCATCATCGGCACCTCGCCCTACGAGGAGATATCCCGCCGGCATGGCATCCCTCAGGTCGTCGCCGGGTTTGAGCCCGTCGACGTGTTGATGGGCATCTGGATGCTCGCCCGGCAGGTCGATGAAGGCCGTGCCGAGGTGGAAAACGAGTACCGGCGTGCCGTCTCCCCGGAGGGAAACCCCCGGGCGTTGCAGGCCATCGGCGAGGTCTTCGAGCCCGTCGATGCCTCGTGGCGCGGCTTCCCGGTCATTCCTGATTCGAAACTGGCGCTCCGCCCCCGCTTTGCCGGGCATGATGCAGCGCGTCGCTACGAGGACATCCTGGCGCCCGTGGTGGACATGGATTTCGAGGAGCCTCCAGGATGTATATGCGGCGACGTGTTGCGGGGCGTGTGCACGCCGGAGGAATGCGCCCTGTTTGGCACAAAATGTACGCCGCGTCATCCCGTGGGGCCGTGCATGGTCTCCCGTGAGGGCTCGTGCAACATCGCGTTCAGGTATAGCCATGATTGACATCACCACGGGCAGCATCGAGGAAAAAATCATCAGGGCCGTGCAGGAGCGCTATCCGATAACATTGGAGGAGCTCTGCCGCGAGCTGCATCTCTCCAAAGATAAGATGCGCTTCGAGCTGCGTCGGCTGCAGTCACGGGGCATCGTGTCATTGGAGCCACTGCCGGATGCGACCTATATCCGCCTGGAGCGCCATGACATCCGCTTCGTCGGGCGGCGTCATCAGGAAACGTTTATCAAGCGGAAAAAGCAGCAGCCTGTCGCGGGCGACGACGATGAGGAAGACCATGGCATCATGTACGGATAAACAGCTCGGACGCCGCCATCTCGAGCAGCTCGAGCCCTACGAGCAGTTCTGGTGGAACGAGGACGACGAACGGCGTTACCGCGAGGCGATGTCACGGCCGTTCAGCGCGCTGGTGTTCACCCTGCTGTCCCAGAACACGTCATCGGCGAACACCCGTAGCGCCTACCGTGGTCTCGCCGCCGCGTTCAGGGTTACGCCCGGGGTGCTCCGTGACGCCGACGAGGCGGCGCTGGCGGAAGCGATCAGGCCCGGTGGTCTCCATCACGTGAAGGCCGCCCGCATCAGAGAGCTCGCCGCCTTTGTCATCCACGAGTATGACGGCGACCTGGGCTGGGTGTACGAGCTGCCCAGGGATGTCGCGCGGCAGCGGCTGCTGGAGCTGCCCGGCGTCGGGCCCAAGACGGCTGACGTGCTGCTTTCCAGCGTGCACGGCCAGCGGGAGGCCTTCGTGGTCGACACGCACATGTATCGCATCGCCTTCCGGCTGGGGCTCGTCGAGCATGGTGCCTCCTACGGAGAGGTGCAGCGTTGTCTCACCGCCCTGTTTCCCTGGAACAGTATTCCTGATGGGGAGCGGAACCGCGTGGTGCAGCTGTTCTGGTTTCTGGCGCGGCATACCTGTAGCGCCCGCAATCCGCGCTGCCCGGAGTGCCCGCTGGAGGATATCTGCGATCAGCGGTTAGAATGATTCGCCGGTTATCTGCTCGTAGATGTCGATGTAGAGCTCGCTGGCTTCTCTGGCGACGTCGTCAGGCAGCGGCGGTATTTCCGGCTCCGGCTTGTCCTGCTCGCGCGCTTTTTTGAGCCGGTCGTAGTAGCCGCTGTCGCGGTAGTGGGCGCGGACGAACTCCTTGCTGCGCTCCTCGAACACGCCCTGCCGGTATTTTTTGGCGTCCCAGAAGCGGTCCTCGTCGGGGGTACCAAAGGTGTCGACGAGCACGAGGTTTCGCTGGTCGTTGAACGCGAACTCTTTTTTGCCGTCGACGTGGATGAGCCCCCGCTGTCTGACGGTGTCGTTCATGTGCTGGTCGATGTCCAGGACGGTTTGCTTGATGTGTTCGAGCTCCTCCCGGGTCAGGCTGGCGATGTTCATCGCTTCCTGTTCGGTGAGCTTGCGGTCGTATTCCTCGAACTTGGTGGTGAACTCGACGATGGGCTCGGGCAGCTCGTCGCCGTAGTCCATGCCCTCGTCCTTGAAGCGCTCGTAGAGGGAGCCGGCCACGTAGTAGCGGGCGATGACCTCGAGGGGTATCATGCATCCTGTGCTGCGAGCATCCAGTTTGTCGTAGTCGGTGATGATGTTGAACTTGTTGACCTGCATCCGGTTTCCTTCGGCGCTGATGAAGTGCGTGTTGACCCCGAGGTCCTCGCACCGCTGGAACCAGAAGGCGGAGATGCGGCAGAGCACCTCGCCCTTGTGGTCGATGGTGGTGGGGATGACCTTGTCGAACACGGAGACGTTGTCGGTGAACACGAACTCGAGCGTGCCGTCGTGCAGGTCGTATGCCTCCTTGACTTTTCCCTTCCGCATCAGGGTTTTTGTGTCGCTCATGGTGGCATATGCCGCCGCCCTACTATTATTTTTCGGATGGCAGCGTCCATGGTTTCTTGCGTTGACAGCGCGGCGGAAAAACCGAAGCGTTTATATATTGCCTTGCCTATAGACATAATGATAGCAAAGTGCTATCAAAACAACTTGGGGGGAGGACAATAGAATAGCTCTCTACCCCGGGTGGCGTACCCCGCCACCTCTCCCCCCGCCCCTTCTCATATCTCCATGATACAACGTTTCCTGATACAACGCCATGCCGGAGCCAGCGCTCCACCTGGCAAAATGGAAAAGAGAGGCCCGGGCCGGGATTTTCATACGCTCGAAGCGATTTTGAACCCGAGACAGGGGATCCACAGTCCCCTATGTTGCCGCTACACTACCCGGGCCACACCACAGGGAATGCCTCCCCGTATTTTATTATTTCGGGCTACCCCGCCAGCCATGCCGTCGCCAGGAACAGCACGAACAACACCGCCATCTCACCGTCAACCAAAAACCCGTAATGGCTCTTCGGCACCTCCACCCCGCGGCCCAGATACACAACATACCCGTAGCTGTACAGGATGCTGAACACCAGCACCGGCACATACAGCGTGAACACCCCGGCATGCAGTACCAGCAGCAGCCAGGGCACCAGCAGCGAGTTCAGCGCCAGCAGGAGCAGCAGCGTGCCATGAGAGCCAAGGCGCACGGGAACCGTGCCGACGTCCATCGCCGCATCCCCCCGCCGGTCCCGCACGTCGAACACGATGGTGTTCACCATGCCCTTCACAAAGATAAACGAAAACACCAACCCGAAAAACAGCCAGTCGAACCCCAGCACCGCGGGCAGCAGCGCCGCCTCCAGCCCGAAGGCCAGCGACACCGTCACGTTTTTCCCCACGAAACAGTCCTTGAACCGTCGGACGCCGACGGGCACGCTGTACAAGATGCCCAGGACGAGCGGTACGAGCAACACCGGCACGGCAAACAAGCTCACCATCGCGCCGACACCCAGGGCGAGGCCATACGAGACGAGGGCAACGGCCACCAGATGTCGGGTATCGCTGAAAAAATACCGCTCCCGCCCCGGCATGTTCACCGCATCCTCGCCCCTGTCCGTCACCATATTAAACGTATACACGCCCATGGTGGCCAGGAATGCGCCGGCGAGCAGCGCCGGATGAAACCCAATGCCATAGAGCATACACGCTACGCCGGCGACCGCCATGCTGCTCACAGCTACGATGAGCGGTGAGTACACCAGCAGCGAAATGAATACATCGAGCCACGCCGCAGCGCGCTCAGATATCCTCCAATACCACAGGCCGCGCCCGGCTCTTGTAGTATTTGAACAGCTCTCTACCCCAATTTATCGCCCCTTTGGTTTTGCTCACGAGGTCGTGAGACGCGTCATAGATCCCGTCCTGGCCGAATAGCCCCAAAGCCAGCACGGAATCAGTGACCGTAAACGCCACCCGCACCTCCTCGTCCAGCCGCCAGATGGAAAGCTCCCTGTTTCCAAGGAGCGTCCGGAATTCCTCCCTGTCCAGATCGACCAGCTCCTCCAGCACCTCCTCCGTCAGCACGAGCTGCACCGTCGCATCGTTCTGCAGCAGCTTTTTCACCATGGGCACGAAGGCGTCCACGAAGACCGGGGAAACGCCCCGGAATGTGCGGGCCCGTTTCGTGAGCTCGCGGTACACGGTGAAGGTCTTGAAGATGTTGCGCACGCTCGACGACAAGATGTCGTATTCGCCGATCTCGTGGATGCGGTCGAGAAATGACTGCGGGATGCCGTCGACCTGGTGTGTCAGCCAGAAATCCCTCGCCCGCTCGAGGACGTCCATGGTGTGGATGATGTCGTGCAGCTTGCCCGCGACGATGCCCCCGACGGGCGTAAGATGATACCCGTCCTCTTTTTCGACTAGCAGCTCCTTTTTTTCAAGGTCGCGGGCGGCATGGATGACGCTCGACGCGCTCGCGCCGATTTCGTCGCGCAGCACGCCGGACGGTTTTGGTTCCTGCTGCAGACCGAGCATGATTTTCGTCCTCACCTTGGAAGAAGTTATGAACTTGAGCGTTCCGCCTACCGCATCGTGGGCGTCGTAACTCTTCCTCCCCATGCAGACCCAATATTGGCCTGCTGGTATTTATAATATTCGAAGTTGTATATATTGCATACGGTTGACAAAATTGTGCTATGCCGACAACCCACTCTCGAGGCAGACGATGCATAATGGGGGCAATCAGGCCAGCAGCCGGTCCACGACCTCCTCCAGCCGGGGGGCCGTGTCATAGCGCCCGACCTCGGAGGGAGCGACCCACCGATATTCCTGGTGCTCCCAGTCAATCGTGACGTCGCGATGCGTGGCGACAAACAAAAACGGATGCACCCGCCACCTAATGCCCGATGCGTCATCGGTAAACGCGACAGGCTCCGCCGCCGCTTCCAGTCTGACGTCGCTGCGGCCCAGACCGGTCTCCTCCGTTACCTCTATGCGTGCCCGCTCCTCCGGCTCGTCCCCCTTTTCGAGGTAGCCGGAGACACAGGCCCACTTGCCCCGGTAGGTGCGCACCCGGTCGCTCCGCCTGAGCAGCAACACCTCGCCGTCGTGCATCACCACGGCGGTCACCACGTCGGTCATCAGCGCGGCCGCATCGTGATGTCCTGTTTCGAGGCGATGGCGTTCATGATGGCTTTGCCTTGGGTGCTCCGCCGTCGCACCTTGATGGTGCCTTCCTGTGACAGGGTGCCGGCCAGCAGGAGCTCGTCGCCGCCCATGATGTCGACCTCTTTGCCGGCATGGCCCGGCCCTGCATCGAGGACAACGCTGTTTTTCTGCTTGATGACGTTGGGCCGTATCTCCGACTTCTTGAGTGGTTTCACGTTGAGCTTGATGCCCGCTTCGTCCTCGATGCTGGCGATGGTCTTGCCGCCCTTCCCGATGATGTGGGGGATGTTTTCCTCTTCGACGTAGACGTTGGCCGAGTTGTCCGAGGTGATCTCGCAGTCGACGACGCCGTCGATCCAGCGGCTGACGATGTGGCGCAGCTGCCGTTCAGCCAGCTTGCCGGATCCCGTGGTTTTTTCCTCGCGGTCCTGGATGGCCATGACCACGACCTGCTCCCCGTAGGTGTATATCTCGTAGAGCGCCTTCTGCGTGTTGAAGTCCTTGACCATGATGACCGGTCGTGCCAGGTCGGCTTCCTCCATCCCCGCCGGCAATTTAACAGTGAATTCCATCTCCAGGATTTGCTCTATCTCGCCGCCGTTGATGTGGATGATGGTATCCGTCACCTGCGGTATCATGCCAAGTTCGACGCGGCCGATGAGCCGCTGGATAGCGTCGATGGCCCGGTTTGCGTGCGTGACGCCGATGAGGCCCATGCCGGCGAGGCGCATGTCCGCAAAGATGCGAAAGTCCTCTCCCTTGCGCACCTCGTCGAACACCACGAAGTCCGGCCGGACGAGCAGCAGGATGTCCGAGGTGAGCTCCATATCGTTTTCAAGCGGCCCATACTGCGTGATTTCCTCGTTGACCTGCAGGTCGCGGGGGCTCTCCATGGTCTTCACCACGGCGCCCTGCTCGTGCAGATACTCGGCGACGGCCTGCGCGAACGTGGACTTGCCGGAGCCGGGCGGTCCCGACACGAGGACGCCGCGGCGGAAGTTCGACAGCCGGCTCTTGGTCTCCTCGTCGAGTCCGTAGTCGTCAAGGTCGAGCTTGACAACGGGCCTGGTCGCCGTGATCTCGAAGCGGTCGGAGAAGCGCGGCCGGGCGATGACCACCCGCATGGCCTCGAGCTGCACGACGGTGACGCCCTTGCGCTCTATCTCCAGGAAGCTGTTTTTCTCGCGCTTGGCCGCCTCGATGATATGCCGGCTCATGGTTTCCATGTCCCGCTCAGACAGGCTGCGATGGCCCGCCGGCTCGAAGGTGAAGTTGCCGGGCACGCCCCGTTTGACGTAGGGGCGGCAGCCCTCGCGCAGGTGGACGCTCATGACGTCCTCCTCGAAATATTTCTGGAAGCGGAGCGACTCGATTTCCTGCTCAGCCGAAACAGATGCAGGGCGCATGTAATGGGTTTTCAGCCCTTTTGCCTCGGCGACGTGCGCCTGCAATCGGTCCGAGGTGCAGAGCGTCGCGCCCTCCTGCTCCGATACGTTTCTGATGATGGCGTCGATTTCGCCGACTGGGCGGGTCTCCTCCATGGTGGGCCGTTCGCCGGTGAAGCGCAGGTCGATGTCGCCTTTCTTGTGGAATCCCTGCAGGCGGACGATTTCGTCGAGGCCGCTGAGGCCGCTTTCGAAGCCTTCGTTGGCCTGGTATTCGAGCTCGGCGACGACGGCCTCGGGGATTATGATCTCTGCCCCCGTGAATTCGCCCTCTTCGATGAGACTGGTGACCCGGCCATCCACGATGACCGATGTATCCGGTACGATTTTCATTGTTTCTCGACGGGCAAACGTCCACGTGATATAAAACTATTGGTGACCGCTCCGGAAACCATGTTGCACCCGGAACATGCCCCCGGGCCATCCCGCATGACCCACAAGGCCGCACAAAAAACCACAAAGCTTAAAAAACCGCCGCAGCGCCCCCCCTCTCCTCGCTTATATATCTCCCGGCTGATATAGATGGTGAGAAGAACGCCCGTGTGTCAATATAGCGCCCTAAAACGGGCACACGCGGGCACACGCACTCCAGAAGGAGGGTCTTTTTTCCTCCACCCTCCTTCATCCCCTCCCCTTTCTCTCCCCTTTTTATATGAGCACGAACCCGGTCAGCATCGCCAGGACGAGCTGCAGCGAAATAACGAGGAAAAACAGCAACACGGCCTGCTTGCCCACGGTCCGCACCGCCACCTCCAGGTCATCAAAAAACCGCTCGCCGATGACGTTGATGGCGACCGGCCGCCGGCTGTAGCTGACATCCCCGTCGGCGGTGGCGCGTAGGCTGCATCCCTCGAGAAAATCGAACACGGCCGACACGTCGCTTTCATGCGCACCCGCCGGCTGATATTCCATGCCGGGCGGCATCCCCGTCTTCGCATGGTCATCCGTCGACACCACCACCGGATGGACGTCCCGCTCCCGGAAAAACCGCTCGACCCGATGGCGGAACGACAGGTCGATGTTGTTCGAATCAATCATGAACAGGGCGTAGCGCTCCCCGTCGTAGTCCAGCACGAGCAGCGCCAGGTAGCCGCAGATGTTCTGCGAGGAGACGTTTTTCCGGGTGAACGAATACCGCAGCGAGGCGGGCTCCCCGTCTGTTTCCGCCGCCCGGCGGATGAGCGACTTAATCTCCGCTACCTGCGCCGGCGTGACATCGTATTCCTTCCTGTAGGCGTTGTGCCCGTCGACGACCAGCAGATCCCCCAGCCCGTCGGCGTACTCCTGCACCTCGGGCGGCAGGTCGTCTATGGTCTCATGGCCGGATACTACCAGCAGCCTGAAATCATCGAAGGGGAATGCGGTGACGGTGAACTCGTCCCCCTCCACCGAAAACGGCCGACGGGCATGCAGCGTTTCGTCGCCGCAGGAGATGGCATCGATGATGGCCTCGACGTCTTCGCCGCTGACAACGTTCCGGTCATGGGTGCTCGCCGAATGCAGATACATGGTCTTCGGCTCCTCGAGCACGCGGTGGACGAGGCGGGCGCCGCCGACGTTCCGGAGCGGGCCGGGATGAAACGCGTTCGCCACCAGCCTGACATCCCCGATAGACAGGCAGCTGACCCATCCCCGCATCCTGATCGCCACCTCCATGAGACGGTTCTCGAAATACGCCGGGTTGGCCGTCAGCCAGAACAGCAAAAACGCGCGGAAAAACGATTTGACGTTGAAGCCCCGTTCGGTGTCCAAAAACCGGAGGTAGCCATGCCCGGCGATAACCCCGACGACCGCGATGAACACGTAACCAGCGGTGAGGCCATGCACCTCGAAATGCGCCGGCAGGTCATAGTAGAGGTCGAAATAAAAAAAGCTGAAGGGATAGAGCAGGAGGACCATGCTGAGGCTGAGCACATACACGCTTATCTCCTCCGCCTCCGAGGAAAAATACAGGATGATCGTCAAAAACGAGGAAATAACCGCCGGCGTCAGCGAAATCAGATAGGGAAACCCGAGATGGTACACGACGAAGTCGAACGCCTCGATGAAGATGAGCAAGAGCAGCGCCAGAAAAAACACCCGCCGCCCGTTGAAGGCAAGGTTGATGGTTCGCCCCACCGCCAGGATGAGCACGATGAGCAGCAGCCCGAGAAAAAAATACCGCTGCGCGAAAAACGCCCGGGCGATGCCATACTGCAGCGACGCAATCGCGATGGTGACGACGCCCAGCGTCACCGATATCCGCTTTTTCGGGATGGTGAATATTTTTGAATAGAAGCGCTCAAAGGCCGTCTTGTCCATCAGTGTCACAGACGTAACCGGCAGCACTTTTTAAATCTTAAAGCGTCGTCGACGGGAAAACGTTAAGTAATTTTTTCCGGTTGTAGCGCCATCTGAACCACAGGGGCATCATCATGGCACATGACGACGAGCTCATCCTGGCACTGGACGCGGGGACGTCGAGCGCGAAGGCGTTCCTGTTCGACCGCCGCGGCGGGCTGCATGGCGAGGGCCGCAGCCGGCTGCCCCAGCAGTATCCCCGGTCTGGCTGGGTCGAGCATGACCCGATGATGATATGGACGGCGATGCAGCGCGCGATACGGACAGCAATTCAGGGCGCCACAGCATCCCGCGACATCGCGGCCATCGGCATTGCCAACCAGCGGGAAACCGTCATGCTGTGGGACCGTGACAGCGGCACTCCGCTCGCCAACGCCATCGTCTGGCAGGACCGCCGCACCGCCCCCATCGTCGAGCAGATGAGCAAGGACGCCCGGGAGATGATACGCCGGAAAACGGGGCTGATACCTGACGCCTATTTTTCGGCCACCAAGCTGCAATGGCTGCTCGACAGGGTGCCGGAAGCGCGAGAGCGAGCACAAGGTGGAGACCTGGCATGCGGCACCGTTGACACCTGGCTCATCTGGCAGCTCACCGATGGCGCGGTCCACGCGACCGACCGGAGCAACGCATCCCGGACCATGCTGTACGACATCCACCGGTGCAGGTGGGACGACGAGCTGCTCATACAGTTCGACGTCCCCCCGGCGGTGCTGCCCGCTGTTTACGACAGCAGCCATCGCTACGGTCACGCCACCATCGAGGGTCAAAGGATACCCATAACCGGCTGTGCGGGCGACCAGCAGGCCTCGCTGTTCGGGCAGCGCTGCACCACGCCGGGCATGGTGAAGAACACCTATGGAACGGGCAACTTTGTGCTGATGTGCATGGAGGAGCCCTGCCGCTCGGATCGGCTGCTGTCCACGATCGCCTGGAGCCTCGACGGCCGGGTGACCTATGCGTTGGAGGGCAGCGTGTTCGCCACCGGTGCCGGTGTGCGGTGGCTGCAGCGTATCGGATTGTTTGATGACCCCGGCGAAATAGAGGCGCTGGCATCCACGGTCGATGACACCGATGGCGTCTATCTCGTCCCAGCGTTTGCCGGCCTTGGTGCCCCCTACTGGGATGCCGCCGCGCGGGGCGCCATCGTCGGGCTGTCCGGCTGTACGGGCAGAGCGTCTCTCGCCCGGGCGTCGCTCGAGGCGATTGCCTATCTGTCGCAGGATGTCATCGAGGTGATGGAAACCGATGCTGGCATGGATGTCACGGAAATGCGGGTTGACGGCGGCGGCAGCCGCAACGAGTTTCTGCTCCAGTTCCAGGCGGACCTGTCCCGGCACGTGGTGCTCCGCCCGGCGGTGATGGAGACAACGGCGCTCGGCGCGGCGATGCTTGCAGGCCTCGAGGCGGACATCTGGCGCTCCCGGGATGAGCTCGACGCGCTCTGGCGGGAGGACATCCGTTTCACGCCGGTGATGGACGGGGAACATCGCGATGCATGTCTCCGGGGCTGGAGACGGGCCGTGGAGCGGGCCCGGAGCTGGGCGATGACGCAGGATATGGAGGCTGCCGATGGCTGAAAGAGATACCACCGTCGTCGTTATCGGGGCGGGTATCGTCGGCGGCTGCATCGCCCGCGAGCTGTCCCGCTACCATCTCGACGTGCATCTCGTCGAAAAAGCGGGCGACGTCGGCTGGGGTGCCAGCAAGGCCAACACCGGCATCATCCATCCCGGTCATGAGGAAAACCCGGCCGTGCATCCGCTGCGGGCGCGGCTCTGCCTTGCCGGCAACATACGCTGGCGCCGCTGGACACGGGAGCTCGACATTCCCGCACGGTGGCCCGGCGAGCTCATGGTCGCCACGGACGGGGGGCAGCGGGAGACGCTGGAGCACTATCGCTGTCTCGGCAAGCGCAACGGTGTCGACGGCCTCCGCGTCCTCGACGGCGGGGAGCTGCACGAGCGGGAGCCGCTGTTGCACGACGACGTCGTGGCGGCGCTGTGGTCACCCGATGCGGGCATGATTGCACCCTGGGAGGCTGTCATCGGCGTGGTGGAAAACGCTCATGCCAACGGCGTGCATGTCCATCTGGACTGCGAGGTGACCGATGTCATGGTGGACGGCGACGCCGTCGCGGGCGTGTCCACGACCACGGGGGACATCGCTGCCGACGTGGCTGTCAACGCCGCCGGACTGCACGCGGGCAGGGTCGCTGCGATGGCCGGCATCGCCGAGCCCTCCATCACGCCGCGGCGGGGGGAATATATCCTGTTCAACGAGAATGTGAAGGGGCCCATGCATATCGTGCATCCCACGCCGACGGAGAAAACAAAGGGCGTCTACGCCGTGACCACGGCGGAGGGAAACCTGATGCTCGGGCCGACGGCGGAGGACCTGCCACCCGGCGCGTTCACCGAGAAAGCGACCACCAAGGATGGATTGTCCGCCATCTGGCACGAGGCTGCCCGGCTGCTCCGCCGGATGCCTCCGCATGGCAGCGTCGTCAAAACCTTCGCCGGCCTTCGCCCCGAGCCGCCGGACGGCCGATATGTCATCCGGGCATATGGCCGCCCATGGGGGTTTGTGAACGCAGCCGGCATCCGTTCCCCGGGACTGACGGCGGCGCCGGCTATTGCCGAACACGTCGCACGGCTGCTGCAGGAACAGCTCGACGTTGAGCTCCAGGAGAAACAGGGATGGCAGCCGCGCCGGCAGCGCACCACCCGCCTTGCCGCGCTATCCCCGGAGCAACAACACCGGCTCATCAAACGGCAGCCTGGATATGGCCGCGTGGTCTGCCGGTGCAAAACGGTCACCGAGGCAGAAATCACCGGGGCAATCAGGCGCATCCAGCAGCTCGACGGCAACGTGTCACTCGACGGCATAAAGTTCCGCACCCTGGCCATGTTCGGGTTCTGCCAGGGCTCCTTCTGCCGCGTCCAGGTCGCCCGCCTCATCGCCCGGGAACTCGACATACCCCTCTGGAAGGTCATGGAGCATGGAACGACGCCCTACGTCGCCGGCGACATCAAAACGCTCCAGGAGGACGACCCATGAGCAGGGCGGCATACGACCTCACGGTCATCGGGGGCGGGGCGGCCGGGCTGGCAGGCGCCGCCATGGCCCACGACCATGACATGGGCGTCCTGCTGATAGAGGCAGGCAAGCGCCTGGGCGGCATCCCGCTGCAATGCATCCACCCCGGCTTCGGTCTCACCTACCACGGCGAGGACCTCACCGGGCCCGAGTTCGCAGAGCGCCTTGTCGCCCGGGTAGCGCAGCGGGACATCGACGTATCCACCGGCGCGCATGTCACCAATCTCCGGATGCTCCCCGACGGGCGGAAACAAATCGTCACGATAACGTCCGACGGCGTCAGGGGAACAACGGCTGCATGCATCCTCTACGCCGCCGGGGCACGGGAACGCCACCGCCACGAAACGGGCATCGTCGGCGACCGGCCAGCCGGCGTCTTCACAGCCGGGGAGGCACAGACGCTCATGGACATAGACGGCGCACTGCCCGGCCGCAGCGCGGTCATCGTCGGCTCCGGCGACATCGGCCTCATCATGGCACGCCGCCTGGCTCTCGAGGGCGCCACGGTCAAAGCGGTCATCGAAATGCTGCCCTATCCGGGCGGGTTGACCCGCAACGTTGTCCAGTGCCTCCACGACTATGACATCCCGCTGCACACGGGGCGCATGGTCACCGCCATCCATGGAAGCAACCGTGTCACCGCAGTCGACACCGTGGCCGTCACCCCCGGCATGGAACCCGTGCCGGGGACAGCACGCCGCATTGAATGCGACACCGTCGCCCTGGCCACCGGACTCATCCCCAACGTCACGCGGCTCCAGGACATCACCATAGACATCGATGACGCAACCCATGGGCCCGTGGTCAACGACTGCCTCGAAACCACGCAGCCCGGGGTTTTCACCGCGGGCAACGCCCTCGCCATCAACGACTACGTGGACGCTGCAGCGCGGCAGGGCGAACGCGCCGCCGTCGGAGCTGCTCGATACATCAAGCGCGGCCACATCCCCGCCGACACATGGCATCCCGTGCACCGGGGTCGCAACGTCAGATTCGTCCTGCCACAGCGGGTGAGCGGACAGCGCCCGGTCACGCTCTACCTCCGGGTGCAGCGCCCCGAGCCCCGAGCGGTCGTCCGGCTGCCCGACATCGACATCGAGCTGCCCCGGCAGGGTGTCACCCCCGGAGAGATGCTCACCATCGAGCTCGAACCGGACATGCTCGCCGGCCTCCAGGGAGCGCTCACCGTGGAGGTGGCACGATGACCCGGGAAAAAGAAAAAGAAATCGCCTGCATCATGTGTCCCGTCGGCTGCACCATCAGGGTCACACTCCGCGACGGCGCCATCGCCGCCATCACCGGAAACGCATGCCAGCACGGGGCAGCATACGCCCGGCAGGAGATAGCCGAGCCACGGCGGACGGTCATCAGCGTCGTCCGCTGCACCGAAGGCGACCTGCCCACGGTGGCCGTCAAAACCACGGCGCCGGTACCCCGAGCAGCGATACGCAGCGTGATGCAGGCGCTCGCCACGGTCACCGTCATGGCGCCCGTCAGCATAGGCGACGTCATCGTCGAAAACGTGGCCGGTCTCGACGTCGACGTCGTCGCATCCCGGAGCGTCCGTCAGCAGTGACCGAGCAGCCACCGGACGATGACATCATGATACACGTTGCCCCACTCCGGGTCGTCACATACCTCATGATAGGCACCCTCGAACTCCTCGAGGGTTTTATCGTCAACCGTCAGCTCCTTCATCAACCGGCGTGCGCCGCGCGGCGGCACCAGCACATCGGCCGTGCCAACCAGCAGCAACACCGGCACCGTGACCTTTTCAGCGTCGTCATGCGCCCTGTCCATGTGCATGAACATGCTTCTGGCCAGCGCCGCCGACGCCTGATGATGGACGAGCGGGTCATCCCGATAGGCCTGGACGGCGTCCTCGTTCCTGGAGATATCCGACGGGTCGATGCGGTTGTGCATCGTCAGCGAGGGCGCTATCGAGCCGAGGAGCCTTGACAGCGCAACAGAGAGACGGCTGACCGCTGAACGACGGGCGAGCAGCGGCGACGAAGCAATAACGCCCCTGGCACGGTCGGGATGCAGCTCCGCGTACCGGATGACGGTGAGCCCGCCGAGGCTGTGCCCGAACAGAAACGGCACCTGGCCGATTTCCCCGATGATGTTGTCTATCGTCGTGAAGGTTTCCTCGACGGTCGCATGCCCCTGTTTGCCGTCGCTCCGCCCGTGGCCAGCCCAGTCGAACGCGTAGACGGAAAAGCCATGCTCGGCGAGCAGCTGCATGAAGTCATCATAGCGGCCGCAGTGCTCCCCCAGCCCGTGCACCAGCACGACCCATCCGTTGTTTGGCTTGCCGACCTGCCGCTTGAATATCATAGCCGTTATGTAAGCAACATACACCTGCGCGTTTAAAGATTATCCCGACCGCACGTTCGGCACGACGGATGCATGGCTATGGCATCCATTGTCAACCTGTCACGTGCAGCACGAACACTCGAAAAACAGAGAAAAATTACTCTATGATTTCGACGTTCACGGCCTTGGGGCCGCGCGGTTCTTCCTTTAACTCAAACGAGACTTTTTGTCCTTCGCTCAACGGCATACGGGACTTCACGTCGGATTCATGGACGAAGACATCCTCGTCGACCTCGTCAGCGCCGATAAACCCGTATGAGGTGAGCCATCTTTTTACGGTTCCTTCCATAGTAGGTTCCTCAGGGATAGTATTGGCTGCAGGTATATTTATTTATTGGTATCTGTCAGAGGCGCCGGTGGCCACAAACCCAGGAATGGGATGGTCCCCGTGGTATTATCGCCGGCAAACCGCAGAGCTCCAGCAGAGTTTTTTTATAGCCATATCCGTTCCCGATACGGGGCACATAATGCAGGGAACACATGTCGCCATCGCGCTGGTGGTATCCATCGGCCTGATGGCAATGCCATTTTCCGACATCGGGATGCAGCACGCCGCCGCCGTGGCGAATGACACCACGCTGTACGTTGGCGGCTCCGGTCCCGGCAATTACAGCAGCATTCAGGCGGCTCTCGACGCCGCCGGTGACGGGGACACCGTCTACGTGTACAGCGGAACATACCGGGAAACCATCAGCATATCATGCCAGTTGCGTCTGACCGGCGAACACCGGCATGACACCATCATCGCCGGGGACCGGGCGGGAACCGTGGTCGACATCGCCGCTGCCGGCACCGTCGTGGACAACATCACCGTCACGGGAGCGGGTGGCGGAGAGAACACCGCGGGCGTCAACATCTCCGCCGACCATGTCGTCCTCAAAGACACCGTTGTCGACGACAGCGAACACCACGCCGTTATCCTCTCGGCGGCGTCGGCATGCACCCTGTCAGGCAACATTATCACGGGCCACCGGTACACCGGCGTCTACATCGACAGGAATTCGCCGTCGAACACCGTAACCCGCAATCGCATCCATCCCGGCATATCGGGCGTCTACGCCGCTGCCGGCAGCCAGACCATCAGCTACAACACCATCTCCAACTGCTCCAAGGGCATATACCTCGAGGGAAGCCCCGGCAACGCAGTCATCGGCAACCATTTCGCCGGCAACCAGGAGGGACTGTTTTGCTCCTACGCCGCCGGCAACACCATCACGTCAAACACCTTTATTTCCAACATCAGACATGCACGATTCATAAAACTCCTCCGCCCCGGATATCTCACGCCTAACACATGGCGCCAGAACTACTGGGACGATTGGAACCATGTTGGCGGAAAAATCATCTACGGCGCCATCTACATCCCATCGTTCAGCCTCATCGGCCTGTTCATGCCCTGGATAGAGGTCGACTGGCACCCGGCAACGGAGCCATACCCCTCCGCATCCATCGCATCCAGTTACACCTAAATACGGCCATTTCCTGTTCTGGCATGACCGCGATAACGCAACATGACAGCCCGCCCCGGCTGGTCCTCCCGCAGATAATTTTTATAAACCATGCCGGTAAAAGAGCGCTGAGGGAGGGATTTGAACCCTCGAGGGGCGTGAGCCCCACAGGCTCTCCAGGCCTGCGCCTTTCCGAGCTGGGCTACCTCAGCATGATGTAAACCGGGTATGCGGCGGCGTTATTTTTTCCACATGGAGGGATAGGTGCCCTTGTGCATGATCACGCGCTTGGTGTCGACGGCGATGCCCTGGTCCTGTTCCATGATGTCGCGTGTTGACATCGTGGCGAGGCCGATGGCGACACCTTCTCCTTTCAGGGATAGGACGGCCACCTGGTCGCCGGGGGTGATGCCGGTGTCCACCTGCAGGATGCCCGTGACCGCCAGGTCGGCGCCGTGGCAGACGGCGTCGATGGCTGAGTCCCTGATGACCACCGCCGGGATGTGGGGCAGTACATCCTCCAGGGGTCTTATAATGTTTTTTATCTCCTCGCTGTCGTTTTCCTGCCAGAACACGTATGCATCGAGGATGTCGTGCAGCGTGTATGCCTCCTGTTCGGTGAACCGGCCGCTTCTGGTGCGACGGAGCTCGTGCATGTGGGCGCCGCATCCCAGTGTTGTGCCGATGTCCTCGCAGAGCACCCGGATGTAGGTGCCGCCTTCGCAGGAGACGCGGAACAGGACGTCGCGTTCCTTGGTCTCCAGGACGTCGATGTCGTATATCTCCCGCTCTCGCTCCTCGCGCTTGACGGCCGACTGCTCGGGGGGCATCTGGGTGGCCATGCCGATATGCTCCTGGCAGGCGTCCCGTATCTCCCCTTTGTTTTTGTCTCCGTGGAGGCGCATCACCGCGATGTATTCCTTACCGGCTTCGTGCAGCAGCCCGATGGTCTTGGTGGCGTTGGCCAGGGCGACGGGCAGCACGCCGGTGACGTCGGGGTCGAGGGTGCCGCCATGGCCGGCCTTGTCGAGATGGAAGATGTCCCGGGCCCATGCTGTGACCTGGTGCGAGGTCGGGCCGGCTGGCTTGTCAACGATGACCACGCCGTTGTTGATGTGTTCCTCCATGCTCCTGTGGACGGGTTTTTTGCCGTAATGGGGGTTGGTTGTCGCCTCCGCCTTGATGAGGCGGCGTCGCTGCTGGGAGTGCATGATTCAGGTCAAATACCCGTCTCTCTTATAAATGCTTTGCAGGGCGACAACGGTTAAAAGACATCGCCCGTTATGGAGGCAATGCAACGTGCGGGTCTGGTCATGTGTGTTGTCATGATGTTGATGCTGTTCGGCCTCTATTTTGACGGGGAGGGAGACGGTGCGATGGGACAGGAAACCACGCTGTACGTGGGCGGCTCCGGCCCCGGCAACTACAGCAGCATTCAGGCGGCTCTCGACGCCGCCGGTGACGGCGACACCGTCTATGTGTACGAGGATGCTTCCCCTTACAGGGAGCATGTTGTCGTTGCGACGAGCGTCCGGCTGCTCGGGGAGCACCGTGATGCGACGGTTGTCGACGGCGGCGGCAATGGAACGGTCGTTTGTATCGCCGCCCCGGATGTTTTTGTTGCAAATATGACGCTGCGGAACAGCGGGGCGAACGGGACGTGCCGTGCGGGCCTGCATCTTGTCTCCCACGGCTGCACGGTCCGGGATGTCGTGCTGCGGGACAACCAGTACGGCGTCGTCTGCGAGGGAGCCAGCCATCGCCTGGCAGACAACATGATGCTGCAGAACACCGAGGGCATGTTGCTGCGAGATGCCCGGGGCTGCGTCGTCGAGGGCAACGTGCTGGACGGCAACGAGATAGCGGGCCTGCTGCTGCAGGACGCCGTGGACAACGTTGTCATGGGAAACCGGGTGGTGAATGGCTCCTCCGCGCAGGGCGTGCTCGCCGGCGGTACGGACAACCATATCTCGGGCAACGTGATCCGCGACCAGCGATATGGCGGCCTGCAGCTCGTGTCCTCGGGCAACGTCATCGACAACAACACGTTTGTCGGCTGCGGGCTGGGAACCATGTATGAATACCGGAGCAACGTCGTCCGGGACAACACGGTCAACGGCCAGCCGCTGGTCTACCTGGAGGGCGCGTCGGATAGCTCGGTGGTGGAGGCGGGGCAGGTGTTCCTGGTCGACTGCGCCGGGATAACGGTCCGCGGCCTGCAGCTCACCAACACGACGGTTGCCGTCCAGCTTTATGGGTCATCCGACTGCCGCATCCTTGACAACGAGATATCGGGCAACCTCCAGGGCGTGATGCTCTGGAACGCGTCGGACAACGAGGTTGCCGGCAACGCCGTCGTCGGCAACGAGTTCGAGGGCGTCGACGTCGGGCCGTTCAGCCATCATACCCGCATTACGGGCAACCATATCCGGGGTAACAACGACGGCGTCTCCATGTGGTCAGAGGGCAACACGGTGACGGACAACAGCATCCGTGACAACTGGCACGGGATACAGCTCGACCTCTCCGACAACAACACGATCTCGGGCAACATGCTGGCCAACAACACCGAGGCCGTCTCCCTCTGGCAGGAAAGCCATGGCAACACCATCTCGGGCAACATGTTCAGAGACAACACGCGCGCCATCTCCTTGCACTATGACAGCACGGGTAACCGGATCAGCCACAACGACATCCGGGGCAGCGAGTACGGCGTTGACATCAGCCCGTCGAGCAACAGCAACCACGTGGAGGCGAACAATCTCACGGGCAACATGGTCGCAGTCTGGATCGGTTCCACCGGAAACGTCATCCGCCATAACAATTTTTTTGACAGCGAACGGCGCCACGCCACCTTTATCTCCGCCGACCGGAATCCGCTGGTGCCGCGCAACCGCTGGAACCACAACTACTGGGGCCGACCACACCTGCTGCCCAAGCCGGTCGTTGGATTTCGCCTGCCGGTGCCATGGCTCAACTTTGACTGGCGCCCGCTGCTGCAGCCCTCCCCCGGCTAATCTTTGGGATACCAGCGGCAGCTCTTTTTGTCCATGGGACACCGCTGCCTGGTCTTGCAGGGCGGCCCCGCATTGTCGAAAATCACCGGCGTGGCATCGCGGACCAGCCGGAGCATCCTCCAGGCCAGCGCCCGTATCTCCCACTGTGCATGCAGACAGCAGCGAAGCTCGAAAAAATTGTGCAGCGACCGGGCGTTCATCGTCACAATAATCTTGGTGCAGGCGGCATTGGGCAGCACGTAGCGTGCATCCTCCTTTGGCACCACCTCCTTGAGCTCCTCGTAGGCATCCCAGATGGCCTCCATCGCCGCATGGTACCGTTTTTCCTTTCCGGAGGCGGCGACGGATGGCGGCGTGACATACTCCCGGCTGGATTCCACGTAGCGTTGCGACTGCTGCGAATAGGAGGCGATGCGGTGCCTGACGAGCTGATGGGTCAGCGAGCGCGAGACGCCGGAGATGCCGAAGGTATAGGTGGCATGCTCGATGACGCTGTCATGTCCGAGGTCGATGACGTGGCGGAGCATGCCGCGCAGCATGTCCGGGTCGTCCTCGCGGAGCTCGGCGATGCTGCTCCTGGAATGCGTCAGCTTGGCGGCCATGGCGGACAGCAGGTCGCCCTCAGGTGTACTGGAAAGCAGTTCCACCTGCACGCTATTCCCGTTCCCGTATGAGTTCGAACAGCCCGAGCGGGTCATCCAGCGTGGAGAGCTCCTCGCGCCCGATGACGGGGATGCCGGCGATGTTGATCCGCGATGTTGACTCCATGAACAGGACGGACGGCCGCTCCACGACGCGCGACACGTCGGAGAGCAAGCGTGCTCGCTCTCTGACGCGGTGGCATTCCGTCGCGATGAGCAGCATCTCGTCCATGAACCGCGAGATGGCGTTGAACGGGGAACGGTCGGTGGGGATGATGGACACGTTGAGTGCCTCGAGCAGCGAGAGCATACAGTCGCTGAAATGACGGTTGACCTCCACCTCCTGCTCCTGAAGGAACGAGGCAAGGTCGAGTGGCTGCAGGACGTCCTCGCCGAGCATCCCGGCGATTTTCTCGGCCATCTCGATGGTCGCCCGTTCTCCCTGCTCGTACATCCGGATGGTTCGCCGTGACACGCCGGTCATCCAGGCGAGCTGTCCCCGAGATATATCCCGCTCGGCTCGCATCCTGCGGAGCCGCTCGCCGTTCAGCCGGACATAGAAACCGCCCGGCGCGGCGCAGATGAGCGGATGCACGCCGTGCAGGTAGTCTTCGAGGGTGGCGAGCGTGATGATGGGAACATTGTAGCGATAGTAGACCACCTCGTCCTCCAGCGCCCCGGCGCCCGTGCGGTTGCCGATGAGCAGCGGGATGCCGTCGAGATGCTTCGCGAGAAAAAGGAGCTCCTGAGCGACCTCCTCGCTCAGTGCGTCGATGTTGTTCAGCACCTTGACCAGCAGGAGGGCGCTGTCCCGGCGGGCCACGAAGTCGAAGCTCGACGGGCGGATGGTGCACACCTCCGATATGTAGAAGCCCGCCCGGGCCAGCAGGCCCCTGGTGTCCTCCAGGAGTTCCTTTTTCATCAAAACTAAAATACTGCTCCCTTATATAAAAGATTTATGTGGCTCGGGGTTGACGACACCGACAGCAGCGCCGGCATGTGTACCACCCATCTGGCAGGAGACCTTATCGTGGCGGTCAACGACCTCGGGCTGGACGTCATCGGGATGCCCCGGCTGGTCCGGCTCAACCCCAACGTTCCCTGGAAGACACGGGGCAACGGCGCCATCGCCATCCATGTTGGCCATGGTCGGGGAGACCCGCTGCTGCTCGGTGATGTAGATGGTGAGCGCCATGGCTATCCGGGATGCCATGACGATGCCGTCGACATGGACAGGGTGCTCGATGCCGCGGATGCGGTGCTCCGCCGGCGGGCGATGTTCGACGACGAAACAACGAATCCCGGGCTGGTGGTCGTCCCGGAGCAGCTCCCCGCAGAGCTCTACGAGCGGGCGGTGCACGGCATCGTCGAGCAAACGATGGTTCGTGAGCTCGTCGGGATGGCCGATGGCTCCTGTCTCGGCTACAAGAACGGTCGGGGAATCATCGGCGCTGCCGCCGCGACCGCGTGGCGTCCCGGTGATGTGACCTATGAGCTCATCACATACCGGAACGGCGGGGAGCGGTGGGTCGACGGGGCGTCGGTGCGGGAGATGGACCGCTGTTTTCCGTCGACCTTTGACAGCATTGACCATGCAAACGGGCACGTGGCGATCACGCCGCATTCACCCTGCCCCGTCCTATACGGCATCCGCGGGGACGAGGCAGCCGTGCTCCCCATGGCAATGGAGAGCGTTGCCTCCAGCGAGGTTGCCCGATGGCTGCTCTTCGAGACCAACCAGGCGACCGACGACCATCTCTGGCAGCGAGCCATCAAAGATATAAAGCCATATGAGTCCGTTGTGGTCAGGGGCACCGTCGCGGATGTGCCGCATACCCTCGAGGGAGGGCATGTGCTGTTTTCGCTGTCCGATGACGATGGCAGCATCGCCTGTGCGGCCTATGAGCCGACGAAGCAGTTCCGTGACGTGGTGCGCCGGCTTCGCCCCGGCGACGTGGTCGCCGCCTGCGGAGGCGTCCGCCCCTCACCTCTCACCGTGAACCTGGAAAAAATCCATGTTCGGCGGCTGGTGCCATGCCATTGCAAGGTGGAAAACCCGGTGTGCCCGGACTGCGGCAAGCACATGAAGTCCCATGGCCGCAACCAGGGATACCGCTGCGCTGTCTGCGGGCAACGGGCGGCCGAGAGCGAGGCATTGTTTGAGCGGGTGGAGCGCGGGTTGCAGCCGGGCTGGTACGAGGCGCCCGTGGTCGCGCGTCGTCATCTCGCGAAACCGCTGCGGCGTTTCAGGCGCAGCGGAGCCTGACCCTGAACACGGTGCCGCCCTCGTCGGGCGTGTGCCCCTCGATGTGGCCACCGTAGCTTTCAACGATTTTTTTGACCAGGTAGAGGCCGAGGCCGCTGCCCGGGCTGCCCCGCCGTTTTTTGCCGGGGCGGAACAGGTCGTCCATGTCCCCGGGAGCGATGCCGTTTCCGTCGTCGGCAACGGTGGCGGTGCAGCCCTCGCCGTTGTCTCCCCTGGCGACGTCGACGGTGATACGTGTGCAGTCCGCGTGGACGATGGCGTTGATGATAAGGTTGGAAAACACGTTTTCGAGGAGCGACCCGGCCATGACGGCCGCCCCGGTGCCCGTGTAATGGATGTCAATGCCCGCCTTGTCGGCCTGATGGGATGCCCCCCGGATGGCCCGCGTTATGCAGTCGTCGAGCGACACGGCCTCCAGTTCCCGGTCTCCCTCCACGATCCGGAGGTTCCGTATCTTCTGGATGAGGTCGATGCTCGACCTGATGGCGTGCAGCGCGTTGGAGAGCATCTCCTGCTGCTCGGGGTCGAGCGAGGTGGACTCCAGCATCTGCAGGTTGCCGTAGACGACCATGTTCCTGTTGGCGACGTCGTGGCGCAGCAGCGAGTTGTAGAACTCCCGTTCCTCCTCTGCTTCCTTGCGCTCGGTGATGTCGCGGTAGATGCCGAACACCCCGATTTGCTTGTCGTCGATAAATATGGGGGCGCCCAGAACGGAGACGGGAATAAGGGAGCCGTCCTTGCGTTTCCGGATGGTTTCCGCGGCGAAGCTCTGCCCGCCGACCACCATCCGGGTGAACCGTCTGCCCTCCTCCTGTCTGCCCTCGGGGAGCACGAAGTCATCGATGTTTTTGTTCCGTATCTCGTCGACGGTGTACCCGAACATCTCGGTGAACGACGAGTTGGCGTCGATGACCCGGTGCCGGGAGTCGGTGGACACGATGGCCTCGGGGGCATCCTCGAACAGCGCCTGGAAATAGGTTTTCTGGCGTTTGAGTTCCTTCTCGGTCTCCTTGCGCTTGGTGACGTCCCGGATGGTGACGAAGGCGCCCAGCGTCCGGCCGTGCCAGGTGATAGGCGATGTGTTTATCTCGGCATGGAGCACGTCCTGGCCGCCCTGAAGCTGGAGCGGGTAGTTGGTGATGGTGTCGCCTGCCAGGGTCGTGTCCATCGCCCGGTCGAACGCTGCCCGCGAACCCTCGGCGACATAGCCCCGGAAGGGGGTGCCCAGCAGCTTTGCGCCCGGCTCGCTGACCATCTCCGCGCAGTGGGAGTTGGCGTAGTCGATGTTGCCCTCCCGGTCGAGGATGCAGATGCCCTCGCTGGCCGTTTCCGATAGCACCCGGAAGTCGACCTCCGATGCCGTGTCGACGGGCAGCTTGAAGCGGACGATGGCGTAGGCGATGAGCACCACCATCAGGATGTCCAGCATCGCGCCGACGGGGAACTGCGCGACGTTGAACATCTCCACCATGACGCCGTAGGTGAGAAAGGAAAACAGCGTGTTGGCCGGGATGGCGACCAGGATGAACAGCACCTGTTTTTTCTTGACGCCGACACTCTCCCGGTAATGGCGTATCAGCAGCAGCCCCGACAGAAACACGAAAAACAGCCCGACCCATGAGTTGATGGACAGATAGGTCGGGTCGTACACTGGCTCCCACCCATAGGAGAGATAGGTGACCCCGGTCACGTATTCCCCCAGCGGCAGGGAGAGCGCGAGCAGCCCGGCGGGCAGATAGAACAGCAGATAGAGGCGGCTCCTGAAAAAACCGGTGTACTCCGCCGTGAAATGAAACCCGACCGGCGGGATGAAGATTAGCGCGAGCGTGCTTACCTTCGCCCACAGGAGCCCGCCGCCGGTGACGTTGGTGAGGATGTGGCCGACGTTCCACAGGCACAGGACGAGACAGAAAAACGAGAGCACCATGATGTAGGACTTGCGGGTCTCCCGGGCGAGCAGGTAGACGGCGATGGCCAGCAGTAAAAAGGACGTGATGAACGATGGAAGGATGGCCAGCTCCGTCATCCTGAACGAGATGCCCCGGAGTATATAATAAATTTTATATTTATCCGCAGGGCCGGGAGACAGCATGCCGGGGCAGGGCCACACGGATACAAAAAAACATATAACGCAGGGTCGAGATGCAGCCCCATGCCGCAGCGCTCCCGTACAACCGACGTGATGGATGCACCGATCCAGCAGCTGCTTCAGCAGGCCGCCGTGCCCGATGACGTCGTATCCCTGGGGCAGGGTGTCCCGTTTTTCGGGCCCCCTGAGGAGGCGATTTCGGCGGCGGCCGATGTGCTTTCATCGCCAGATGGCTACCGGTACGGTGACGATGCCGGCCATCCATCGCTGCGCAGGGCGATGGCGGACACGCTCCGCCGGGACAACGACATTGTGGCATGCCGACATGACAACGTCATCGCGACGGCGGGCGCCAACCAGGCATTCGTCAACGCCGTTCTTGCGACAACGGAGGTCGGCGACAGCGTCGTCATCGTCACCCCATACTATTTCAACCATGTCATGGCCGTGCAGATGGCGGGCTGCCGCCCCCTCTTCGTTCAGGCGGGACGGGATTACGTTCCCGACCCCGACGACATCGCGATGGCGCTCCGCCGGGACACCCGGATGGTGGTCACGATTTCGCCCAACAACCCTACAGGCGCCGTCTATCCGCCGGAGACGCTCCGTGCCATCAACGAGCTCTGCGCCGACCATGGCATCTACCATGTCTCCGATGAACCCTATGAGTATTTCGTGTACCATGATGCCCGGCATGTCAGCCCCGCCTCGTATGATGCCGCCCTGGAGCATACCATCTCGCTGTTTTCGTTCTCCAAGTCATATGGCATGCCGGGCTACCGCATCGGCGCGATGGCCGTGCCCGCCGACGTCTATCGCGAGGTGCTCAAGGTGCAGGACACCATCGCCATCTGTCCGTCGGGGCCGTCGCAGGCCGCCGCCACCGCCGCCCTGCACGTCGGCAGCGCGTATCCCCGCCAGTTTCTGCCGGCTATGGAGAAAGCTCGGGAGGTGTTCGTCGACGGCCTTGCAGGTATCGACGGCGTGCGGCTGCCCGAAACCCGGGGCGCCTTTTATTTCCTCCTGCGGCTTGACACGGACCGGGCCTCGTGGGACGTCGCGCTCCGGCTCATCGAGGACTACGGCGTGGTGACCATCCCGGGCGAGGCCTTCGCCGCCCAGCCGTCGCTCCGCATCGCCTACGGCAACCTTGCCGAGGACACGGCGCGGGAGGGCATGCGCCGCCTCGCCGAGGGATTGCGGGCCCTGCTCTGAAACGCTAGCCGAGCGTTTCCCGGATTGAGTACATTTTGTCGTGCCGGGCGAGATAGTAGCTCCGCACCATAATCTCGGCGAGGAAGCCCGAGATGAAGATCTGGAGGCCGATGACCATGAGCAGGACGCCGAGCAGCAGCAACGGTCGCTCGGAGAGCTCTGTGCCGTACAACAGTTTGAGCAGCAGCAGGTAGAGGTTGACGACGAACCCGGCGCCGAGAAGCAGCAGGCCGACGGCGCCAAAAAAATGCAGCGGCCTGGTGGAAAACCCGGACCAGAACTTGAAGTTGATGAGGTCGAAGAGCCCCCGGAACAGCCGGGCGAAGCCGTATTTCGTTTGCCCGCGCTCCCGTTCATGATGCTGCACCGTTGTCTCACCCACGCGATATCCACGCCAGGCGAGCACCGCCGGAATGTAACGGTGCATCTCGCCGTAGAGCTCCAGGCCATCCAGACATTTCCGCCGGTAGGCCTTCAGCGTGCAGCCAAAGTCATGGAGCGACAGCCCCGTCAGGCGGCGGGCGAGCCAGTTGGAAAACCGCGAGGCGAGCCGCTTGCCCAGCGTGTCCCGCCGGTTGCGGCGCCAGCCGCTGACCACGTCCCGGCCGTCCAGCTGGTCGAGCAGCCGGGGGATATCTGCGGGGTCGTTCTGCAGGTCGCCGTCCATCGTCACCACCACCTCGCCCCTGGCGGCCTTGAAGCCGGCGAGCAGCGCGGGGGTCTGCCCGAAGTTGCGGCGCATCCGGATGCATCTGACCTCGCCGTCGTTTTCATGGAGCGCGGCGATGCGTTCAAACGTCTCGTCGGTGCTCCCGTCGTCGATGAACAGGATTTCGTGTTCGCCCAGCCCGTCCAGGACGGGCTTCAGGCTGTCGTAGAGCGGCCCGATGTTTGCCTCCTCGTTGTAGACGGGAATGATGACCGAGAGCATGGCCTGTATATTTATAAACAATATTTATATTATGGGTAATGGCAACTGCGCTGCTTACGGGCGGGGCGGGGTTCATCGGGTCCCATCTCGCCGAGGCGTTGCTGAAGCGTGGCGACACCGTTATCATCGTCGACAACTTTGACTCATACTATGCACGGGAGATAAAACAGCGCAACCTGGACATGGTCCGGCAGACCGGCGACGTCGTTTTCGTTCAGGCCGACGCGGGCGACTACGAGGCCATGCGGTCGCTCATGCGGCGGCACCAGGTCGAGATGGTGTTCCATGAGGCGTCGCGCCCCGGGGTCCGCGCCTCGCTCGCGGAGCCACTTGTCACCCATCACAAAAACGTGGACGTGTCGCTGCATCTCCTCCAGGCAGCGACGGAGGCCGAGGTCGACTGCTTCGTCAACGCCTCCTCCTCGTCGGTGTACGGCGAGCCGGACAGGCTGCCGCTCAACGAAGCGCAGTGCTGCCGCCCGCTGTCCCCCTACGGCGCGAGCAAGCTCAGCGTCGAGGCATACGTGCGCAGCTTCCACCGGGTCTACGGATTGCCGGCGGTGTCGCTCCGCTATTTCACGGTCTACGGCCCCCGGATGCGCCCGGACCTAGCCATCTTTCATTTCACCCGGAAACTACTCGGCGGGGAACGGCCCGTGGTGTTCGGGGACGGCACGCAAAAACGGGATTTCACCTACATCGACGACGTCGTCGACGCCAACCTCCGGGTCATCGAGCGGCAGCCATGGGGTGAAACGGTCAACATCGGCTCCGGGCGCCACATCTCGGTGAACGAGCTGCTCGACCTGCTGTCGGCTATCACCGGCCGCGCGGCCCACCCGGTCTATCAGGAAAAAATAGCCGGCGACGTCTCCGACACCTGGGCGGACGTGGACAAAGCCCGCCGTCTCCTGGGCTGGCAGCCGAAGGTCACGCTGGAGGACGGCCTCCACCGCTACGTTGACTGGTACCAAAAACAGCAGGAGCTCTACCACCGCTGCCTGGCGAGCCCCTGAGCGTTTCCGGGCACGTGGACCAGCATCCAGACGAGCAGCAGCCACATGCCGCCAGCGAGCAGCAATGGAACCGGTAACGGCTCCTGCCAGCCGAGCCAGTTCCATCCATCGAGCGCGATGGCTCCGAGCGCAGCAGCCATGATGGCCGCCACCATCCGTTTTTTGTGCCACAGCAGGGGAACGAACAGCAGCAACGGCAGATAGTAGCCCGAATGGAGCTTGGGGAACAGCAGCAGAAACAGCAGCAGAAACAGCATCGCCGTCTGCACGGGGCCGGCCCGCCGCCGCACCACCAGCCAGGCGAGCAGCACGCCGGCGGCCACGAACACGGGAACCATCCAGACCGGGTCAAACCCGAGCTCGCCCAGATACCGCCACACTGCTATGCCCTCCATCGGCTGGCCGCTGTCCCCCGACACGTACAGCCGGAGAAACGACAGGACTTCGCCGGGTGCCAGCACCGCAAAGGGAACGATGGACGCGGCGGCTATCCCGCCGGCCAGGGCAACCCGCCCGATTTTTTTAGGCCAGGACGCCGCATCGGGCAGCAGCGACGGCAGCAGCAGCACGGGCCACAGCTTGCACGCAATGGCCGCGCCGACAGCCATCGACGCCCCGGTCATCATCCGCCGCAAAAGCAGGTACAGCGCAGCCCCGTAGAACAGCGCCACGATGACGTCGTCCTGCACGCCGAGGAGCGTCGAATACACGGTGAGCGGGTTGACCAGTACGAACAGCGCCGCCGCCGGAGCCCTCCCATCGGGCCGGAAGTGCAGCAGCAGCACGCCGAGCAGGAGCGCAAAGCAGGCAAAATAGAGGCGGAACACCAGAAACGAGCCGCCGAGCATGACGGGCAGCAGCCAGAACAGGTTGATGAGCGGGGGCGCGGCCGTGAACACGTCCCGGTAGAGCAGCCTGCCGTCCAGCAGCGCCTCGCCCCGGGCGCGGTAGAACAATACGTCGGTCCGTTTCTCCTCGACGCTGACCGTCCAGATGGACGAGGAGACGTTCAAAACGGAGACGGCGTCAGGGGGCAGCGTCCATGTCCGGTTGGCGTCGAAACGAGCGGCGTTGTACAGGGGTCCGTAGCCCTGCAGCTCCAGGTGGACGGGCACATAGCCCTCCTGCACCTCCACGCGCATCTGCTGCACCGTGTCGTTGACGGTCAGGATGGCAGCGGCCGGCGTGTCCCGGTCGACGTAGACCACCATGTCGGCGGTTTCGTTTCGTATGTCGGCGGTTTCGAGACGGGTGGTATACCTGTTTTCGGGAAACACCTGGCTCAGGCCGACGGCCAGCGGCACGTACACCACGAGCCATACCGCAGCCAGCAGCAGCATTGGCCGCTTTACCCGGCGCAGGCGACCGACGAGCTGCCGCATACGTCCCGTCTGTTGCCCCATCACCCGGGAATTTCCTCTGCTTATATTAACTTGCCTGTATGCAGCCCCGGCCGGCGAGACGGCAGGCGTAAAAACAGGGCAGCGATGGCATTCCACCACATTTATATATGAGGGGCTATTCGCCCATCGCCATGTCCCGCCTTGAAACCCGCCTCGGCAAGGAGCAGATAGCGCTCATATTCGCCTCCATCGGCTGGTTTCTCATCCTGTCCGGCAGGTACGGCATATCCACCATCCTAGTCGACATCGAGGCCAGCTTCGGGATGAGCCATGCTATAGCAGGGGCAGGGATGACCGGCATGTGGTTTTTCTACGGGCTGATGCAGTTTCCCTCGGGCATCTTCTCGGACATCCGGGGCCGGAAGATCACGCTGACGCTGGCGATGCTGTCCTTCGCCATCGCATACCTGCTCATCGGCGTGTCCGTCCACGCGGTCATGTTCCTGGCCGTCCTCGTCCTGCTCGGCATCGGCGCCGGCAGCTTTCCCACCGCGGGCATCGCCATGATATCCGACTTTTACCGGAAGGAGCGGGGGAAGGCGCTGGGCATCCAGAGCAGCGCCGGCAGCGTCGCCGGGTTGATGCCCGTCGTGGTGCCGGTCATCGCGGCCTACCAGTGGCGCCTGTTCTTTGTGGCATGGGCAGTGGTGAGCCTGGCGAGCGCCTACCTGTTCTGGCTGCTGTCCAGCGAGTCCACCCGGCTGCCCTCGCATGTCGACGTGGTCGAGCGGTTCAAGGATGGATTCTCCGTCTTCCTCGACAAAACCACGGTGTTCGTATTCCTCGTCAACCTGACGGTTATCTTCGTCTGGATGGGCTTCACCTCGTTTTTTCCGACCTATCTCATCGAGGAAAAGATGTTCAGCAGCCTGGAGGCCGGCATCTCGTTCGCCGTTCTCATCTTCGGCGGGTTCATCTGGAAGCCCATCATCGGCAGCCTGTCGGATACCTACCGCCCGCGGCTCATCGTCGGGGTGCTCACCGCTCTTGGCACCGCCGCTATCGTCGCCATCGTCCACATCCAGATGTTTCCGGCGGTGCTCGCCGTCAGCTTCCTGCTGTCCACCTTCACCAGCGTGTTCCTGGTGCACAACCATTACCTGATGAACCAGTGGGAGGTCAAGGGCCGCGCCGGAAAGCTCGGATTCTACCGCTCGGTGAACATCCTGGTGGGCAGTCCCACCTCTGCCGTCGTGGGCTACGCAGCCACGCAGTATGGCTTCGAGATGCCCTTCCTGGTGCTCGCGTTGCTGCTCGGCGTCGCTGCCGCGACGCTCTTCGCGACGCTGGCGCTTGAGCACCGTCGCAACGGGACAATCGTGACCACGGAATAGCCCAACCTATTTATCCCGCACGTCGTTGTCGGGTCAATGCGATGGAAGGCCACGTTTGGCACCCTTGGCGGCCTGCTCATCATCGCGCTGCTCATCCTGGCCGGCATGTATACGGTATACCAGCACCGCCGGGACATGGCCGCATCATATGGGCACATCATGGTCGACGGACGGGAGCGCCAGTACCTCCTTCATCTCCCGGATGGCTATGACGCCAACGAGACGTATCCGCTGCTCCTTGCGCTGCACGGCGGCGGGGGAAGCGCCCGGCATTTCCGGGGCACACGGGGCTTCGATGCGGTCGCCGACATCCATGGTTTCATCGTGGCATATCCTGACGGCGTCGGGCGTTTCAGGTTTCGGCGGCACACCTGGAATTCGGGGGTATCTGGACACATATAGCCATCAGCAGGATGTCGATGATGTTGCATTTCTTCGTAGGCTTCTTGTGCATCTCCAGGAGCGGTATCCCGTCGCGTCATCCCGAATATATATGACGGGGCATTCCAACGGCGGGATGATGGCCTACCGATTCGCCGCCGAATATCCCGGGATGCTGACGGCTGTCGCCCCGGTGTCCGCCTCGATTGGCGGTAAAATGTACAGGGACGACCCGCTGTGGGTCATCCCCGAGCCATCGGAGGCCTGCACGGTCGTGCACGTCCATGGCTATCATGATATGCATGTGCCCTACGACGGCGGCCACGGGGAGAAATCCCGCGCGTATGCACATCTATCGGTGAACACGTCCATCGGATTCTGGGTGAACGCCATCGGCTGTCGCACGCCGCCGATACGGGAGAACAGCAGCTCCGGCGCCATCCATCTCGCCCGATATCCCGGCGGTCGCAACACCACTTATGTGTCCCTGGTATCGTTTACCGGGGACGGACATGACTGGATGGAGATGAGCGACACCGTCGCCGCTGAACAGTTTTATGCCGAGACGCTTGCGGAGCTGGTATGGCATCTGCTCTCCATGTAATCACGGCGGGGCAGTCCTCAAAACCTTTATAGCCATCTGCTGATACATTTCTGGGGAATCATGACAGAGGATATTGACGCTGCCGTTGACGAGGTTATCAACGCCCTCGACGAGGAAGCGAGCAAGGAAGAAGTCGAGGAAAACCTCAAAAAGTTCATCGAGTACGGCGTGCCCGTCGACCAGGCGAAGCAGGCCGTCCTCAAAAAGTTCGGTGTCACGCGAACAGCGCCATCAGCCACGGAGAAAAAAATCGGCGACATCACGCCCGGCGACCGACGCCTCCGATTCACCGGCAAAATCGTGACGGTCGAGCAGCGCGAGGTCGAGGTCAAGGGTGAAACCCGGACCATCTACAAGGGTCTCATCGGCGATGAAACAGCCGTGCTGCCGTTCACCGCCTGGAAGGACTTCGATCTGACAAAGGACGATGTCGTCAGCATCGACAACGCCTACGCGGGCGAATGGGGTGGCCAGCCCCGCCTCAACATATCGGAATGGACCGACGTGGAAAAAACAGACGAGGACATCGACCTGGTAAAGCGGCAGCCGCAGCGCTACGACATCGCGGACCTGCGCCCCGGTCTGTCCAACGTGTCGGTGCGGGGCAAGATCATGAGCATGGAGGAGCAGGAGGTCACCGTCGACGATGAGGCAAAAACGCTGTACAGCGGCATCCTGGGCGACCCGACGGGCAAGATACGCTACACGGTCTGGGCGGACATGGACATCTCGGAGGGCGACGTCGTCGGCATCAGCGGTGCCTACGTCAAGTCCTGGCAGGGCGCCCCGCAGCTCGTGTTCGACGAAAACGCATCGGTGGAGCAGCTCGACGAAAGCATGCCGGTCGATCAGGTTGGCAGCCGTATCCAGCCGATGTACAAGCTCGTGGAAACCGGCGGCGGCGTCGACGTGCCCCTGGAGGGCGTGGTCATCGAGATACAGCGGGGTTCCGGCCTCATCGAGCGCTGCCCCGAGTGCAACCGGGCGCTCCGGGACGGGGTCTGCGTCATCGACGGCGAGGTCGAGGGTACGCCGGACCTGCGCATCAAGGCCGTCGTCGACGATGGTACCGGTGCGGTCACCGCCATCATGGACCGCGAGGTCACCGAGAAGCTCATGGACACCTCGATGGAGGAGTTCCAGGAGATGGCCGAGGAGCAAGGAAACGAGGCTGTCGAGCAGGCCATCATGGACCGGCTGATAGCGCACCCCGTGCATGTCAGCGGCAACGCGCTGTCCGACGAATATGGCGTCACGGTCATCGTCGACCGGGTCGAGCCCATCGAGCCGGACATCCAGCAGCAGGGAGCCGAGTTGCTTGCGCAGCTGGAGGGGGAAGCATGAGGGAGCCGGCATGGCGCGTGTTCGCCGGCGAGTACAACGACGCGATGCACCATATCGAGGGCGAGGAACAGATGTCGCCCTCGTACGTGGTGACGCCGCTCGGCGCATTGGTCAACCGCCTGTACCTGGTGGGCGTGCTCACCGACGTTGAAAACGTAGCGCAGGAGGGCGAGATGTGGCGCGCCCATATCTCCGATCCCACGGGCATCTACGCCGTCTATGCGGGCGAATATCAACCCGAGGCGGCCGCCTTTCTCTCCGAGGCGGACACCCCCAGCTATGTGGCCGTTGCCGGCAAGGCCCGGGCATATGAGCCGGAGGATGGCGTCCTGTTCGTGTCGGTTCGCCCCGAGATGGTCAGGGAGGTCGACGAGGCAATGCGCGACTACTGGATCGTGGAGGCGGCGCGGCAGACACAGCAGCGAATGGAGGCCATGACCGAGGGGCTGGACATGAACCCGCCGTCGGAGTACAAGCTCCGCGACCTCGGCTATCCACCGGCGCTGGCGCGCGGCGTTGTCACCGCCATCGAGGCCTACGATGACATCGATGTCGAGCATTACCGCTTTCTGCTCAGGGAGGCACTGTCGCATTTCAGCTCCGGCCGCATCGACTACGAGGAGGACATGGATGATGCGGAGGAAAGCGTGTTCGCGGCGGTGCAGGAGCTCGAGGGCGACGAGGGCGCGCTGTGGGACGACATCGTTGACCACGCTGCAAAGCAGGGGCTCGACCGCCATCTGGTCGAGGAGGCGCTGACCTCGCTCATGGACAAGGGCGCCATCTACGAGCCCATCCTGGGCAAGCTGAAGACCACGTGAGAAAAACCCTTTTTAGGGCCCGTTATACCCGTAAAAATGTGGGAACAGGCGCGCAAGACTTTCTGGGTGGCCCTGGGCACGGTGCTGGTGGCACTCGGCGTGGTTGGTATCGTACTGCCCCTTCTCCCCACCACCCCCTTTCTGCTGGCGGCGGCCGCCTGCTACCTCCGCGGGTCGGAGCGCATGCACCGCTGGCTGGTCAACCACAGATGGCTTGGTCCGTACATCCGCAATTATCTGGAGGGGCGGGGCATCCCCTGGCGCACGAAGGCGCTGGCTATCATGCTGCTCTGGCTGACCATTTCCCTGTCTGCATGGCTCGTTGTCTCCCACTGGGCGCTCAGAGGGTTGCTGCTCGTCATCGCCATCGGCGTCACCATCCACCTGCTCAGGATGAAGACGCTGATAGACTAAATACACCCCGGACGTGATGCTGCCCGGCGACCAATTTTTATATATCGGCAGCGATTATGGATTTCGCGGGCCCGTAGCTTAGGCTGGTGGAGCGTCTGGCTCATAACCAGATGGTCGTCGGTTCAAATCCGGCCGGGCCCATCTGTTTTTTTCGGGGCAATCCTGTCGACGGGGATGGTGCCTTCGCCTGAACCATGCCCACCGAACAGGTTTAAATACCGCCGTGGCATGTTCGGGGCGAGACCATGATTTCGCCGACGAACCTGCTGATACTGATAGAGCTCATCGTTCTGGCAGTCGAGGTTGTCGTGATTTTTTTGCTGCTGACGCATCTGCGCGGCATGGACAGCCACAGCACCACGCTGGAGGATCATGTCGACAAGCTCGACGCCCACATCACCAAGATGGACCAGCACATCGTGGAGCTCGAGCGACACACCTACCGGGCTGAGCACAACATCGGCCAGCTCCGCAGCTGTATGAACCTGCCAGGGAGAGAGGTGCCGGAGGACGCATCAGAACGGGAAGATGAGGGACCGTAGCCGTGGATGGTTACCGGCGATGCGCTCTCGCTACCACATGCCTGGCGGAACGAGCAGGTGGAGCACGTCGACGAGCCAGCTGATGATTTTTTCCAGGAGCGTCTGATGCTCCAGCGGCATGCTTATCTGGAGGGACTCCCACTGGCTCTGCACGCCCCCGGTGTCCCTCGCCTTGGCCTTGATGTCATATGAGCCCTCCCGGTTCCAGGTGTGGGACAGGGTGCAGGTGTCGCCGCTCGCGTAGGGCCCCTCCCAGCCGCTGTCGCTGCCGTCGCCCCAGTCGACATAATAGAAGACCTCGTTGCCCTCGGCATCGGTGGCCTGGAACGTGTAGGTATACTCCTGGCCGGTTTTCCCCCGTCGCGGCCCGTCGATGGATGGCGCCCCGGGCGGCGTGTTGTTACCCTCGGAAACCTGTATCCTTTCAAGGGTGCTGAAGTCGCCCCATCCCCTGACATCGCTGTGGCCTCTCACCCGGTAAAAGTAGACGCCCTCGGGCTGATCGGTGATCTCGTAGCGCCCGTTGGTGATGTCGTCGGCCAGCGTCGTCGACGACGCAAAGGATGCAACGGGTGATATGTCGTCGACGTAGAACCCGGAACCGAGCGTCCGCCCGTCGGTCGTGTACCGGAACCGGATGAAAACCGATTCGCCCGCGTAGCCGCTCAGGTCGTATTCCCGGTATGTCCATCCGCCGGAGCTGCCGGTGAACCCGTCGATGACATCGTAGCATCGCCCGTCCGTGCTGACCTCCACGAAGGCGTAGTCCCAGCCTGTTTCGATGTCATAGGAGCACCAGAACGACAGCTGCTGCCCCCCGGTGACCGGCACCGGCATGGCGGTGGTCATCGAGGACACGTCGCTGTTTTCGTTGCGCGGCCCGTAGCACCGCTCGCCCGAATGCTGCACCGTGTCCGTCGGCACGAAGCCGTCATAGTGCCATGCCTCGCTCTCCTCTTCGGCGTGGTCGATGTCATAGGAGACCCCGGAGAACTCGTCGAGCTGCCAGCGTGACGCGTTCGCATCAGGATTCCGCTCCGTCCAAAAGACCGTGTAGGAGCCATCGGGGTCGGATGACAGATCGGCGACATCCGGCGGCAGCACCCGCGGAGCTACCTCGCTGATGTTCGCGGCCTCTTGCAGCAGGAGCATTGCGCCCTGCAGGTTTTCCGCCACGACCTGGTCGAGCGCCGACGCCGGCGGATGGAACTCCTGGCAGGCCTCGATGGTAAACGGAAACGTGGTCGTGCCCCGTATGTAGCGGGCGCTCCCGTAGGCCCAGTCGCAGGTGTCACCCGTCGTGGGGTAGAGGCCGGCGGCCTGCGTCGGCGTGTATGTTCCTGAGCCGTCCTGCGAGGCTATCCGGGAGGCCATGGCCTCGCCGATGTGCGACAGATATGCAGCATCGGGGGTTTCCACGTCGCCGGAATAGCCCCATGGCCACAGGACGAGCTCGCCGTAGGTGTGCCAGGAGATAGCAGCGTCGACGTCGTTTTGGAGGAACATGTCACGGACGGCCTGTATCTCGCGTTCCGAAAACGATCCGGGGCCGCAGTAGGTGCTATATGAGGGATTATGGGTCAGCGACGCCCCGCCGAGCGAGCCCCATGCACCCGCGGCATTGCCGTTGCAGGAGCCCGCATAGTTGCGGTTGAGGTCGACCCCGTAGGTATTGCTATCCGGAAAATAATGCCGGTTTTTCCGCCAGTCGTTTCCCTGGTCATGGCTGTAATAATAGCCGTCAGGGTTGACGCATGGCACCACCCATATACGCCGGCTGTCCACGAGGTCGCCGATGGTCGCGTTGTTTGCATATCCTGCGGTGAGCGTCTGCGCCAGATGCAGACAGACCTCCAGCGACGGCCACTCCCGTGCATGGTGGAGCCCCATGAAAAACACGCCGGGCTCGCCCTCGTCCACGCCGGGGTTGTCGGAGATCTCAAGGCACCATATCGGCCGGTCCTCGTAGCTGGTGCCGATGCTGGACAGCTCCGTGATATCGGGATAGCTGTCGGCAATGTCATGCAACGCCTGCTCCATCCCGGCCAGGCTGTGGTAGTCCCGGGCGACCCGCTGGTTGTGCACCGCCACATTGTCGATGACCACCGAGGCCCCGGGCACCCGTTCAAGCAGCATGCGGCGATGCCCGCCGGGTACGAGCACATCCGCAGCCGTGCCAGTATGACCCACGACCTCGAGGCCGTCGAGCGCCGGGGTGTCCAGCAGCCCGGCGGGAACCCGCACCAGTGACCTCCCTGTCACTCCTGCAGAGACATGTCCTTCAGATGTGACGGTGCCGCTCGACGACAGCGCTGACACGACGAACAGCATGCCCACGGCGACGGCCAGAAACGATGTTTTTTGCATTGTATCATGTGCAGTATCAGTCCCTCATTTTTAAATTATGCCCGCCGTTCAGGCAGCCAGACACGCTGCCCGTTACCGCTCCCACAGTTTTTGCAGAAGAGCGTCCACCATGTCGTCCACCCGGCGCCCCACCGCCGCCGACAGCCCTTCGCCCATGTCGGTGCACGCGGGCTGTATTCCCATGATACGCACCTGATTGGGCCGCTCGTCAAGCTGCCCGGACAGCCGCAGCACCTCGAACAGTGCCGGGTCATGCATGCTGCCCGGTGCAGACCGCGATGTCACCTGGTCGGGCGTAAAAAAAACATGGTCGCCCGGAGCGCCGCCAAACCGGACGGCGTCGACGATGACCACCTCGTCCAGCCCCGCCAGCAGATGCAGCAGCTTCAACCCGCCCGTTCCGCCGTCCAGCAGCACGACATCCGGTGGTAGCTCCCGCTCCCGCAGCACGTCAAGGATGCGCTGTCCGATTCCATCGTCACCCCGGAGCGGGTTTCCAAGCGCGATGACGGCCCTGTTATGCATCGACAAACGAGACGTCCAGGTAATGCGTCGAGCACGAAATACAGGGGTCGTATGCCCGCACGAGCATCTCAAGCGTCAGCTCGATGTCACCCTCGGGTTTATCCAGGATGCGGGGGACCAGTTCCTCCATGTCCTGCTGGATGTTCGCATGGTTCTGGTTGGTGGGTATCACGCAGTTTGCGCTGGTGCACACGCCGTCCTCGTCATACGTGTAGTCATGGAACAGCACCCCCCGGGGCACCTCGACCGCGCCGATGCCCCGCCCGGCCTTTGGCTCAACGTCGGGCTGATGGTAGGCCGGCTGCGGTGATAGCCCCCGTTCCAGGACGCTGTCTATGATGCCGACGGATTCCTCCACGCTGTCCACCACCTCCACCAGCTGCGCCACCGTGTTCATGTAGGGATTAAAGGTCATGGGTTTCAGGTCGAACATGTCCGCGACGCCCTTCGCCTTGGGCCCCAGCATGTCGTAGTTGTTGTTCAGCCGGGCGAGCGCCCCCACCATGTAGGACTCCCGGGCATGCCTCGCATACTTGGCCGTGGACTGTCGAACCACGTATTCGTTGGTGATGTCCAGGTAGTCTTCGACAGCCGCCGTTCCGGTGTCGGAGGACATGATGTCGCCGTCGTAGAGCGCATATTCGTCGTCATGGGTCAGCGAAATAAACTCGGTTTCACGCTCAAAGTCAGGCAGCCGTTCCGCCGCATCCTGCACCAGCCCGGCAATTGCATGGAGATCGTCGACCGATGCCTCAAGCCGCTCGCGCAGCCGGCGGAGTTCCTCCTCCGATGGAAGCTTCGAAAATCCGCCCGGGATAAGCCGCTGCGGATGCGTCGTCCGCCCGCCAATCGCCGCCGAGAGGTCGTTCGCCAGGCGATGTACCCGTATGACGGTTTTCAGCTCATCTGGATGCGAGCTTGCAAGCGGGAGCACCGAGCCGACCCCGAGCAGGTCGGGCAGCGCCAGATAGCCCACATGCAGGATATGGCTCTGCATGTTTTCCCCGTGGAGCGCCAGCTTCCGGAGCAGCACGTCCTGCTCGGACACCTCGATGCCCATCGCATGTTCGGTTGCCTTCAACGACGCCAGCGTGTGGCCGATGGAACAGATGCCGCATATCCGTGATGTGATATGATGGAGCACGTCCCATCCTCGGCCGACCACCATGGACTCAAAATAGCGGGGTACCTCGATGACCTGCCATTCACATGTATCGATGGTTCCATCTTTCGCGTTGACCACGATGTTGCCGTGTCCCTCGACCCTGGTCACATATTCGACGTTGATGTCAATGTTTTCACTCATCGTTTCGTTCCTCCCGCTGCCAGTTGAAATACAGGCTCATCTTGTTCATGATCTCCTCCGGGCTCAGGCCATATCGCTCGAGCACCTCCCGGTGCGCATTCTCGTTGGGGTTGTCGATGAGACCGCGGCATCCCCAGCATATCTGCCCCTCGTTGATACAGCAGGCGTTGCACCCGGCTCTGGTCACCGGCCCGACGCAGAAGGCATCCCGCTCAAAGGCGCAGACGTTCTCGTTGAGCTTGCATTCCACGCACACCGGGTAATCCGGGATGCTGGGCTCCTTTCCCATGACGATGGATTCAACCACGTGCATGAACTCGTCCCGGTCGATCGGGCACTGCGGGACCATGTAGTCCACGTCTATCACCGCGGATATCGGCTTGGCCTTGTCCCATGACTCTATCATGTCCGCATCGTCGCCGTACACCCGCCCCCGCATCTCCTGCGGGTCCTGGGTGTTCCGGATGGCATTTATCCCGGCGATGGTGGCGCAGGAGCCAAGAGCGACCACGACGTCGGCGTTGGCCCGTATCCGTTTCAGCCGCTCCGCATCATGATCCGTGGTCACCGACCCCTCGATGAAGGCGATGTCATAGTCATCGGTTCGCTCAGACATCACCTCCCTGAAGCGGACCACGTCGACGATCTCTATCAGCTCGAGCAGTTTTTCCTCAAGGTTGGCAATCTGCAGCTGGTCGCCCTCGCACCCGGCAAAATCGAAAAAGGCGGCCCGCGGCTTGGCATCCCGCTGCATCATAGCGCCTCCTCGAATCCCCTGACATCCGCATAGCTGAACACCGGGCCGTCCTGGCAGACATAATACTCGGCTCTGTGCCCGTTGACCTGGCAGTGCCCACATTTCCCGACGCCGCATTTCATGTGCCGCTCCAGCGACAGATAGATCCGGTCGTCCGGCATCTCCTTTTTCTCGAGCTCCTGGAGCACAAACCGGTACATCACCGGGGGGCCGCACACCACCGCATACGCATCATCCCGGTCGATGTCAACGCCTGGTATCAGCGTCGTTATCACGCCGACATTTCCCTCCCAGCAGGTGTCATCCGGGCAGTGGTCCACCGTTTCCCGGTAGTCGACGTCATCCCTGCGCCGCCAATGTGCCACCTCGTCGGTGTAGAGCAGCTTGCAGGGCTCCGTGCATCCATACAGAATCGTGACCTTGCCAAACTCATTTCGCCTGTCGAACACGTAGTTGATGAGCGACCGGAGCGGGGCGATGCCCAGGCCGCCGGCGATGAACAGGAGGTCATGTCCCTTGAGTACGTCAATCGGAAAGCCACGGCCAAACGGCCCCCGGACGCCGACCGTGTCGCCAACCTCCATCGTGTGGAGCACCCGGGTGACATTGCCAACCCGCCTGACGCACAGCTCAAACGACGCATCCTCCCTGGTCGGCGAAGAGCTGACGGAAATCGGCGCCTCGCCCACGCCCGGGACGCTCAGCTCGACGAACTGGCCAGGGTCATGCTCCAGCCGGGTTCCATCATCGAGCGCTATCTCGTAGAGCGTCTCCCGCTCGGTCATCTTCTTCATCCCGGATATCGTTGCAGGTCGGGGCAGATAAATCGATGCCTCGTTCATGTTGTTTCCTCCTCCAGCAGGTTGAATATCCGCGCCGGGTCGGCGATGTCGGGGACACACTGCGAGGAGCACCGCCCGCATCCCACGCAGGCGATGTCGCCGAACCGGTTGTAGATGTACCTGCCCTTCCGCATGTACCGGTGCCGGTACCGCTCGGCTTTTCCCTCCCGGAAGTTTTCGCCGCCGGCCACCGCCGCGAACTTTTCGAGCAGGCAGCCGTCCCACTGCCGGTACCGCCTGCCCCCCTCCATGTTTATCTCCATCCTGTCCAGGACGTCAAAGCAATAGCAGGTCGGACACACCAGGTTGCACGTCCCGCAACTGTAGCAGAGCTCCGCGTGTTCCTCCCAGAACTCCATGTTGCCATAGTTTTTCCGGAGCAGCCATGGCAGCTCCTGCGGGGAAAAATCCAGATGCCGCTCGAACTTCTCTGCAACCGTTTCCCTGTGTCGCTCAACCCTTGCTACGTCCTCCGGCGACGCATCGTCCACCTGCGCATCGCCGCTCGCGAGCAGCTCGCTTCCCTTCGACGAGCCGATCTCGATGGCATACCGGTCGCCGATGTCCGTCAGCATCAGGTCGTAGCCGTCGTCCACGGTGGCGGTTCCCATGCTCCCGGCGAACGACCACTCCGACGTGTTCTGGATGTTCACGCCGACGAGGACAGAGGCCTCACGTTTTTTCAGGTAATGCTGGTCCGCGTAGGTGGACCGGAAGACCTTGTCCAGCTGCCTGATGGCCACCAGGTCGTAGGGATGGACACCGATGATGGCCCGGGGTACCACCCGGTTCACTGCGGCCATCGACAGGTTGCGGCCGCGCTTGAACTTCAGCAGGATTTCACGGGGCGGCAGAAAATATTTTTTCGGCGGCAGAATCGTCACGTCGTAGTCAAGCCGCAAATCCCCGGCGTCCCGCAGCCGGTCGAACACATACCTGTTTCCCTTCTCCTGGACGCCGACGATCTCCCGGTCGTCGTCATGGATAAGCCGGTTGACAAACGAGTTAAAATGTTCCTTGGTTATGACTTTCATGGTTTCACTCTAAAGGGTACCTGTAGGCAGTGTCAGAAATTGGTTTCATTATTTAACTTATCGGGTCGCCGTCACGCCACGCCGGGACCATACGCCACAAGCATTTTTTACTATCCAGACCTATTGCCTCCCCTCATCCCACAGCAGTGGCGCACGGGCCAGTGGCCGAGGGCCATTGAACGGTTTATTTCCTGCCACAAAAAGATGTTGCTAGGACAGAAACGACCCGCTACCATATGTCACGTTTTTTTGAAAAAATGACATGTGAAAAGCATGATGGATAGGTTGAAATGGATTGATTCTGTCGCGTGTATCGGGGAAAACGCCCGATGTCTAAAAAGACTTTTTTCCTTGTCATACACACATACACAGCTTTAAATAACATCGGACAATAGGAGACGTGGTGACACCGTGAACGAAGAAGAACACATCGTCTATGTCGGAACCAAGGGACCCATGAGCTACGTGATTGCCGTGATAACGGAATTCGAGCAGGGAGCCAAAAATGTGACGTTGAAGGCTCGCGGTCGAGCTATCTCCAGGGCCGTAGACGCCGCGGAGATAACCCGACACCGGTTTTTGAAGGATGCAACCGTCGAAAACATCTCAATCGACACCGAAAAAGTTGAATCAAAGGAAGGCGATTCCCGCAACGTTTCCTCCATAGAAATCCTGCTCGCCAAGTAGACAGAGAGCAGTATTTGGGTAGCTACCTTTCCTCATTCCCTGTATCTAGGCAACCCTCGCATTGCCGTCCGCCGTACCAACACCCCTTCTATCTCGTGTCTATATCTGCTTCGAGATGTCGATGTCAAGATGGTCCGCCACCTCTTTGTATCGGTTTCTGATGGTCACCTCGGTGACACCTGCAACCGTAGCCACTTCGCTCTGCGTCCTGTTGTCTCCCTCCAAAAGCGATGTGATGTAGATAATTGCCGCTGCCATCCCCGTGGGGCCACGCCCGCTCGTCAATCCCTGTTCCTCTATCAGTTGAAGCATCTCCAGCGCCTTGCGTTCTATGTCCTCATCGAGTTCCAGTTTCCGGCAAAAACGGAACAGGTAGTCCTGTGGCTGGAGGGGCATGAGCTTGAGCTTGAGCTCACGGGAAAGAAAGCGGTAGGTTTTGCCAATGTCCTTCCTGTCCACCCCGGAGGAATCCGCCACCTCCTCGAAGGTCCGGGGAACGCCGCATTGACGGCACGCAGCATAGAGAGCGGCAGCAGTGATCGTCTCCATGCTCCTCCCCCGTATCAGGTTTTGTTCCACTGCTCTCCGGTACAGCATGGCGGTTGCCTCCCGGACCTGCCGGGGCAATTCCATGTTCGATGACATCCGGTCACACCGGGACATAGCGGAGGCCATACTCCGCTCAGGGGTCTTTTTTCCGCCGATCATCCGCTGCCATTTCCGCAACCGGTATATGCTTGGGCGGTTCCGGGCGGGGATAGCCCGTCCATAGCTGTCTGTATTCTTCCAGCTGATAACGGTGGGAAGATCTGAGGGGTCCTTTACCGGTGTCCCCGTTCGCGCCAGCTTGTTCTGTTCCTCCTGGCTATAGGCTCGCCATTCCGGCCCCTGATCAATATACCGGTCCTCGATGACCAATCCACATTGTTTGCACACCAGTTCCCCCCGCTCATAGTCATGAGCAATGTGGGCGGAGCCACATTCCGGACATGTATCAATCTCCTCCAGCTTTACCTCTCTCTTTTCTAGCATTATCCATCCTTGAACCAGGAATCCCAACCTGCTGGTTGTATAAAGCTTTTGGGCAGGAGTACAAGATGTACTGTCCTGAAAACATTTAACAAACGGAAACGCTATGCTGAGATGCCGAA
>CAZESS010000011.1:0-61192 GCA_964514975.1 uncultured Thermoplasmatales archaeon | reverse complement strand
CTGCTTTTAATTCTGTTGAAATTTTTCGGAAAAAATCTCATTCGCAGAGACTAAATATGCGATAAATATTTATAGTAGTGCTAATATACATATTCCAGCAGTGGAGGTACCACAATATGAACACACAAAATGACATATCAGCAAAGGTAGCAGAGGCCCGTGCCAGGGACGTCGGCAGAGGCATCGCCCGCATCGACCCCGTGATAGCGGAGCAGCTATCCCTCCAGCCCGGCGACGTCGTCACCATCGACGGCAAACAGCAGACAGCCGCCCTTTTCTGGCCCGGCTATCCAGAGGACGCCGGTACGGGAGTCATCCGCATCGACGGCACCGTCCGGCGTAACGCCGGCGCCGGCATCGACGACCGCGTCCATGTCCGCAGGGGAACAGCACAGGAGGCAACGCGCATCAACCTCGCGCCAACACAGGAACTCCGCATCGTCAGCGGCGAGCAGTACCTGTCCCAGATACTCGAGGGACGCGTTGTCACCAGGCGTGACACCATCGAGCTCAACGTCATGGGCCGCAAAATCGACCTCGTCGTCACCGGCATGTCACCATCGAGCGAGGCCGTCATCATCACCCGGCAGACAGCGGTCAACCTGAGCGACACGCCCGCGAAGGAAACAGAGGCAGCGGCTCCCCGCGTGACCTACGAGGACATCGGCGGGCTCGGCGACGCCATCAAACAGGTACGCGAAATGATAGAGCTCCCGCTGAAATACCCTGAGCTGTTCGAAAAAATCGGCGTCGAGGCGCCCAAGGGCGTCCTGCTCCACGGCCCGCCGGGCACGGGCAAAACCCTCATCGCCAAAGCCGTGGCCAACGAAACCAATGCCAACTTCTACACCCTGAGCGGCCCGGAGATCATGAGCAAATACTACGGGCAAAGCGAAGAAAACCTCCGGCAGATATTCAACGAAGCGACCGAAAATGCGCCGTCCATCGTCTTCATCGACGAAATAGATTCGATAGCGCCCAAGCGAGGCGAGGCACGCGGTGACGTCGAACGTCGGGTCGTCGCGCAGCTCCTGGCACTCATGGACGGGCTCAAGGAGCGCGGCAAGGTCGTGGTCATCGGTGCCACCAACCGCATCAACGACCTCGACGAGGCATTGCGCCGCCCCGGCCGATTCGACCGCGAAATCGAGATTGGTATCCCCGATCGTGCGGGACGCCGTGAAATCCTGACCATCCATACCCGGGGTATGCCCGTCGACGAGGAGGTCGACCTCGACCATTTCGCCGATGTCACCCATGGATATTCCGGTGCCGACATCGAGGCGCTGAGCAAGGAAGCCGCCATGCGGGCGCTCCGGCGCGTGCTGCCCGACATCGATTTCGAGGAGGAAAACATTCCGGCCGACGTGCTGAACAGGATACAGGTAACCGAGGATGATTTTTATGAGGCGTTCAAGGCGATGAGCCCGTCGGCGCTCCGCGAGGTGCTCATCGAGAAGCCCACCGTTTCATGGACGGATGTCGGTGGTCTCGACGACGCGAAACAGGCGCTCTGCGAGGGCGTCGAATGGCCGCTCCGCTATGCGAATGTCTTCCGTCACATGCATGCGGATTCTCCCCGGGGCATCCTGCTCTACGGGCCGCCCGGCACCGGGAAGACCATGCTGGCGAAGGCCGTCGCCAACGAGAGCGAGGCGAACTTCATCTCGGTGAAAGGCCCGGAGTTCCTGTCCAAATGGGTCGGTGAAAGCGAAAAAGCCGTCAGGGAGACCTTCCGGAAGGCCCGGCAGGCAGCCCCGTCCGTCATCTTCTTCGACGAGCTGGATGCAATCACGCCAACCCGGGGCGGCATCGGCGATTCACAGGTGACGGAGCGAGTTATCAGTCAATTGCTCACGGAGCTCGACGGTCTGGAGGAGCTCCGGGATGTCACGGTCATCGCCGCCACCAACCGGCCTGACATCATCGACACCGCACTGCTCCGTCCCGGCCGCTTCGACCGTCTCATCCATGTGCCGACGCCCGATCTTGAGGCACGGCGGCAGATATTCCGCATCCACATGCAGGGGAAGCCGCTGGCCGACGACGTCGAACTCGACGGCCTTGCCGAAAGAATTGCCGAAAGAACCGACGGCTACACCGGTTCAGACATCGCCGCCGTCGCAAACGAGGCCGTCATGTTCGCCATCCGGGAATATGTTGCTGCACGCGACGACATCGATCCGGAGGAGCTCAAGCAGCTGACGGTCGAAAAGCGGCATTTCGAGCAGGCGCTCGACGAGGTCAAGCCCATCTCCAGAAAGGAGCTCAAGCGTTATCAGGATATCGCCGCCGAGTTCGAGGAACGATAGCCGCTCTCCCTCTTTTCTTTTTTTGAACTGGCCTGCTATATTCCAGTGACGGAATGTTTTAATAGCCGCATGCGGTTATAGAGGTGGAGGTGACATAATGCAGAAAGCCACGGCTGTCGCCATGGCGCTCCTGCTCACGCTGCCGCTGCTGGCAGGCGTTGAGACGGCACGGGCTACGCCGGCCGACCTGGAGGGGTCGTTTGAACCCGGTCTTGGCATCCGGATGCGCATTACCAACATGTATGACGACGTGGTCGCCATCGAGGGGCTGCAGATGCTTTCCATCGCCGGCGGGCTCGTTTTGCTCGGCCGGGACCTGGGCTGGCAGCCCGGCACGCTCGAGCCAGGCGAGTCGGCGCTTTGCACTATCAGCCTGCTCGGCTTTGGCTCTATCCTCGTGTCAGCCGTCGTCTCATACACGTATCAGGATGAACTGGTGCAGGCGACCATCGCCGGCCGGCTGATGGTCCTCGGGCCGTTCACCCTGCCGCTCGACTGATATCGCGCTTCGGTTGGGCGGCCGAAGGCCAAACGTTCAAAAACCGGCACCTGATAGCAGGGTGGGAGGAACACGATGGAGCCATGGAAAAAAGCTATAGTGGCCATTGCAGCAGCCGCAGCCGTTATCGCCACCGTCGTCGCCGTGGGCTACCTGGCCGGCTGGTTCGGTGCACCATACGTGGCATCCATCGAAAACAGATGGGGAGACGTGTCCTCAAATGAAATGCGGCTGGTGACATCGGTCACCATTGAAAACCCGAATCCCTTCCCTGTCACGATTTCATCGCTCCGGTATAGCATCCTGCTGAACAACGTCACCATGGCCGGGGGATATGACACCGACGTTACCCTGAAGGATGGTACCACCGACCTTGACTATGTCACCGGCCTCAACATGAGCAGGATTCCCCGGTGGTGGTCATCCCATATCGCCCGCGATGAGACAACCCGGATAGAACTCGTGTACACCGTACGGGCAGGTATCGGGCCGCTCCATCGCTCATACACCAGCCGCAAGACATATGACACCATCGACACCGACCTGCTCTCCATGCTCCACCTCAGCGAGCCCAGAAACATCACCGTCTCCATCAATGGACAGGACCGCTGGCTGCTCGTCGCCACCGACTTTGCAGCGCGATGGGGCACCATCACCGACGGGGCAACTGTTATCAACGCCACCGTCGACCTGTACAATCCACATGGCAGCACCGTCGCCGTCAACACGTTCACCTACTATTTCACGATGAACGGGGTCACCGTCGGCTCCGGCTCGCTCGGCTCCAGCATCCCGTTGCCGCCCCGAAGGATAACGCCGGTTGCCGTCGACACCGTCATCGACAACAGCGACCTCATCGACTGGTTCACCATACATGTCCGGAACAACGAGATAACCAGATACGGGATAGGCGGCAGTGCCACGTTTACGTTAAACGGGCAGCGGCACACCGCCGAACCCGTCCACCTGACGGGGATGTTCACCACCGACCTGCTCGGCTGAGGAATGCAAAAAAGTCGTGGTATCTAGATGTCGTCCGCCCGTTCTTCGGGTGTTTCTTCGAGGCCGGCCATCTGTTTCCCGGTGGCCTGGCGGGAGAGCTCTTTGAGCTTTTCCTTGTGCCGGTCGAGCCGCTGCCCGAGCCTGCGTTCCAGGACATCTTCGCCTGATGGCGGCCCCCGGCCGATAGCCTCGCGGGCGGCCTCCCGGCTCAGCCCCATCATCTTGCGATCGGAGAGCAACGGGCCCGCTTTGTCCAGTTCATCCCTGCGAGCCGCATCCATATAGTCCTGCAAGCTCTTTTTTTTCTCCCGCGCATCGTCGCCCACTGACGTTTCCATACCAGCACAACATACACCCTGATATAAAAACCCTGGCAAGCCGGCTCCTGGGGATGTAGAATGGCTGGTTAATGGATAGATTTTCCCAAGGTTACGAATAGTTGTTTCATCTCAATTGTATAGGCACTTCCTATACTTTTACTGATTATTCTACATCACCCCGGCTCCTCTTCGATGACCGGTATGGTGACAAACAGTAAGAAAAGAACGAGTGAGATTTAACAAGAGCTAAAAGAATTAAAAAAAGGGAAAAAGAGAGGGGTGTTACTCCGCTGGTTCTTCTTCGCCGGTGCCGGGTGCCTGTCGCTGCCCGAGCTCGCGGTCGAGCATCAGGAGGCCGTTGCCGCTGTCGCCGACCCGTTCCAGCTTCGCGACGATTTCTCCGACGCTGGCTTCCTCCTCCACCTGCTCGTCGACGTACCACTGCAGCATGTTGAACGTCGCCCGGTCCTGTTCGCTCTCTGCGAGGTCGACCAGTTCGTCGATGCAGCCGGTGATGTACTGCTCGTGTTCCAGCGCCGTCTCGAAGGCGTCGAGCGGGCTGTCCCACTCCTTGGGTGGCTCCTTGATTGCCTGGAGGTGCAGCCGGCCGTCACGGTCGTGCAGGTAGCGGTAGAAGCGCATTGTGTGCTCTATCTCCTCCTGGTACTGGGCGTACATCCACCGGGCGAAGCCCGGCAGGTCCTCGTCCTCGAAGTACCCGGACATCGAGAGGTAGATGTAGGCAGAGTAGAGCTCCTCGTTTATCTGCTTGTTTATCGCGTCCTGTATTTTTTGTTTTAACATGGTTTCTCTCCTTTATATGTTACCTGGCAGGCTCAGGGTTTCCGGTGGCAGAGCCACCAGTCGAAGCATTCGATTTTGCCCTTATCCTGCAGTTTTTTGCGTTCCTCGATTTCCTGTTCGCTGCTCGCCGGGGGGACGATGACGTGGTCGCGCACCAGTTCGTTCTCAGGCCAGTTTGCGGGGATGGCAACGCCGTCCTCGTCGGCTTTCTGGAAGCCCCTGATCATCCGGATGAACTCGTCCATGTTGCGGCCCAGCTCGGCCGGGTAGTACAGGATAGCGCGTATGGTCGCCTTGGGGTCGACGATGAATACGGCTCTGACCGTTGCGGTGCCGCCGGCGCTATGGATGAGCCCGAGCGTGTTGGCGACTTTGCCGGTGCCGTCGGCGATGATCGGGAACTCGATTTTTTCGCCGAGCTTGTCTTCGATCCATTCCGTCCATTTCAGATGGCTGAACACCTGGTCGATGCTCAGGCCGATGAGCTCTGTGTTGAGCGACTGGAACTCCTCGAAGCGCTTCTGAAACGCGTAGAACTCGGTTGTGCAGACGGGCGTGAAGTCGCCGGGGTGGGAGAACAGGATGAACCATTTTCCCTTGAACGCGTCGGGCAGCTTTAGCTCGCCATGGGTGGTCTGTACGGTCATGTCCGGAAACCGGTCCCCGATGAGGGGCATACCTTTTTCTTTGTCTTCCATTTTTTTTCACCTCACATGTGTTTCATGTCGTCGAGGATGCCCTCGAGGTCATCCTCGTGTTCAATCTCATCGCGCATGATTTCGAGCACGATTTCGTAGGTCACCGGGTCCGTGTCCCTGGTCATGTCCGCCAGCTTCCGGTAGACCTTGATGGCGCACTGTTCACCCTCGATGTTCTGATGAATGATCGTCTTGACCGACGGGTCATCGGGTGCCTCGTAGCCACAGTTGGTGTGCTCGTACCAGTCCTCCGGCGTCAGCACCGGGGTGCCGTCCAGCTGGATGATCCGATCGGCCAGCATCTGCGCATGCCTGAGCTCGTCGTTCGCATGCTCGAGCAGCTCCGCTTCTGCTTCGCCGTGCATCTGTCCCTCGAGCACCTGGGCGCCGATCCAGTACTGGTAGTAGGCCAGCCATTCGTCTGCGAAGGCCCTGTTGAGCAGCGCCAGCAGCTCGTCGACGTCCATGTCGACCATTTCTCTTCCAATTGTTCCCATATTTTTTCACCTCATTTGAGCGTGATTTCTTCACTGTTGACCCAGAGGCCGTGGATGTTGCAGTACGACTTGGCGTATATGACGCCGGATTTCTCGGTTTTGAACGTCGTCGTTACCTCCGGCGTGGTGTACACGGTGCTGGTGTCTGCGCCGTCGGTCGAGGCACCATGGGCGGCGAAATCGTAGCGTCCCACCAGGTAGGGGAACTGTTCGCCGTCGGGCTTGAAGTAGACCTCGACCCATTCGATGTGGTGCGCCGTGGTGTTGGGATGTCCGATTTCCTTGCCCACGCTTGCCTCAACGCGTACGTTGTCGTCCGTCGCTTTGAGTACCGCGATGGCTGGTACATGTTTCTCTTTTTTCCAGTCTGCTTTTTGCAGCAGGTCTTCAAATGCTTCCATTTTTTATACCTCCTTGAGTTCTATCTGTTCATGTTTTTTAAGTATTTCGTCAGCTAGTGCATATATCGATTTATAATCACTTTCACGTGGATGTCCCTTTATTATAACCGGGTCAAGCACCTCCACGTTGAGATTGCCGATGAGCTCCTTGACCTTGTTCTCCATCCGGCCGCCCCATCCATAGGACCCCATGATGCCCGCGAAACGCGTTTTGGGGCGAAGAGCATTCGCCAGATAGGCGGCATACACGGCAGCGGGATGCGGCCCCCCGAGCACCGTCGGCGTGGCAATGACCAGTGTGGCGGCGTCGACGAGCGCCACGGCGAGCTGCCCCACATCGGTGGTGGTAAGATTGAACGGCTTGACCGTGACGCCCCGCTCGATGAGCGCATCGATGAAATGGTCCACCATCGCCCGTGTGCTCCCGTGCATCGACACATAGGGCAGCACGACCTCGTTGGCGACGGCGTCGCCCGCCCAGTCCCGGTAGGCATCCATGATGAAATCGGGGTGGCGATAGATGGGCCCGTGGCTCGGCGCGACCATGTCGATGTCGAGCGATGCCAGCCTGTCCAGGTTTTTTCTGATCGGCTTGCGGAACGGCATCATGATCTCGGCGTAGTAGCGCTTCGCCGCCTCGTACACCCTGGCTTCGTCCTCCACGTAGAGGCTGCTGGTCGCCAGGTGGGAGCCGAAGAAGTCGCAGGGGAACAGGATGCGCCGCTCTTCCAGATATGTGCTCATGGTCTCCGGCCAGTGAACCCATGGGGTTTCGATGAACCGGAGCGTCTTGTCGCCCAGGGACAGCGTGTCGTCGTCCTTGACGGCCTGGATGCGCTCGCCGTTGATATGCAGATGGTCGATGAGCATGTCTCTGCACTTGGTGGCGCAGCGCACCGTCGCATCCGGGTAGCGGTCGAGCACTGCCGGGATGCTCCCGGCGTGGTCCTGCTCCGCATGGTTGGCTACGATGATGTCGATGTCACCCTCATATTCGTCGAGCATCTGGAGCAGCTCGTCCTGCTTGGCGGGGTCGACGGTGTCGATGAGCGCGGTTGCCTCGCTGCCCTCTATGAGGTAGGCGTTGTAGCTGGTGCCGTCGGGCAGCGGGATGAGCTCGTCGAAGAGCTCGCGGTCCCAGTGCCGGGCTACCGCTGCATATATATCCGTGTCGATTGGTTGCAGGTGCATGGTTTACTCCACTGGTTCGAATGCGTCCTTGGCTGCGCCGCAGACCGGGCAGACCCAGTCGTCCGGTATCTCCTCGAACGGCGTTCCGGGCTTGATGCCGCCGTCGGGGTCTCCTTCTTCGGGGTCGTAGACGTAGCCGCAGACCGTGCATACATATTTATCCATTGTTTTCCTCCTTTTCTTTGTGCAGGCATGTTTTGCAGATGCCCTTGAGATAGACGTGGACCTCGTCGATGCGGTGGCCGTCGGTGTCCATGCAGTCCAGGGGGGCATTTCCCTGGGGGATGTCGATGATGGTGCTGCATCGTCGGCAGCGGAAGTGGTGGTGGGGGAGCAGGTTGAAGTCGTAACGGAACTTCGTGCCGATGGTGAGCACCTTGACGAGGTCGTGCTGTCTGAGCATGTCGAGCGTGTTGTAGATGGTCGTCTTCGAGAGCGATGGGTTGTCCTGCTTGAGCTCCTCGTAAATGGTATCTGCATCTGGATGTGTGCGATGATGGTCTAGATAGCGAAGCACGGCTATCCGCTGGGGAGTCACCGTGATATTTTGGTCCCTGAGTATCGAGACGTATTTATCCATACGCGCCACCTGCTGTAAACGATACTTTTTTGTAACGTTTACAACAAAAAACATAATACAAGGTAGTATTTAATGTTTTTGATGGCTGTTGCGGTTCACAGCCCGCCCTCGTCCCGGTACCACGCAACCACGTCATCGGCCATCGCTGCCAGATCCCAGGCCGGCGTAAACCCCAGATCCCGCTGCGCCCTGTCACAGCGGATGTCCCGGCTCGTCCCAAATTGCATCACCCGAAAACGGGTCAGCAATGGCTCATTGCCGCGGAGTTGCGCCATCCATTCGGCAGCGACAGCAGCCGCATACACAAGCACATATGGCACATGCCGCTGCGGCGGCTGCACCCCAAGGCGAGCGGCAAGCTCCGCAAACAACCGGCGGACAGGACAGGCAAAGCTCACCACGTTGTACGCCTCGCCCGCGGTGCCATGCGCCGCAGCCAGGCGGATACAGCGCGCGACATCTCGGGGATGCACCAGCGAAACCAGGCTCTCGCCGGAGCCAAAAAACGGCATGTCACCACGCTCTAGCCGCGACAGAAGCAGTCGTGCCGCCGGTGAACCGGCGCCGAGTACCAGCGGCGGCCGGACAGCAACCCCCTCGACATCGCGCTGCCGCAACACGAGCCGCTCCGCCTGCAGCTTCGAACGCTGATACGCGTTCATCGGCCGTGGTTCGTTGTCCTCCGTAATCGGCGCCATGGAGTCGGGAAAGCCGTACACGCCGGCGGAGCTCGTGTAGACCAGGTGCGGCACCCCGGCGCTGCGGCAGACATCGAGGACGTGTTCCGTTCCCGCCACGTTGACCTGCCGGAACCGCTCCGCCGGGCCAAAATCGGCGGCGAGGGCGGCGTTGTGAAACACCAGGTCGATGTCCTCCATCGTTCCCTGCAACGTCTCCGGTCTGGTTATGTCGCCGTGGTATATCTCGAGCCCGCCGTCGCCATCGGTCAGCCGCCCGGGATGCCGGCTGATAACCCGTACCTGGTGGCCGTGTTCAAGCAGCTCGTCGACCAGGTAGCCGCCGATGAAGCCGCTGCCGCCGGTGACCAGCACATGCATACAATGGGCATCCACAGGCCGCATATAACGCCTGCGCCCCGCCTATACCATGCTATACATCCGTCTATAGACGGAGGGGCAATGCTTTAAAAGCATCCACGGTTCAGCGTTATCACTTCATCGTGCTATCTATTGACGTGGTGAGGAGAACACAATGAACAACGACTGCATCATTGAAGCGAGCAACGTCCACAAAGTCTATAACACGGGCAGCGTCCGCGTCCACGCGCTCCGTGGCGTCGACATCTGCATCCAGCGCGGCGAAATGGTCTCCCTGATGGGACCGTCCGGCTGCGGGAAAACCACGCTGCTCAACTGCCTGTCGGGCCTCGACGACGTCACCGAGGGCACCGTCACCATAGAGGGAACCGACATCTCAACACTGTCCGACAACGAAAAAACGAAATACCGGGCCAGACACATCGGCTTCATCTTCCAGTTCTACAACCTGCTGCCCGTGCTCACCGCCGTCGAAAACGTCGAAATGCCGCTGCTGCTCTCTGACGTAGCACCATCGGAGGCACGAAAAAAAGCATTGGAGATGCTCGAGCTCGTCGAACTGGCCGACCGGGCACAGCATACCCCTGCGGAGCTCTCCGGGGGGCAGCGCCAGCGGGTCACCATCGCCCGGGCGCTGGCCAACGACCCGCTCATCGTGTTCGGCGACGAGCTCACCGGCGACCTCGACCGTGAGACCTCGATGCAGGTCATGGCGCTCATCGAACGGCTCAACGAGGAAAACGAGCAGACCTTCGTCATCGTCACCCACGACCACAAAATCGGGGAGCGCGCCCACCGCGTCCTCAAAATGGGCAGCGGCGTCATCGACAAAGCATACACGCCAACCCGGTGGTAACGATGCTCACAGAGGTGCTCGTCGGCCTGTTCATCGTGGTGCTCATCTCGGCGCTCGTTTTCCTGCTGCGGGAGCGCATCGTCTTCAAAATGGGCATCCGGAACATCATGCGCCGGAAGGGCTATGCGCTCATCATCGTCTTCGGCCTGATGGTCGGCACCGCCGTTATCACGGCCTCGCTGTCCGTCGGCGACACCATGGACACCATGATCGCCTCGGAAATCCTGAACCAGTACCATACAACCGACATGCAGGTCGTCGCGGTGACGCCAACCGGCGAACGTGCCTATTTCAACCAGTCAGTATTCGCCCGGGTGGAGCAGCAGCTCAGCACCGAGCACATCGACGGTCTTTCCCCGGCGATTCAGGATGCCGTCGCCGTGCTGGACACGGACACCAATCTCTCGGAGACCCGGGTCACCCTCCACGGCGTCGATATGGCCACGGCGGGACCGTTCGGCTCGCTCGTCACACGGAACGGCACAGCCATCACGAGCCTCGAGTCCGGCGAGCTCCTGCTGGCCGCGGACACCGCCGACAACCTCGAGGCCCGCAAGGGAGACAGCCTCGTCATCTACGCCAACACCACCCCCCGGTTTTTCACCGTCACCCACATCCTGCAAAAGGAGGGACGGGCCGGCAGCGGCCGCGGCATATACATGGCGCTGCAGACGGTGCAATCGCTGCTCAACCGGACCGGACAGATAAACGAGATACTGGTGTCAAACGAGGGCGGCGTCCACGAGGGCATCCGGTATACCCGCGAGGTCGAGCAGGCGTTCAAGCCCGTGCTCCGCTCGCTTTCATCCGATATGGAGCTGACCTTTGAACTCACCGAGGTAAAGCAAGATTTGCTCGACGAGTCACGGCAAAGCATGCGGCAGTTCACCGACCTGTTCCTGGTCTTCGGCAGCTTCTCCGTCATCGCCGGCGTCATCCTCATCGTCAACATATTCGTCATGCTGGCGGAGGAGCGAAAGCCCGAGATGGGCATGAGCCGCGCCGTCGGCATGCAGCGCGGCCAGCTCCAGCGGATGTACATGGCCGAGGGACTGGTCTACGCGCTTGTCGCATCAGCGGTCGGCGTCGGGTTTGGCATCGGCACCGGCTACCTCATCATGTGGGCGATGAGCGCGATATTCGCGGAGTTCGGCGCCTTCAACATGCTGCAGTATTTCACGGCCACGCCGGCCAGCCTGCTGCTCGGCTTCACCGTCGGCTTTTTCATCACCCTTGCCACCATCACCATAACAGCGCGGCGTATCTCCCGGCTGAACATCGTCCGCGCCGTCCGGGACATCCCGGAGCCGGCCATCCATCGGAGCGACCGCCGGATGCTGTATATCGGGATGGCGCTGCTCGTCGGCGCCGGCCTGGCCGTCGCAGCCGGCATGGCGGGGGAGCAGGCAGCGCTCTTTTTCTCTGGTGTTTCCCTGCTGTTCATCGGTGCTGCCACCGTTGCCCGCCGATGGATAGGCGACCGGGCTGCCTACACCGCGGCCGGTGCTGCCACCCTTATCTGGTGGTTTCTGCCCTGGAGCTGGTTCCCCGACTACGGGGGTGGCATCGAGATGTTCATCGTCTCCGGCCTCTTCCTGGTGGTCGGCTCGCTGTTCATCGTGATGTTCAACGCCCGGCTCATCCCCGGTATGTTCACGGCGCTGTTCGGCCGGTTCCGGTCGATGCCCGCCGTCCTCAAGACGTCCATTTCCTACTCGCTGTGGTCCCGCTTTCGCACCGGCATGACCATCGCTATCTTCGCGCTGATTATTTTTTCCATCACGGTGATGTCCATGATCGTGGGCATGCTGGGCACCAACATCGAGCGGCAGGTCGACGAGGCAGCCGGAGGCTACGACATTATGGCATTTACGCTGCCGGAGCTGCCCATATCCGACATCGAGGCAGCGCTCGCCGCGAGGGGCCTCGACGACGAGATAGACAAAACGGCGGCCATGCTCTCAGCCATGGTAACCATCAACACGACGAGGGCTGGCGGCACCGGCACCACGGGTTACCGGCTGCTGGGCGTCAGCGAGGACTTCGTGCAGCACAACGAGTTCGGCTTCGCGGAGATGATCCCCGATTATGCGGATGAAACGGCGGTCTGGGAGGCCGTCATGAGCAACGACAGCCTGGCCGTCATCGACGGGTCGGTGCAGGGAAACGAGTTTGGGCCGCCGTCAGCGCTCACCGTCGAGCTCGGGGGAACGATAACGATGAAAAACAGGGATAACGAGACGGTGGAGAAAAAAATCATCGGCATCCTGGACACCTCCATCGTGCAGGGCATCTACATATCGGCCGGGCATGCCCGGCGGGATTTCGGTCTGCAGGCACCGACCTTTTTCTTGTTCGGGGTCAACGACGGCGTTGACACCGACATGGTTTCAAAAAATCTGGAGCAGGCGTTCCTGACGAACGGCATGCAGACCGTGGACGTCAAAAACATGGTGCTTGACATCCTGGAGGCGATGAACCAGTTTTTCAACCTGTTCGAGGCGTTCATGGCCCTCGGGCTGGTCATCGGCATCGCCGGCCTGGGCATCATCACCATCCGGTCGGTGCACGAGCGACGGCAGGAAATCGGCATGATGCGCGCACTGGGCTTCAAAAAACGTGACGTCCTCGCATCGTTCACCGTCGAGACCTCCTTCGTCGCCGTGATGGGCATCGTCATCGGAACCCTGCTGGGCATCTTCATCAGCTACACGCTGTGGCGGGACAGCTTCAAGCCCCAGGGCTTCGCATTCATGGTCAACTGGCAGCCCATCCTGGCCGTCGCAGCAATTGCGCTGGTTGTCACCCTGCTCAGCATCGTCCCCGCGTCATGGAAAGCCTCGCATATCCCGCCGGCCGAGGCGCTCCGCTACAAGGAATAAAAAAAGAAAAAAGAGGGACGAGCCATCCTATTTGTCCAGGTGGACGTCCATCTGCGGGTAGGGAAACGATATCTCCGCGTCGTCGAACGTCTGCTTGACTGTCTTCTGGAAGGCAAAGAAAAAGCTCCAGTAGTCGGCGGTTTTCACCCAGGGGCGCACGACGAGCACCACGGCGCTGTCACCCAGCGAGCTGACGGCCACCTGCGGAGCCGGCTCGGACAGCACCCGCTCGTCGGCGGTGAGCAGCTCCCGCGTGGTCTCGATGACGTGGTCGAGGTCGTCGTCGTAGCCAACGCCGATTTCCATGTCGACCCGGCGGGTGCCATGACGCGTGTAGTTGACGATGTTGCCGCCCCAGACCGACTTGTTGGGGATGATGACCCGCTTGTTGTCGGGCGTGTCCAGCTCGGTGACGCTGATGCCGACGCTCTGCACCGAGCCGCTCTCGCCGTTGACCGTCACATAGTCTCCTGTCCTGAACGGCCGGGTGATGGCGATCATGAACCCGGCGGCGATGTTGCTCAACGTGTCGCCCAGCGCGAAGCCGAGCACGAAGCCCAGCACCACCGAGATGCTGACCAGCGCCGCGCCCATGTTGAGTCCCATGAGGGACAGCGCGATGCCGACCACGAAAATGTACATGATGATGCGGAGGATGCGCGTGGTGAATTCCACCAGCAGTTCCGACAGCTCCGCCCTGACCATCCATCGCCCCAGCATCGATACAATCAGGCGCACCACGATGACGCCGACGACGAGCGCGATAACGGCGACGAGCATGTCCCAGATGCTCACCCCTATCAATGGCAGATTTTCGTTCAGTCCGTAGCCTACTATATCTATAGCCATGGTATCTTCTCCATGTGGTATCGGCTACGGCGATAAAAAGGTTTTGCACATGCCTGGCAGGATGCGTCAGATAAAGAAAAAAATGGCGGGCAGCAGCAGCAGCTCCAGGCAAAACACGGCAAGGCCCATGCCCAGTGCCCCCAGCTGATAGCGCCGGGGGAGCACCGTCTGCGACAGGTATATTGCTCCTGCGCCGTAGATGACCACGCTGATGACGCCGATGAACAGCAGCGTGATGGACAGCACCAGCAGCACCGACAGGCCGCCGTACATGAGCAACGCCAGCGGGATGCCCAGCGCAAGCACGTATATCAGGAAGTAGAGCATGAAGCGCTTGTATGGGAGCTTGCCGATGCCGGCGCGCACGGTTTTCCCGGCCTCGAAGAGCATCCGGGAGGCCGCCTCGAAGGCGCTGTAGACCGTTCCGAACAGGGCGAAGGCCACGCTTAGCTGGTAGAGGGGTTCCAGCCAGGCGGCCATGTCGGAGAAGATGACGGCCTGTCGTTTCAGCAGGTCGACGTCGGTGGGAATGCTCCGTCCGAGCCGGTCGGCGCCCGCTATCATATATGCTGCAGATACGAGCGACACGATGGCGAACGCGACGATAAGGTCGACCATGAGCGGGCGGAGCAACAGCCGTGATTTGTTCACCTCTTCGCTGTCGTCGGGCAGATAGTCGATGGTGCCATCCCAGCGGTATCTCGCAAAGAGGCGCTCTGACAACCCATCGGGGTCTGCGCTTCCCCGGAAGATACCCCATCGCTTGACCTTTATCCAGCCGAGGTAGCCGACCAGCGGGACGATGGATATGGTGAGCGTGCCCAGATAGCCGAGCATCGACAGCGGTATCGGGGTCTTGGTGAAATCGGGGACGGTGTCAACCCAGGCGGGATAGTCGGGCACGTTGCCGATGAACGCGAAATTGGGTAAAATTTCCAAAAAGTCGGGCTGGAGCACCGCCACCGATGCGACGGCGCCGATGCCCAGCACGGCCACGAAAAACGCCTGCGATACCTCCAGCACCTTGTATCGACCGAGCAGCGCCAGTATCGCGGCGAACACGGAGAACCCGATGCCCCAGATGAGGTAGTGGCCGACGCCGAATATCCAGGCGAGTGAATGTCCGAGCGTGGTGATTATCGCCGCAGCGAACGTCGGCACGAAGACGGCCATGATGGCGATGATCAGCCAGTTGATCCATCCACCCCGGGTTTTCATTGCGAACATGTCCATGGTGCTGATGCCGGACAGCATCGTGAACCTCGTCCCGACATAGGCCACGGCATAGGAGCCAATGTTCAGGGTGATGATCCACAGCAGGGCGTAGCGGGCCCATGCTCCTATCTGGGGGCCGAGTATGAGCTGTCCCTGCCCGATGGTCATCGAGGCCAGGATGGCTCCCGGCCCAAAAAACAGGAGGTAGCGGAGATATTTTCGCAGTGACGGTTTCTGCCGGACGACGTCGTGCGGCTCGGGGAAGGACAGCGTTTCTGGCATGACCTCCCAATGTGCTTCCCTATTTTAAATTGTACTTTTTTACGCTCGTTCTACAGATGCCGTTCCATTACGTGTCCGGGCACCATCAGACGGTCGCGTTGCCGCCGCCACCACCGGCCAGAAGAGCGCCCAGGGTGCCGCCCAGGAAGAACCCGAGGAGGGCCATGGTGGCCAGGTTGAAGTTGATGCTGTGCGGGCCGAGCCCGGCGGCGAACGTGATGGCCGAGAACCCGTTGTAGATGTTGAGGACGAACGGGATGTGGATGTGAATGCCGACGAAGCCGGCCATGCCGAGCAGGCTGGGCATCGTTACCATGGTGTGTTGCCGGAACAGCGTTTTGGCCTGGAGCACGCCGAAGGCACCCCAGCAGACATCGAACAGGTCGAACTGGGCGACGCGCTGCCCGCCGAAAAACTTCATGATGCCGAACAGCGGCGGCAGGCCGACCCCGGCTTCGCCGCTCAGCACGTACATGGCGTTTATCTTGCTGAAAAAGGTGAGCATCAGCGGCATCCGCAGCAGCCGGCCCGTCGCATCCGCGTCGTTGAGGTTGTCGGCATCCTGCTGGTCGAGCCCGAGCATTGCAGCCCGCTGCTCCATGCCCGTCTTCCATGTGTCGAGCGATATGTCATCTGACAGCAGGTCGTATTCCCGCAGGAGCGTCAGCCGCTCCTCCGCGGTGGACGCCTCGATGAAGCGTTCCTTGAGACGCTGGACCGTCTGTGCCGACAGCGACATGACATGGTGCGCGGCGCTGCCATCCGCGTTGTACCGGGTGACGTATGCCTGTTGTGTCTCCTCGTTGGATGTGGCTGCGTGTGTCGCCAGCGGCGTCAGTGCGAGGGTGCAAAATATCAGGGCGGCAGCGAGTGCCATGCCCTTCTTCCAGGCTGTTGCGTGCATTCTTTGACCTCTTTTATATAATGACGTGTTTCCTTATAAAATTATCTGTGATTATCTCTGGAGCGATGTGGGCAATGGCGGGGCAAAATGGATGCTGCATCTGCGCCGCCGTCCGCCGGCGCTCTTTCCGTTGCGGGCTTGCCTGCCGCTCCGGTGTCACCACAACTCTTAATAAGGCATTTCGGATGTATGTTCACGTGATTACAATGGCGAAGGAAATTACGGACTTCTTGAACGTGCCAACATATACCCGTCACGGCATCTACGTGGGCGAGGTTCGCAACGTGGCTCTCAACACCGATGAACGTCGGATTGACAGCCTCGTTATCACCAACACGAACCCCGAGGTGGTCGAGGGCTCGGTGGACGTCGGCGTGCCCTACCGGTGGGTGTCGGCTGCCGGAGACATCATCATCCTGAGCTATTTCCCTGAAATGGTCTGCCTGGACGAGGAAGAAGAGGAAGAGGAAGAGTGACCACGAAAAACATATATATCGAAATGCCAATAACAACATTATCTTTCACGGAGAGGTGAAAAATGCTGAAAAGAACAATAACGATTGGTGTGGTCCTCGCTGCATTCATGTTTCTGTCAACGATCCTGTTCGCCCCGGCCGCGCAGGCCATCGAATGGGGTGCGATGAGCGCATCGCCCAATATTTCCCCGTTTTATGTGAACCGGTATGGCGGTGACTCGTTTACGCTCACGGTCGAATATCAGGATTTCTTCTTCCAGTATTTCCCGGTGTGGGCCCAGATAGAGGTCGTGAAGAGCCCGAGCTGGCTGACCGTGACGCCGACCCAGAAAACATTCCCGCTTGACGCCCGGACGAACGCCCGGAAGGACGTGAAGGTCAACCTGGCGTTGAGCGAGCAGGACGTGGAGGCGCCCAGCCTGTCGAGCGTGACCATCCAGGTAACGGGCCGCATCGTGCTGGGCGGCGAGCTGCGGGAGGTCGCCCTGGCGGAGACCGACATCCTCGTCGGCGTTAACCCGTTCACGCAGATAACCGTCAGCATCGCGAAGCCCATCGAGCGGTCCTCGCCGGACAAGGAGCTCACGTTCCCCGTCACCATCGAGAACTGGGGCACCGCGCAGACGCGCGTGACGCTCTCGGCCACCGACGTGCCCGACGACTGGACAGATCCCATTATTTCGCCGCAGCAGATCATCCTCGACGCCAAAAAACCGGGCGACCCGAACCCTCCGGAGAAAACCGTCTCCTTCACGGTGACCACGCCGCACGGCACCGGTATCTCGTATCACAACGACCGGGAGACGTTCCTGCTGCAGGCACATGCGCAGTCCTTCGCCGACTACTGGGTGAAGGAAGGCAACCAGTTCCAGAAGTCGTCGAAGGACCCCGAGAACATCAAGCAGGCGACTGTCTATGCAAGAATGATGGTGAAGAACAGGGGCTTCTACGTGCCCGGGTTCGAGGCGGTCATCCTCATCGGCGCGCTCGCTGCTCTGGCGTTCGTCATCCGACGCCGCCGGAGCAACTAATTATTTAAACGAACACCTGTTTACCGGATTGGTAAATCATGCGGAAGGTTGCACTCCTACTCGCGACGCTCGTTCTCTTTTCGCTGCTTGTGCCTCCCCCGCAGGAGGCAGAGGCGCAGATTATCCCGTGGGAGGAGTGGTCGAACTTCTGGTGGAACGTCAAGATTGAGCCCGTCGGGCCGACCCAGGCGGCGATTGAGCCGGTGACGGGCCAGCACGGCTTCCGCTTCCAGTTCTGGAACGGCGGGGTGGTCAACGGCTCCTCCAACGTCCCGATGCGGTATTATCTCCGCATCGTCGAGATAGACGGCGAGGGATGGTCCGCCAGCGTCAGCCCCTCGTTTGGCTACTATGACTGGAACGAGGTCGGCAACGCGACGGTGTGGGTCAGCGCCGGCGCCGACCCCTCATATATTGCCAATATCACGTGCGAGGTTGAGATGCACGTGCGGCCCGGTCTCCTTCCGGGCGGTTTCGTCAAGACGGCCAATGTCACCTTCCAGGTGCGGTCTGAGCCCCAGCGCTTTTTGTATTTCAAGGTCGAAAAGCCGACGATTTCAGGGGAGCAGGACGCCGTCTACCATGTCCCGGTTACCATCGCCAACACGGGCAACCTCCCGGACAGCTTCCGTATCTCGATGGACTACGTGCCCCAGGAATGGGCGTATGCGTTTTCCCGGGAGCGGGTGTATCTGGCCCCGGGCGAGCAGACGCAGGTCAACCTGAGTTTTTATATCCCGCATCAGCAGTTTTACATCCAGTATGACAGCTACGTCATGCAGCTCCGCGTTTCATCGACCAACAATCCCGCCAGCTACCGGACGGAGCCCGTCGTGGTGACCCTCAGCGGGTTCCATCTCACCGTCGGCCAGTGGGCCGTGTTCGGCACCGTGACGCCGTCGGTGCTGCTGCTCATCGGCATCGGCATCGCGTTTTTCCACGCCCGCAATCCGTGCAACCACATCCCGAAGCCATGGAAGGACCCGGCCGAGAAAAAACGCCTTGAGCAGATGGACTGGCGCCGGCGCCGCAGAGAGAAAAAGCTGATGAAGGAAGAATGGAAATCGGCCTATCTCTTCTGCCAGGCCGAGCGCAAGCGCCGGCAGCGGATACGTGCCCTGCACCGCAAACGAGACCGCAAGCAAAAGGCGTTACGGCGAAAAATCATGGATGCCTGGCGGACCGCCTGGCAGAAACCGCTCCGGGAGTGGAACAAGCAGCGCCGTGACCTGCGCGAGCGCTACCGGAAGGAAAAACGCCGTCTGCTGACCAAGTGGAAGCGGATGAACCGCAAGATACGGGAGGCCAGCGACCGCCTTGACGTGTCATTTAGCACGATCGCGAAGCCCGAGTTCCCGCCGCTGCGATTGCCCCCCAAGCCGGGGAAGCTGCCGAAGCCCAGCATCCCGCAGTACCAGGTCGACGAGCGCCACGGTCGCCTCGTCGCGCCGAAGGACAGGGTGGTCAAGAAAATCATGACGCCGTTGCAGCGAGGGGAGCGCGCCGGCAAGCTGGAGGCCGAGAAAATCAGGCGCCGGGCCGAGGCCCGGAAAGAAAAACTGGAAAAAACCTTTGCTGCCATCGATCACAAGCTGGAGAGCGAGATGGAGCGGGTGCAGCGCCGAATCAGACAGGAGCGCAAGCGCCGGCGGGTGGCGCGCAAGAAAAAGCAGTTGCGCCGTCAGGCAAAGCAGTCCTCCTCGAAGGCGGGTAAAAAGGACCGGGAACTCGCGAAGAAGCGGGCGCAGTTGCGCCGCCAGCGTGCCAGGGAGCGCGCGGACGATTCATAGTGACATACGTTACCGTGCCACCTGTCGAGGGAAAAACACTTATATTAATATTTTATTAACCCTCTTGCTATGTATTCGAACAGCAAGACAATCGGGGCGCTCCTCGCGCTGTTTGTGCTCATAATCCCTGCGGCCATGACCCTCACTATGCACCCGGTGTACCCGGGCGAACCCGCAGGAACCAACGATGCGGGCCACGACGTCGGCTCGGCATCATACAGCCCGGACAACGTCACCGTGGTCGTAGACGTCATGCGCCTCAGAGCCATGACCCTCGACACAGATACGCCACGGCTCTACTTCAAAATCCTCATCAACGGCGAAAACGCAGTCTGGTGGGAGCAGGTACACGAGGGCCCGGACATCTATTTCGAATGGCCGACCGCGGCCATGACCGTGCCCTACACCCCCGACGAGCCGGTTACCATCCAGCTCGAGGTCTGGCAGAAACACCCGCTCGCCCCGGATGAGCCCTGCGACGTCAGCCGTGGCACCAGCGACCAGCTCGCCGGGAAAACCGTCACAATTTTCTATGACCTCAAGCGCGGTGAGTGGACCGGCGACGACTACCTGCGAGACGGGAACGGCTACGGCCATGCCTCCGGATTCGAGGACGGTAGCACTGATGACAATGACTGCGAAATCTGGTTTGACATCTACCAGTGGGAGGAAGGCGGCTGGTGGGGCGACAGCAGCCGGCTGACCGGCTGGGAAAAAGAACACGTCTACCGGCTCAACGCTTCACAGGACTACGCCACCGTCGACTTCAACGGCGACGGCATCCCGCTCGAATGGGAGGACAAATACGCCCTCGACCCCTTCGCCAATCAGAGCCAGGCGGACGCAGACCCGGACAACGATGGCCTCACCAACTACCAGGAATACCGCACCTCGCAGTGGCTCTCAGACCCGTTTGCACAGGACATATTCATCGAGGTCGACGGCATGAAGGCCAAGCGTCCCGGCGGCGAGCCCTATCTCTTCCCGGAGAAATCCCAGCAGCTCCTGCTCAACCCCTTCGCTCTGCATAACATCACCGTCCACATCGACCAGGGGCTGATGGGCGGGGGCGGCGATCTCATCCCCTTCGAGGAGGGCATGACCGGCACCGAGCTGCAGGCCGCCCGCCTCAAATATTTCCTCAGGGGCAATGAAAACTACTGGCGGCGCGGCGTGTTCCATTATGCGTTGATATGCCATCAGATGGAATGGTCGGGCAGACCTGCCGGGGGAAGGATGTGCTACATCGACATGCACACCATCGGTGGCCAGTACGTGCGGAACTGGGCACCCCTGTTCAGGGTGCAGGGCAGCGACTACTACACGGGCTTTGCAAGCGTGTTCATGCACGAGCTCGGTCACACGCTGGGCCTCGGCTCCTTCGAGGGCATCGATAACGAAAAAAGCCGGTTCCCCTGGAACAGGGAATACTGGGAATGGGGTCCATACCGGAGCTGCATGAACTACCGCTACGTCTACAAGCTCGTCGACTACTCCAACGGTGACGACGGTGACCACGACCAGGACGACTGGGAAACCATAGACCTGACCCGGTTCACGCTGTCCGGCTGGTGATCCCGGTGAAATGGTGGGCCGCCGCCGGTGTGATGCTGCTCATCATGGCCGCCATGTCGGGCTGTCTCGACGGCGGCGGAGACGAGCCGTACCTGCCTGAGACCTGGACGATAACGGTTGTCTACGCCGGTGAACAGAACGAGACGGAGGTCCTGGTGCACCATGACCCCGAGAGGCAGGACACCGACGATGACGGCATATCCGACTACGATGAATGGTTTTCGGGCGGCGGCTCAGGGAAGCCCACCAATGCCTCCAACCCGGATACCGACGGCGACGGCATCCCCGACGGCATGGAGGTGCAGCTCGGCTCCGGTCCGACCACCTGGCGGCACGACGTCGACCACGACAACGGCAACTGGCGCGGCGACTACGAGGAACTCCAGTTTTACCGGAACAACTACAATATTTCAAACGAGACCAGCCTCCAGTTTTTGCAGACGGACGACGTTGACGGCGACGGCGTCAAAGATGGCTTCGACGTCGACCCGCTGAACGACCTCAAGGTCACCGTCACCATCGAAGCCATCATGATAACATCGGACATGAACGAACGAGACGGTCATTTCGAAACCCAGTTCCAGCTGGTCACCGACGCCACCGCGCTCTCAGGCGGACAGTCATCCGGCAGATACGACATCATTCAGGGGCAGAACAACACCGTCAATTATGCATTCGATGCCGACCTCGACGACGCCGGGACGCCCGGGGGATACAACAACAGCATCGCGCTCACCATCATCGACCATGACGAAACCCTGACCGAATGGAACTCGTTCGACGGGTTCCGCGAGCAGGATTTCGTCCGGATAGACGGCAACGGCAGCTACGTCAACGACCAGTTCGACATCACCACTGACTGTGGCAGCTACGCGCTGCACGGTGCCGACGGCAGCATCTGGTTCACCATCGAGAATGCAAGCGTCGCCTGGAACGATTAGCTGACAACCTCGTGCAGCCTGTCCTCCTCGATAGCCATCTTTATCTCGAGGGCGATACGCCGTCCGGTGGACATCTGCCGCCGCCAGAGCGTGTTGCCATATGGATGCCCCCAGGACATGTGCACGTTGGTGCCACCGCCGATGCGCGGCGCCACGTCATAGATGTAAAAATTGAGGTCCTTGTCCGGGCAGGTCTGCAGGCAGAACGGCCCGATGACCCCGTAGCCATAGTGTTTTTTCGTCGCCGCCACATATTGCTCGCCGAGCCGGAACACTTTTTCAAGCTGCGATTCCCGCAATGTTGCGGCGTTGTGGCCCACCACCGTGTACTCGGGTATCTGCTGCGTTTCCGGCAACGACATCTGCTGCGGTGCCGGCAGCCGGACATGGCCGTCCAGGCTGGTCTCGAAGCGCCAGTCGATACCCAGCAGCTCCAGCTCGTCGGTAAGCGGCGAATAAAAAAAGTCAAAGTTGAACACCGGGCCGATGACGTAGCGTTCGATGCGGGCGTTGTCCAGCGCCTCCCGGGTGATGACGTTTTGGCTGAGCAGCTGCTCCGCCTTCTCCCTGTATTCCTCGGGGGAGGAGCATGTGAAAAAACCGCGCTCCAGCTTTTTCTGCGCGTGGTGCAGCTTGACGATGCACAGCTCGTCGATGTCCTCCGGCGCGTCGATTTTTTCGGGGAAAGGCATGCCCTCTTTTTCGAGCAGCCAGTAGTAGTCTTTTTCCTCGCTTCGCTCCTCGGTGCGCAGCAGGTTTCGCGAGCCAAACATCGGCACCGCAAAGCTATCCTCGATGCGGTCCAGGCTGCAGTACGAGGTAAAGGAGCGGTTGGGGATGAACACGATGTCGTTGTCGATGAGCCGTCGCTGGTTTTCCTCCGTCAGTATCTCGCGGAAATGGTCGAACACCCAGGCCTTGTCGACGCATCCCTTGACGTGCCGCCCGTCGTGATGCTGCGTCCGGAAATACCGGGCGTATGTCTGCTCCCGTCCCTTCTGGCAGACCGCCAGCGTCGGAAACCCCTCCTCTTTGGCGCCGTCGAAGGCGTCGAGCGCCGAATGCGACGCCACGGCTCCGATGCCCGCCCTGTCCAGGTCGTAGTTTTCCAGTTGCTCCTGCACGACACTTCTGTCTAACATACAACATGAATGCCGCCGCGCTTTTTTTATTTTCCCTCAGCCGGTCAGCCGGATGCCAACCAGCGCCGCAACGGCAAGAATGATGATACCCCGGACGGCGCCGGCCGCGACGTTGATGAGCACGAAGTTTCGCTCGGCCAGCGCCGCATCCTCCTGCTCATGCGGGTTCAGCAGCGAAAACAGGTAGAGGGACACGGAGTCGACCATCAGCGGTGTGCTCATGATGACGAACAGGCCGATGTGGCCGTAGCGGCGGACGAAGCGCTCCGCTGCCTCGACGATGCGCGTGGTGAGCCGTCCGCCTTTCGAGAACGCCTTGAGCTTTTTCCGTGCGCGCGACCCGATGTTGAAGACGATGTAGGCACCGACTCCCTTGCCGGCGGCAAGGATAGCAATGGGCAGCATCCATCGCAGCGGCGGGGGCAGCTCAGGGTTGAACAGGCCGAGCTCCACCGGGATGGGCAGAATGACGGCGGCGAGGACGACATAGATGAAAAAGATGATGGAGTAGGACAGGGGGTTGCCCATCGCGTCCAGCAGCACCTGCATCAGGTCCATTGTGCCAGACAACGGAGCGTTACTCTAAAACCTTTTCTTTTCAAACTGGCGCATCATCACCTGTATGAGCAGGCCGATGACGATGAGACTGGCGCCCAGCAGCAGCACCTCCAGCGACAGATTGGTTATCATGAAGATGGAGGCAAGGATGCCGAGCACCGGAATGATGGGCAATCGGCCGATGGAGCCGGGGACACGGAAACCCTCCCGGGCCGGCCGGTTGAACCTGAAATATATCAGGGCGGCGTTGACCGCGATGAAGACGGCGAAGACGGTAAAATTCGTCAGGTTGGCCACCATCTCGACGTCGCCGAGCGCCAGGAACAGCATCGCTCCCGCCGTCACGGCCAGGGTCGCCGCCCAGGGCGTCCGGGTCTTCGATGACACCCGGCAGAACACATCCGGCAATGCACGCTCGTCGGCGATGCCGTAAACCATCCGGGAGGCGCTCAGCAGCATCACCAGCACGGTGTTGAACGTCGAGAACAGGGCGATCAGGGAGAGCAGCCAGAAGCTTTTCTGACCCAGCCATGTTTCGGCGATGTCCGCGAGCGGTGAGCCCGAGGTTGCGAGCTCCTCGGCGGGCAGCACGCTCACGGCGGCGATGCCCACCAGGATGTATATGATGGTCGTGATGGCGATGGACAGCACGATGGCCTTGGGGATGTTTTTCCGGGGTTCCTCTGTCTCCTCGGCCAGTCGGGCGATGCTCTCGAAACCGAGGTAGCTGAAAAAGATGAGCACCCCCGCCTTGAGAATACCCTCGATGCCATGCGCCATCTGGACATAGTCGGCCGGCTCGCCGAACTTTGGCAGCCCGATGGCCATGATGATGATCAGTCCGGCGGTCTCGATGAGCGTGATAGCGATGGTGAAAAACGCGGTTTCCTGGATGCCTGCGAACACGATGACGCCGCAGACGAGCAGCGCCCCGAACGCGACGGGTATCACCGCGGTTCCGAACAGGCCTGCAAAGTAGTTGGCGAAGCCGATGGCGACGGTGGCGCCCCCGATGACGCTCCCGGCGATGATGAGCCAGCCGATGAGCCAGGCGGGCCGCCGGCCGAAGGACCGCTGCACGTAGACATATTCGGCGCCTGCATCGGGAAAACGGGATGACAGCTCCGCGTAGCTCAGCCCCGTGAAGGAGGCGACGATGGCGGCGATGATGAACGACAGCCAGACCGCGTCGCCGGCGAGCCCGGCAGCCTTCCCGATGAGCACGTATATCCCGGCGCCGAGGATGATGCCCACGCTCATCAGGGTGACCTCCCACAGGCTGAGGGAACGCTCCAGCTTGACCATGGACATAATACGCCCTTGTTTTTTAAATATGCAGCCTTCCGCCCGCCGGGGGCAACGGTCGATGCACGAAACGTTATAGTATCCTCGCGGGGATGAAACACGTGGGATAGATGGGCAAAACCGTCGGAGGTGTAGTCCTGGCCGTGGTGACGCTGCTCTGTCTCTACCCCGCGGGCATAACCATCCAGGGGATAGCCCATCCGATGGAAAACATCGTTGGGCAGCACGATGAGGCAGCGGAGTTGCAGATATCGGTGTCCGGTGGCCTGGGCGTCAGGATAACCGTGACCAATGCCGGCATCGCTGCCCTGTATAACCTGTCATGGCGGATGTCGGTGTCCGGGCCGCTGTGTATCGACAGCGACGTCTCAGGTACCGCCGCCGTCCTGGAGCCCGGGAAAGCATTCACCGTTGCATTGTACCCCGTCGGCCTCGGTCCGGCCTCGCTCGTGGTCGAGGTTGACGACATGACGGCGTCCACCGGATTATGGCTGCTGGGCCCCTTCACCCTTGGCGTGTAACGTGCCGGACAGCCAGAAATAAAAAAGTCGAAGAAACGGGGCAAGACGAGAAAGGGAAAAAGAGGGGAGACATGGAGGCAAAACATGCGTCTCGCCCGCCCCGTTTGCTTTCAGGGATACTATGCCCCGCCCTTTGTTATAAAGGCTGTGGTACAAGCGCCGAAGGATGCGGAACGTTCATCGAACAAAAACCCTCTATGGGGCGGCATGTGGCGCCGGCTGCATTCCCGCTGGTCGGCCGACGTATACCGGCTGCCTGCATCTTTTGTCGGGATGACCAAAACGGTTAAATGACGATGTCACATCATCGCCCATGGTGACAGCCATGGACGACTATGAACAATGGATGCAGGATTTCGAATGGGATATTCCAGCGGATTACACCATCGCCAAGGCGGTGGACGAGCATGCAGAAAACCCGGACAAGGTAGCAATATACTGGGAGAACGACCAGGGAAACGAGCACGCCATCACCTACCGGGAGCTCCGCGACGAGGCCAACCGCCTGGCCAACGCCCTCCTCAAGATGGGCGTCGAAAAAGGCGACCGCATCATGGTCGTGCTTCCCCGCCTGCCCGAGGTCTTCTACACCCAGATCGGCGCATTCAAGATAGGCGCCATCATCGTGCCCTGCCCCGAGATGCTCCGGGAGAAAAACATCGAATACCGTTCAACCAACTGCGAGGCGACCACCATCGTCGCATCGCCATCAGCCGCCGAGCACGTCGACAAAGTCCGCGACAAAACGCCGCTCAAAAACTATATCATCGTCGGCGGCGAACGTGACGGCTGGCAGCGCTACGACGACCTCGTCAGCGACGCCTCAGCAGACCTCGAGCCGCAGGACGTCAACGCCGAGGACATCATGACCATCAACTACACCTCGGGAACCACGGGCGACCCCAAGGGCGTGCTCCACGACCACAAATGGATGTACTGCTTCCTGAAAACCAACGCCCGGTACTGGTGGGACGCGCATCCTGACGAGGTGCTGTGGTCGACCACCTCTCCCGGCTGGGCGAAATGGTTCTGGAGCCCGCTCGGCGTTGCCGTCACCGTCGGCGCATCACAGGTCACCTATCGGGGCCGGTTCGACCCACAGAAATTCCTCCGTCTCATGGAAAAATACGGGGTCAACAAGCTCTGCGCCACCCCGACCGAGTACCGCATGTGGGCCCAGGAGGATCTCGAGGAATACGACCTGTCCGAGATGACCAAGTTCCTGAGCGCCGGCGAGGCACTCAACCGCGAGGTCATCGACCGCTTCAAGCGGGCATATGACCTGCAGATACATGACGGCTACGGGCAGACGGAGAGCTCGGGCCTGGTCTGCAACTATCACGGCATCGATGTCAGATACGGCTCCATGGGCAAGCCGATGCCCGGCTCAGGCGCCACCATCATCGACGAAGACGGCAACGAGCTGCCTCCGGGCAAGATAGGTCAGATAGCGGTCCCCATCGACCATCCCGGCCTGATGGTGGGCTACTGGAACGGCGAAGACCTGGATGACCTGGCGGTCAACGGCTGGTATCTGACCGGCGACCTCGCCAAAAAAGATGAGGACGGCTACTTCTGGTTCGAGGGACGCGCCGACGATGTCATAAAAGCGTCGGGCTACCGCATCGGTCCCTTCGAGGTCGAGGACGCGCTGGTCAAGCATCCCGCCGTGATGGAAGCAGCCGTCGTTGCCTCGCCGCACGAGATACGGGGCAACATCGTCAAGGCGTATGTCGTCCTCGCCAAGCAGCATGAGCCCAGCGACGACCTCGTCACGGAGCTCCAGACATTCGTCAAAAAGGAGACGGCGCCCTACAAGTACCCGCGGGAGATAGAGTTCGTCGACGAGCTCCCCAAGACCATCAGCGGCAAAATACGCCGGGTTGAGCTCCGCAAGCGAGAACGCCAGAAAAAGAGCAGCTAACCGCTTTCCCTTTTTCCTCCCTATTTTTCTCTACGTAGCCCTATCTAACTAATTAACAATCAGGACTACGGGATCTAGCGGATTATCGGGATCAGTTGGCTATGGCCTGAACGGATTTAGGGTAAATTTCCATGAGTATAGGTAGACTTCGACTTTTCCTTCGTTTATTCGTTTGATGAGATAGTCTTCAAAAACTGGGAGGATGTCAGCGCATACGAGGATGCCTCTCACCTGTTCGCCTTCTTCTTTTTTTAGTTGTTTCATGTATTTCCTGACTTGTTTGTAGGCGTCTCTGCCAATGGAACCCAGTTTTATCTCCACTACGACGTAGCCGTTGTTATCTTTGCACAATAGGTCAATTCGGTGGTCTGATTGCAGTGTATATTGTCGTTCAAGTAGCTGGATATCGTTTCCCAGAACCTTTGGATTTTCTTCGATGAAGTTTTCGATGTCTTCTTCTCGAAGTTGCTCTATTTCCTTCGTGGATATGGGTGTGTGGCGGAGAAAACTCCGTTCCTCTATCTCCGCTATTTTATTTAATAAAAATTCGATGTCGTCGTCACCCAGTTCTCTCCAGCTGCGGAGCGTTGATGATATTTGCCCGAGCTCTGTTTGGGTGCGATTGAAGGTTGTTTTTATGGACAATTGCTGTAATAGTTCCTTGGTGAGTTCGAGCGGTCTTTTGAGGTTGTTGGAGAATATGGGGTTGCCGAATGCGAGTGTGTCGTGCTCGTAGATCTCTTCCCTATCCAGATGTGGGTTTTTGTATTTCATCGTGATCAGTTTGTTTTGCTTGGCTTCGTCTGCAGGCATTGTTTTCTCGACAACAAAATATGAGGTAAGAACTCGCTTGCCTTTCTGGGTGGTGTGGAAAAACAGATAGTCACCCTTATCGACATTATTGAGCAACTTTTTTCCTCTGCTGCCTATATCTCCATAGGTGTATTCCTCAAACATGGGGTCTTCATGCCCCTCGATCTTACGTGGGTCTTGGTATGGAATTAGATAGCTCGGCATGGTACCAGTGATTGTAAATCTGCTCCTTATTGTTTACGGAAATTCCTCAACTTCTTTCCCTATATACCCAGTTTTCTAAATTTGAGGGTAAGAATACTCCTCTTTAATTCAAGACCAAAGGATGCGATATTCTTTATCGTTTATTTTGTTTCAGAAGATAATTGTGTAAGAAAATGTTGTATGTTGTCATTGGTTCTATTTCTCCAGTTTTGCTCACGTTCTAAATAAATGAGTGGTTTTGACCATAAATAACTCCTCTTTGGATGGCCCACAAGATATACTTGCTGTTTTGTACTATCATTTGGTGGATAGTTAATATCTTTCATCCATCCTTTATTATCCTTATAGTGTACATGATTGGATATCGGTTTTTGATAGCTTTCAACACAGTATTGGTCATCATCGCTTGCGTTTGGAAGGGGAGGAAATATGTCACCGAACGGGTTTTTAGTCGCATTTTTGATTTGCTTAACCTCTTGAGTTAGTATGTTGCTTTCTTTTCTCCATATTTCCATCTGTGAATGATATATTTCTGCAACTTGCATGAGATAGAATAGATATCTCCTATTGGGATTTTCATCGCTTGCTCCATTTACACCCGTGACACCAGCTATCCATTTGTTATGCCATCCCCCATCAACATTCCACGTTCTGATGTCTCGCCTGCACGTAAAATTAGTTAAAATTCCTCCCTCAAAGTTAGGCCCACAACTTGTATGCAGAAAACTATGGCCATTAGTTGGTTTCCTAATAACAGATGTTGAAACATAATAGTATATCGGCTCTGTGCTATCAATCTCTAACTGTAGTTCTGAAAGAGAGAGATTTAAGTTTTGCTTCAACTGGCCAATGCTTGACCAATCTTGAAATTTTTTATTGTTACCGCATCCAGCCATCATATTCACCAAATCATAATGTCATTCTTATGCTATATATCTAACGGTTTATTACGAGTTCTGCTACTTCTTTCGCTCTGATAATCTGCTCTCGTTTATCTTCTTTAATCGCCTTTCGCTCGATAAACCCTTTCTCCTCAAGTTCTCTGATATGATGTGAAATCGTTGACTTCGACACCCCCATACTCTTGACAACTTCAGAGAATTTACACTCATCCTTGCGATGAATATATTTGAGGATTTCTTTTTGGCGCTTGGTGAGCGTATCCTCATACCGCATCCGTAACACCGGATATTCCACTACTCTATTGTTTTCCCAGTCGTTGAACACCACCTGTATGCCTTCCAAAATGCTCGTAATAATGGCTGCCCCCGCCATGGCCTTCGTTCCACCCGTGATGTTGAACACCACATTGTCTCTCTCGTACTGCTGTAGGTCGTCCCGCATCCGTTTTATCATGGGGATGATGTCCACATAGTTTTCCAGTTCATTTGCTTCAACGGGGATGGTAAGCGACACACATACCTTGATGACTTCTTCCTTGGCTTTGACCACCCGCTCTTCCTTCTCCGTCGAATAATAAAACACGACCTTTTCCACGTCAGGAAAATGGGTTATCAAAGGTAACAGGGCGTCAGGCGTAAATCCAAGGGTGCTAAATATCACTGTCATATATATTCCTCACTGATATATCAGGCAGGTTTTTTGCTGATCATTCTGTTGCAATACTGCGGTAAAATCTTCTAATCCTATAGCATCATTTCCACCCTCTCGTTTGGCCCTGCGCCATGCATGCCGGGCCGCATCGTTGCACAGCTGCTTGATGTCTGCCCCGGTCATGTTTGTGGTCTGCTCTGCCAACTCCGTATAGTCAACGGATGGTGAAATCGGTCTGTTTCGGGTATAGTGGCGTAGTAGCGCTTCTCGCTGTGATTGGTTCGGCGGCCCGACATAGATTTCTCTGGTAAACCGACCCGGCCTCCGCAATGCAGGGTCTATGTCATCGAGACGGTTCGTAGCGCCAAGCATGAGAACCGGAGGTCGGCATCCATGCGTTTTTTCCACGCCGATGAGCAACTGGCTCAAGTCCATCTGTTCAAAGCGGGTTCTGACGTTGCTTCTGCTACGTCCAAGTCCGTCGAGTTCGTCGAGGAAGAGGACGCAGGGGGAGAGGTATCGTGCGTAAATGAAGAGTTGCCGGATGTTGCTCTCGGTTTCGCCTGACCACCGGCTCATAAGGTCTGCGGGTGATATACGGATCAGTGGAACATGCCATGTACCCGCTATGGCTCGGGCGAAATGTGTTTTACCGCAGCCAGGAGGGCCATGCAGTAGGATGCCCGATGGCAGTTCGATATGGTATTTCTGGATGGCTGTCTCATCTTGGAGAAGGTCAAGAAGGTCAGCAATAATTTGTTTGCCGTCTTCGATGCCTATCACATCATCAAAACCGACATCGTACGGCAGGCAGGTTATTGAGCGGGGTCGTATCTGCATGGCGTCATCGGGCAGCTTTTTAAGATATATATCTGTATATTTCTGGATTTTTTTCTGTAGCATTTCCTCGTTAATTTTAGGGCCTTCTTCGCTGATGTGCCCGTCTACAATCCTTTTCTGCAGCATCACTATCCTAATGCAAGCACTAGATAAATAATTTTTTTAGAACAGTTAGAAAAAATATGAAACTAAATGTGGAAGTTACACCATTGTAAAAGAACTGCCAGATACCTTGTCACAGAGGATGCTTACCGCTCTAGCTCTACCCGTTCCCGCAGCCATCGGGCGAGCTCATTGCGGAGCACACGGACCTGCTCCGTAGTGTCCCGGAAGCGGACCGTCACCGTGTCATCTTCAAGGGTGTCGAAGTCAACCGTGACACAAAAAGGCGTCCCGATTTCGTCCATCCGTGCATACCGCCGGCCGATGCTGCCGCCCTCGTCGTAATAGGTCAGCAGGCCCTGGGTTCGCAGCTCGTCGGCGATGTCCCGGGCAATGTCGGATAGCCCGTTCTTGCTGACCAGGGGGAACACCCCGGCCGTGACGGGCGCGATGTCGGATGGCAGCTCCAGCCGGACATAGCTTTCGCCTTCTTTTTCACTCCGGCAGTAGCTGTGCTCCAGGATGCTGTACAGGATGCGGTCGATGCCGTAGGAGGGCTCCACCACGTGCGGGATGACGTTTTCGCCCGTTATCGTTATCTCCTCCTCCACGACGTCATACAGCCCGGGGTCGATGGCGACGTCCTCGTTGTCCACCTGCACCACGAGGCCGTCATCAGCGTTCTCCGGCGGCTCCATGTCTGCCAGCAGGTCGGCGATCTCCTTAGCCTGTTCCTTGAACGCGGGGCCCAGCTTCGCCATGTCAGGGATGATGCGACGCCGTTTCTCCTGCCGCGCCGTATCATACCTGCGGAACGCGGTCATGTCCTCGCCCGTGGCCTCCATGTGTGCGCTGAGATCATATGCGGTGCGGTCTGCGATGCCCACGCATTCGATCCAGCCCAGCGCCGTCAGGATCTCGGCGTCCCAGCAGTCGCTGGCATAATGAGCCATCTCGTCGGGCTCATGCTGCCGGAACCGCAGCTTTTGGTCGGCGATGCCCACCGCCAGCAGAAACCGCCTGGTCAGCGCGATATAGTAGGCGAGCGCCTGGTTGCCGATGATGCCGCTGTCAAGGAGCGATCCGACCGTCGCCATTTGTTCGTCGGCGTCCGCCGGGATGACCGTCAGCGTGTCATCGGCCACCTCGTCGAAGCGGGGATGTGTCTTGTCCTCCGGGTCGAAAAATATCTCTGCTTCGGCCATGGCGAACTCTCGCATCCGGTAGAGGCTCTGCCGTGGGGAGACCTCGTTGCGGAAACCCTTCCCCACCTGGACGACGCCCATGGGAAGCTGTTTCCGTGAAAACTGGTAAAGGAAGGGAAAGTCGACGAAGATGCCCTGCGCCGTCTCAGGCCGCAGGAACGCCGTCCGCCGGTCTCGGGCGCCGGTCTCGGTCTCGAACATCAGGTTCATGTGGCCGCGTTGCAGCCGCCCGCCGCACTCGGGACATTCCAGGCTTGAGCGGGAGCCCTCGTCGACGTTTTCCTCCTTGGCGGAGAAGCCACATTTGGAGCAGGTGAGCACGACGTCCAGGAACTTGTCCACGTGGCCGGAGGCCTTGAACACCGCGTAGGGGGTGATCGCCGGCGTCGAAATCTCCATGCATCTCTCGCGGAGGACGTAAAACGAGCGCCATTTTTCTTCCACCTGGTGTTTCAGCCGGGTGCCCAGCGGTCCATAATCATAAAAGCCGGCTTCGCCGCCGTAGATGTCATAGGAGGGATAAAAAAAGCCGCGTCGTTTCGCCAGGGACACTATCTCGCTGTATATGTCCATGTCATTCACGAAATAATTGCCTTCATGAGGTCGATGTCGCTGACCATGCCCACGAGCTCGTCGCTGTCATCGGTGACCGGCAGCTGGTTGACCTGATGGGTGAGCATTTTTTCCGCCACCCCGGATATCGGGGTTTTCCTGAACACCGTGAACAGGTCCGTTACCATGACCTCTTTCACCGGGATCGGCGGGAGCTCTATCTTCGAGGTCTCATAGTAGAGGCGCATGACGTCACGGATGCCCTCCCAGCTCCACATGTCCTCGTCCTCGCCGAGACCCATCTCGGATTTCCCGACGCTTTCCTCAAGGTGCGAAAAAGTGAACAGGTCGCCGTCGCCGACGATGCCCACCAGCGCTCCCTCGTCGTCGATGACCGGCACCGCGTCCACGTCGGTGATCTTGAAAATCCGCATGACCGCCGGCAATGGCGTCTCCTGATAGATGGGGATGAACAGAGGTGAGAGGAACTCCTCGACGAGTTCCCCGTCGAAGGCCCTGATGAGACGGAGGATGTCCGACGGCGCGATGATGCCCTGCAGCTCGCCGTCCTCGACCACGGGCAGCCCGTGCACCCGCTCCCTGTACAAAACGGTCGCCGCCATCTCGATGGTGTCATCCGGCGCCACGGTCAGCGGGCGGTCGTTCATGATGAGCGCGAGCTGCTCCTCCTCGTTGTGGCGAAACAGGTCGCTGCGGGTGACGATGCCGGCAAGGGTGCTCGTCCCGGCCTTCACAACGGGCATGCCGGTTATCTCGTGCTTCCCGAAAAGGCGGAGCACGTCCTCCCGGTTTCCCGGCACCGTCGCCGTGATGGTCTCGGTGGTCATGACGTCCTTGACTTTTTGTTTCTTGTTCATTGTTTCCTCGGAAGAGGGCACGCCATCGCGCCCCGCATGCAGGGCACGTCAGATTACGGGCTCCCTCCGGCTCGTTGGTGAATATTACCGCCTACATTTAAATATTTCCTTGGATTGGCCGCCGTCATCGCCTGCACATCCCCCGGGGAGACATCAAAATGCTCCCGGACATATGCCATCTCACCCCGTATGTCCGGCGACACGATCATCGCATTGTCCGTTCCCAGCAAGAGCGGGATGCCCAGATCACGCATGCGCTCCACCGGGGGGCGGAGCCCGAAAAAGGCGTTGGCCCGGGGGCATACCACCACGGGCACGCCGGCATCAGCGACCGCCTGGAGGTCATCGTCGGTGGCCCGGCACAGATGCACCAGAAACGAGGGTTGCAGCCCCAGGACATCATCGATGTTTTCCCGGACGCTCTCGCTGGCATGCAGTCCAAACTGCTTGCTGCGCTGCCTGGTATGCGTCGCCACCTTCTGCAGTTGCCGGTACGGCCAGTCAGCGGCGCTGCTCACCCCGATGCCGTCGGCATGGTCAAGCAGCACATCTATCTCCGCCTCGTTGTAGCGCTCTTTCCGGGGACGTGCCATGATGATGGCCGTGAGGTCGTCCACCCCCCGCATGGCCGCTTCGAGCAGCTCGACGCCCGTGATGCCATCCTCCCGGAAGTCGACGAAATGGGTGACACCGCTGTCGCGCATCGCATGTAGCGCCCGCCGTATTCCCTTGATGACTTCTCTTCTGTCGGCATCGCGGAGCATCCGGTGCTTGTAGCCGTCGGGCGGCGCAACCAGCTCCTCGACCGTCCATGCTTGCTTGGGGAGCGAGATGAACGCATCGCCCAGATGGGTATGGCAGTTGCAGCACATGTGGGCCATGGAGATGAAGCCCGGCGGCCTTAAAATCCTTTGTCATCTGCAAATTTTTATTAACCCCTGGGAATTTCGGGAACATGAAGGTAACAATTGTCATGGGCAGCACGAGCGACGAACCGGTGGCGGCGAAAGCAGAAAAAAAGCTCGACCGTCTCGAGATACCATATGAAACCGTCGTTGCATCGGCGCACCGCACCCCGGAAAAGATAAAGGAAATCGCATCTGGCGACGCCGACGTCTATATCGCCATCGCCGGGCTCGCGGCGGCGCTGCCGGGCAGCCTCGCCGCGCACACCACCAGGCCAGTCATCGGCGTTCCCGTCTCGGGCAAGGTCAACATGGACGCTATCCTGTCCATCGTCCAGATGCCGCCGGGGATTCCCGTGGCAGCGGTCGGCCTCGACCGGGGGGACAACGCTGCATTGCTTGCGGCGGAGATACTCGGGCTGCAGCATCCCGAGGTGCGGGAACGCCTTGAGCAGTACCGCGAGAAGATGAGGCAGAAATATGTTTGAACCCAAGGCGTTCATCGAGCAGGCCGTGCAGAACATCAGAGAGCAGGTCGACGGCACCGCCATCATCGCGACCTCGGGCGGCGTTGACTCAACCGTGGCGGCCAAACTCGGCAGCATGGCGCTGGGCAGCGACCTCACCGCCATCTATGTCGACACGGGCTGTATGCGGAAGAACGAGGGCGACCAGGTCAGAGACATCATCGGCGGGATGAACCTGACGCTTCGGTATGTCGAGGCGGGCGACGAGTTCTACGAGGTGCTTGCAGGCGTCGTCGACCCCGAGAAAAAACGTAAAATCATCGGTGAAAAGTTCATCAGGATATTCGAGCGCGAGGCCCGTAATGTTGACGCTGGCTATCTCATCCAGGGGACCATCGCTCCCGACTGGATCGAGAGCGGCGGCGGCCTCCGCGACACCATCAAGTCCCATCACAACGTCGGTGGCCTGCCCGAGGACATGGACCTTGAGCTCGTCGAGCCGCTCCGCGACCTCTACAAGGACGAGGTGCGCAGGGTCGCCCGCGCCCTCGACCTGCCGGTGGCGGAACGGCAGCCATTCCCCGGTCCCGGGCTGGCGGTGCGCATCATCGGCGAGGTGACACCGGAGCGCGCCTGCGTCATCCGGGACGCCTGCGCCATCGTCGAGGAGGAAATCGGCACAGCCGTGGCAGAGGGGGAGATGTCGAAGCCCTGGCAATACTTTGCGGTGCTGCTTCCCGTCAAAACAGTTGGCGTGCACGGCGACCGGCGTGCCTATGGCTACACCATCGCTGTCCGATCCGTGGAATCGCTCGATGCGATGACCGCGGATTTCAGCCGCGTTCCCTATGAGGTGCTCGACCGTATCTCCACGCGCATCACCAACGAGCTCAACGAGGTTAACCGCGTGGTCTACGACATTACCCACAAGCCGCCGGGTACCGTCGAATGGGAGTAAGATGGACTTCCAGATCTGGGAGCCCATCTACATGCGGATCCTCGCCGACTTCGGCATCAGGCGGGAGGCAGACGAGGAGGCAGCCCGCATTCTCAGCTCGCTGGTCGACAGTCCGGCTCATCCAGCCATATTGCGGGATATCCTCGCCGGGGAAGACGTATCCATATGCGGCGCCGCGGATACCCTCGAACAGGAAATAATTGATGTCAGCGGTGTCGTCGTCGCTGCGGACGAGGCCACGTCGCTCCTGCTCCGGCATGACATCCGGCCCGACGTCATCGTTACCGACCTCGACGGCGCCGTCAACGACCAGATAGCGGCCAGCCGGCAGGGCACCGTCACGGCCATCCATGCACATGGAGACAATATTGAAGCGCTCCAACAGCACGTCCCGCGGTTTCCCGGCCCGATTGTGCCGACGACGCAGGCAGCGCCATTCGACGAGGTCTACAACTTTGGAGGGTTCACCGACGGCGACCGCGCCTATTTCCTCGCTAAAACATGTGGCGCCACCTCGGTTACTCTCCTCGGCTATGACTTCGAGCATCCCGCTCGCAAGCCCGGCAAGGACACCGCGGTAAAGCAAAAAAAGCTCAGATGGGCACGGCATCTGATAGAAACATATTGACCGGGGCTACCGTTTTTTCTCCCATTTTTCGAGCTCGAGCACCCTTCCGAGGGAGCTGCCGCGCCTGATTTCCTCGCGCATCCGATTTTCTCGCTCGTGGACGTTGACCGCGCGGTTGGCGACCTCCTGCACGCGCTCCCGGGGGATGACCGCCAGGCCGGAGTCGTCGCCGACCAGCCAGTCGCCGGAGTGCACGGTTTGTCCGCCGCAGACCACCTCATGGCCGATTTCGCCGTAACCCTTCGGCTCACCCGCCTCAGCGACCGTCCGCCGGGTATACACTGGGATGTCCAGCTCCCGGATGTCGCCCACGTCGCGGACGGCGCCGTCGACGACCACGCCGCCGATGCCGTTTTTCACGGCGCTCCACGTGGCCAGTTCTCCCCAGACCGCCTGCCGACCCGGGGCGGCCTGCACGACGATGACGTCGCCCTCGGATGCGGCGTCGATGGCCTCGACGACCTTCGCCCAGTCGCCGTCCATGGTTTTGACGGTCAGCGCCGGGCCGACCAGGTGGTAGCCCTCTTTCAGGGGGCGGATGCCGCGGAGCCCGCCGGCATTGTGCATCGCATCGCAGACGTTGCATGCCGACACCCGCTGCAGCGCCTGCCGTATTTCGTCGCGGCCGTATTTTTTGAACAACTCGCTTTTGATGGCCGAACCCTGTTGCATCGCGGTTTTTATCGTCCGGGCTGCCCTGGATACCTGCTCGGCCTTGATGATGGCGCCACCGACGATGACCACGCTCGCACCGTTTTCGATGGCAAGCGGCGCCGTCTCACTGGTGATGCCGCCCGCCGCGGCGACGGGAATCGAACAGCACGTGGCGACGCGTGCGACGTCCTCATAGGGCTGCCGACCGGTCATCTGCTCGTCGATGGACACGTGGACGCCCACGATGTCGGCGCCGAGCTCCGCAGCATGCTGCGCCCGCCTTTCAAGGTCGGGGACGCCCATCAGATCGACCAGGATGTCTGCACCGTAGCGATGTGCCGCCGCGATGCCCTCCCGCAGCGTTTCGTCGCTCGCGACGCCAAGCAGACAGACGACCGATGCGCCGGCCCTGGCCGCCATTTCGACCTCGACGTCGCCGACGTCCATCGTCTTCATGTCAGCGACGACGGGCACGTCCAGATCCGCGAGACGACGCACGGCATCCATGCCCTCGGACTTGATGAGCGGGGTGCCCGCTTCGAGCCAGTCGACGCCGCCCTCCAGTGCTTCCCTGGCTATCTGGAGCGCGCGGTCCATGTTCACGAGGTCAAGCGCGACCTGCAGCACTGGTTCCATGGCGATTAAAACGCCGCGGCGTATAAAAATCTATCACGAAAACACTATCAAGGCCCGCGCTATCACCATCTATGCCGGAGCGCTACACCAAAAACGAGCTCTACCGGGCGGTCAGCGACGTGCTCGACCGCGAGGAATACGACCGCCAGATACGACAGGAAATCGAGGACTACGGCGGTCTCATCGACGAGGACGCGGCGGCGCTCATCGTGGTGGATAAGCACTGCCGCAACCTGCTGCCGCTGACGCCTATATCGGCGCTGGCCCCGGACATCGACGCGACGCTGTACGCGCTCGTGGAGCACATCGGCGACGTCAGGGAGTTCAGCGGCGGCCGGGTGGTCAACAGCATCATCTCCGACGAGACGGGGCGATGCGTGCTCGTGCTCTGGGACGCCGACGTCGATCTGGTCGCCGCGGGGAAGATATCCGAGGGCGAGATCATCAAGGTCATCAACGGCTATGTCAAGGAGGGCTTCCACGGCATCGAGGTAAACATCGGCAAATGGGGACTCATCGAAATCAACCCGTCGGATGCGCCCGACATCGAGCCGTCGGAGGAGCCGACCCGGCTGCAGGACGTCGACCAGGGCATCGTCGACATCCGTGCTACGCTCAAAGACATCAGCCCGACGCAGGTGTTCTTCACCTCCTCCGGGGAAACATTTTCCGCCCGGGCGACGCTGGCAGACGACACCGGCGAGCGAACGCTCGTCGCCTGGAATCAGCGTGCGAAGCGGCTGCAGCAGTTCAGCGAGGGCGACATGCTCCATGGTATCCGGCTCTACGTGAAAAACGGGGAGCTCCACGCCGGCGACATCAGCAGTCTCGAGCCCGGCGGCTGAAGGAAAAGGGATACAAATTTATAAATAAGCACGCCTTATTCTTCTTTACGTCCACAATTCGGGGGAAACAATGACGAAAAAGCCACATGCAAGAAGCATTTTTGCAGTAGCATTCATATCTTTACTTGTGCTGGCCGCGCTGGCAGGCGTGCAGTCCGGCGGAAGCGAATCCATCTCATCATATGAGGAGCAGGCGGCCAGCGCCGCCTACTTTCACTGGCAATACACCAGCGGCACAGAGATAGCGTTCACCGCGTATGGCCCGGACAGCGCCAACTACACCTGGTCATTTGGCAACGACTCCATGGGCTACGGTAAAACGGTGACCCATGCCTTCCAGCCGGGCACCGCCACCGTCACGCTCACCACCATACATGCCGGCGATGGCGCATCGAACACCCGGACGATCAGCGTTTCCGATGACCCGCCCGTTGCGGATTTTACCTGGGGGCCCGAGACGCCGACGACGCAGACCGCGGTCCAGTTCTGGGATGAATCGGTTGACCCGCACCAGGAGATACGGAACTGGACGTGGCAGTTCGGCGACGGAGCGGTATCATATCTCAGAGACCCCGTGCATACCTTCGCCGACAACGGCATATACAACGTCCAGCTCACGATATATGACTCCAACGATACCTGTCTTGACAGCGTGACGAAGCAGGTGTACGTGTTCAACGTCCCGCCGACGGCAAACTTTTACTGGACGAAAGAACACGACGCCATCCGGTTCAACGGCAGCTATTCCACCGATGACGGCGCGATATCTGCCTGGGAATGGAGCTTCGGCGACGGCAACGGCAGCTACGTCCAGAATCCCTCCCATGTCTACCAGGAGGACGGCACCTATCAGGTGACGCTGCAGGTAACCGACGACGACGGGGAAACCAGCGAGGTCACCAAGACCGTCGACACCACCAATGACCTTCCCGATGCCGCGGCCTCCATCAGCCCCGTCGAGGCCACCATCAAAACCGATGTCGTGTTCAAAGACATCTCAACCGACCATGACGGCTCCATCGTCAACCGGACATGGAACCTCGGCGACGGCACCACGAGCCATGCACGCAACCTCACCCACCGCTACAGCGCAAAGGACACCTACACGGTCACCCTCACCGTCATCGACAGCGGCCACGCATACAACACGACGACCCGGGAGGTAGCGGTCATCAACCTGCCCCCGGACCCCATTTTTTCATGGACGCCGACCTATCCCGCCGTCAACGATGCCGTGACCTTCGTCAACTACTCCATCGGCCCCGGAGGCATCCGGCGGAACACCACGGACCTCGACGGCACCGTTACAAACCAGACCTGGATAATAGACAACACCACGGTCGGATACGGCCCGACGCTCACCCACACGTTTACCGCGAGCGACACCCACAACGTCACCTTCCGGGTGACAGATGACAGCGGCGACGTCAACCAGACCACCCATACCGTCCACGTGGCCGACATCTATGTCGACGACGACCAGAGCCCTGGATGGTACGACCACACACATGTCCGGATGATACAGGAGGGTGTCATCAATGCCAGCACCGGCAATCTCATCTACGTCCTCGAAGGCACCTACCAGGAGCAGGTGCTCGTCGACAAAAACGTTACCCTCACCGGCGACAACGCAACCGTGGACGGCGATGGCGGCACCGCTTTCACCGTGAGCGCCGACAACGTCGTTCTTCACGAGTTCGCCATTACCGGCGCCTCCCGGGCGGTCAACGTATCCGCCGACAACGTCACCGTCACCCGCTGCACGGTATCCGACCTTGCTCCCTCCGCGGGCGGCATCCATGTTCAGGGCGGATATGCACGCGTCATGGAAAACATGTTCCAGGGCCCGGGCACGGGCGCCGCCGTCCGGGTAACGGGGCCATATGCCCATGTTGCATACAACACCTTTACCGGGGTCACCGACGGCGTTGCCCTCGTCAACGCCAGCGACCACACCATTGAGGCCAACCATTTCACCGATACCATCCGTGCGGTGCAGGTCACCCATGCCGAGAACTGCTCCATCACCGGCAACACCTTCACTGGCAACAATCCCTACGCCGTCGATGTCGCCGCCGCGGGATGCAGCATCGCGGACAACATGTTCCATGACAACGGCATAGCCGTCACGCTCCGGTCAAATGACGCCCTCGTCAGCAACAACACGCTGACCGGCAACACCGTCGGCATCGAGGTCACGGGAACCGGCAACACCATCACGCAGGCCACCTTTACAGACAACGATAGAGCCATCGTCCTCACCTCGTCATCCGGGACACGGATATCCAGCTGCGACCTCTCCGGCAACACCGTCGGCATCGAGGCCCACGGCAGCGGACGATACGCGGTCACCCAGATTTACAACGTCGACGTTTCCGCCACGGCAGCGGACGCCGTCATCCTCCACGACACGGAGGCCTACCTGTCACGCTGCACGTTTACAGGGCACACCCGCGGCATATATGTCAACGATTCCGCCAACGTCCGGGTACAGTCATGTACCTTCACGGACGGCGACACCGGCATTGTCATACACGGCGCGGGGCCGAGCATCACCGGCTGCACCATCTCGTCACATGCAACCGCCATCGTTTCATCGGGCCATGACACCTCCATCGCCAGCTCGCGTTTCCACAACAACACCCTTGCGCTGCTGATGCAGGGAGACGACGGCGCCATAACCGGCTGCACCATCGAAGACAACATGTACGGCATTGTCGTCCACGACGCCCATCATCTCACTGTCACGACATCCACGCTCTCGGGCAACACACACGGCATGTCCGCAGAGAACGATACCGATACAGCCATTCAAAACACGTCGTTTGCAAACAACACCAACGCCGTCGCGCTCAACGGCAGCCACGCCGCCGTCATAGCGGACAGCATGATAGCGGACAGCGAGACCGCGCTCGCGCTGACCGACGCGACCAACTGCCGTGTGCAGCACAGCCATCTCCGTCGCAACATGCTCGCTGTCACCGTTCTCTCCGGGATGTATACCCATCTGGACGGCAACAACCTGTCCGGCAACCACATCGCGCTCAGGCTTTTCAGAGCGCCCGAAAACGTGCTCGACAACAACTCCTTCGTGGACAACGACTACGCCATCGACCTCGAGGGGAGCACCGTGTCCCATTACCATCAGGACATCGACGACAGCAACACGGTCAACGGGCGGCCCGTCTATTACATTACCGACACATCGGATGTCAACTGGTCAGCTGTTGCACCGGATGGCCGATATGGCTATCTTGCGTTCGTCAGCTGCCACAACGTTACCATCCATGGCGCGAGGACGGAGCCCAACGGAGAGGGATTGCTTCTGGCCGACGTGCACAGCTTCACCGTTACAGGAAGCACTTTTGCCAATAGCAGGGACGGCGCCGTGCTGTTCTCCTCGAGCAACGGCTCCATCATGTCGACCACCTGCTCGGACAACGCTGGCGACGGCGTCATCATGACGAGCGGCACGCACAACGTCTCCATCACCGCATGTACCATCACCGGCAACGGGCAGCGGGGTATCAACCTGTATCGTTCCACCGGCGGCGCCGGCCATGTGCACATCGCAGACAGCGACGTCACCGACAACTGGCTCGGGGTCAACATCGAAAACACGGGCTCGAACACGCTCGAAAACCTGACCCTGTCTGGCAGCCAGAACGTTGCCATCCGGCTGTACAAGTCAGATGACATCCATGTCGGCAACACCACGCTGCACGACAACACCGACGGACTGGAGATAGCACGGTCCAGCGCCATGCTGTACAACCTATCCATGTGGGGCCATAACACGGCCATTACGGCAACGGATGGGACTATCGACATGCAGGGCGGCCATCTGCATGACAACGATGTCGGCGTCGCCGCGACTCGGGCGACGGTGGCCATTGCAGGTGCCACGCTGCACAACCATTCGACCGGTATCATGGCAGACGACAACACGACGGTTTATCTCGGCGGGGTGGTTCTCGACGCCAGCAATCACGCGCTACACGTCATGTTTTCCGAGGTTACAATCGAGGGATGCACGGTCACCAACAACACCTACGGCATCCTGCTCGACCATGCCCATGCCAGCGTTGCCAACTGCACCGATGGCGGCGCCATCGCGGGCAACACCTACGCCGTCACCATTAACCATTCCACCGATGTCATGCTCACCGGCTGCTCGCTCCACGATAACGTCAACGCCGTCACGGTGACCGCCTCAAATGGCACCACCATCGACGACTGCGTGGTGTACAACAACACCGACGCGCTCCTGCTCAGCGATGCGAATGACACGTCCATCACCGGCTCACTGCTCCATCACAACGTCAACGCCCTTGACATCCACGCGGGCAACACCACCGTGGTCCGCTGCTCGTTCTGGAAGAACATGTACGGCGTCCGCATCATAAACGGCCGCTTCAACGATATCTATCACAACAACTTCGCCTACAACATGGAGCAGGCCTCCGACACGGGAGCCAACAACTCCTGGGACGACGGCTATCCCGCCGGCGGCAACTACTGGAGCGACTACGCGGGCACCGATCATCGTAGAGGGCCGGCGCAAAACCAGTCGGGGAGCGACGGCATCGGCGACATTCCGTATCCGATAGCGGATGGCTCCGCAGCCGACAGCTACCCGCTCATGGACATGGTGGAAAATGCTGCGGCCATTCCCAACAGCCCGCCAGTGGCAGCGTTTTTCATCTATCCGGCGCAGCCATTGTCCGATGAACCCGTCGACTATGTCGACCGGTCCAGCGACCCCAACGGAAACAGCGACATCGCCGAATGGCACTGGGACTTCGGCGACGGCAACACCTCATCACGGCAGCATCCCTCCCACAGGTATGCCCATCCCGGGAACTACACCGTCATGCTGACCGTCACCGACAGCCAGAACGCAAGCGCCTCGCACGAGACCACCATCACGGTGTCCAACACGCCGCCCGAGGCCCGGTTCACCATGTCGCCATCCGAGGCGGCTATCGACGAGACCATCCAGTTCACCGATGGCAGCACCGACGGCAACGGCGCCGTGGTCAGCTGGAACTGGACGTTCGGCGACGGTGCCACCAGCAGCCAGCAGAATCCCTCGCATGCATACAGCACTGCGGGCACCTACACGGTGACGCTGCGCGTGGCCGACGACGACGGCGCGACCGACACCACCTCCCTTAAAATAAAGGTGTCCGGCACCAGGCCGACCGCGGCTTTCTCGGCGATTCCATCGAAGCCCAGGGCAGGAGAGCCCGTGTCCTTCACCGACCTGTCCACTGATGACAGCGTCATCGAAACCTGGCACTGGGACTTCGGCGACGGCAACGCATCGGCAGCGCAAAACCCCTCGCATGCCTACGAAAAAGCGGGTACCTACACGGTGACGCTGACTATATGGGACGACGACGGCGCGAAAAACACCACGACGAAAACTATCACGGTCACAGATGACAACGACACGCCCGGCTTCGCCATGCCGCTGCTGCTGCTGGCGCTCGCCGTTGCATGCCTGGCGCTGCGCAGACGGCAGGGGAAGATTTAATAACGGTCCTGCTTTTGTGATGGCAGGTGACCCCCCACATGGCAGAAAAAGTCGACAGGAAGATGGAGGAACTCGAGAGCAAGCTCCGGTACCAGGAGGCGGTGCTCGAGGAGATGTACCGGGCGCAGCAGTCCCTTTTTCCCGTATTCGTTGACCTTGTCAAGCTTATCAGCCGGATGTATAAAGAAATGGACATCGAGGACGAGGACGTCCAGCGGCGTATATCCCGGCTTGAAGATCTTTTCGTCGAACGTGAGTCCATCGCCAAAAAGTATGGTCTTGACAGCGACCACGAAACCGGCGACCACGGGATGGCCTACACATGACGCATGACCGACAGTAACACAAAAACGGCACATATCGCCAGGGATATCGCTCGGGCCATCCACCGCGGCGACATCATCGCCAGGGAGCAGGTCGAGCAGCACAAAAAACGGCTCTGCAAACGGTACGGGCTGGACGCACCGCCGGCGAACAGCGAACTGCTCAAACACGTTCCCGACAGCCATCGGCGCGAGGCGCTGCCGTTGCTTCAGAAAAAACCGGTGCGCACCCTGTCCGGTATCGCCGTCGTCGCGGTCATGACCTCGCCACATCCATGTCCACACGGCCGCTGCGTCCCCTGCCCGGGCGGTCCGCCACAGTCGGCGCAGAGTTACACCGGCCGGGAACCCGCGGCGCAGCGCGCCGTCAACCATGACTACGATCCCTACCGGCAGACGATGCATCGCATCCGGCAGCTCGAGGCCATCGGGCACCCCGTCGACAAGATACATCTCGTCGTCATGGGCGGCACCTTCACCGCCCGGCCGTTTGGCTACCAGCGCTGGTTCGTCCATCGATGCCTCGACGCCATGAACGACCGCGCATCCCCGACGCTCGAAATAGCGATGCGCCGCAACGAACATGCCAGCTGCCGGTGCATCGGGATCACCGTTGAAACCAGGCCGGACTGGGCGCGACTGCACCACATCGACCGCATCCTCAGCATGGGGGCGACCCGGGTCGAGCTCGGCGTCCAGATCCTCGACGACCGGGTGCTCCACGTCATGCGGCGCGGGCACACCATCACCGATGTCAGAGCAGCGACGCGCATCTGCCGCGACGCAGGCCTCAAGATATGCTACCATCTCATGCCCGGGCTGCCCGGAAGCAACAGGGAGCGCGATGACATGTCCTTCGACATGCTTTTCGACGACCCTGCATTCCGTCCCGACATGCTCAAAATATATCCAACCCTGGTGGTCGCGCCGTCAGAGCTCCACGAACAATGGCGGCAGGGCGACTACGAGCCCCTCACCACCAGGGAGGCAACGGAGCAAATCGCCGCATGGAAAACCCGGGTGCCATCCTGGGTGCGCATCCAGCGGGTGCAGCGCGACGTTCCCGCCCCGCTTATCGATGCCGGCGTCCAGAAAAGCAACCTCCGGCAGCTCGTCCATGCATACATGGAGCACCACGGACAGGTCTGCCGCTGCATCCGATGCCGCGAGGTCGGCCACCGGCAGTACAAGCAGCAGGCGGACATCGGCGACCTCATGCTCCGGCAGCGACGATACCGGGCGAGCACGGGCACCGAATATTATCTGTCGATGGAGGACGAGCACGGCGCGCTTGCCGGTTACTGTCGCCTCCGGTTTCCCGGCCGAGCATGGCATCCCGACGCCGGCGACCATGACGCCCTGGTCAGGGAGCTCAGGGTGAGCGGCCCGCTCGTCCCGCTGGGCCGTCATTCCCGCGATGACTGGCAGCACCACGGCTACGGAAAACAGCTGCTGGAGGAAGCGGAACATGTTGCTGCCGATGCGGGCATGGACGCGCTGCTGGTGCTCAGCGGCATCGGCGCCCGGGAATACTATGAAAAACAAGGGTACATGAGGCGTGGCATCTACATGTCCAGGCAGCTCTAGGAAAACAATGTCAGATATGGGTTCACCAGAAACGCGGCCGCGGCCACGACATAGAAGCCGGCCAGCGTGAGATAGAAGCCGGCCCACAGCTCGTTGTTCTCCAGCGCCGTCACCGCAATCGCGTTCCGGGCCATCTTGTAAAACATCCGGCCCGTGGGAAGCGCGAGCAGCATGAGCGCGAGCAGCGACACGGGCAGCCATCCCGCCGCGATGTAGCCGCCGAGCAGGAGAAACGTCAGCAGCGACAGGCTTCCAATGATAGCCGTCAGCGTTGACCAGCGATGATACACCGTCGGCGTCATGATGCCACACTGTCTGTCCCCGGTGACATCGGTGAAATCCTTGGTGTTCTGCCATGCCAGCACCCATACCGCCATGATGCTTCCGAGCAGCCAGGGAACCGCGCTACCCGCATTGCCAAAAATACTCCAGGCGGCCGGAAGCGGCAGTAGACCGCGGCAGACAGCCAGCGACATTGTGTTCAGCCACAGCCGCTTTTTGATGCGGAAGGGCTCAAGGTTGTACAGGATGTCGAACAGCAAAAACGCGACCATGAACACCCCATACACCAGGTTGACCGCGAAGCCGATAAGGATGGCGAAAATAGCGAGCGCCCAGGCAGCGATCTCCGCCTGCGCCGGGCTGATAGCACCGCTGGTAATCGGTCGGTAGCCCTTGTTGTTGAGCACGTCGATTTCGACGTCCTCGACCTGGTTCAAAATCTGGCCGACGGCCTGCGCCGCGGACAGCGCGAGCCCCGCGAAGATGATGGTGGACACGTTGGGCAGGAAGGTGTCCAGGGCTCCGTTGAACGAGAGCTGAATGACGACGCCGAAGAACACGGCGATAAAGGGCGCGATGAGCGTGAAGGGTCTCACTAGGTGTAGCCATGCTTTAAATCGTCCACCCATTACACATCCGAATGCCCGGAGGCTTATAAACCTTAGCATCAGCGGATTTTAACAAAATACAATGATGGAATAAAAAAACAGGGAGAAAAAGGGAAAAAGAGGGAACACGGCTTTTTACATCAGGCTGATGCCCGCTGTCATCGCCGAGTAGCCCAGCATGAAGTTCGTGTTCGGTATGCCGACGCCTATCTTGGCGAAATTGATGAAGATACCCGTGAAGCCCCAGGACATGAAGACCTGCGGTCCGACGAGATCCCAGTAGTTCAGACGCGGCGGCAGCAACTGCGCGTTCAGCGACGCCGTATATCCCATGAACGGGTACATCACGAAGATCGGGCGGAGCATCATGCCGATGAACGCCTCGCCGGGATACAGCGGTATCCAGGTTCGCCCCTTGCCCACGCTGACCACCGGACCAAGTATGTCGACGGTGTGCGAGGGCATCAGCAGGTGGCGCAGCAGCTTCGACGTCATGCCGGTCGCTGACAGAAGCCCCAGCCGTTTCATCATCTCGATGGCGTTCTCGATAATGCGGCGTGCTTCTTCCTTCTCTGTCTCATCATTGTCGTCGTCGGCATTGTACAGGGTTTCGAATGCCTCCGCTGCTCGGTCCCACTGGTTCGACAGCTGTTTCGCCTCGCTCACGGTAATGGTCTTCTCGGCCATCGCGGTTTTCGTGTTGTCGTTTACAACGGAGCAGTTGACGGTTATCTCCCGCTCGTCATCTGAATGAGATGCATGAACGGGGTTCACCGCCAACGCCGGTAGCACCAGCAGTGCAGCAACGCTGATTGCGACACTCAGCTTTAGTGTTTTTGACTTCATTCTCCAATCACCTACTTTACCTAATGGCAATACGCTATTTATTTATTTCGATGGCCATGAAGCGATATATCCCGGAACATTTGGGCCCGTGCCTCCAGGGAGCGGCGCCGCGCTGCCAGCCGTTCCACGCCCGCGAGGTCGATCCAGGGCAACGGCATCCCGTATGCGACGTCCAGGAGCAGCAGGTATTCCGGCGGGGCGACGCCAAACCCCTGTCCGTCGGGACACCGGAGCGCATCCCGTATCACCCCCGGCGCTATATCGTGGCGGCCAACCATCCGGAGCGCGGCGACCATCCGCCGTACCTGCTCCCAGAGAAAGCTGTGGCCATCCACGTCAACCGTCACGATGTCATCGCTGGTCACCGTCACCCCTGTTATCTCTCTGACAGGAGGCCGGTCGTCCAGCCGGGCGAACGCCGAAAAATCATGGCTGCCCTCAAAAAAACGGGCGGCCTGCCGCATGGCAGCCAGGTCGTAGCCCTCCCCGGGGAGATAGTACCGGTAGCTTTTCCATTGTGCATGCCGCGGCCTGAAGCCGTCGTCCACGACGGCGTAACAGCATGGATATATGTTTTCGAGCCCATATACGAGGCCGTTGGCCACAGACTCCGGGGCCATGTCGGTGGTGAAGGCGACAATGTTGCCGGCGGCGCTGACACCTGCATCGGTCCGCGAGGCCATCTGGACACGCGCCCCGGCGGCTCTCTCGATCGCATGCATTTCCATGAGCCGCTCGATGATGGTACCCTCGACCGTCGCCATGTCTGGCTGCCGCGCCGACCCATGGAACCGGGTGCCGTCGTAGGCGATGGAGAACGCGAGACGCATGAGCGATAAACACCTTTTTATTTTAATGTGTTGTTTATGGATGTGATGCAGGAGGAATATCTGGTACTGTTGCGCTGCCCGATGTGCCATGGCGAGCTGTCGCTTCGGGACGCCCGTGAACAGGACGGCGAGATATGGACGGGAACATTGCACTGCGAGAAATGTGACGCTGACTATGACATCAAAGAGGGCATCCCGTATCTGATGCCAGAAAAATGAGTGGGCCCGTCGAGATTTGAACTCGAGTTACTACCGCCCCATGGTAGAAGGATTCCAAGCTACCCTACGGGCCCGTGGCGACATGTATGGCGTTTGGCATACTAAAACCTTTTCTTCTCGTTCAGGAAGGCGGACAGGGTTTCCCTGGTGCTGTACCGCGGGGTGAAGCCTGCTTTTTTTGCCTTGTCGCCCGCGGCCACCCACTGGTACTGGATGAAGTCGATGATGGCGGGCGGGACCTCTACCAGGTGGAGCCACCATGCCAGCGACAGGAACGGCGAGAGCAGGATGCGGGGTATCCTGACGGGGCGGATGCCGGCTGTTTCGACGATGTCCCGCCATCGCATGGTGCCGTCGCCGACGATGTTGAACACGCCGCCGACGTCTTCGACGGTGAAATGTTCGAATGCCCGGGCGACGTCGTCTTCGTGGACGAACTGCATCTCCGGGTTGGCGCCGCTGACAAGGGGGAGCATCCGCCATTGGAGCAGATGGGAGTAGAACTGGTCGACCGTTGGCCCCATGACCAGGCAGGGGCGGAGCATGGTGACGATGACCCCGGGATGTTTCTGTTTCCATCGCTCGCAGATGTTTTCCAGCCGGACCTTGTCCCGGGCAAAATAATACCGGCTTTCGTTTCCGCGGCGTGGATGTTGCTCGGTCAGCCGCCGGGGGTTGTCCGGCTGGGCGCCATAGACCGTGGTGCTGCTGCTCATCAGCAGTTTTTTGACGCCTGCCCCGGCTGCGGCGGCGAGCACGTTTTTGGTGCCGTTGACGTTGATGTTGTGCATCTCCTGTTCGTCGTGGATGGGGTTCAGCATGAACGCGAGATGTATCACCGTGTCCACCCCGTGGGAGGCGAACAGCGCTGGCAGCGCATCGCTTCGCACGTCGAGCCGGTAATATGTGAGCTTGTCATACTCGTGCTGCCATGGCCGCCGGGAAATGCCCACGATGTGCTCGCAGCGCTCGTTTTCCTCGAGGCGTTCGATGATTTTTCTGCCGAAGTAGCCCGCGGCACCCGTAATCCCCACGCGCATTATTTTTCCGTAATGTACATATGATTTATAAAGGCTCGGGACGGGTGGCTGTCCGCGATGCCAGGTAGATGCCGAGCAATATGCAGCCGCCGCCCGCCACCGTAAACCACGAGGGCACCTGATGGATCCAGGGCAACGCAAACGCGAGCACCGTCGACCCGAGTGGCTCCCCCAGCAGCGACACGGATGCAACCGAGGCACGGACATATTTCAGCGACCAGTTGTACAGCGTGTGGCCAAAGATGCCGGGGACCAGTGCCATCAGCAGGATGAGCCCGTAGCTGCGGAATCCAATGCCGGCCACTGGCGCGCCGGCCACCAGGACGATCCCGGCCAGCGTCACCGTCGCGACGCCGTACACCGCGAGGGCGTAGACGGGCGTCGACAGCCGATGGCGCATCCTGCGCCCGCCCAGGATATAGATGCCGGCTGCCATGCCTCCAAGCATCGCCAGCAGGTTGCCATGCAGCGTCCCCGCATCAAGGTCATAGTTGCCGCCCACCAGCACCGCGACGCCGAGCAGCGAGAGCGCTATCCCCATGACGTTCACCCGGGAAATCTGCTCCCGGAAAAAATGATAGGCCAGCGGGGCCACCAGGACGGGATGCGCGGTCACCAGGATAACCGAGCTGGCCACCGAGGTATGATCCAGCGAGGATATCCAGAAGGAGAAATGACCTGCCAGCACGACGCCGATGCCTCCGAGCACGAGGAGGTCATGCCGGCCGAGCCGTGCGAGCTCCCGGCGGTACCGCCGCAGGACGAAAAACGGGGCGAGCAGCAGCGTGGTGAACAGCATCCGGTACAGCGCGATGGTGAGCGGCGCTGCCTCCGTCGACACGATCAGCACCGCCGCAAATGATACCGACACGATGGCGACGAACAACGCCACATGGGCCCGTCTCATCGTTGATAAAGCATCCGGGGGCATAATGCTTTTTCTCTTTTTTCCGTCCGGCTACAGCTCGTCCAGCACCTTGGTTGCCTTCTGCGCCGACTGGATCCATTTCGGCGTATAGTTTTCCCTGATGGCACGGTCGTATTCCTCGAGGCTGGTGTCCTCGAGCAACCGTTTTCCCTCCTCCAGGCTGGCTTTGACGCTGGCGTTGATAGCCCGGCCGGTGCCCCCGAACAACACAAATGGCAGCCTGCCGATTGTTTTCAACCCCAGCGGGAGCCCCTCCTTCTGCATGACCCCTCTGGCCGGCTTTATCCACGTATCGGCGGGGTCCTCGCCGAAATGCGGCACCGGAATCCTGGCCGATATGGTATGATAAAAATCGGCGGAAACGTCGCTGATGACCCATTCATCGTCGATGTACACCTCGGCGCTGCCGTGCAGGATGAAAAACCCCAGCGCGTCAAACCATTTCTGCACCAATGGATCGGCGGATAAATAGATGTCATACAATGCCTGGACGCCGGTGGGGTTGTACAGCCGGTACCGTCCAGGGATGCCGGCGGCCCGGCACAGCGCGATGAACAGCGACATCTTGTCGATGCAGGTGCCATGCCCCCGGTGCAGCGTCTCGGATGCCGACTTGATGGGCGAAAAATCCACGCGGATGTTCCGGTTCACAAACTGGAACACCCGCTCTGCATAGCTCCAGTCATCCAGTTCGAAGGCGCCCAGCTCATGCGCCATCGCGACGATGCTCTCGGTGCAGGGCTCACACAGATATGTCGGGCGGAGATACCGCTCGCCGGTGGCGCCGCATTCCATCGCCTCATCATAGGATGGAATCTCGTAGGGCAGCTCGTCGGGGCGCAGGTTTTTCGGTCCCTCCGGGCAGGCGCGGTTTGCATGCAGCACGAGCAATGGATGGCGCAGCGAGATGGCGATGAGCGACGGCAGCGCCCGCCCGAAGGTCCGTATCCATTCCCCGTCGAAAAAATAGCCTTTCTCCCGCAGTTCCCGCAACGACATGCTACCGTTCCTCCGCCTTTTTGAGCTCGTTCGCCATCAGCCCGCGCATCAGATTGGCGCATCCCTTTGCCTCCGAGCCGGCCATCCTGCTGATGTCGCTGTCGAGCACCGGACCCGTTTTGCCGCAGCCGGGGCATTCATCGAGCAGGCGGACGCGGTCGCCCGTAAGAATGAAGCCCGGGTAGCTGTTTGCCACGGGATCCAAAAACGCAAACCGTCCCCATTCATCGTAGCCCAGCATGCCCTCGTTGTCATCGAGCACCATCGGATAAATCCAGGGATGCAGATGCTTGTACCGCTTTTCACACGAGATGGCCAGCCCGTTCATCTCGGACATGCCGTAGATGTCCACATAGCGCTCCGGCGGGATGCCCAGCGTTTCCTCCGCCATCTCGGCGAACTCCTGCTCGGATATCTTCCGGTCCTCGAATATCTTCCAGCCGCCGCCGGTGAACAGCGCGCCCCCATCCTCGCCCAGCGAGAGCGACAGGTCGCCGTCGCGCATCCGCTGCATGACGCTAAAAATCTGGAACGGCGGACCGATGACATAGGTCTGCTCACCTTGTTTGTCGAGCCGCTGCAGCAGGTCAACGAGCCGTCGCTCGCCCTTTTTCATGGCCCGGCGGAGCATCAGCAGCGTCAGCCTGTCCCTGATGCCGCGGGGCTGCCCCGTCGACATAAGCCGGGCGACATCCATCGTGATCTCCCGGTCGGTCAAAAAATGCTGTCTGCTCTCTTCAAAGATACGGGCGCCCTCGCCGAGCCATCTGCCAAGCGTCAGATAGGTGTTCGGTGAGCCGGGGTACACGTAATGCGGCTCATCCCGCGGCGGCGACACCGACAGCAGCGTGGTAACCACTGCATAGTAGAAGCGCTGAAAGGTCACCCGGTCGCGGAACATGAAACTGTAATGGCCCGTGGTGCCGGATGAATGGTTGACCATGCCCTCCAGGCGCCGCTCGGCCCATCGGAGAAAGCCCTGCAGCGACCGCCCGCTGTAGTCATAGTCGCCGATGTCGACCGTGGTGATCTTCCGAAGCCATTCATAGACCTGGCGGGGGTCCTCCGACGGGTATTCCTTGAAAAACGTGTCGGGGATCATGGGCACCCGATGCAGGTCGCCCTCGTTTTGGACGTCATCGGGCGAAAAATCATATTCCCTGCAGAGGCGACGGTAAAACCTGCTATGCTCGTAGTGATGCTCGAGCGCCTCCCGTATCGCCCGGAAACGCATCTCGCTCGTCGCCTCGCGGTCCCGGTCAAAGTAGCCGTCCATGCCATATATCATTTCGTCCACCGTCGTCCAGGTGGAGCGCGGCCGCCCGAAAAGCTCTTCGGCTCGGTCATAGAGCGTGGTAGCTGCCATTGCCGCACAATGATATGCCCGTGATATAAATGTCAGTTCAACCCTGGTTGAACATGGTTAAAATCTGGTTTAACAGCGCTTCCTCCATGGACGGCCGATGACCCTCGAGCATGTTTTATACCCCCGGTGTATCCCCTGCCATGGACTGGCTCACACAGGTCGTCATCCCGTTTTCGCTGTCCGCCGCCGTTGTCATTGTCATCACGCTGGTCGCCGAGCGCTACGGTACCAAAATCGGCGGTATCATCGGCACGCTGCCCACCAACCTGGCCGTGGCGTTGGTCTTCATCGGGGTCAACCGTGGCGCCATGTTCGCTGCGGATGCAGCCCTTGTCGTACCGGCGGAGATGGGTATCAACATTCTCTTCCTTGCGGTTTTCTCCGTCGCCGCATATCGCTCGCTCTCCTTCGCGCTGACCGTCTCCCTCGGAATGTGGGCGCTGCTCTCCGCCGGCCTGTACCTGCTGTCGCCCGGCCATGTATGGCTCTCGCTGGCCATCTACCTTGCATTGATGCTGCCGTCGTTCCTGTTCCTGGAGCTCTGGAAAAAGGTGCCGTCGCGGAGCCCCGTCAGCGTGCACTACACGGGCCGGAAAATTTTGTTCCGGGGCCTGCTGGCCGGCACCGTCATCGCCATAGCGGTGCTGCTATCGAACGTCGGCGCGGCGATATCCGGCATTTTTTCGGTATTCCCCGCCATTTTTACATCGACGATGACCATCTTTGTCTATGAGCACGGCGCACGGTTCGCCGGCGCGATGGCCAAGTCCATGATGCTGGGTTCGGCGACCACCGTCGGGTTCAGCGTCGCCGTACATTATCTCTTCCCCGAGCTCGACATCGGCCTCGGGACGTTGGTGGCCTACATTATCTCGTTCATCCTGGTGCTCATCGTATCCCGGGCATCCCGACACATCAAATAGTCAGCCGCGTATGTCCCGCAGGATTTCCTCGGCGCGGTCCGTCCTGATAGCATTTTCTTCGACCATCCGCCCTGCAACCTCGTCGATTTCCTCGCCGCATGCCCCTGCCGTCACGGCGATGTTTTTAGCATGCAGACGCATGTGGCCCTGCTGGATACCCCTGGTTGCCAGTGCGTGCAGCGCGGCGAAGTTCTGCGCCAGCCCCACGGAGGCGACAACCATCGCCAGCTCCGCCGCCGACTCCACGTCCAATATCTTGAGAGCAAGCTGCGCCATTGGATGTATCCGGGTGGTGCCGCCAACCGTGCCCAGGGCGAGCGGCAGCTCGATGGAGCCGACGAGGTCGCCGTCCCCGTTTTTCTCGTAATGGGTCAGCGGGCCGTAGCCATCCCGGGCGGCATAGCTGTGTGCACCCGCCTCAATGGCGCGCCAGTCGTTCCCCGTGGCGATGACCACGGCATCGACACCGTTCATAATACCCTTGTTATGGGTCGCCGCCCGGTAGGGATCCAGGGCCGCAAACCGGTATGCCTCCAGGATGTGGTCGACGACCCCCTCGCCGCCGAGCGCCTCCTTATCAAATACCGCCTTCGCCCGGACGAGCCGGCGGTCCGCCAGATTCGAGATGATGCGCAGCCTGGCGCTCCCCCCCGAAAGATCCTCGATGAGCGGTGCAACCGCCTCCGCCATCGTGTTGACCGCATTGGCACCCATCGCGTCCCTGACATCGACATACAGATGCACCACGAGCATGTCATCGCCGAGGCTGCGCACCTCGACGTCACGGCCCCCCCCGCCCAGTTCGACGAGCACCCTGTCCTGCGCGTTGGCAAGCTCAAGGATGTCATCCCTGTGCTGCAGTATAGCATCGGCGGCACCGCTCTCGGGATGGAGCACCTGCACCTGGCCGATCATGACCGGGTCGTCTGCGCTCGCCGTAAACCCGCCCTTGACACGGGCGCGCTTCGCGCCGTTCGAGGCAGCAGCGACCACCGATGTCTCCTCGACCGCCATGGGCACCAGGTAGTCTTTGCCGTTGACCGTGAAATTGGTCGCCACGCCAAGGGGCAGCTGCATCGACCCGATGACGTTCTCTATCAGCCGGTCCGCCGTGCCCGTGTCCAGCCCCTGCATCGAGTGCAGCATTGCTGCCTCGCTGTCGCTCAGATCGGCGAACGCCTGCACCCGTTCGATGCGCTCCTCCATGGACAGCTTGTAAAAACCGGAGATACGTGACGTCTTTTCCATGTGAGAAAAGCCCTATTTTTTATAAATACGTGTCGATGCGCCGGCGGAGCGGACACGTCTCCATAGAAACGTTTAAATCAGCCTCGTGGTTTAAATAGTATACATATTGGGAGGCATAAAATGCAAAAAGCAACCATTATATTGGTGGCAGTATGTATCGGCGGCATCGTTCTCGTGTCGTATGCCGTCACGGGAATCGGCGAAGACGGCGGACACGAACACGCCGGAGAGCGGGGCGCCACGCTGTATGTGGGGGGAACCGGCCCGGGCAACTACAGCAGCATCCAGGCGGCCGTGGACAACGCCAGCAGCGGCGACACGATATACGTCTACAACGGAACATACACCGAACATGTAACGGTCAATACTATGATAGACATTATCGGTGAAGACCGCGATACCACGACCATAGACGGAAACATGACCGGGGACGTGGTCACCCTCAACATCGACAACGTCACCATCACCAACCTCGGTATCAAAAACAGCGGGGCGTCCGCCGCCGGTATCAAGGTCCTCTCCGACACGAACACGATAACCGCCTGCACCATCACCGGCAGCTACTACGGCATCTGGTTCTACTACACCGGCGACGACAACCTCGTAACCGGCTGTGACATCCACGACAACGACCAAGACGGCGTCAGCGTATTCTACACCGACGACAACACCATTACATCCTGCGCCATCCACAACAACACCTGGTGGGGCGTCAGCCTCAACAGCGCGACCGGGACCGCGATAACAGACTGCGACATCACAGCGAACGATTATGGCGGCATCGGGCTCACCGGTTCCTCCGCGACAAACATCACAGCCTGCACCGTTCACGCAAACGATTACCACAACATCCGGCTGCACACCTCTGACCGCAACACCATATCGGGATGCACGCTGCACAATTGCAGCGCATATCTCTCATCCTATGCCGTCAAACTCTGGAATGCCGAGAACAACACGCTCATGTTCAACACCATCACCGACAACCACTATGGCGTGTACATCTCCGACGGCAGCAACAGCAACGCGATTTTCTACAACACCTTCACCAACAACACCCACCAGGCATATGACGCATGCGACTCCTCATGGGACAACGGCTACCCGGGCGGCGGCAACCACTGGAGCGACCACACCACGCCGGACGACCACCACGGATACCATCAAAACCTGACCGGGTTCGACCTCCTCGTCGACCACCCCTACAACATATCCGGGGGAGACAACCAGGACCGATGGCCGCATGCGATACGGGATGGCGGCACGAAGCCATTGTTTGCGCCCGGCTCATTGCTTGTTGCATTCAAGCAAAATGTCACCAATGCAACGATAAACACCACAATCGCTGGCTATGGGACAGAGACAATAGCTCGTCTCTCCCATCCCGACATGTACCTCCTGAACATCACGGGTGCCAGCCAGTCAGAGTTCGATACGCTCTACATGTTCAGGAACGATACACACGTGAGCGCTGTCTCTCTGGATATGTACACCTACCCCCGGCAGGTAAAACCCGCTCATCTGACTGCTCCGAACGATCCATGCTATCCCAAGCAGTGGCATTTGAATAACTACGGAACAAACCCGGGGGTGCCAGCCGGCCTGATAGATGCCGATATCGACGCCCCGCAGGCATGGGAGCACATCACGGACTGCAGGCAGGACTGGAACGGCGATGATTTCGTCATAGCCATAATAGACGGCGGCGTGGACTTACATCACCCGGACATAATGGCCAACCTGTGGACGAACCCAGATGACCCGACGGGTGACGACGACGGGGACGGCAACCCTGATGACGACGGCAACGGTGTCGTGGACGACGTACATGGAGCAGAGTTTTCAGTCAGGGGTCGATGGGACCACTTCACCAATCGATGGAGAATGACCTATTCGGGTGATGGCTCCCCGGATGACGAGGACGAGGATGGACATGGCACGCATTGCGCCGGTATTATATGTGCACAGGGAAATAACGGGATGGGCGGTACAGGCATCTGCTGGCGGGCGCAGTTGATGGTGCTAAAAACGGGCTCCGTTAGTGTCCGAGGTCCCCATGGCTTACTGGAAGCTGGGCTGCGGCGGGCCTCCGTGTCGCTCTTTGCTCACTGTGTGGACTACATCGTCCAGCAGAAAAACAGCGGGGTGCAGGTCAACGTTGTGAGCTACAGCCAGGGGGTCTCTCGACATGATGTGATGAGATGGTATGGGGTAAACGAAAACCAGGCTGAACGGATAATCACCGGGAGCGGACTGGCAGACGTTTATGGGGCAGCCATCCAGGACCTGCACAACGAAGAGATTTTATTCGTGTGCGCGGTTGGCAACAACTACGGCCAGAATGTTGATAGGGTTGACGCAGCTGGTGCATACAGCGATTACCCGCCCAAACTGACCTCAGCCAACATCATCGCCGTTGCCGCATCTGATAACCAGGATGACCTTGCAGGTTTCTCTAACTGGGGTAACACATCCGTTGACATCGTGGCCCCCGGGCAGGACATATCGAGCCTGGCTATGCACGGGAGATATGTATACCGGAGCGACGATGACACGGTGTCGGCGGGCGACCGCAGGCTAACGGAAATAGCATCGCGGCGGGCGATACCCGGATATGCCCCGAACACGGTGGTGCAGGCCGCTGACAGCGACGTCGGGGACAGTTTGCACAGTTTTGCAGCGAATGAAAAGTTCAATGACTGGCATTTGCCTAACGGGTTTGATGATGCTGACAATATATATGTCGATAACGATAATGATGGTAATGTTACACCAGGAGACCAACGGTTAACAATAAAAAGCTTCGCAGGTGGCCCAACGTACCCTGCTGGAAGTTTTGTAAATGCAGGCGATGCCGATGTGCATAATCCCCCTCATCTTCCACGCCCGCTTACAGCATTTCAACCGAATATAAAATACTCATTAGTTAGGTACATGTCGGGCACGTCCATGGCGACTCCCGTGGTGGCCGGCTCCGTGGCTCATTTCTGGTGCCAGTATCCCGACCTGGGGCATACCGATGTGAAAGATTGGATACTCCGCAAGGTTGACCCTCGCCAGTCGTTGCAGGACAGGGTGGTATCGGGCATCGACCATGACGGCAGGCTGCGGATGATATGCGGCCCCGATTTTGGAGATGCACCCGACCCGAAGCATCACACGCCGGGACGATATCCCACCACGCTGCAGGGAGACACTGGATACGGGGCGAGCCATGAGGACATGGGAGAGGAATGGCTGGGATGGGACACCAGCCCGGAATATGATTCCAACGTCGAGCCGTTTCCGCCCTATGACGTCGACCTGTGGTCGAATCTCTATCCCTGGCGGCAACCGCTGAATCCCCATCCTCCCTACCAGGCGAGCATGGAAAACAATACCGATGCATACGATGACGGCGTCTCCCTCCGGGGCATCGGTTTCGCCGGCGGAAGCGCAGAGATAGAGTTCCACATCCAGGTGGAAAACCCGTTTGTGCATGACGTCGACGATGGCAGATACGACGAATACCATGCCTCCAAAAGAGATGAAAAAAAGATATTCATCAACACATGGTTCGACTGGAACAAGGACGGCGACTGGGATGACGGCGGAGAGTTTTTGTTGAAATGCCCGGCATATACGTCCACCTGGTGGGGTGGACCAAACATGACCTGCTGCTACGGCCAGTTCTGGCCTGACTATTCCACATTTGCCACCCCGTCATTCAGGACATTTGCTCCATTGCTCAACGAACATGCATACCGCAAAACGACGGTTCCGCTTCCCGCGGTAGACGGCTGGATATGGTATCGGACCCGCCTGGACTACGGGGAAAACGCCGGTGTATATCCCTACCCGCGCTATGATTCACAGCACCCGTTCACCATGGCGCTCATCGACACCTATGCCCATGCACAGTACGGCGAGGTTGAGGACTACGTGATGTACATAATCCGGAAAGAAAAAGAAATAGGCACCCCGCAATACGACGACGGGACCACGCTATGGATGACAGATGCAACGCCAATCGAGCTTGTAGACTACCCGCTTGACTGCCCGTATCCCGTCTGGAACTACTACCGGCTGTGGTACGACGATACCTGGACCGACTGGATGCTCTACGACCCAGATACGCCCATCCATTTCAATGGCGAGGGCGAACACGGCATCGAATTCTATGGAAAAGCCAAAATGGAGGACCAGATAGCTTTCAGCGAGACATTCCAGCGATATCCGGACAGATGGATGAGCAACGACATCGACAATACCACCCTGACCTGGCAGTGGACAAACACGACCCCCGGCTGGCTGAACGAATCCCTCGAGGGCAGTTTCATGGTGCTCGATGACTCGTTGTTCTACGAGCTTCCCAGCACCGACTCCCTCATATCGGCGCCGATTAGCTGTAGCCTGTTCAACGACACCCAGCTCATTTTCGACGGAGCATTGCGGGCACGTGCCACCGAAACGCTCTCTCTAAGTATATCGGATGACTATGGTGGCAACTGGACGCCTGTGCTGACGCTGACTGGCAACGTCAGCGGCCCATGGACGCTCAACATGTCCGACATCGCCGATGGCAACGTCATCATGCTCAACTTCACGTACACCGACGAATGGAACCATGGCTATGGTGCGGTCATCGAAAACGTGCACATCACTGGTGAATACATCACGTACTCGCCACCCCATGTTCAGTATCACCCGGTGGACATGACGCCGCCGACAGCCGACATCATCCCCATCGAGCCATACATGCACAGCCATATCCCGTTCCCGGTGTCCTGCGTGCCGACGGACCTCGGCTGTGGCGTGAAAAACGTTTCCCTGTATTACCGGTACAGCCCGGACAATGCGACATGGAGCGACTGGCATCATTATGGCACAGGCGAAGACGGCACATGGATGTTCACGGCGCCCGATGCCCCGGCATACTACGAGTTCCATACCATCGCCACGGACCACTTGGGCAACATGGAGTCATATGATGGCGTTGAGGCCATGGCACATGTTCCCGTGCCAACGTTCACCTTCGACCTTTGCCAGGGGTGGAACCTGGTTACGATGCCCGTCAACCACACCTACACCGCCTGCAGCCTTGGCGAAAACATCTCCGGGTGCAGCATCGTGGCCTACTGGAACGCGTCGAGCAGCATGTTCCAGTCGTTCCTGGTCGGTATCTCGCCGCCCGGGATGGATTACGACATCCATGACGGCGTCGGCTATTTCGTATACGTCGAACATGACTGTTATGCCGGGGCGGCTGACACGCCGGTTGCAGATGTTGAGGTTGCGCTCTCAATGGGCTGGAACACTCTGGGCTGGTACGACACGATAGTGTCCAACGCCAGCTCGCTCGGTGCGGCGGTTGGCAACTGTACCATCGTGGCCTACTGGAACGCTACAAGCAGCGTTTTCCAGTCCTTTTTGGTCGATGTGTCGCCGCCGGCGATGGACTTCCGCATCACCCGGGGCATGGGCGTCTTTGTGTATGTGACATCACCGGGCATGTGGCACGGCGAGGGCTAACAGGCACCTGGAAAAAACGGGTGACGGAACCAGCTCTTATCCTCAATCTAGCGAGAAAACCCTTGCCTTTAGGCAAGGGATGAATCGCT
>CAZESS010000010.1:0-64372 GCA_964514975.1 uncultured Thermoplasmatales archaeon | reverse complement strand
CTGCTTTTAATTCTGTTGAAATTTTTCGGAAAAAATCTCATTCGCAGAGACTAAACGTGCCCGGTAATCCTGGATGGCCTTGTGGAGCCCCTCGGCGGCGAGGTTCGAGCAGTGCATCTTGACCTGGGGGAGCCCCTCGAGCGCGTCGGCGACGTCCTCGTTGCTCACCTCCATCGCCTCGTCGAGCGTCATGCCCTTCGCCAGCTCGGTTATCATGCTGCTCGTGGCGATGGCGGCCGCGCACCCGAACGTCTTGAACTTGATGTCCTCCAGCCTGTCGTCCTCGACGTTGATGTAGATGGTCATCACGTCCCCGCAGACCGGGTTGCCGACCTTGCCGACGCCGTCGGCGTCCTCGATTTCGCCCATGTTCCGTGGGTTGCGGAAGTGCTCCATCACCCTGTCGGTGTACATGCTCATGTCGTTTCCTCCCAGAGCGGTGACATCTGCCGCAGCCGCGTTACGATGCCAGGCAGCACCTCGAGCACGTAATCGATGTCGTCGCGCGTGGTGTTCCTGCCCAGCGTCAGCCGGAGCGAGCCGTGCGCTTCGACCTCGTCCAGCCCGATGGCCAGCAGGACGTGCGAGGCCTGCAGCTTTTTCGAGGAGCATGCCGAGCCGGTTGAGGCCGCGATTCCCTCCTCGTCAAGGCTCAGCAGCAGTGATTCGCCCTCGACCGCGGTAAAACGAAAATGCGCGTGGTTCGGCAGCCGCCTGGTGGGATGCCCGTTGAGATATGATTCCTCGATGTCGAGCACCTCCTGTATCAGCCGGTCGCGGAGCGTTCGCATGTGCTCATGGTCTTTTTCCGTGCGCTCGCCGGCGAGCCGGCATGCCATGCCGAGGCCGACGATGCCCGGGATGTTTTCGGTGGAGGAGCGCAGCCCGTGTTCGTGGCCGCCGCCGTGGAACAGGGCCTCCGGCGTGCTGCTGCCTTCGCGGATGTAGAGCGCGCCGACTCCCTTTGGCCCGTATATCTTGTGGGCTGACAGGGACAGCATGTCGACATGGAGGTCGTCCACGTCGACCGGTATCTTGCCGACTGTCTGCACCGCGTCGGTGTGCACCGGCACGTCATGGTCATGGGCGACGCTCGTTATCTCCCGAAGCGGCTCGACGGTTCCGATTTCGTTGTTGGCGTGCATCACGCTGACGAGGACGGTGTCGTCCTGTATCGCCGCGCCGACATCGGCCGGGTTCACCATGCCGTGTTCGTCGACGGGAAGATAGGATATGTCGAAGCCCTGTTTTTCCAGATGTTCGCAGGTGCGCAGCACCGCCGGGTGTTCTATCTGGCTGGTGATGATGTGGCCGCTGCCATGCCGCATCGCGGTGCCCATGACGGCGAGGTTGTCGCTTTCGGTGCCGCTTCCCGTGAAGACGATTTCGCTGCTGTCGGCGCCGACGAGCCCGGCGACCTGCTCCCGGCTTTGCTCCAGCGCTTCTTTCGCTTCGGTGCCCTCGCTGTGCAGTGAGGACGCGTTGCCGTATGTTTCGGTGAAATAGGGGAGCATGGCGTCCAGCACGTCGGGGTCAACCGGCGTTGTTGCCGCGTGGTCGAGATATATGCGTTTCATCTCAATCGCCTCGTCCCGTGTCCATCATCCGCCGAAGAGGTCGGCGTGCCTCCGTCATTATGCGCTCGGACAGGGAAACCGTGGGGGATAACGTCGCCATGCTTTTTAAAACTTTTTCCATCGTTATCTTTTTCATGTTCGGACATCTCGCCTTTTTGACGGGGTAAAAATGCTTGTCCGGGCTTTCCGTGGACAGGCGGTGGCAGAGCTCTTTTTCGGTGCCGACGATGAACTCGGTGCCGTCGCTCTTCCGGACATGGCGGATCATCCCGCCCGTTGAGAGCACCTGGTCGGCGAGGTCTATCACTTCCGGCCGGCATTCGGGATGCACCATGGTTTCCGCCGCGGGATGTTCGTGCTGCAGCGCCGTGATGTCTGCTGCTGTTATCTTGTCATGCGTCGGGCAGACGCCGGGCCACAGGATGAGACGCTTTTCGGGCAGGAGGCGCCTGAGGTACCGGCCGAGGTTTTCGTCGGGTACGAAGATGACGTCGCGCTCGGGAAGGCTCTTGATGACCTTGACCGCGTTGGAGGAGGTGCAGCAGATGTCGCTGGCTGCCTTGACCTCGGCGGTGGTGTTCACGTATGTTGCGACGGCTGCCTCCGGGTGTTCATCTTTCAATGCCTGCAGCCCGTCTGCGTCAACCATGGCTGCCATCGGACACCTCGCCGCTTCATTCGGATGTACAACTGTTTTGTTCGGGTTGAGTATCGCGGCGGTTTCGGCCATGAAGTCGACGCCGCAGAACACGATGACGTCTGCATCCGCCTCTGTTGCTCGTGTGGCCAGGCTGAGGGAGTCGCCGACGTAATCGGCCGCGTCCTGCACGTCGGGCCGCTGGTAGTTGTGGGCGAGGATGTCGGCGTTGTGCTGTTCCTTGTACTGCTTCAACTGCGCATCCATTTTTAACAATTGTTATTTAGCCGGATGTATAAAACTGTTGCGGTGGCCAAAAAAATAAAAAGGGAAAAGTACCGGCCTACAGTTCGCCGGCCTTGATTTTGTGTTTCAGGCTGTTGAATTGCTCCCGCGTCAGCGTACAGGTGTTGTCGTGCTCGCCGATGGTCACACCGGCATCCGTGACCTCCACGCTGGGGCAACAGCCCTTTTCTCCACAGAGATAGACCTTCATCGCTATCACCAACAATTGTTAAGTCACGCCGGTATAAAAACGTTATCCCGCCGCTATACCGGCACCATTCACAGGCCACGAGAAGCAAAAAGAGGGATGGGCCCGTCGAGATTTGAACTCGAGTCACAGGCTCCCAAAGCCTGAAGGATGCCAAGCTACCCTACGGGCCCCTCGCACCTGTAAGCCCCATGCTCCTAAAAGCTTTTCCGTCATCGCCGCCCATTATCCGCCATCAATCCACGGTGCTCTCCGGCAGCCCGTCGCGCCGTATCAGCTCCGGCAGATCATGCGGAAACGCCGCCATCGTCACCCCTGCAGCCTCCAGCGCCGCTATCTTCGCCGCTGCATGCTCGCTCCCGTCGGACACGATGGCGCCGGCATGTCCCATCCGCCGGCCAGATGGTGCAGCACGACCCGCGACATAGCCATACACCGGCGTCTCCATCTCCCCGGCAATAAATGAGGCGGCCCGTTGCTCCATCGTCCCGCCGATCTCGCCGACCAGCACCACCGCCATCGTCTCCGGGTCATCGTCAAACCAGGCGAGCGCCTCCGTAAACGTGGTGCCGACGACCGGGTCGCCGCCCAGCCCCACCACCGATGACTGGCCCAGCCCGGCCTCGCTCAGCGCATACACCACCTCGTAGGTCAGCGTGCCCGAGCGCGACACCACGCCGATGGAGCCCCGGGAAAACAGCCAGTTGGGGATAATACCAACCTTCGCGCTGCCCGGGCATGCCACGCCGGGACAGTTGGGGCCGATGAGCGTGGCATTGCAGCACCGGGCATACTGCACCATGTCCACCGCGTCATGCAGCGGGACGCCGTCCGTGACAACGACGACGAGCCCGACGCCCGCATCAAGCGCCTCAAAAACCGCATCACGGGCATGGGGGGCGGGCACCAGCACCAGCGACGCATCCGGCTCATGCACCATGCTCTCCCGCACCACGTCGTACACGGGTACCCCGTGCACCCTGTCCCCGCCTCTGCCAGGGGTAACACCGGCAACGACCGTGCTGCCAAACGCCTGCATCGCCCGGACATGATAGCGGCCCTGGTAGCCCGTCGCCCCCTGCACCACGACCCTGGTTTCCCCGTCGACGAGGATGCTCATGGATGTCTCCCCAGCTCGGCAGCCGTCCGTGCAGCCTCCTGAAACGAGGGAACCATGACGACCCTGCCCGCGAGCATCTCCGCCGCCCGTTCCTCGTTGGTGCCGCGGATGCGGGCCACAACGGGTACATCCATCCCCGTCTCGTCGAGCGCATCAAGGATACCTTGGGCCACAGTGTCACATTTCGTGATACCGCCGAACAGGTTGACAAAGACAACGTCCGGAGATGCCCTGCACAGTATCTCAAACGCCTGTTTCACCCTGGCGGCGCTGTCCGTCCCCGACAGGTCCAGAAACATGCCACGGCCGCCGTAGCGCTCCAGCGCGTCAAGCGTCGCCATGGTGAGCCCGGCGCCGTTGGCGATGACCCCGATGTTGCCGTTGAGCTCTATGAAGGCCAGGCCGGCGTCGCGTGCCTCCCGCTCCAGGTCGGTGAGCGCAGGGTCGTCCCGGGGGAGCTCGTCCTGCCGGAAGAGAGCGCTGTCATCGATCTCGATTTTCGCGTCGAGCGCAACCGGATTGCCGTCCATGATGGTGAGCGGGTTTATCTCGGCCAGCCGGGTGTCACATGACCGGAACAGCCGGTAGAGATGCCGGGCCACATCGGCAACGTCGCCGAGCTGCCTGAGCTGGTAGGGCTGCAGCCCGGCCAGCGGATGCACCGGCAGCCGGAGCACCTCGCCCTGGCGTTCGACGTCGACGCCGCCCTGCCGGCCGTAGAGCAGCAGGGGCAGGCGGCGCTCCCGGTCGACGGTGACGGCCAGATATCGTTCATCGTCATGGGCCAGGTGTTCCTCGACGAGCACCTCCTGGACGGGAAAGCCATGCAGGGTTTTGTCGAGCAGGCGTGCCATGCCCTCCCGTGCCTCCTCGCGGCTGTCGGCGCGGACGACCCCCCCGGCGTTGCCGCGCCCGCCGATGGGTACCTGTGCCTTCAGCATCCAGGGCAACGGCAGCGATATCCCGTCGACGTCGCCGGGTGATGCAGCCAGGCTGCCGCTGGGAGTCGGGATGCCATAGTGCCGGAGCAATTGTTTGCCCCGCCATTCGATGAGGCGCATGAAAAGGACATCTCCGTCGGGCTATAAGTTATTTGGTGCGCTGCCGCTCCGCCCGCTTGAGCACCGTTTTGGCGTTGTCATAGGTGAGCTGTTCCTGTGCATCCTCGTAGGTGAGCCAGGCGTGGTCGGTGTGCTCATGTGACAGCGTTATCTCCCGTGACGTGCTCTCGGCCAGAAAATAGACGACCTCCTTGTAGATGGTGCTGCCATTTTTTTTGTAAAAATAGCTGATGGTCTCCCGGAATCCCTCCACGAAGGAGAGCTGCCCGGGGGTCAGCCCCGTCTCCTCCTCGGCCTCCCGGAGCACCGTCATCCGTTCGTCCTCGCCGGGCTCGACATGGCCCTTCACGAACCCCCAGTGCCCCCAGCCATATCGGAGGAGCAGATAGCTATCATTATGGAAAATCACGGCGCCGCATGACCGCTCGGCGGGCATGGTCACCCGATGATTTCCGTCGAACCGGTCGCCCGCAGCATCGCCTGCAACGCCTCGCCATATGCATCGCCCTCGCTGGATAACAGCTGCTCGGCGTGCCCGGCGAGATGCTCGCCGAACTCCCGCTCCGCATCGCTGTATTTCCATCCCTCCCCCGCCGCCTTGTCCATCGCCATCAAAAACGCGTAGGCGACCGCCTTGTGCTTGAAATCCATGTCCTTCCGCTGGATGACCTTCACCGCCTCCGCAACGCCGTCGCTGCGATAGGTCCGGGCGACGCCATCCGCAAACGATGCCAGCGCCGGCAAACCATCGTAGGAGGGCAGCGCCGCCAGCGCCTGCTGCCGCCGCGCCGCCTCATGTACCCGTTCAAGTATCTCCGCCGGGGTATACTTGCTGTCATGCTGGCGCAAAATGCGGACTCCCTCGTCGCCCGCGATCTGCTGTACCACCGTTTCGGCATGGCCATTCCAGAACGCGGCGATGACAGCGTTGGGGGTCGCGTCGTCAAGGACGAGCGGCCTGGTTGCCCGCTCGAGCAGAAACCGGAGCGCCTGTTCCTCCCATTTCTGTGGCGAGAGATGCTCGATTGCCGCATCGACGCTGGTGCCCAGGCAGATGCCGTCGAGCACGAACACGGGCTCGTCGAGCGCTTCGATGTTCCAGCGGACGGTTTTCCGCCAGTTTTCGATGAACGCGGCGTCGCTCATCTGCCCCGCCATGTAGAGGTCGTCGTCCAGCTCGCTGTCAACCATGTCGACGGGGCATGTGTCGCACTGATGGCCGCATTCCACCACGCCGCCCTCGACGTCCACCGAAAAAATCGTTTCGATGTCCGGCGCAAAAAAATACCGGGTGAGCATGGCGATGGTGTTCCTGTCCGAGGCGCAGCGCTCGCAGATGTGCAGGGTGACATCGGCGGGCTGCCAGTCGATGACCAGCGCCGGCGTGGCATTGTGTTTGCAGCCGGTCCGGGTGAGACCGAGGCGCTGCAGGACGAAGGATACAAAGTGGTCGGGCGGCGACGGGTCGCCCTCGATGCAGACCATGCCGTCCTCCATGGAGTATAGATACAGGTCGTTTTTCGCCGCCTGGTCCATCACGGTCAGCAGGCGCAGATGTGGGTCGTCATAGTTTTGCACCGCCAGCAGTTTTTCCTCGTCCGCTTCGCCACGCTTCGCGTAGACATAGGTGCTGCCGCTGATGTCCTTGGCTGCCAGGTAGGGGATGTCGTCCGCGTCGGCGAGCAGCATCGTCGCCGCGACGGCTGCCGCCAGGTCCTTCGAGAAAAAATCTTTTTTCGAGGCATATTTTTTCAGGGTGTCATCGTCGGCGTCCTGGAGCTTCTCCAGCTTTTTGCGGATGCCCTTGAACTGGCAGCGCCGGCAGTCACCCCGGCATTCGGGGAGCACCATCAACGGATCGTTTTTCAGCTGGCGGGCGATATCCCGGATGTGGTTTTCCTGCCGCTCCGTCGCCACTCTAATGCCGCTTTTGCCGCGCGGCACCGATGGACAACAGGCTGGGCCTTTCGGGTTCACGGCTTTCACAAAGCAACAGGGGTTAAAAATGTTTGTTGCCGCCATGGGGCCGATGGGATGTTCCCGGATGGGGAGGGGGGTGCCGCAGAGAGCAGGATGCATATGTATTAAAAAAAAACGTAATACTACCAAAATATTTAAGTAATACTTTTATTTTTAGTAATACATGGATGAGAGGGTAGTGAAAATTACGAAAAAGGGACAGGCCACCATTCCGAAGCGGTGGCGGGACAGGTTTGGCTTTGAGGACAAAGCAATTGTTATCCCGACTGTGCACGGCGTCATGTTCAGACCGCTTCCCCCTCTCGCCGATGAACGCGGATCGCTCAAATCCCTGTTCGGAGACCTGACCGCCGAGGATATCCTGAAGGAGGACCGACAGGAAGATGTACGGCGGGAGCACCGGCTGGAGCGGATATAGATGGTGGTGTTTGACACCGAAAGCCTGCTGCTGTTCTACCTCGACGAGCCGGGTGCACCGGTGGTTGAGGAATGGCTTGGACGGGTGATACAGGGAGCCATCCAGGGATGGCTGAGCGTGGTGAACCTGACAGAACTGTACTACATCCTGTACCGGCGTGACGCCGCCATAGCCGAAGAAAAGATACGGAACCTGAACGCATACGGCCTCCAGGTCGTGCAGCCACACGATGCTATCTGGCGAAAGGCAGGCATGATAAAAGCGCTGCATGCGATACCGCTTGCCGATGCCTTCGCGGCGGCTACGGCACAGGCGAAAGAGGACCAGCTGCTGGTTGGATGGGACGATGACTTTGACGACCTTGACGTCCCGCTGATACGGGTACGGTGAGTGGCTGCCGGCGGTGTTACAGGCCCCGGAGGACATCCTCCCGTGTCACGGTGTTCCGTTGTTTCTGATCTCTCCATCGTTTCATGTAGGGATAGAAGTATTCATGGAGATCGTAAATGTTGCGGCAGAAGACGACCCGATGCGCCTCTATTATCGCTACCTGGAGGTAGAGCGGCAGCTCCTCGAACAGGTAGACGTCGTATTTTTTGCCGGCGAGTGGACGTCACCGGTGGCATGGGAGCCGTAGAGCAGCAGCGCCAGCGCCCGGTCTTTCAGAAACCCGAACTCTTTTTCCAGCGACGCTAGAGATGCTGTTTCAGCCATGATTGCACCACCGGCGGTCGACGAGGTTCACGCTGTCCCGTGCCGCTGACAGTTTGTGCAGCAGTTTTTCGTTCATCTGGAGGCCTCCACTCCGGCTTTGCCGTGGAGGATGAGGCGGTATCGGGGTTCGAAGTCCTCGTATGCCCGCCGGGTGTGATAGGCCAGGTCGTGGACGAAGCCCCGGTCGGAGGTGTAGAGCAGTCTGCCCCTAAACACCTCCTTCTGCACATACCGGGGAAGAAACTGAAAGAAATGGATGTCGTAGCGAGAGGAAAGCATGCCGCTAATTTCGTAGAGCAGATCCGCCAGTTCCTGCTCGTCGTCGAGGTCGTAGTAGAGACAGAGGTCTACATCGGACCGCTCGGTGGCATCGCCGGTGGCTGCGGAGCCGAACAGATAGACGAAGCGCAGGTCGTCGAAGTGTTGCAGATCCTGTAGCATCGTGACGACGTCCTTGGGTTCCCTGGGGATATATCGGCCTGTGGTTTACATGTTTTTCGCAGCGGAGGAGAGATTCCAGCAGTCACGAACCCGTTATTTTCTTCCCGATAAACGTTAAGATCTGCATGACGTCTCGCACGTTGAACACCACCATGCTGCTCATCTCTATCAGAGAGAGCAGGTGGTATTCATTGGGAGAGAGCCCTTTATAACTCGTATCGCTCTCTTTTTCTTTTTCCATAACAACGTAATATGTGTTATTATATTGACTGGTGTTGCTGGTCACTGGATGCCGCCCGGGTGGTGAGCGGGGAATAGATGCCGACCGGGCAGATAAGCCTCACGGTCACTGTTTCAGGAGCCATTCAAGGAGGGGCATATAGTGAATCCTTTTTCCCTCTACTGTTTCCTTTTCTGTGGTGGAGCCCGTTATTATCATTCCTTCTTCAAGGTCGAATTCGTCCATTGCCTTGAGGAGGGCCGCTGTCTCCCGTTTTCTGGTATCCGTGTTTCGGATGTCGGTGCATACCTGGATGAGCTGCCCGACGTCGGTTCCCTTTTTTATCACAAAGTCAACTTCTTCCTGTCGTTTGCTTTTCCAGTAGTAGAGATTGTTTCCGCGTCGAAGCAACTCTACCGCTACGGTGTTTTCGTACAGCGCGCCCAGGTCCCGTGACGTTTTAAACCCGGTTATATTGGCTATGCCGTTGTCCACGCAGTATATTTTCCGGGGATATTGCATCTGGTCTTTCACATTGTAGGAGAAGATGCGGCTGTCGAAAAACAGGAATGCGCTTCTGAGATGAGAGAAGTAGGTTGTGAGCGTTGGAACGGAGACTTGTATTCCCCTGCTGTCAAAGTAGTTTTTCATTTTGTTGAAACTCAGCAGGCTGGAGACGTTGCTGGCGAGGTGGTAGGCAAACTCGTCGAGGACGTCCTCCTTTCGAACTTCCACTCGTGACAGCACGCCCCGGGACACAATATCCATGAAAAGCTGAGAAAGGATGTCCTCTTTTTCGTGTGCTAGCACGACGTCGGGGAACCCGCCATAGTGGAGGTACGCTTCCAGGTGCCGTTTGAGGAGGGCTCTCTCTCGCTCGGTGTCGTTGGCTGTGGAGCATCCTTTGAACCCGAGAAATTCCCTGAAACTCAGGGGGAGGATGCGGGTCGTGAGGTGTCGTCCGGTGAGCAACGATGCGTATTCCCTGCTCAGCAGGTTTGCCGATGAGCCGCTGACAAAAATCTTGAGGCCGCCTTTGAATTCGTCGTAGATGCTCCGGACGTATGTCTCCCAGTTGGGCATCCGTTGCACCTCGTCCAGAAACAGGTATACGGTGTCATAGGTTTCGAGGAGCTGTTCTGCGTAGATGAAGGCCACGATGTCGTTGAAATATTCCTTCCTGAGGGGCTTGAGTTTCCGGTTTTCGAAGTTTATGTAAATGGTCGCCTCTTTGTCTTGTTCCTCCATTAGTTTTTTGATGGTGAGGAACATGAGATAGGTCTTGCCCGCCCGCCGGGGTCCGACGACATCGTTTATAAAATGTGGTTCCAGTGAGAGTGCTATCTCCCGTTGCTTTGTCTGCGGGAGCTCTTTTTTCCAGTATTCCTTGATTACCGTGCGTATTTCTTCAGCCATCGTTGTATTGCAATATCGTTAAACATATTTAATAATCTTTCGTTATATCGTTAAACATGTTTTACGATATGCCGTCCATCGGACGCCGCCACCCGGCATCATTCCAGCCGCCTGATTCGCAGCGGCCGGTGAACAGGAGAACGTTTATTAACGCTGGCATAATTCTTCCTGTGCTCATTTCAGTCGTCGTGGCAGTCAAAGACGAACGCCCGCACATCCAGAAATGTATCGAGGGGCTGTCCCGGCAGGATTATGAGGACTACGAGGTCATCGTGATCGACGGGATGAGCACCGACGGCACCTATGAGCTGCTCGAGGAGTTGCAGGAGGTGCATGACTTTCGGCTGCTGCGCAATCCCCTGGAGAACGCGGCGGCGGGCCGCAACCGGGGCATCGAGACAGCGCAGGGCGACATCGTCGCGTTTGTTGACGGCGACGCGGTTCCCTATGATGACTGGCTCAGCCAGATCAGCCGTCTTTTTATGGAGCACGACGTTGCAGGCGTCGGCGGCCCCGACCTGCTCCCCGGGGACAGCATCTACAAATCCAAGGCGGTCGGCCGGGTGATGACGTCGCCGCTGGCGCGGGGCGGCCAGTTCAACCCGTCGACGCAGCATACCATGGAACGGGGGACGAGCTATGTCGACCACATCCCGACCTGCAACCTGGCGCTCCGCCGCAGCATTGTGATGGAGGTGGGCCTGTTCGACGAGGCGTTTGTGAAGGGACAGGACCTGGAGCTCAACCATCGGATACGCCGTGCCGGCCATCGGCTGCTGTACTCGTCCCGGGTCAGGGTTGTGCATTACCGTAAGCAGCACATCCGTCATTTCGCCAGGCAGATATACAAATGGGCGAAGGCCAAGGTCGCGATCGTCAAAAAACATGGCCTGCAGGGCCTGCTCAGCCACATCTATCTCTGGCCCGCCTACGGGCTTGTAGGTCTGCTTACCGCCGTAGTGCTCTTCACCGTGTTCGGCATTCTCGACTGGCTCGTCGTGCTGCTGTTTCTTGGCGGCGTGGCCTATGCGATGGCCATTGCGCTGGAATCGGTTCGGCTGGCCCATGGCTACCACGATGTCCGGCTGTTTTTGTATGCGCTGCTTTTGCTCCCCGGCGTCCATGTGTCATATGCGTATGGGGTGCTCTATGCGCTGCTCCGGCGGCGGATATGGTAAAAAGAAAAAAAAGGGGGTTAGACTTCGTCTTTTTTCAGTTTTCTGAGCGGCTGCGTGTGGATGCCGCATTCCCCGGCTTTTTTGTTTGTTCCTCTCCATCGTCCGGCTCGCTCTGCCTCATATTCATGGACGGGGACGGTGCAGGGTGCGCAGCCGAGCGAGCGGATTTTTTTGCCGTTTTCGAACTTTTTGTCGTACCATGGATGGATGGGGATGTCGTTTTCCTCCAGGTATCGCCACACCTCGTTTTCCCACCAGCCAAGTATGGGATTAATTTTTACTTCTTTGTCGCTCCGTTTTTCTTTTTCGTCCAGGAACGTCCTGGTGTGCCCCTCGGTGTTCCGCAGCCCGCTGAACCATGCCCGCAGGTCCATGTCCTTGTATGCATGTCGGGTGGGCACGACCTTGAGCAGCTGGCAGCACAGGTCGGGGTCCTCGTAGTAGATGTCGCGCCCGCTCTCGGTTTTTATCCGCATCGCCTCTTTTTTGTATTCATCCATCGGGAGCAGCGTGACGTTCATCCCTTCGATTGCTTCGGGGACCTCGTCTGCCACCATGTAGATATGCGGGTCGAGGTCGTATTTTTCGCATACCTTTTTGGCATATTCATATGTTTCATCCGGCTTGTGTACCGTCAAAATCGAAAACACCGGTACGTCCGGGTCGACCTCCAGGGCGAGATGCAGCAGGGCCATGCTGTCTTTTCCCCAGCTGCAGCCGACGGCCACCCGGTCTCCATATGTTTCTATTCCCTCTCGTATGAGTTCTTTTGCGCGCTCAATTTTTTGTTGCATGATAAAACCTCGTGCAGGACCTGTTCAGGGTCATAGTTCCGTGTGAGGGTAATGGAGGGCGTTACTTTAAACTTTTTCATCTCCATTTCCTGTCTGCCGCCGCCGGTGATGTTGAGCAAAACCGTGTCGTCGGGGTCAACGAGCTCGTTTTCCACCGCTTGGATGAGGGAGGCCACGGTGACGCCGGCGGCGGGCACGATGCTGCAGCCCTCCAGCCGTTTGAACAGCTGCTGCGCCCGCCGTGCCTCCTCGTTGGATATGCAGTAGAACTCGCCGTTGGTGGCGGAGAGCGCGTCGTACACGCCGCCTTTGACGTCGTAGGCTGGATGGCGGTTGGTGAGCACGTGGGCGTGCACCTGCCGTATCAGGTTTTTGGCCGCCTCGCACTGGTATTTGGTGTCGATGCACCTTGTTCCGGCATGCCAGGCGTCATACATCGGCGCGAACGGGGCGTTTTGTGCGCCATGGATCCTTGGCAGCCTGTCGCCGTAGCGGCCGTCCCGTTGCAGGCGGAGCGATGCCTCGTAGGCGGCGATGGCTCCCGGCCCGGAGCCAAGCGCCTGGAAATAGTGGTCGGGCATCCGGCCGAGCATCCTGGTGGCATCGAGCATGATAGTGCCCATCCCGTCTCTACGGGCGACGTTGCGGGCGCCGCCTTCTGCTACGAAATATCCGCTGCTCCCGAGTTCACGGGCAAGGCTTATTGCGTCACAGTAATCGCAACGGTCTTGCATGGTTATCATGGTCACATATGGGTTTGACTTCCGGTATGACCAGATTCGATTTCGACGGGCCTCCTCAGTGGCTGTTAGCACGATTGGATATTTAACGATATTAGAATAATATATGAACGCGGTGCCGGTGTTGCCCGCTGAGGAAAGAATGAATGGTTTGCCATGGTCTTTTGTGGTCTGGATGCGCTGGAATGACAGCTCGGCTTCGATGTCCTTGAACGTGGCGGTTTTCATGCTCGCCCGGTGTCCGGGGCGAAACGCGTTGAGGCAGATGACGAGGTTGTCCAGGCCGAGATGGTCGGCCAGCTTTTCGCTCCGGTATGTGTGGAAGGTGCTGCTGTGCTCGAGGATGCGGCTGTCGACAGAGTTGACGGGCAGCCAGTTGATGTACTGCCAGAGCCCTGGATATTCGTCGACGGACTCAATCTGTTTTTGCTCGTATTCGGTGCGCAGCATCGCGTCGCAGCCGTTTGTGCACCTGGTCACGTATTCGTCTTCGCCATATGTTTTTCCGCAGTTGAGACATCTGACCCTGTATTTCATGCTACCACTTCAATGATGCATATGCAGAGCACTATCGAAAGGTGTGTCTGCACCCAGTGCAATGAGGCCGCAATATTTAAGGTATATGGGAAGCCGGCGCTACAAAACAACAAATTATTTAAAAAAACCGGGCATGTTGCCCCTAGCTGCAGGATTATACCATGGAAGATATAGATGACATTGGCTTTCATTTTGTTGACGGCGAGCTCACGGTCAACCTGAACCAGGTTTTTTTTGACGACATCTATGAAACCAGCGACGTTGTCATCGCGGTTGACGGCTACCTCGTCCTTGAGGACGACATCGGCGAAAGCCTGCGGCAGGAAACCCTGCACAGGCTGCACATGATGTACAAAAAACATGGCATCCGCTTCGTCGAGAAGATCAGGACGGGCAAGTTCAACCTGCTTGTCCATGACAAAAACAGGGAAAAGCTCTACGTGGCCAACGACTATTTCGGTCAGCTACCATTTTATTATACCACCTGTGAGCCGTTTCAGTTTTCCTCAAACATTCTCAATCTGCCTTTCCGGGAGATCGACTGGTATGCCCTCTCCCAGTATCTCAAATATGGCAACTTTTTGCGATATGAAACTCAGGACCGGTATATCAGGGTGCTGTCGCCACACGCCATTGTGGCCTATGATATGAAACGGCCGTCGGTAGAGGTGCGGTCGTATACGCCACAAAATGTCACCATCTCCCGGGATGTCGAGGAGCTTTTTCGGCGGGGATGCCAGCGGCTGTACACGGATGAGATCGAGTATGCCCTCAACCTGTCGGGCGGCATTGATTCCCGCTTTGTGCTGTTTCACTGGCCGAACAAGCAGGAGCTGACCGCCATAACTGGGTGTCCTGAGCAGCCTGATGCGGCGCAACGGGAGGATGTCCGGCTGGCGAAAGAGCTGACGAGCAACCTGGACATAAAACAACATCGTATACTCAGGAGCCAGACGGCACGGTCCAAAGAACAGGTGCAACAACTTTTTGACACACAAAATCCGTTTGATATACGAAAACCTGAGGTATCCAAGACGACCGCACCGGGATTCAATGTCAGGCTCAGCGGCGGGTTTGCCCCTCCTGTCTCGGGGGAATTTTTGCTGCTCCGGGATAAACGGTATTATCTGACCATCCTGTTCGGCATCCCTTTTCGCTCTGTTTCACGTTCTCTGCTCGACAGGGTGCGGACCAAAATACCAGGAGGTGCTCTCCAGCGGTACCTGGTCCCAGAGGTATATGAAAAACTGACGGCGGTGCCCGTCCCCTTCGAGCATGTGGACATAGAGGCATATCACATGTTTATGCGAGAGCGACGCCGGCACATGTTCAAGTTTTCTAGGGCGCCTCCGGAACGGTTGTTCCCATTCTTGGACTATGATTTTTATTTCAGCTGCATGCAGCGAAACGACAGGGTCAACAATAAGCTGTATTATTCATTGCTGCAGAAGATGTCTCCCGAGTATAAGATACTGACGACCCGGTATGCCTTTCCATTGAATGCGCCACGGCGGCTTCAGGTTATGACAAAGTATGTGCAGGAAATCAAAAAAAAGCTCTGTCCGGGCAGCCAGACGGTCGAGCAGGTTGGCGGGGTGATCGCGAAGGAGCCACGGCTGCATCGGTTTATGGTCGACCACATTGAGGCTGCAGGCATCGCTGACAACGTGGATGCACTGGCGGAGCGGGTGTCCGGCGGCAGGCATGGCTATTTTTTCTATCTGCTGTTCGTGCTCTCCTACTGGCTGCAGAAAATGAGAGATGAGTACACGGACTTATAAGAAAATTTGTAAGAAAAGTGGTGATTCTTCATTGATAGCATATACTATCCCTGCTTGAGGGCCTGGTGGAGGAAATGTCTCTCCGGGCGGGTGCAGCAAATTCTGGTGCACCGGCATAAAATGATATTCTTGTACTATTTTTTATTGATGAGCATGGTGGAGAGGAATCCTGTGCAGTAGGCAGCGTTCATCACGTTGAACACCAGCCAGGCGATACTCCGGACTTTGAACGTGCCTTTCACTGCTATGAGAGTTGCAAGGTATGATATTGCTATTATCGTGGCGACGAGCGGCCATGAGAGAAATGTGAGGAGTATGGCGACGGGCAGCAGCATCGGGTAGAACCGGAATAGCCTGCGGGGTTTCATCGCTTCTTTGGGATGTTTTTTGGTGAGATGGTATTCCCGCTGGCCGATGTTTTTTTCTCGGTTCCATATCTCTTGGAGGGTTTCGGGGTCGCGGTGATATGCGACCGCATCCTGGTTGAGCACGAGCCTGTAGCCCTGCTTTTTTATCTTCCAGGATATGTCGAGGTCGCCGGAAAGCTGTTCGGTTGAAAATCCACCCGCTTTTTTTATCACCTCTTGTTTGAATGCAGCGAATCCTCCGGTTAGCCAGTCGGCCTGTTGTCCTTTTGCTCGAAGGCTGTAGAAGAGTTCTCGGAGGAATCCATAGGCTTTGCTTGTTGTGGTGTCTCCTTTTCCTTTGAGTGTTCCTCCGACTGCGCCGACGGTGTCGGTTTCCAGCGGCCTGACAAGTTCTTCGATGGCGTGGCAATCGAGGATGAGATCGGCGTCGAGGATTATGATGATGTCTCCGGATGCCTGCTGGACGCCGTAGGCTCGGGCTTTTTTGATGCCCTGGTGGGAGCGCCGGTGAATGGATATGTCTATCTGCTCGTTGTATTTTTCGATTTTTTGTATGGTGTGGTCGGTCGACCCATCGTCGATGACCAACAGATGAAAATCTGTAAATGTTTGTTCTGTAAGCGAACCCATAAAGTCGTCGATGATATCGGCAGCGTTGTAAACATTGACAACGATGGTAACACTCTGATGTTGCTTCGTATCTCCCATAACAGACGAGCTCATATTCCATGGGTATTTAAATACCTATTGATGTTTAGAAGAAATTAAATAAGTGGTTGAGTTTAATGCGAGAAAATATGGAAAAAGATGTTACCGTAGTCATTCCTACCCTCTCAGAGGAGCCGGCAACGCTTAAATCTGTTCCCGACGATGTAGAAGTAATTATTTCTGATTGGAAAACCGACAATGAATCCATCAACGGTCTTTCTGTCGCCAGAAATATTGGGGCAATGAAAGCATCTGGGAATGTTTTAGTGTTTATGGATGACGATATAAAATTTTCAAAGATATTTTTCAAAAAGTTAACGTTTGCAGTCAGTGAGCATAGTGTAGCTGGTCTTAAAAGTAGATGGCATGATTATTTGATAGGCAGGGTTCTATCCATTACGAGGAAGGACTTTTTTAAGGTGGGTGGATTTGATCCCATGATGCTTTTTTCTGAAGATGTAGAATTCAGCTATCGACTCCAGAAAATGGGGTATGAACTTATAAAATTTCCAGTAAGTGCAGTGAAGCATATGGAGCATCCTAGTAGAGACCCAAGAAACTTTATTCAATATCTGCGAACAAACTCAATTATATCTTTAAAATATCCAAAATATGTTAAGAAAATGCCGAGAAAAATGTACGATTTTTTTTATCAAAAGTTAATAAACCCGCGCGGCAAAATCTAGGTTATTATTTAATCGAGATAAAGCTGACATAAATAAATACAAAAAAACATATCATGTATTATTAAGTGACGTCGTATTTGAGTGTTGGCAGATGCTGCCTTTTTCATAATTGCACGCCTAATCGTTTTCTCATTTGACGCATCCAATATAGGGGATTAGAATACATGGGTAGCCTCCCCTTACTCCAGTGCGAGCTAAAAAAACGGTTGAAACGTTGCCATCTTTTTGCTGCCTTCTTATCAAGTGACTTATTTACAATCCTGTTTTCATAATCTGGTATTGGAACGCCGATAAAGTCACAGATTTCACTAATAAAATATTCGACGTCGTCTTTTAGTGTGCTAAACTCCAAAACGAGAACTCTTTCAAAAAGATAATTTAATAAATCCACGTATTTGCCGAAAGAAAAAACATCCGGGTTACATTGTTTCATGTCATTACGCCAGGCTTGGTAAGACTTATCACCGCCCCACTCTACATATTCTCTCCACATAGACCGTGCAAAATCATCTTTATCTCTAGTGACAATAATTATTGATGCCCTCGGGAAAAGATCGTGTATCCGTTTTGCCACGACATTGCGGGGAGCACAGTTGAACCACAGACAGTCATTGGATAAAGTTTCATCAGAAACAAGTGTGATATCATATTTTCCGTCGATAGATGAATGTAATTTGAATTGCTTGATTAGATTAACGTCAATTTCTGGGAAAACGCAATTTTGCAAAAATGAAGAACCCGTTTTAGAAAGACCTACATGAAACACCACGGAATTTTTAAGTGACCTTTCTATTTGTTTATTTTCTTTTAAATATTCGTGAGTTGTTATGTTATCACGCCAAGAATAAAAAGGAATTAGGTTAAAAATATATCGGATTTATTTTTCATAAAAAGATATTATAGATTCATAGTCAACTGCCATTTTTAATCTCTTTTTTGTCCCATCTTTGTAGATATCAACTTAGGCACTTCCTGATGTTGTAGAGCGTCACAAAGGCGGCGATTCACTGCTGGGCGGTGTCGCGCCCGGCGTTATACGGTCAGCGGACATAGAACCGTTTGACCCGGTGCTTCAGTATGCCGAACCATTGCTCGATGGGATTCTGCGGGCCAAACGTCCTACGCTCCCATGTTATGCTGAGGCGTTCCAGCGCCGGCTTATACCACGGACATCTGTCCACATAGATGGTTGGCTCATTTGTGCATTTCCGGAGGGCATGCTTAATGAAGCTGTATGCTTCAAGAGATGACCGGGCCTGGGTGATTCAGACGGCCAAGATGTCCCATCGCTCCATATCGATGGCAGCCCAGACAATCCATCATTCACCGTCGATCCTTACCATGGTCTCATCGATAGCCAGCGCATCATGCTTCCGGACAGTACACTTCCGGACATCAAGCGAAAATCTTATTTCTGGTTTAGGGGTGGAAGGATTAAATCTAAGTCCTTTCTGGAAAAGTGACCATATTGATGCCTAGAGTTGGAGGCTATTGCCGCATCCTGAGTACCTTGCCGTAAAGGCTACCGTACTAAAAGGCGGGGAAAAACACCTGTGATTCGACAGTTAATGCTCAGTGGTAAAAACCGTCTGGAAAAAGGCAAAATCATATTATCACCTTGCAAGAGAGTATTACAAATATTATTGCTGCAATGACACTTATTTTATCAGTTTGACAGCTCAGAAAAAACCTTTCATTCAGTTTCTAGGTATCTGTCCAACACTTCTACTAATGCCATATCATGGTCTCTCCGGCGGAACAGCCTCCAGCTATCAGCATTGACCTCTCCGCTGTTGTTATATGCCGTTTCCAGGGCTTTTTCAATAGAAGCTATATCGTTCTCATAGCACACGTATCCCAGGTCATTGTCCCGTATTATATTATTCACTCTGTATCCCTCTCCAGATATACAAAGAATGGGGGTGCCGCTGCTGATGTAATCCCACAGCTTTTTATTTATTTTATTCTGAGATGACTCGGGTGCCCCGACGATGTAGAGCAACAAATGCGACCGTTGATAAATCCGATATATCTTTTGCTCTGAAACATAGTCCCTGACATCATAATACTCACGGGAAATAATCCCGTCATATTCTGGTCGCCATTTTTTTGCATAAAACCATATCCTGAAATCGTCAGGGGTAAGACCATGTGTTTCAATAAAATCATGGCAGGCGTACAGAAAACATATCGGCGTAATCCATCCGTCATAGAACCGCCCGGCATATACCACGGTAAAACATGAAAACTTATCCATATCCCTATTGGGTTTCCTGCTCGAACCAAAATAGGGCAACATTTCAAAACCGTCATGTTCGCTCCAGTTGTCCCTGCACAGCAGGGAGACATCAGAAAAACAACGTACAAGCCAAAACCCGGCTGCCGAAAAAACATCCTTGTAATACATCAGGTCGTCCCTCATCTCTGCAACCCATGTGCAACAAAAAAACAGGCTGATAACGAATCCATACAGATGCAGCCAGACCGGATTACTGATAGACCATACAAAACGGAAATCCTTTTGCAGGCAGAGCTTGAAAAGCTGCCAGAAGCCAAAAAACCCAACGTAGCAGACCTCGACATCCCAGCCTTGCTGCTCCAATAAATCAATGCGGCTGTCTAACACCTGCCGCCGTTCGTTCAGCAATAGCAACACATTTCTATTCATTGGTCGGCTGCCTGCCATCCCTCATGGTTCCAGGGCTGATTTGGCTTTTGTATATTTTTGTATATGTTTCATGGATTCGTTGTGCCGCCGTTTCAATGCTGTCTCGTTCGCCCGGGGTCAAATCGTCTTCCAGCGTGTATCCGAGATATTTGCCGACCATCTGTGGTCTGCCAACCATGACCTCCCCGGACCCATCCCGGAGTTCATACGGGGTGGCAACCGACAGCACCCGGTTCTCGTCCACTGCTACAGACCGTACAATATCCCTAAAAGAAGTTGCCGGCCCATGTCTGGTGCCGCCGCTCGCCTTGATGATGTGCCGTGATATCTCTTTCACTGATTTCTCTATCATAGATTTGTCGATGGTTTTTCCTGTCATATCCGTGTATTTTTCCAGGGGCAATCCCCCTATTTTTACCGTCGACCACAAAAACACCGCTCTTTGGCCGTGTTCCCCGCCCACGAACCCCTGCACCGCAGAGATAGGGATGTCCAACTGTTTCGCGAGCTCGGCTCGAAATCGCTGGCTTTCCAGATTCGTTCCCGTGCTGATGACCCATCGTGCCTCCGATATCTCTTTGAACAGGGTGGCCATGGCGTCCACCGGGTTGGTCACAATCACATACCTGGCATCCGGGTTAGCGGGAGCCACGACCTCCGCGATATCCCGGATGATGGCGGCGTTCCGCGACGTCAGATTCGTCCGCTCCTTCATGTCAGGCGTCCGCGGCGTTCCCGCCGTAACCAGGACGATGTCGGCGTCCTGTACCGCCATGCTGTCCTGGAACGAATCCACCTCGATGGGATTCCGGATGCTGGCCAGGGCATGCCTGACCTCCTCCGCCACCGCCCGTGCCAGGCCCGGCTTTACATCAACCAGCGTCAGCCGGTCTATCCAGCGTTCGCTCGCCAGCAGCATCACCGTATACCGTCCGACCCTGCCGGTTCCAATCACTGCGACATGCACGATACAACCCCCATAATAATAGAGCGTGTTACAAGAGACACCGTTATCACTCAGTCCTCAAAATACAGGAATATCATTTATATCTGTCGACACAGCGGCGGTCTACTCTCTCCGTATCTCGTCCCTGACATAGGCGAGCATCTTTTTCACGTTCAGGGTGTCCATGAACAGGTCGAAGTCCTCACGGGTGAACTCCCGCATCAAAACCAGCAGGCCGACATATACCCCAAGACCGAACAAACCCGCTCCCAGAAGCTCATACCATCGGCCAAAATGGGCCATCTGGTTCACATACCAGAGCAGCAGCGCCATCCCTCCGGCCGCAATCGCGTGCAGCACGATACGCGGATTGGCTTTGATGCCCGTCATCCGCCATGCCACAAACCGGATATACAGCAGCCCGATAGCGTAGGCGGCCACGGTGGCCACCGCTGCTCCCTCCACGCCCAGCCCCGCCGTTTTCAATCCAATACTTTTAATGTCCGGTGGAATGAGCACCAGGTTCAACGCCACGTTGCTCGCCGCCATGATGATCACCCTGTTCTTGGTCAGCCGGGGCAGGTTCATGCCGGACAGCTGCGTGTCATATGGCTTCGACAATGCCTCGATCAGCACGAAAAACGGCATGATCTGCAGCACCGTCAGCGCGGGCAGATACTTGTTGCTCAGCAAAACCCGGATGATGGGCTCCGCCAGCACCACCATCAGCATCACCAGGGGGAACACCATCATGCTCAGATATCGCTCGGAGACAAGGGTCAGCCGCTCTATCTCCCGCATGTTTTTCCGTGCATGATGCTCCGAGATGGTGGGGAAGATAAGCGTGCCCACCGCGGAGACAAACAGGATGATGAACCGGGAGAGGTTGCTGATCGCGAAATACCGGCCCACGTCCTCCGCGTACATAAAAAGCTGGATGAACACCTTGTCGATGTTCCGCATGAGAATCGACGAGGCCACCACCACGGCCATGGGCATCGCGAACGAGATGTAGCTCTTCGCCATCGACGCCGTGGGTTTCCCCACCGGATACCGCCGGGCAAAATACCAGGCGAGAGCCACCTCGAATATCTCCCCGACAATATATGTATAGGCGAGCGCGAGGGCCCCGAGCCCGGACAGGGCGACATACACCGTGGCCCCGATCCGCCCTATCTGATAGGCGAACATGGGCAGCATCGCCTTCGCGGTTTCCTTCCGGGCGTTAAACGTGGAAACAAATATCCGGCTCAGCGTAAAAAGGAAAAAATAGGCCAGCATCACATACATCGCCTGCTGGTGTACCACCGACTCGAAACCCCGGCCGAGGACATATTTCCACGCCACGACCCCGACCATCAACACGGCGGACATCACGCCGGCCAACCCCAGCTTGGAGGACGCAAAGGTGGCGATACAGGTGCCCAGGTCTCGTCCCTCCGACACCCGCTTGATGTGCGCCCGGTCGAACCCGAGCCTTCCGACAATCGAGAGGACGCTCACCAGCCCGTAGGCAAAGCCCACGACGCCGTACTGCCAGGGGTCCATATACAGGGCGATAAACTTCAGCCCGATGTAGCCCAGGATGCCGTTGGCGGCCTGCACAGCGATAATCAACGCCGACTTCCGGGCTATCATCGGCCTCCTGAATGCGCTATGCTTTTAAATAGATATGGAAAAATAGGCCGGTTCTGGCGCATGAAAACAGCATGGATATAAATAATAATATGGAAAAGGGACAGGAACAACGAGACGGCAGGCAGGAGACAGCGCCACAGCCACAGCCGACAGTTTTTTAAATAAATGGGTTCTTTATGACACCGAGTTATTATGGGTAGCGAGAAAGAAAACAACGGACGACTGGTCATCATCGGTATCGATGGTGTCCCCTACCGGCTTCTCGAGGATTTATCAGACCATGGCGTGATGCCACACTTCCGGGAGCTCCGCAGAGACGGCGTGTTCACCGCCATGGAGTCCTCCATCCCCGAGATATCGTCCGTGTCATGGAGCTCCATCATCACCGGCAAAAATCCCGGGGAACACGGCATCTACGGTTTCACCGACCTGATACCCGGCACCTACACCATGTCATTTCCCAACTATCGTAACATCCAGCAGCCGGCGTTCTGGCAGCAGCATGACAAAACATATGTCATCATCAACGTGCCCGCCACCTATCCGGTCAGAGAGATAAACGGCTTCTGGGTCTCCGGCTTCGTGTCCCTCGACCTCCAAAAAGCCGTCTATCCGCCATCATCTGTGCAGACATTGCAGGACATGGGCTACCGGGTCGACGTCGACAGCAAAAAAGCATACAAGTCAACCGAGCTGTTCCTCAAAGACCTCTTCCGGGTTCACGAAAAACGGATGCAGCTCTCCCGCAGGCTGTGGAACACGATGGACTGGGACACGTTCATGCTCGTGTTCACCGGTTCCGACCGCCTGGAACATTTCCTCTGGGACGCCTACGAAGACCCCGACCACAAACACCACGAGCAATTCCTCGAATACTTCAAGCGAGTCGACGACGCCATCGGCGAAATCAACAACCGGATGCATGACAACGACGCGCTCCTCATGCTCTCCGACCACGGCATGGAGCGCATCCAGTCCAGCGTCCACCTCAACACGTATCTCGCCAGCGAAGGCTACCTCAACTGGGGCGACCAGCCGGACAGAAAATACAACAACATAGAAAGGGGTACGAAGGCATTTGCCCTGGACCCTTCCCGTGTATATTTCAACAAAAAAGACACGTATCCCCGGGGCTCCGTCACGGAGGACGAGGAAGAACAGGTCGTTGAGGAGCTCACGGAGCTCTTCTACCAGCTGGAAAAAGACGGCGAGCCGGTCATCAAAAAGGTATATACAAAAAAAGACCTCTACCATGGCGACCATACTGACCGGGCGCCAGACATGGTGCTGCTCCCGCATTCCGGGTTCAGCCTGAGCGGGAGCATGCGACAGCGTTCCCTTTTCGAGACGGATGACACCATCGTGGGCATGCACACGCAGGATGACGCGTTTCTTTATGTTAAGGGAAGGGAAAACAGTAAAATAGTCTCATCATATCCCCATGTTGAGGACGTCACCTCAATCTTACATCATGTACAGGGTGAACCACTATGAAGCCACATAATGCGGATAAGACATGCTGGAACTGTCCGGCGGCCATATTCAAGGGAAACGTCGATTTTCGGGCCTGCGGGCAGTCGAAGGAAGAAATAAAGAAGCAGATGGGCCCTGAAGGCCAGATTATGATAGAATGCAAGCGACGGCCCGAGCTGGGACATTTCGAGCCGTCTATCACCTTTGAACAGTGCCCGGAATGGGAGTTCAAGGAACAATATAATGTTTACATGCTGAGGGACATGCGGGTTATGATTCTCGGCCTGGACGGCTACCTTGGATGGACGCTCGCGTTGAAGCTGGGAGTCCTGGGCTGCAAGGTCAGCGGTATTGACAATTACACCCGCCGTGACTGCGTCATGGAGAAAGGCGCTCACACCATCGTTCCCATCGAAAAGATGACCGAGCGATTGCATGCGGCGAAAGAGGCCCTTGATATCGATATCAACTTCCGCCGGATGGACATCCGGGACCGGAAAAAGCTTCGAGAGTTCATCGAAGAAGTGAAGCCGGAGTCAATCGTTCACTACGCGGAGATTCCCTCTGCACCCTACTCGCTGGTGGACGCCGAACATGCCATCGAGACCCAGGATAACAACACGCTGGGCACCCTTGGTCTCCTCTGGATTATGAAGGATGTCGTACCCGAGACATCTCTCATCAAGCTCGGGACCATGGGAGAATATGGAAGCCCCCTCACCGGCCGGCCGCTGTTCGAAGGCCTTTTTCCCTCCGACGCGGTCCTCAGATGGGATGGACGTGAATGGAGCATGGGCGGCGAGGTCACCCCCCGTGACCCGGTCAGCTTCTACCATGTCAGCAAGGTGCAGGACACCTTCAACGTCTACGAGGCATGTAAATACTGGTGGCTCCGCTCCTACGACATCATGCAGGGCGTCATCTATGGTGTGCACACCGATGAACTGGCGGCGGACCCCCGCCTGCGCACCCGGCTGGATATCGACGAATGGTTCGGCACCGTTGTCAACCGCTTCGTGGCGCAGGCCATCCAGGGCATCCCGCTCACCATCTACGGGGAGGGCGAGCAGATACGGGGATTCATCGCTCTGGAGGACGCCATGGAATGCATGGTTCGCCTTATCTCGTCGCCGCCGGAGCCCGGGCAATACGACGTGGTCAACCAGGTGTCGGGACTCCACAAGATAAAGCGACTGGCGGAAACCGTTGCCGTCGTCGGAAACGACGCATTCGACCTTGACGTATCCATCCAGCGGCTGGAAAACCCGCGGGTGGAAGCCGACAAGCATCCCTTCGAAGTCGTCTCGACGAAGCTTCCACAGGAATTTGGCTTCCAGCCCAGGGTCAGCCTTGAAGAAGAAATCACCCGGATGTTCGATCTTCTTACCATCCCCGAGATACAAAAACGTATCGACGAAAAATCACATACCATTTTGCCGAAAACCTGGTGGAGCGGCGAAAAGAAGGACACCGGCGTCCTCGAAGTGTACAAGCCGGGTGAAAAAGACATCGAGGGCTACGAGCCGATATTCCACACGGGAGAACAGGAAGCTGAGGTAGAGGAACCAGTATAACGGTGAACGCCATGGAGGTCACAAAAAAGAAACTGAAAGAGCTCCTGCACTCCGACCGACCCGTGATGGTCGAGTTCTGGGGCTCATGGTGTCCTCCCTGCCAGCAGCAAAAACACGTTCTCGGCCAGCTGGCTGAAAAATATGACGACCGGCTGCACGTCGCGAAAATCAACATCGACCGCAACCCGGGCATCGCCACGGAATACGATATACTGGGTGTTCCCGCGTATCTTATCTTCAAGGACGGCGACATCGTGGAACGGGCAGTCGGAGCCAAATCCCCCGAACAGCTGGAAGCAATGCTGCAACGTGTGATGTAACATGACCCAGATTACCATAACCGGGGGATGCGGGTTTATCGGCCTCAACCTCACCGAGCATCTGCTTTCCAGTACCGACTGGCATATCATCATCTTGGACAACCTCAGCAGCGGCAGCAAAGAAAACCTGGAACACCTTGACGGATTTTCCCCTGAAAGGATAACATTTCTCAAAGGAGACATCCGCGACAGGGAGACTGTAGCGGATGCCCTGCAGGGCAGCACATATCTGGTAAACCTGGCGGCGCAGGTCGGCGTTATCCCATCCGTAGAAGACCCATTTGAAGACGCAGACATAAACATATTTGGCCTGCTCAACGTGCTCACAGAAGCAGCAGAGGGAAACATTACCCGGCTGGTGCAGGCCTCCTCGGCAGCTCCCCTGGGCGAGCAGACACCGCCCCTGGACGAAAAAAAACCACCCCGGCCGTTATCCCCATACGGAGCCAGCAAGCTCGCTGGAGAGGGATACTGCAGCGCTTTTGCCGGCTCATACGACCTTGACACAGTAGCCCTGCGGTTCTCCAACGTCTACGGGCCGCATTCATATACGAAGGGTAGCGTGGTCGCCAAATTTCTCAGGCAAATGCTTCGAAATGAGCGAGTGGCCATCTATGGCGACGGAGACCAGACCAGGGATTTCATTCATGCCCGTGACATCGCCAGAGCTATCTATCTGGCCTTGACCGAGGAACTCCCCAACCGGTTTGAACTCTTTCAGATAGCAACGGGGACAGAAACAACCATAAACACCCTGTATCACATGATAACAGAAGAGATGGAGCCCCATGGCTACACCGTGGCTGACCCCTACTACGAGCCAGCGAGAAAGGGAGAAATCTATCGCAACTATGCCGACATCAGCAAAGCTGAAAAGATACTTGGATACAGGCCCTCCGTTCCTCTTTCAGCAGGTATAGCCGAAACAGTCACATGGTTCATCCAGCACAATCCGTATGGCCAGTAAGATTTCCGCGGTCATACCCGCCCATAACGAGGCAGAAAGGATTGCACCAGTCCTCCAGGAGACGGGTCGTTACGTCGATGAAATCATCGTCATTGACGATCACAGCACCGATGACACCGCATCGATTGCACACCGTTTTGGCCGGGTTATATGCAACCCCACACGGCAGGGATATATCTCCTGTCTCAAAAAAGGATTTCGCGAAGCAGAACAGGATATCATCGTCACCCTTGACGCCGACGGCGAACATGACCTCCCGCTATATTCCCCGGCTGGTACAGCCTATCGAAAACGACAGGGCAGATGTCGTCCTTGGAGTGAGGAAAAACATTCCTCGCCCGTCGGAGCGGGTTATCAATTATCTGACCAACTATCGGGTGCGGACAGCAGACTGCGGCACCGGCTACCGGGCGATACGAAACATCCTTACCCGGAAACTTGAGCTGGCAGGAGCCTGCACCTGCGGCGTTTTCGTTCTGGAAGCACGGTCGCATGGTGCCAGAGTAACCGACATGGAAGTGATAAACAAAGATATAGATAAACGGCGACGGATTGCCTGGGAGCATTTCAAACAGCTTTTCATCGTGTTGAAATGGCTGTTTTCTGAGCGGATTCCATGATGTTCCCCCTCCGCGGCTTTATTACAGTATTTTTGAGCGAGGGGCAATCTCGCCCTGTCCGAGTGCTCCCGGCCCAATGAACACGCTGTTGCCGACAAGGGTGCCCACGTTGAGCATGGCGTTGACGCCGGTCTGCACGTTGTCGCCGACGATGGCGCCGAGCTTCCGTCGCCCGGTGTGCACTTTTTTTCCGTTCTGGGTCACCGTGATATTGTTTTTGTCGAGGCGGAGGTTGGCGATCTTGGTGCCCGAGCCCAGGTTGCAGCCGCGTCCGATGACACTGTCACCAACATAGTTGTGGTGGGGAACGTTGCTGTCCGATATGACGATGCTGTTTTTGATTTCGCAGGCGTTGCCCACGTGGCAGCCATTGCCGATTGACGTCGCCGGCCGGATATGGCAGTTGGGCCCGATTGTGCAGTCCTTGCCAATGTAGACGGGGCCTTGGACGTATGCCCCGTTCATCACCCGGGTGTTTTCGCCGACGTGCACGTTTCCCTCCAGCGTCGCATGTCCCTCGACATGTCCCTTGATGTCGCCGTCCATCGCCGCGAGCATGTCCCGGTTGGCGTCCAGCAGATCCCAGGGGTATCCGACGTCCCGCCATTCCTCCATTCTTATGCCGTCCATGGACTGCTCTGTGGCGAGCAGGTTGATGGCGTCGGTGAGCTCGTATTCGCCACGGGGCGACCTGTCTATTCGCTTCAGGTAGTCAAAGATGATGCCGGTGAAATGGTATACGCCCGCGTTGATGACCGTCGAGACAGGTTGGGCTATCTTTTCATGTATCGCTATGACGCTGCTGTTTTGCAGCTCGACGGCGCCGTACTCGCTGGCGTCCGCCACCTCGGTGAGGCCCATCGCCAGGTCCTGCTGCATCATTTTTTTGATGTCCCCGGCGCCGACAACGGTGTCCCCGCACAGCACCAAAAAGTCGTCGACGAAAGACTGGACCTGCGCAACGGCGTGGCCCGTCCCCCTGGGCTCGCCCTGGTTGACGTATTCGATGTCGACGTTCCATCGGCTGCCGTCACCAAAATAGTCCCGCACCCGCTCGCTCTTGTAGCCGACGACGAACAAGATGTCCTCGATGCCCGCCTCCCGTGCCCGGAGCAGATTCCATTCCAGCAGCGGCCGGCCGGCCACGGGCAGCATGACCTTGGGCTGCGTATACGTCAACGGGTGCATGCGCTTTCCTTCGCCGGCGGCCAGGATGACGGCTTTCATGTGACACACCTCCTGACCAGGTCTATGAGCCGCTGGTAGACCTCGCCCGCCTGCTCCTGTGTTTCCGCTTCAACCGTCACCCGGACCTTGGGTTCGGTGCCCGACGGCCTGACCAGCGCCCATCGGTCGTCCCAGGCAACCCGGATGCCGTCCACCGTGGATATCTCGTCGGCGTCGAGCTGTTCCATCTCGTCTTCGATATCCGTCATGCCCTCCAGTATCCGCTCCCGAGAGGAGGACACGGTGCCCCGCCGGAGCTCGTAGCCGGGCATGTCCGCCAGCTCGTCGGCAAGCGACGTTTCGGCGGCCAGCGACGCGATGACGGCAGCCGCATAGACGCCATCCGGACAGTAGGAAAACGAGGGGAACACATAGGTCCCCGACGGCTCCCCGCCGAAGCCCCCATCATTTTTTTTGAGCCACGCCGAGATGTAGATGTCGCCGACCCTGGTCCGCGTTACCGTGGCATCGGGCAATGCCGCATCCACGGTCAGCGAAGTGTCCACCGGCACCGCAATGGTACCCTCGGGGCAGACATGCCGGGCCAGCAGAGCCAGCAGCCGGTCGTTTGGTACGTAGACACCGTCGGCGGTCACGGCGACCACGCGGTCGCCGTCGCAGTCATGCGCCAATCCCAGATCCGCGTCGCTGCCGGCGACAAGCTGCATCAGCTCCCCGAGGTTCTCGGGCGTCGGTTCCGGGTCATGCGCCGGGAAAAACCCGTCCGGCTGCGCGTTCAACGCCACCACGGTGCAGCCCAGCTCCCGGAGCAAAAAGGGTGTTATCGTTCCCGTGGCGCCGGAGCCGCAGTCAACGACGACCTTGAATGGCTGCTGCACCTGGTCGACGTCATCAAGGATGACCGCCACGTGTTCATCAATCGTGTCATGGCAGACCTCCACATCTTTAATCTCGTTCCAGGGCACCCGACACGGATGCTCCATCGCCGCTTCGATTTTGGTGGACTGTTCGATGGAAAAACCGGAGCCATCTGGATTGAAAAGCTTGATGCCGTTGTATTCCGGCGGGTTGTGCGACGCCGTTATCATCACTCCAAGGTCATGCCGTCGGGCGGCATGCGCCAGCGTCGGCGTCGACACCAGGCCAGCATCGGTCACCATGGCCCCGGCGGCCAGGGCTCCCGCCGTGACAGCGCTCTGGAGCATCTTGCTTGACGTGCGGGGGTCGTGGCCGATGACGATGCTATCGTGGCGTGACCCGCAGGCGTTTCCCACCCGGAGGGCCAGCTCGGCGGTTACCTCCTCGTTTGCGATTCCTCTTATTCCTGATGTGCCAAACATGGTTTCACTCCACGGTCACTGATTTCGCGAGATTGCGGGGTTTATCAATAGAGCAGCCCCTCCGGTCTGCCACGTGGTAGGCCAGCAGCTGCAGGGCCACGGCGATGGGGAAACAGCCGACGATTTCCGGTGTTGCCGGATAGCGGATGACATGGTCGGCGTACTTGTCTATCTCCGTGTCGTCGTCCGGTGCGATGGCCACCACCGGTGCATCCCGGGCCTTGATTTCCCCGATGTTGGCTATCATTTTGTCATATACCTGGCCGGGGGTCACGATGGCCACCACCGGCGTCTCCTCGGTGAGCAACGCGAACGGCCCATGCTTCAACTCCCCGGCTGCAAAGCCTTCCGCATGGATGTATGATATCTCCTTGAGCTTCAACGCTCCTTCGAGCGCCAGCGGGTAGTCCCGTCCCCGCCCGATGTAGAAGATGCTGTCGTAGTCCTGCAGCCACGCCGCCACGTCGACGATGTCATCTCTGTCGAGCACCTGCTCGAGCGCCGCCGGGACGTCCCTGAGACAGGTGGCGTATTCGTGCATTTCGTCTTCAGTGAGCACTCCACGTTCAAGCCCGATGTACAGCCCGAGCAGCATGAGCGTCGCCACCTGCGCCGTAAACGTCTTGGTGGCCGCCACACCGATTTCAGGGCCGCACCGGGTGAGCATGACGGCATCGGCGATTCTGGTGATGGTGCTCCCCTCAACGTTCGTGACGGCCAGCGTGCGGCATCCCTGCCGTTGCGCCGCCTGTACCGCCCCCAGGGTATCGGCCGTCTCGCCCGACTGGCTGACGGCAACCACGAGTCCGCGCTTCGCGCCGAAGTACCGGTACTCCGACGAGAGCTCGGTTATGACCGGCAGATCCGCGAGTTCCTCCAGCAGATATTTGCCGACCATCCCGGCATAATACGAGGTGCCGCAGGCGACGATGGTGACGCTGTCGACGTCGTCGACCGGCAGCCCGTTGAGGTCAATGAGCGGCGCTATCTCCCCGATGCGTCCGCGCAACGTGTCGGCGATGGTGGCCGGCTGCTCGTGGATTTCCTTAAGCATGAAGTGCCGGTAGCCGCCTTTTTCGGCATTCTCGACGCTCCAGTCCACCGTCTGCACGTCCTTGTCGACAAGATGGCCGTTCATATCGCTGACCGCCACGTCGTCGCGGCGGATCACGCACACCTCGCCGTCTTCGAGGTACATCACCCGGCTGGTGTATTCGAGAAAGGCCGGCACGTCCGAGGAGATGAAGTTCTCGCTGTCCCCGATGCCGACGACCAGCGGACTTTCCTTTCGCACGGCAACGACCGTATCCGGCTCCTGCCGGGCCACGGCAACGAGGGCATAGGACCCCCGCAGGTGAGAGACGGCCGTCCGGACAGCATCATCGAGCGACCCGTCGTAGGCCTCCTCGATGAGGTGCGCAATGACCTCGCTATCGGTCTCCGAGGCGAACGCGTGGCCCTCCGCCTCCAGCTCGTCTCGCAGCGCGGCGAAGTTTTCGATGATGCCGTTATGAACGATGGCGATGTCGCCGCTGCAACTGACGTGCGGATGCGCATTTTCTTTGGTCACGCCGCCGTGCGTCGCCCACCTGGTATGGCCGATGCCGGCGTTTCCCTGTATCTCGGGCATTGCCTCTTCAAGGTGCCGTATCTCTCCGACCCGTTTGACCACGGATAGTCCATCTTCTGCGACGCAGATGCCCGCCGAGTCATATCCCCGGTATTCAAGTCGTTTCAGACAGTCGAGGAGCACCTGTGACGCCTGCCGATATCCGACGTAGCCCGTAATACCGCACATCACATCACGCTGCTCTCTTTCGGCACGTCTCTCTCCATCACGTTGAGCGGTCCGATGAGGCAGCCGGTGCCGATCGTCCTGCCCGGCGCCACCACGACCTGCTGCCCGATACGGCAGCCATCCCCGATGAACGATCCCTGGTCAGTGACCCGGTAAAATGCACCCTCGATTTCTATGACGGAGTCGCCAACCATCGCAGAGAAATGCGATGACAGCCGCGTGTTCTTGCCGACGACCGAATGCGATATAAATGAATGCGAGCCGATACGGCAGCCGTCCATTATCACGCTGTATCGGATGTCGGTGAAGGGATACACGGTCACGTCGCTGCCGATGCTCGTAGAGGGAAAGATGCAGACGTTCGGGCCGATTTCGCATCCCGCCCCTATCACGGTGGGGCCGGCGATGTAGCAGCCGGGATGGATGACGGTGTCCTCGCCGATACTCACCTCTCCCTGGAGGACGACGTTGCGACCCACCGTTCCAGCCTGCCGTTCCGTCGTACGCTGCAGCGCATATGCGTTCACCTTGAGCACGTTCCACGGGTAGACGATGTCCATCCATCCGCCGTAGCCCTCCACCGCCGCCACCGTTTCGCCCTTTTCTATCAGATGCTGTATGGCCGCGGTCAGGCTGCCCTCGCCCTGCTTCACGTTCTCCCGTATCTCGTCGAAAATGGCCGGCTGTAGTTTGCAGACGCCTGTTGACACCAGGTTCGTTTTTGCTGCCACCGGTTTCTCGCTGATGGCGGATACGCGTCTCCCCTCTCTTTCCACCACGCCGTACTTTGAGGGGCTTTCACTTCGCTCGATCAACAGTCCATATTCGACGTGGCTCTCAAGGATGCGGGCGATTCCCTCTGCACCAATAATGTTGTCTCCCGCTACCACCAGGAATTCGTCATCGACGTGCTCCGCCGCCTGGAGGAGTGCATGACCGGTCCCAATCTGTTTTTGTTGCTCCACGTATTCGATATCAACTCCCCACTGTTGTCCACCGCCGAAATACCGCATGACGCTATCCTTTTTATAGCCCACGACCATCACGATGTCGGTGACGTTGTTCCCGGATAATGCATCTACCACGTATTCGACGATTGGCTTGTTGCATATCGGCAACATCACTTTTGGTCTGGTGTCCGTGAAGGGCTGGAGGCGCGTGCCCTCCCCCGCTGCCAGAATCACTGCCTTCATGATATAAGATGAATAAAGCGTCCATATTTCTATTTTGGTATTTCCTGCATTCATCTACCGTTGCTGTCCAACCCTCGCCATACGCCCATATCCGGGAAGAAGCATGCCGACACCCCGCCCTCATAGCCCCCATGAATAGCATGTGCTTTTAAATATATATGGAAAAAAGCTGCTGACGGACTGGGAAAACTATTTTAATAAACGACTCGTTGTTTTAACATGGAGACGTTCACCCGGATTACGATTCATCCAGATGTGCTGGGCGGCCAGCCCTGCATCCGAGAGATGAGGATACCCGTGTCCCTTATCGTCAAACTGGTGGCATCGGGGAAAACAGTCGACAGCATCATGGATGACTATCCCGAACTGGAAAAAGAAGACATCCAGCAGGCGCTCGAATTTGCCGCCTGGATGACCTCCGAACATACATTGCCGACGGTCACATGAATTTTCTTCTCGACATGCCAGTGTCTCCAAAAACGGAGGCGTTTTTACATCAGCAGGGCTATGAAGCTATCCGGGTTGACAAACTCAATATGCAGACGGCTGCGGACAAAGAAATATTTGCCTATGCCCTCCGTGAAGACATGGTTATCATAACGATGAACCTTGATTTTGGAGAGATACTCGCCTATTTCAGGGCTACAAAGCCCTCCATCATTATCCTCCGGCTTACCAATCCGACTCCTGACCACGTCAACGAGATACTTGCCAATGTCATCCCTCGTATCAAAACAGCGTTGGAAAGCGGGTCGATCGTAATCGTTGAAGAAGGAAGAATACGGATAAAGCAGCTCCCCATCGAATGACGGCGGAGCCAACAGTTGGTTAACGCCACCATATTTCGGTGATGGTCTGCATCACGATTACCAATGCTGGCACCCCGGGCTTTTATCGTCCCGCCCAATTGCGGTACGATTTTAAAAAGGTACTGGAAGAGGAGGACCGCCACAAAAACAGAAGAGTTTAAATGAGACCGGGGATTGAAGATATACATCATCGTCAGGGTCTGGATGCCGTGGTTGACCACATATGCCGGATTGGTGGTGACGGCGTCCGGTTCGTCATCCTGTATGGGTCCCGGGTGGAGGAGCGGCAGACGCCGCTATCCGACATAGATATCGCCGTGTACTATCATGGCCCGGCTGAAGAACGATTCCAGTTCAGGATGAAGGCCTCGGGCTCCCTCGGCGATGCATATGACATCCATGTCTTCCAGGATCTCCCGCTGCATGTGAGAAAAGACATCATATCCCATGTGGGATGTCCTCTACCAGAAAGACTATGTGGAAACATTCAACATTTTTCTGCAGACGATCAGGGAGTACGAGGATTTTAAACCTCGGCTGGGCATATATTATGAAGGCTTGCGGCGATACGATGGATGAGCGAGACGAAAACAGGGTGCCCCTCAAACTGGAGGACATGGCACGATGTATCAGCATCATCAGTCACCGCCCCAGTGATTTCCATGGCTTTAAAGAGGCAGTGGACACCACCTATAACAATAGCCAGCCCTGAGTGGCAGGGCTATCATCTCCTTCATATCGAATGTGGCTTTTTCATATCTTAGCCATGCTGCTGGCCGCGGATGATACCGAGGAGACATTTACCCAAGGACACATAACATTTAAATATATGTTTAAACATAATATGGGTGATGCCGTTTAAGACGCTAACCATCAAGGAGGACGTGTACAACAAGCTCGTCGCGCTGAAGGAAGACAGCGAGAGCTTCAGCGACCTGCTGAACAAGCTGAGCAGCTGTCGCAATGTCGCCCTCCTCAAAAAAATGCGGGGCTCCGTTACCTTCGAAGACAAGGACGCCATGACCCGGGAGATACGTGAAAAGCGGAAAGAAAAACGGTACCACGCATGATCATTCTCGATACCAGCGTCCTGATAGAGATACTGGACAAAAAATCAGAGAAAGGAGAGCAGGCGTTACAAAAAATCATCCACGCCGACGACGCTGTCGCCATCACCGCGCTCACGCTCCACGAGATACGCTATGGATTGCATAAATATGCAAAAACGGTGCCCGACGAGCTGCAACAGATGGACGTCCTCCCATTTCGGAGCGAGGATGCCAGGCTGTCCGCGCAGCTTGAACTGGCATGTGAACAGGCGGGAAACATGACATCCAGGATCGATGCCATGATCGCCGCCATCGCAGTGAACAGAAACGCAATCCTGTATACCTTCAACACGCGACATTTCCGGTGCATTGACAACCTCATGCTGCTGGAATAAGCATCCGCCCCGCGCCCGCCGCCTCAGCGACTTCCATGCCGTACAAAGACGTTAATCGCCAGGGTTTTCCATTATGTTTCGAATCCAGGTCATGACGCTTTCGATGTTTTCTGCCGGTGTAGCTTCGCCATCGGTTAGCGTATCCTCGATAACATTCTCCTCTTTTCCATAGTGGATGTGCCGTGGAAATGATGCAAGATCACGGTGATGAGGGGCAGTATCCACTCTGTACATCTCGTCTTTCCGCTGCCATTGAAAGCTGTATTTTTTTTTTGTCCTGCAGGGATATCGGATAACTCCCGTATACCGTGCCATCTCATGCGATTTCGAGTCCCTCTATCTCTCTCAGGAGTTTGCTCCGCAGGTTATCAATCTCATTTTTCAGGGTAAGCGCGGATAGATAATCCTCGTAGGAGGGATGCTCGGGAATCCTTTCTCCTTCAATATAGGTTTCAATTTCTTCTATGCGTGCAACGTCATATCTGTCCATTATGTCTCGTAATCTTTCCATCTTGTTAGCCAATTCAGTGAGCGTGATTATTGCTTCTGCCTCCCTCATTTTAAGGGCGTCTTTACTGTGCACCATTGCGTATTTAATTAACACAGGATATATAAACTGTGATAACCGCGTGTAGGATGATGGACGGAAAAAGAAATGAGATCCATTATTCCGGCGCTCTATGCTCTACCAGCACGACTATGCTCTCGGCCATCTGACGGCCTCGTCGACGTCTTCTTTGGCCACGTCTTTCTCACGAAACCGGGCGGTGGTCTCTGAGGCCAGCCCCCCCGAACTCTTGTTGTATGTTGAGCGATTCCATCCTGGCGAGCAAAATAGACTTGTTTATCCTGACCGCCAGAAGCCTATCATCGGGTTTGAACCCCAGTTGTTTCTTGACTTTTTGCGGCACATCTACATATCAGTCAAAAACCTTAAATAATTGGTAAGATATATCTTACTTGATGAAGGATATAGCCGTTACCAAGATGAGTTCTCGGGGGCAGATTGTCATCCCCATCGAAACCCGGAAAGGATTTCACAGGGGAGACAAATTCATCGTCATCCGAGATGGCGACCGACTGATACTGAAACAGGCCAAAAACCTGGATAAAAACTTCGAGGAGGACCTGGAGTTTGCCCGTCGCACCGAGGAAGCTTTCGAGCGATATGAGGCAGGAGAGTTCAAGGAAGTCGAGGGCAAGCAGTTCATGGAAATCCTTGAAGAATGGTAACTGTTGCCTACGACGACCAATTTGAAAAAGCGGTCAAGAAGATAAAGGATAAACGATTGAAGGAACGGATAAAGAAGCAAATCAGCAAAATCGTGAACAGCCCCAAGGTGGGGAAACCGATGCGATATGCTCGAAAAGGAACCAGGGAGGTATATGTATCGCCCTTCCGATTGTCCTACGCCTATCTCAAAGAGAAAGATAAGATAATATTCCTGGATTTTTACCACAAGGACAAACAGTAAAGTAGTCACGCTGGCCCGTCGCTGTGGATAGGGAGAGGTTCCCACTCGCTACCGGACCGCTTTCCCATCAAATAGTTTACTTTTTCTTTCCTTTTTTTGTGGCAAAATAGAGAACCATAGGATGGTGGTTGTCCGCTTTTTCCTCCACCGTGTACCGCTGGAGAAACCTCCTGCAAAACCAGCCGGTGAAGCGTGTGATAAATGGTCCTGTAAGCCTTTTAATAGAAATCATCTAGGCTGATGCGGATGTTGTCATCGCCTCGCTTACGCTCCACGAGATGCGCTACGGATTGCGGACATATGCAAAAAAAGGTCCCGGCTGAGATCCACCAGATGGATGTCCTCCCCTACGGGCACGATGACGCCTGGATGTCCGCACAGCTCGAGGTCGTCGGTGAAAAGATGGGGAACACGGTTCCAGAATCGATGCCATGATTGCCGCCATGGCGACCAACGGAAACGTGGCTTTGTTTACCTTCAACCAAAAACAGTTCCGATGTTTTGACGCCCTCTCGCTGCTGCCGTACGTATGTCTCCCTGCCGACGTCCCGCTGTCACCGCCTCTTTATCACGCGGGAATGTTAAATATACGCGGGAGATACCACGCTGTAATACGTAAAGTAAACTTTAAGTAACCCTTTTGGTATTACGGCCATGGCGTCGCAGACGGTCTCCGCGAAGATACCAGACGAGATGAAAGAAAAAATAAAAGAACACCATATCCAGGTGTCCAAAGTGATACGGGATGCGCTGCAGCATGAAATCAAAAAAAGAGAAGCACAAAAAATCAGACAGGATATAGAGAACATAACGCCAATCCTCAAAAAAATACGTGGCAAAGACCTAACCCGGCTGGTACGGGAGGACAGGGAGCGATGATCCTCGATACCAGCTCCATATACCGGGTCATCGAGAGCGGTAGAATCGATGTCCTTGTACATGAAAAAACGCTTGACCTGGCTGCATATGAACTGGGAAACGTAATATGGAAACATTCCAGGAGGGAGAACATATCGTTCAGCGAGGGAAAAAAACTGGTGAGCATTGTTGAGAAATGTCTTTCACTCATGGAGGTACTGCGCCCCGGCATGCGCGAAAACGTGTACAGGATAGCAGCTGAGACCGGCATCACCTACTATGATGCCTCGTTCCTGCACGCTGCTCGCTCTCACGGAGAGCCGCTGGTCAGCGAGGACCAGGAATTATCAACGGCTGCCCGGAATATGAATATTCCCGTCCACGACGCCAACGCTATCCTGTAACCTTGCGAGAAGGGAAAACCAATACCATCCTACAAAAAAACTGTTCAGTCTCTGAAGCTCTCTCCATAGGGGGCTGATATACATTCTGCAAAATGAGGCCGTATGTTCCCGTTCAGTATATCACGCATGATGTCCGACAGCTCCCGTATACCGTACCATCTCATGCGATTTTGAGCCCCTCTATCTCCCTCAGGAGCCTGTCCCGCAGCCGCACAATCTCATTTTTTAAGGCAGGTGCCTGCAAGTAATCCTCATATGAAGGATGCTCGACATTGCCTGACGGCAAAAACAGTAAACCTTTATATCCCGGTGGCAATACCCCGTCCATGGATTCCTCCGCTGTTACAGAGGCGCAGCAGATGCTCAGGGAGCACGACATCCGCTGGGTGCAGGGACAGTTCGTCGACCTGCTCGGCACGCTCCGCTCGATGTCGATGCCCGTCCAGCAGTACCTCCAGGACGACATCTGGACACATGGCGTCGGCTTCGACGGCTCCTCCGTCCACGGGTTCAGCGAGGTCGAACAGTCGGACATGGTCGCCATCCCCGACCCGGAAACGGTGCAGCCCATGCCCTGGCTCTACGGCGGCGACCGCGCCCGCGTCGTCATGGACGTCGCATCCGTCGACCAACATGAGCCCTTCCCGGGTGACCCCCGGCACATCGCCCGTCGGGCGACACAGCATGTCCGGCAGCATGGCTACGACACGGTCGAGCTGTCACCCGAGTTCGAGTTCCATGCCTTCCCCGTCGACGACACCGAAACGGGAACGCCCTGCCGCGGCCTGTTCGACCCGGCGGAGATGGAGGGATACTTTGCAGCGGTGCCCAACGACCGGCTTGAACCCTTCCGCAACCATCTCTGCGAGGCGTTGATGGCATCCGATATCCCCGTCAAATACCATCACCATGAGGGCGGGACATGGCAGCACGAAATCGAGATCCATCCCGTCAGGGGCACGCTCACCGCCGGCGACACCGCCACCTATGCCATGTTTCTCGCCCGGGCGCTCGGCGCCATGCAAAACCTCCATGTCACCTTCATGCCCAAGCCGGTGCAGGGCGACGCGGGCAGCGGCATGCACGTCCACATGGAGCTGTTCAAAAACAACAGGTCGGCGTTTTATGACGACGACGATGAGCATCATCTCACGCAGACAGCCCGCTATTTCATCGGCGGCCTGCTCGACCATGCCCCTGCATTGACGGCCATCACCAATCCCACGGTGAACTCCTACAAGCGGCTGGTCCCCCACTATGAGGCACCCATCCATGTCGCCTGGGGCGGCTACAACCGCAGCTCGCTGGTCCGCATCCCCAACCATGCCGGCAAACAGCAGGCCATGGACATCGAGATACGGCATCCCGATGCCTCATGCAATCCATATCTCGCCCTCGCGGTGCTCGTCCACGCCGGCATGGACGGCATCCAGAAAAAACGGGAGCCCGGAGACCCCGTCGACAGCAACATCTACGCCATGAGCCAGGAGGAGCTCCGCCGGCACGGCATCGGACGGCTGCCCCGGTCGCTCCATGAGGCGATCCAGGCGTTGCAGAGCGACACCCGGGTCAGCGAGGCGCTCGGCAGCCATGCCTACCATGCATTTTTGGACATCAAACAGCGGGAATGCGACGACTACGCGGAACATGTCACCATGTGGGAGCGCAACCGCTATCACGGCGTGTGATCTCGTAAACGGTTAATCGTTCGAAAAACAGGGCGAGCCGCCGTTTTCGTTCAAAGCGGTAGCGTTCCCGGTACGACCGGAGCAGCCCGGATGTGTCGCCCAGCGATGACAGCAGCAAAAACATGCGGCCGTTTTTTGCCAGGTGTCCGTCGGCGCTGTCGAGGAACCGCCGCGCCATCGTGACGCCGTCCGGGCCGCCGTCCCATCTGCTGTCGCCGTCACGGGCGGGCAGATAGGGGGGATTGAACGCGATGACGTCGTAACATTTGTCAACCCCGGTGAACAGGTCGCCCCGGGTCACCCTGATATCGATGTCGTTGTGGCATGCGTTGGCCCGTGCGTTATCAACCGCAGCAGGGCTGACATCCACCGCGTCGACATCCATGCCATGGCGGGCGGCATGGAGCCCGAGGACACCCGTGCCGGTGCCCATGTCCAGCATGCTGCACTCATCTATCTCGAGGGCGTCGAGCAACAGCCAGGAGTCCTCCGCCGGCGCGTATACCCCCTCATGTACCATGATGTCGATAGCCGGGTCGACCTCCATGATAGGGGAAACCATGCTGCCATATAGGGCTTTTCCCCGACATCGTTTTATAATGCTTCTGTGATGTCTGTTCATGCGCCAGATGGTTGTCTTCTTGGTCGGCCTCGTCCTGCTGTTCAACGGACCCCTCCTCGGCATCTATGAACAGTTCACCTCGCTTTCCGGTGACGAAGCGCCGGTGGAGCAGGATTTCGGCGTTCAATGGGAAAAAAGCTATGGACGGCTGGCGCTGTGGAGCGCCCGCTATGAGGGCCCGCAGCCCGTTGGCGACGCGGACAACGACGGGAAAAATGAGCTGCTCATCGGCGGCCGCGACCCGTTCATGCGGGTCATGCAGTATGACGAGATGGCGGAAACCTATGTGGAGCAGGCACGGATCATGGACCCCGTTTTCGGCATTGGCTACACATTGCTCGGCCTGGGCTCAGCCACCGGTTTTTTCATCGGCGACGCGGACAACGACGGCGACAACGAAATCGGCGTGGCCTGGGGCCGCCATTTTTCCTCGTTTGCATGGGACGGCAGCCGGTACCAGAAAACCGGGCAATATATTGTCACCGACGCCCGCGGCTGGGAGACCACGCTGGACTGCATGGTCGGCGACGTCGACAACGACGGCCTGAACGAGGTCGTCGTCACCGGCGGCTACCGGAGCGGCACACCCGAGGTGCTCGTGCTCCAGTGGAACGGCGACGCCTACATAGCGGAGAGCAGCTGGAACGCCCCGGGCAGCCAGAGCGTCTATTTTCCATGGATCGCCGACGTCGACGATGACGGCGCCAACGAGATCATCATCAACACCAACGAAACCATCGCACTGCAATGGAACGGGACAGCATGGCAGCCCTCCGTTGTCGCCCGCTATGGCGAGGACACGGGCTACCCCTTCGGCTGCGTGTCCAAGGACAGCGACCGCGACGGCCGGCCGGAGATACATGTCACGTTTTACACGCCCGAGCTCGCCATCTACGAATGGAACGGCACCGCATACGAGCAAAAATATCGCCATGTCTGGCAGGATGAGGACGCCACCATCGAGGCCATCGACGTCGGCGACGTCGACGACGACGGCATCCCCGAGGTATGCGTGGGCACCAACCATGTCCACATATTGCAGTGGAACAACGACACCGGCACCTATGACGAGGAATACCATATCGACGAGACGTTTGGCATGCTCGCGGTGACCTGCGTCGGCGACATGGACAACGACGGCATCCTGGAGATCAACGCCGGGGCGGTCGGCGTGGACTCCCGGGACATGCCATACAAGTCCTGGATCCTGAAATACAATCCTGGCGGCTAAAGCGATTCCTTTTTATTATCCCGGCATATATAGCATACGGTGACCTCCATGGCACAGGACAGCATCCTCAAAAACGGCATACTGGCCGACCTCGCCTTCCTTTTCCACGTCATCGTGATACTCCCCGCTGTCTCCTTCATGTTTCTAGCGATAGCGCTCCTCCGGCTTCCCCTGCTGGTGACGCTGGCGGGCATCACCGTCATCTGGCTGGTATTGATACCCTACCCGGTCCGCTGGTACTGGCAGCGCCGCCTCGCATAGCCACGTGTCTATTTGTGTGCCAGGATAGCCCGGCCCGGAGCGTCGATGCGGACGAAGCCGTAGCGCTCAAACTGGACCATGTCACCAGGGTTGAGCTGCTGGACAGCTCGCTCTGCATATCCCCTGTCCACGGTCATGCTGTCCGGGTTGAACGAGCCGTCCGTGTTGACGAGCGCCCCTGGCCGCCATATCTCCATGTCGACATGATTGTCGGTCACCCATTGCAGCTTCGCCGTTTCTGGGAGCAGCTCGTCGCCGGTGTAGCATCCCCGGATGCCGCCATCGGTGTCGATGACCTCGACGTTGTAGCAGTCCTTCAGCCGGAACAGGTCGCCGCTGGCGATATTTCGGGCGTCGGCGCCGGGGATGTAGAACACGTCGCCCGTCATGATGCATCGCTCGCCCAGGTCACGTGATGGATGATGCGGGAGCACCACCGCTGTTTCCGGCGCCTCCGCGACGTCAACCCGCACCGGGTCGGGCACATAAAAATATCGCCTCGCTGTCGGGTCGAGCAATTTCCGGTTGAACGCCTCCACCTGGTCGAAGGTGACCGTCGACTCGGCGCGTGAGATACCCTGCGACAAAACGAAATCTCTGATGGCCTCGGGCTGGATGCCGCGCCGTCGCAGTCCCAGCAATGTGGGCAGCCGGGGGTCATCCCAGCCTTCAACGTGGCCGTCGTCGATGAGCGGCCGTATTTTTCGCTTGGACACGGGCATCCCCTGGACGGAGAGCCGGGCGAACTCCATCAGATGTGGCTTCCGCAATCCCAGCCGCTCGAGCAGATAAAAATAGACCTCGTCACGGAGCTCGTATTCCTTCGTCCGGAATGGATGCGTCACGCCGGATAACGAGTCCTCGATGGCGCCCGTGAAATCATAGGTCGGCCACACCCGATAGGTGTCGCCATGGACGGGATGTGGCTCGTCGATGATACGGAGCAATGTCGGGTCGCGCATCGCCGTGTTATCCGACCGGATGTCCCCGGCGAGGCGGAGCACCGCGCTGCCCGGCTCCATGTCAAAAAAATCATGCCATTTGTCCATGGTCATGCTGTCCCGGCAGGCGCATGCATGCCCCCGTCGGCGGTTTTCCCTGACCCTGTCGGGTGGACAGGTGCAGAGATATGCATCGCCCTGCTCGATGAGCTGCTCCGCCAGCTCGTAATGCCGTGGCAGGTTGTCCGACGTCCGATATTCGTGGTCCCATTCGATGCCGAGCCATCGCAATCCCTCCCGCTGTGCCTCATAGAACTCCATGCTCTCGTTGGCGGGATTGGTGTCGTCGAAACGCAGGATAAACCGGCCGTTGTAGCGCCGGGCATACTCGTGGTCGACGACCGCGGCCTTGGCATGCCCGATGTGCAGGTAGCCGTTGGGCTCCGGCGGAAACCTCGTTACAACCTCGCCCTGGATGGCGTGAGGCAGCTCCGGCAGTCCCTCCTCATGCATGGTTTCCCGTCGCTCGTAGCCGTGCTCCGCTATCTCCGTCCGCTGCTCCTCAAGGGAGAGCTCGTTGACCTCCGTCACCGCGCGACGCACGACGGGGATGACCTCCCGGGGGTCAGCGTCGACCGCGGCCATCACCTTGCCGATGACGGCCTTGGCCTGCGCCTGTCCGTCGAACTCGGCGGCGTTGAGCAATGCATGCTTCCGTGCAAGGGCGGCGATGTCATCGGTCATCTTGTTCGTATGCCCCGCCGTTCTTTTAAGCTTTGCTTCCCTGCCCGGCATAGCGGAGCAGCAGCAGGGCGTCCTCCGCCACCCTGTCGCCATCGGTGTAGCCCCAGGCGATGAGCGACGCCAGCCCGGTGTCCTGTATCGCCCCGTTGCTGCCCTCCCAGACGAAGCCATATGGCGGGTCGCTGTCGCTGCCAACCTCCCAGGGACGGCAGCCCACCTCGGGCGGCACCAAAAAAGCAACACGGTCGACATCATCCGAAGCCTCCGCCTCGACGGATACCGGCCCGATGACAATTTGCCCCGCAAGCGGGACAACCCGGATGTCGAACAAAAACAGTCCATTTTTCGGACGGACGATGGACACGGCGGCGCCATCATCGCCGGTGCCCGACCCGTCCACGTGTCCACATGTCGCCGGGAACAGCAGGATACAGAGCAGCATCGCCACCACCAAAATCGCTCGCATAGCAATGATACCCGCCACGGGCATAAAACAGTTGCGGAACCCCCGGTGCTAGGTGCCCCTGGAAACCGCGAACGACGACAGCTGCGCCAGCCGCTGCCGCGCGGTGCTCTCCGGCAGCATGTCCAGGCAGCGGGCCGCCTCCCCGGCATAGCGCTTCGCCATGTCCATGGCTGCATCCATCGCGCCAGTCTCATGGAACACCTCGATGACGCCGTCGATGTCCTCCCGGGATGCCCCCTGGTCGCCGTACCGCTCCAGCCATCCATCACTGTCAGCGTGCTCCCGGGCATGGATGAACATCAGGGTTTTTTTGCCCTCGCGGATGTCGCTGCCCACGGGCTTGCCGATGTCCACGCCGATGACGTCCAGGCAGTCATCCCATATCTGGAACGCCATGCCCAGCGCACGTCCATAGCCACGCAGTGCATCCTGCATCTCAGTGCTGTCGGATCCGATGACGGCGCCGCCCAGCGCCGCGTGCTCGAACAGCTTCGCCGTCTTTTTCTCGATCATGGTGAGGAACAGCTCCTCGCTGACGTCGTCGCACGTCTCGAAGCTCATGTCGAGCTGCTGCCCCTCGCATATCTCCCGGGCCATGACCGCGATGTTGTGCGCCAGCCGTCGTTCCACGTCCGCCGGCAGATTCCCCGAGGTGACGATTTCGAACGACATCGCGAACAGGGTATCCCCGGCAAGGATGGCGGTCGCCTCGTCGAACGCACGGTGGACGGACGGCCGCCCGCGCCGCATGTCGTCGTCGTCCATGATGTCATCGTGCACCAGGGTAAAGGTATGCAGGATTTCAAGAGCTGCGCCATAGCGCACCGCCTCGTCCGGCATGCCGCCCACCACGTCGCAGGCAAGCATGGCGATGAGCGGCCGGAGCCGTTTTCCGCCTGCCTCGGGCAGATGCCGGACCGCCCGGTAGAGCACGGCGGGCTCCTCGCCGGCAAGCTCCTTCTCGATGGCATCATCGATTTTTTTCCGCCAGGGGGCAAGCGCGCCGATTAGCTCATCCATACGTCCACCTCCCGCAGCTCGTCGAGCGAGCGGCATCCGGTGAGAAACATGGCGGTTTTGAGCCCACGGAGCACTGCTTCATACATGACATCTGCGTCATCCTCCAGGAACATGGCGGCCATGCCGGCCGCGTCGGCACCCAGCGCGATGCCCCGCGCGACGTCGAGCCCCGTGCGGATGCCACCGGTCGCGATGACGACCATGCCCGTGTCATGGCAGACGTCCACGGTTTCGAGCACCGACAGCGGCGTCGGGATGCCCCAGTCCCGGAACAAATGGCCGAGCTCCTCCTGCACATGGTCGCCACGCTCCCCGGCCCGGACGGCCTCTATGGCCGCAAACGAGGTCCCGCTCATGCCGCCGACGTCGATACCCGCGATGTCGGTGTCGCAGAGCCTCATGGCGACGTCACGGGAGATGCCGGCCCCGGTCTCCTTGACCATGACCGGGGTTGACAGCGACGCCGCAAGGTTTTGCAGCTCGTCGATGACGCCGCTCGCCCGGCGGTCGCCCTCCACCTGGATGCATTCCTGCAAAAAGTTGAGATGGACGGCGAGCACGTCCGCATCTATCATCTCTATAGCGCGCGCCGCCTGGTCGGCTGCATCATCCCATTCGAGGAGTTGCGGCGCTCCGATGTTGGCGAGCACGAGCGGAATGTCGAAGCGCGTGATAACCTCGTAGCTTTCCACTGCCCCCTCGTCCTCCAGGGCCACGCGCTGCGAGCCGACACCCATGCCGATGCCATAGCGCTCGGCGAGCCCCGCCAATCGGCGGTTCAACGAGGTGGCGTCGGGGCAGCCGCCGGTCATCCCGGCGATGACAACCGGCGCGTCCATCATGGCGCCGAACGCCCGCCACCGGGTGTCAATGTCGTCCATGTCGATCTCGGGGAGCGCGTTGTGGACAAAGTGTACGTCGTCCCAGTAGTTGTAGCTCGATGTGACATCCCCTGTCTTTGAGATGTCGATGTGGTCCTGCTTCCGTTTATTCATGGATGCTCACCATGGTGCCGTGGACGTCGCCCTGCAGCGCCTGCCGGAGCCTGCCCGCCTCGTTTCCATTGATGACGGCCACGTCAATACCGGAATGGGCCATCTCCTTTATAGCTTTCACCTTGCCGGCCATCCCCGCTGTCACGTCGGCGCCGTCGACCTCGCCGTACAATGCACCGTCGAGCTCCTCCGGGGTGCACCGCGCTATCAGCGTCTCCGGTCGCTCCGGATGCCGGTAGATGCCGTCCACGTTTGTCACAAAAACCGCCTGCTGCACGGGCAGCGCCACGCTCAGCCGCTGGAGCAACAGGTCCCCGGACACGATGGCCACGTCGGGATGGACGACCACGTCGCCGTAGGTCACCGGGGTCAATCCCGCATCGATTATCTCCCGGGCTTTGCGTTCATAGCTTTCGTCGAGCGAGGGAAACGGCGGCAGTGACACCGCCGCCACGCCGGCCGTGCGCATCGCCTGGAGCAGATAAAGGTTGAGCTCCCGGACGGCGGCATGGGTCACCGCCACGCCCTCCAGCACGTCCGGCCCGCCGCCCGTCTGGAGGCCATAGCGTTCTGCCTGTGGATGGCCATAGGAGCCGGCGCCATGGACCACGAGCATTCGCTGGTCGGAGCCGGCCATCTCGCGGGCCAGGCGCTCCGCAGCGCCTCGGCGGTAGCAGCATTCCCGGCGTTTGTCGGTGATGACGGAGCCGCCGAGCTTGACCGCTATCATTGCCGCTCCACCACGCCGTCGCGCTCATCTGCCTCGACATGCAGCATGTCCCCGTTTTCGATGTCGTCGATGTCGACATGGTCTATGCAGGGGATGCCGGCCAGGATGGCCCCCGTGGCGACGATGGTTTCGGTTTCCTCGTTGACGATCGCTGCCGGACCGACGCCATTTTTCTGGAGGCCGTAGATGACATAGGAGCCCACGGTGGAGCCCTTGCCGCAGGGAAACACCAGTATCCTGCCGGTCACGCATTCACCCTCGAGCTCGTGCCCTTTTTCTATTACGATGCCGGTTTCGGGGTCGACCCCCCCGTAGAAGCCGATGGGCTCATGCGAGACAAGTGCCTCGCCGCTTGCCTCGCCCGGGTTGATGGTTCTCGCTTTCATGCTTCCTCCAGGAGTTTTCTGACGTTGTTGAACACGACCTTTTGCTGGCAGAAGCTCGGCAGATAGGTTGCGGCCTTACCCGAGTTCACCGCCGTCGTCGTGAACATGTCCTCGATGGGGGAGACCACCATGCATGTATCTGCAACGATGTGGCCGCCCGCCCGCTCGATGACCTCGCCGAGCCCCATCCGCTCCGCGACCTCCTTCGTCGAGCGCGAGGTACAAATCCAGAGCTCCTTGGTCAGCGTTTTTCCCTCGACCAGCCGGGCGACCTCGATGACCTCCCGGAGCGAGGCATGGGGGCAGCCCGTGATGACCACGTCGGCCTGCTCACCCGTGTTCAGCGCCTCATAGGTCTCATCGAGCTCCTCCCGGCCGACATGGATGGTTTCCAGGCCCGTCGTGTCCATGCCGTCGGCTTCGGGGGTCATGCCGTCCACGTGATACAGCGCGACCGCGCCGGAGGCCGCCATCGCCGCGCCCAGCCCTTTCAGGTTGTCCGTATTGCCATGAGAGATACCGCGGAAAAAGGGAATCTTGTTCTGCACGATTTTGCCGACATGGTGGCCGAGCGCCCCGAAGTCGGCCGTGCAGCAAAGATCGGCGTCGACCTCCACCAGGATGTCGGGCTGCCGTGCCTCGTCGAGATGCAGCCCATAGTTGGGGGTCAGCCCCGTGATGGCCGCGGCCAATGCCGAGGGGCCACCCTCCCGGTTGGTCCGGGCGCCGATGACGCTGTTGGCGAACGACACCGCCGAGCTCTCGGCCCAGGCGATGTGCTCCCGGAAGCGCGGCAGGTTGCCCGCCAGATAGGGCGTGCAGGTCGCGGTGACCACGATGCCCATCTGCCGAAACGCGTCGATGATGGCCTGCTGTTTCTCCGCAAAATCCCGGGGGATGCCCAGCTCTTTCCAGTTTTCCAGGTCCATCCCGGCGGGGTTGAGAAACGTCAGCGTTTTGACCCTGGCTCCCCTGTCGGCGAAGTCCTGCAGAAACGTCAGGCCGGGGTCGCCGATTGACTTGTAGGAGACGCCGGAGACCTGCACCGACTCGACGGGTATCATCCTGTCTGCTCCATACACGTCGCCCAGCCGGACCAGCAGCCGCATCAGCCGCGCGGTCACCTCGCCCATCTCGCCGTCCAGCATCCGCTCCTGCTCGGGTGAGAGATACATCAGAGGTATATCTCCGGTCGTTTATTAAATGTTGAGGATGTCCACCCGCTATCCACTACGAATGTATAATTTATATATCTATTTTGCATATGTTATATGATGTCAGAGTACAGCACCATCTCGGTGCCGCAGCCGCTGCACGACGAACTCCGGGGCAACATCAAAGACAACCCCCGGCTCGGCTACTCCAGCATAGCCGAGTTCTGCAAGGAGGCCATCCGGCTTCACATGGCCAACATCCGTCGGGAGCGCCGCGGCGCATTCCTCGAACAGCTCGACCTCGACGACCTGTTCAAACAGATAGAGCTCCTCGCCGCAACCCGGGGCGGAGAATACCGAGCCGCCTTCGAACAAAACCGGCAGCCCGCCTGCCTGGTCGCCCCCGATGGCACCATCCATAACTGCAACAGGGCATTCGTCGAAAGCCTGGGATACGCCGGCAAGCAGCAGCTCCTCGGCAAAGACATCGCCACCGTGTTCGCCAGCACAGCCCAGCTCAACGAGCTCATGAGCCGCGCGCAGAGCGGCGGCATACAGCACCAGGAGGTACAGCTCCGCCGCCGCGACGGCAAAAATTTCGATTTCATCATGGGCGTAGCCGCCGTTCAGGACGACGGCGACATCCAGCGCTACATCATGGCCTGCACCGACATCACCTTCCGGAAAAAAATCGAGCGACGGATGCAGCGGGAAAACAAGCTGTTCCGGACGCTGCTCAACGAGATATACGACACCATCGCGGTCATCCAGGACGACAAAATCAAGTATGCCGCCGGTCACCCCTCGATATCCGGGTACACCACCGAGGAGCTCACCGACATGTCCCTGTCAGATCTGCTCACCCCCGAGGCCGTCCAGAAGGTCCGGCGCCGATATGAGCGCGCCGTCGCAGGCGATGACATACCCTCGATTACGACCTACGACGTCAAGTGCAAGGACGGCAAACGCCGACGGGTTGAGGCAGCCACCCGCATCATCGAATACGAGGGCAGGCCGGCGTTTCTGTCGGTGTTCCGCGCTGAACGGGACCGACAACCCAATCTTTAGATAGGCTGTCCGATATTCAGCCTATGCATCACGACGGCGGGTCCCGGCCGCCCGGCAGACTGAACGAGTATGAGGCGAAGCAGGTGCTCCGCGACGCCGGTATATCCTGCCCGCGGGAAACGCTGCTCACCGACGACGAGATACCTGGAGACATCGACTACCCGGTCTATGTGAAAATCTGCTCCCGTGACATCGTCCACAAGAGCGACGCACGCCTCGTTACCCATGCCAGCTCGCGGGAAAACGCCGCCGCAGCAGCACGGGCCATACGGGAACGAGCACGCCAGGCATACCCGGATGCCTCGATACAGGGCGTTTTGGTCAGCGAGGACGTCGCCACCGGAGACAGCCGCGAGCTCATCCTGGGGACCACCAGAGACCGCGATTTTGGCCAGGTGGTCAGCCTGGGCATCGGCGGTGTGTCAACCGAGATATACCGGGACGTGGCCTTCCGGGCGCTGCCGCTCAACAGGGGTGACATATATGACATGCTCCATGAGCTTCGGGGACGGGCGATGCTCGGGAACTTCCGCGGCAGCGAGCACGTCAGCCTGGCGGCGCTCGTCGACACGGTCATGATGTTTTCCCGCATGCTGGAGCGGCACCCCGGAATCGTGGCGGGCGACGTCAACCCGCTCGTGGTCGACGTGGAGCATGCGGTAGCGGCCGACGCCTACCTGGAGGTGGAGGCATGACGCTTGAGAAGCTGCTCCTGCCCGACAGCGTCGCCGTCGTCGGTGCCTCACGCACGGCGGGCAAGGTCGGCAACATCATCCTGCAGAACCTGGCCAGGTTCGAAGGAGACGTCTACCCGGTCAACCCGGGCGTCGACGACATCATGGACATGCCCTGCCATGACCGCGTGACGGATATCGGCCGGGTGGACATGGCGGTCGTGTCGCTCCCGCAGCACATCGCCAACCAGGCCGTCAGGGACTGCGTCGATGCCGGCGTCTCCATCGTCGTCATCGTCACCTCGGGCTACGGGGAGGCTGGCAACACGGCCGCGGAGCAGGAGCTGCTCGACATCATCGAGGGTACCGACACCCGCATCCTGGGCCCCAACTGCCTCGGCGTATTCAACGCCCACACCGGTCTTGACACGCTGTTCATCCCCGAGGAAAAATCGGCGCGTCCGCCCCAGGGCAACGTCTCCATCGTCACCCAGAGCGGCGGCGTCGGCTTCATGATCATGAACGAGCTCGGCCATGTTTCCAACTACGTAAGCTACGGCAACCAGGCCGACATCAGCGAACTCGAAATCATGCAGGCAATGGCCGACGACCCCGACACGGCGGTCATCGCCGGCTACGTCGAGGCGCTCAAAAACGGCCGGGCGTTCCGCGAGGTTATGCCCGACATCACCAGCCGGACGCCGGTTGTCATGCTCAAGGCTGGCTGCTCCGCACGGGGGAGAGATGCCGCCTCCTCGCACACGGGCGCCATGGCCGGCTCCGAGGCCGTCTACCGCGGCGTGCTCCGGCAGACACATGTCGTCCAGACCTCGACGCTCGCCCAGACCATCGACGCTGCCACCGCGCTCTCCCGGTGTCCATCGCTCCGCAACGGCCGCATCGCGGTGGTGACCAACTGCGGCGGCATGGCCGTCATGGAAACCGACCTGCTCAGCAGCGAGGACAACGGCTTCGATGCCCTGCTCCCGGAGCCCTGGCGGCATCGGCTGCAGCTCGCCGACTTCGACAACGCGCTGCGGCGCCGTCTGGCAGAGCAGCTGCCCGAGCATGCATCGCACCACAACCCCATCGACCTCGGCGGGGATGCAGACGCAGACGACTACCGGCGGGTGCTGGACATCCTTGCAGGCGAGCAGGATATCGACGGCGTCATCGCCATCGGCACCCTGCACCCGGCCTCGATAGACGGCGGCCGGCTCGCGCTCGTGTTCCAGCGCTTTGCTGCACGATACGACAGGCCCTTCCTGGTGTCGCTGGGCGTCGAAATCGAGGGCAGGACGGAGCAGGGCTCCACCGAATACTACCGGCCGGTGTCCCGGATAAGCCTGCTCGAGGACGCCATCCAGGAGATGGGCATCCCTGTCTACGGGACGCCGGAACGTCTCGCCAACGGCATCCGGGCACTGCATACCTATGGCAGATATCGCCTGCTGGACGAGAAAGATTTTTAATCAACGCCGCTGCTATGGACACCATGCTCTCAGACGAACAGGGACAGCGGGCTGTCCGCTACGCCCGACGGGTGATAACGGCCCATGTCTACGGCGAGGAAGTGCCAGCGATGGATGCAGGCAAGCCATTCACGAGGAAGGCCGGCGTGTTTGTCACGCTCAACCGCCATCCATCCGGCGACCTGCGAGGCTGCATCGGCATCCCTGCGCCCTCGATGCAGCTCGCCGCAGCGTTACGGGAGGCGGCCACGTCGGCGACCCGGGACCCGCGCTTTTCCCCATTGCAGCCGGGGGAGCTCGACGACGTTACCGTAGAGGTCACGGTGCTGACCCCGCCCGAAAAAATCGAGGTGGACGAGCCCACACGGTACCCCACATGCATCGAGGTGGGCCGGGACGGCCTCATCGCCGAACGGCACGGCCGCCGTGGCCTGCTCCTCCCACAGGTGCCCGTCGCGCAGGGCTGGGATGAGGAAACATTCATATCGCAGACATGCTGGAAGGCCGGGTTGCCCCCGGACGCATGGCTGGACGGCGACACCAGGCTGTACCGCTTCCAGGGCGAGGTGTTCCATGAAACCGATCCGGGCGGCGACATCGTCAGGGAAACGATGGACGATGACTGACCGGGCAGCCTATCTCCGATGCAAACACATCCCCGCACGATTCGACAGCGACGACGACATCGACATGCTCTGGCAGGAGCACGGCAGCGCGATGCAGCGCCAGCCCGCAGGGCAGCCCGAGCAGTCATTGCTCGACCTGAAAATCGAGCTGGCCAGACGTATCTATCATGACTGTCATTTCTGCAAGCGAGGCTGCCACGTCGATCGCTCGGACACTGCAGGCTACTGCGGTGTTGGCGATGCGGCCGTGGCATCGGAGTTCCTCCATCATGGCGAGGAGCCCATGCTCGTTCCATCGCACACCATTTTTTTCACCGGCTGCACCTTCACATGCATCTTCTGCCAGAACTGGGATATCTCCAAGCGGCAGCACGGCATGTACGTCCGGCCTGAACAGCTCGCCGAGGTTATCGAAACGCGGGAAGGCCGCAATGTCAACTGGGTCGGCGGCGACCCGACGCCAAACCTGCCGTACATCCTGATGGTGCTCCGGGCATGCAGCCGCGATGTCCCGCAGGTCTGGAACAGCAACATGTACTGCAGCGTGGAAACGATGCAGCTGCTCGACGGCGTCATCGACATCTATCTCACCGACTTCAAGTATGGCAGCGATACATGCGCAGCAAAGCTCTCCGACGCCCCCAATTACTGGGATGTCGTGACCCGCAACCACTGTATCGCTGGAGACCAGGGCGACCTGGTTGTCCGCCATCTCGTGATGCCCAGTCATGTTGAATGCTGCTCGCTGCCCATCCTGGACTGGCTCGCCGAACATGTGCCGGAGGCATCGGTGAACATTATGGACCAGTACCTGCCGTGCTACCGGGCGAGCGAGCACCCCGACATCGACCGTCGCATCACGCGGAAGGAATACCGCCGGGCGGTTGAGCATGCCCGCCGGCTCGGTCTCATGCTCGTCGAATAGCCGGCGCAAGGAATAAAAAGCCCTTCCTGCTGTTGTGCCGTGTCCAAACGACCATTGCACGTCCGGCTCATCGAGACCGTGTTTCCGCTCCGCTTCATTTTGGCCAGGCTCACCCGCTTCAAGCCCGTCGGACGGCTCGTTGACAGGCTGCTGTTCGAGCACGACGACCTCTTCTACCTGCCGAAGGACACCGTCATCGAGATAGACCATGAGGTCGAGCAGCCCGAGTCTCTGGTGGTCCCGTCGCAGGTCGTCGAACATTTTATCGACAGAGCGAGGCATCGCTTCATCATGGACTTCTGCATCTGCCGCGACGCATCGCAGTGTGAGGATTACCCTCTCGAGCTGGGCTGCCTGTTCCTGGGCGAGGCAACCAGGCACATCGACCGCTCGCTCGGCCACGAGGCATCCAGGGAGGAGGCGCTGGAGCATGCCCGGCGCTGCCGAGAGGCTGGCCTGATACACCTGGTTGGCAGGAACAAGCTTGACACCCGGTGGCTCAATGCGCATCCCGGCGAAAAGCTGCTGACGGTCTGCAACTGCTGTCCCTGCTGCTGCCTCTGGCTGATGCTCCCGCAGCTCGATGGTAGCATCGCCGGCAAGCTCCACCGGATGGACGGCGTCGAGGTGCACGTTGGCGACGCATGCACCGGCTGCGGACGATGCGCAGATGTCTGCTTCGTCGACGCCATCGCCATCGAGGACGGCCGGGCGGTCATCGGCGACGCATGCCGCGGCTGCGGACGATGCGCCGACGTCTGTCCCGGCCAGGCCATCAGGGTCACCGTCGACAGCGATGCAGTCAAACGGGCCATCCGCCGTGTCAGCGATGTGGTTGATGTTGGGTAGCCTTTTTTTGTTTTCGTGCAAGGTTAACGTTATATAACTCCCGGGTATGACAAAAACATGGCGTTTCTAGACAAAAAAACATGGTTTGTCTGTGCCGCGGTGCTGGTCATGCTGACGGCGCCGCTGGCGGGCACCGTCTCCACGGTTTCCTTCGACCGGGAGATGCAGATAACGGCGGACGATGACCTCGACCCGCTGGTCGACCTCTCACTGGAGGTAACCCTGGAGCGGGCGAGGAAGCTCGACGTCGCTATCGGGCAGCCACCATCGTTCACCGTGCGCGTCGAAGTCAACGGCGAGACATGGCAGAGCGATGCCATGGAGGGCTTTGATGTCTGGGGCATCGGCACCACGTCGTTTGACATCCCCGACGATGAGGCGAGCGTGGCGGTGACCATCGAGGTGCTTGAGGATGGTGAGGCGATGGACGTTTCCGGCGACGGCGCCCTGGAGTTCACCTACGATGTCCGGCGGGGCGACTGGACCGGCGACGATTTCTTGGGTGACACGGATGGCTACGGCCACGGCGCTGGCTGCACGGGCAACGAGAGCGACGATACGGATTACGAGATATGGTTCGACATCGCCGTTAATGATTACGACGGCGACGGCCTCTCCTACTGGGAGGAAACCAATGTGTATGGCACCGACCCGGAGACGAGCAACCTGGGCGAGGACGCCGACCAGGACGGCGTGCCCATCGAATGGGAGGACCACTGGGGCTACGACCCCTTTACCTGGGACGACCACGCCAACCTGGACCCCGACCAGGACGGCCTGCAGAACACCGAGGAATACATGATGCACCGGTGGCTGGCCGACCCCTTCCGGCAGGACATCTACCTGGAAAACGACTATATCGCATCCGGCGACGGTGTCACTCCCGTGATGCCCGTCGAGGCGCTGCAGATGCAGTATTCATCCTTTGCCGAGCACGACATCATGATGCTCGCCGACGACGGCATGATGGATGGCAGCGACACCATACCTTATGACGACACGCTCGACTGGGACGAGCTCAGCGAGATATACAACGAATACTTTCTCAATGGCAACCGGGACAACCCCCGCGAGGGCGTGTTCCACTACGTCATCATCTGCCATGACATGCAGCGCCTGTTTGGCAGAGGCGTGGCGGGCTGCAACTTCAAGCGCGACGCGTTCCTGGTGGCGAGCGCCTACGTCCAGCGGTGGCGCCCCTGGGAAGAAGGCATGATACTGGGCCACGGCGGCACCTACATGCACGAGCTCGGCCACCAGCTCGGCCTGCCGCACCTTCGCACCTTTCCCTGGCAGCCGGCCTACTGGCTCTCCGGGGCCTACCGGAGCTGCATGAACTACCGGTACAACTTCAAGATCGTGGACTACTCCGACGGCAGCGGCGGCGGCCCCTACGACCGCGATGAATGGAGCAGCCTCGACATCACCCGCGTCGACGGCTGAACGCCGGAAGAGTTATAATCCCATGGCTATTTCAGCCCAGTGTATATGATTAAGGAAGAGATAGGCAGGGTCAAGGAGGCGGAAAAGGCGGCGGTGGAACGCATCGACCAGGCCGAAAAAGAGGCAGACTGGATCGTCAAAAAAGCCAGCGAGAAGGCACAGCAGCAGTCCCGATCCATCCTCGAAAGCGCCCGCGAAACCGTGGAGGAGCAGGTCGAGCAGTCCCGCCGGGATGCCGAACGGAGGGCACAGGAGATACGGGCCGAGGGCGAACGAGCCGCCGAGCGTATCGGCAAGGCTGCCTCATCTCACGTCGAAACGACCGCGCACGACGTCGTGGACATGATACTCGAATAACATGCTGTTTCCATCAGAGATGAGCCGGGTTGGCATCCTCACGCACCAGGAGCAGAACAACCAGCTCGTCGAACGGCTGCACCACGCCGGCCTGATGGAGATATCCCGGGCATCGATGGAAGACGTCGAGGAGGGCAGCATGCACCCCGAGGTGGACCGCTGTGCCTCCAGGGAGCTCCGCCTCACCCGCATCCTCAACATTCTCAAACAATACGAAAAAAAACGCAAAGGCATCAGGGCGATGCTGCATCCGTCCATTCCGGAACAGCGACAGGTGCAGCGACGCACGCTCGACGAAAAAATCGCTGCGGCCGACGAGCTGCTGGAAGACATCGAGCGCTACGTCATCAACGCCGAGGAGGACATCGAAGCCATCGACAAGCGCCTCGACGCCATCGAGGAACAACGGGCAAGGCTTGAAAAGCTCGACGCCCTCGACATCGACCTCGGCTGGCTGGGCACCTCCCGTTTCACGGTCATTACGGCCGGGTTATCCGGCGACGTCACCGCATTGCGCTCCTCGCTCAGGGACACCCCCATCCATGTTTACAGCGAGATGGTCGACGAGGAGGAATGGGCCGTGCTGCTCGTCGCACATCGGGATGATGCCGAAGCGATGCGCCGGGCGAAGCATTTCGAGGAAATAGAGATATCGGCATCCGGGTATCCCGGGCAGCGCGTGTCGGCGCTCGAACGGGAAAAAAAGGACATGGAGGCGAAAAAAAAGCAGCTGACCGAGAACCTCCGCGAGATTTTCCATCGGCGGCGGGATGGCATCCGTGCCATCCGCGAGGAGATCGAGCTTGAAAAGGAGCGCCGTGAGATACCTGAGCGCTTCGGCCGCACCCGGTATACGTCGCTCATCCAGGGGTGGTGTCTCGCCAGCCATGCGGAGCGCCTCGAAAGCCTCGTCATGGAGGCGACCGATGGCACCGCTGCCTTTACCGCCGAGGTGGCGTCGCGTGACAGCGATGACGCGCCGATACATCTTGACCTGCCGGGGTGGGCGGGCTCCTTCCGGACGTTCTTGGAACTGTTTGCGCTGCCCAGGTACAACGAGGTCAACCCCTCCATGTTTCTCGGCTTTTCGCTTATATTGTTTTTTGCCATCATGCTCGGTGATGCCGGCTACGGCATCCTCATCCTCATCCCAGCGATATGGGCCTATTATCGGCTCGGCAGGTACAGCGACACCATCCATGACTGGTCGCTGCTGGGCATCTGGATGGGCATCGGGACCATCGTTGCCGGCTTCCTGTTCAACGGGTTCTTCGGCGATTTCATACCCCGCTTCATATATGGCAATCCAGACCAGACGTTTTACAGCGCGACGCTGCTCGGCTTCGAACTGCCCATCGATGCGCTGCACAAGCCGCTCATCATTTTGTCGATGACCCTGCTCATCGGGCTGGCGCATCTCAACCTGGGCATTTTGCTCGGTGCCTACCAGAATTTCAAGCGGGGCAGGATGAAGGACCTGGCGCTCGACCAGGCGGCCTGGATGGTGCTCCAGCTCGGCGGGGGTGCGCTCATCGGCAGCATGCTCCTGGACATCTGGGTATTGCCGTCGTTGCTGTATTATCTGTCTCTTGTCTTTACCGTTGTCGGCCTCGCTGCATTGTTTGTGAACAACGGCCCGATGGGCTTTTTCGAGCTGACGGGCTACATCGGCGACTGGCTGTCGTATGCGCGGCTGCTCGCTCTGGGGCTTGCCACCGCCGGCATGGCGATGGCGTTCAACATCGTCGCCGAGCTTTTGCCCTCTCTGGTTCCATATGTCGGGGTGGTGCTCGCCCCGGTCGTTCTCGTGCTCGCACATGTCATCAACCTGCTGCTGCAGGCCTTGGGCGCCGGCGTTCACGCGCTACGTCTGCAGTATGTCGAGTTCTTCGGTCGCTTCTATGACGGAGGCGGCCGCAAGTATACTCCCTTTCACATAGAGAGAAAATATACGGAGGAAATAAAATGAAGAAAACTGTGGCAATAGGACTGGCCCTCGTGGCCCTGGTGCTCTGTGCCGGCCCTGCATCGGCTGCCGGCCTGGAAGACGGAGCGGCGGGCGAGACGCAGGCGAACATCCTGATCGGCTGTATGCTGGCGGTGTCCATCGCCGGTATCGCCTCCGCCTTCGGCCTTGCCTTCGCGGGCAACTCGGCCGTGGCGGTCACCGCGGAAAAACCGGAACTGTTCGGACAGCTGCTGGTGCTCCAGGTGCTGCCGATGACCCAGGCGGTCTACGGCCTGCTCATCGCCGTTTTGCTTATGATGGGAGCCGGCCTGCTGGGCGGCGCCGCCGACCTGGCATTGCTGGAGAACAGCGCCCTTGGATTGGGCGGCATCGCCATCGGGCTCGTCGTCGGACTGACCGGCATATCGGGCATCGGCCAGGGCATGGTCGCCGCGTCGTCGATATCGGCCGTCGGCCGCAATCCCGATGTAGCGGCAAGGGGCATCATCTTCACCGTGATGCCGGAGACCATCGCCATCTTCGGACTGCTGGTCGCCATCCTGCTGATGTCAGGCCTGAGCCTGCTGTAAACCATGTCGCTGGAATCCCTCATCGAGCGGATAGAGCATGACGCCTCCCATCAGGCAGAGCAGATAATCGCGGAGGCGGAGCAGCGCGCCGACCAGATCATCCGGGAGGCGAGGGAGCAGGCCGAAAAAGAGGCCGAGGACATCCGCATGCAGGGAGAAAAACAGGCCACCCGGGTTCGAGACAAAACACTGGCCGTGGCGCGCCGCAAAGCCCGCGAGGCACGGCGGCAGGCCAAGGAACAGGTGATGCAGGACTGCCTCCGGGAGATCCGCCGGCATCTCGCCGAGGTAAACGGCGATGCATACGAGACGCATGTCCGCCGGTCGATACAGCAGGGCAAAAAGCGCTTCGGGGACTGCACCGTTCTCGTGTCACGGGACACGGACAAAGACATCGCTGCCTCGCTGGACGTACCCGTCGAGGGAAACATCGACAGCATCGGCGGCGTCGTCATCCAGAGCGCAGATGGCAGCCGCCAGCTCGACGAAACCTTCGAATCGATCATGGAGCGCCGGATGGGCGACATCCGCATCCTGATGGCCGAGCACCTGTTCGAGGAGGAGGACACGTGAACCTGGCCACTGTTCTCTGGGTTGGAGCAGCCGCGGCAGGCGTCGGGGTCGCCGCAAAGTTCATGCCGTCGCTGGTCTCGATGGCCGGCTTTACCTACCCCAACGCCAAGTTCAACGCCATCGGCACCCCGTACATCCACAAAAAGGGGCTGGCTCCGCTCGTGAACAGTGACACCCTCGAACAATACACGGGCAACGTCGGCAGCCGCGACTTCGCCGTGGAAGGCGACAGGGCCGGGGCGGTGCAGCGCAGCATCGACAGCTCGCTCGCCCGGATGGTCGAGATGGCCCGGAAGGACTCGCCGGACACGGTCGCATCCTTCTATGACGCATACCTGCAAAAGCTCGACGCCCGCCCGGTCAAGGAGGCCATCAAAGCCGTCATGCGCAACGAGGCACCCGGCGAGCGAGAGACACACTCGGACTGGGGCGCAATGGTCCTCCGGGCGCTCCAGAAAGCCGACCGGGAGCAACTGCTCAACGTTTTATCCAGCCATGGCATGCACGAGGTCAGGGAGCTCGTCGACGAAAATGCGGCACCGGCGTTCGTCGAGTACGCGGTCGACCGCTATCTCATCGGCCGGCTGCGTGAGGCCGAGCTGCCGAAGCCGACGCGGCATATCCGGGACGTGTTTGTCAAACGCCTGGTTGACGTCATGAACCTCAAGGCTATCTTCCGGGCCAAATATTACCACGTTGCAGATATCGAGTCAATGCTGTTCGGCGAGGGCCGCGAGCTTGCCGGCTGGACGCTCGAGCACATGCTCAAAATAGATTCCATCCCCGAGATTATCTCGCTGCTGGAGGGCACCGCCTACATCGACGTCCTGCGGAACGCCATGCCCCGCTATGAGGAGCAGGGTGTCCCGGCGCTGGAGATGGCGCTTGACGGGCAGCTCCTGCACATCGTCGCCGATTTGGCCTGCGATGACAGCATGGGCCTTGGAGCCGGCATCCGGTTTGTCGTTGAAAAAGAATATGAGGCGCGGAATCTCAAAGCCATCGCCAAGGGCGTTGCCGAGGGACTGCCGTCGGATGACATATGGGACATGGTGGTGATGGCGTGAACGAGGACATGAAGATAGCGGTTATCGGCGACGCTGACACCGTCGCGCTGTTCAGGCTGGCCGGCGTGAGCCGCGCCGTGGTTGCCGATGATGACGTTGCGGCGCAGTTCGACGAGCTCGTCGCCGACGACGCCGTCGGCGTTGTCATCGTGACGGAGCGCGTCGCGCAGTCGATCATCAAAAAGATTACCCAGGTAAAATTGCAGAAAGAGCTGCCCGTCATCGTTGAAGTGCCTGACAAGCGGGGCAAGATGGAGGACCGGGAGGACTCCATCGACATGCTGATACGGCGGGCTGTCGGAGTTGAGATTTAAATTGGAGCGTGAAACGTATGGCTGATAAAAAGGGAAAAATCGACAACGTGGCCGGACCGGTGGTGAAAGCCACGGACATGAAGGGAGCGAAGATGTACGACCTGGTACGGGTCGGCGAGGAAGGACTGATCGGCGAGATCATCGAGCTCAAGGAGGACCAGGCCACCATCCAGGTCTACGAGGACACGACCGGGCTGCAGCCCAACGATACGGTTATCAACACGGGCATGCCGCTCGCCGTGGAACTCGGCCCGGGTCTCATCACCGCCATCTATGACGGCATCCAGCGCCCTCTCCCCGATATCATGGAAAAATCAGGGGATTTCATCGCGCGTGGCGTCGAGGCACCGGCGGTCGACCGCGAGGCAGAATGGGATTTCACCCCGAAGGTGCAGAAAAATGATACCGTCCACGCCGGCGACATCCTGGGCACCGTCCAGGAGACACCGGTGGTGGAGCACCGCGTCATGGTCCCGCCCGACATCGACGAGGCAACCGTCACATCGGTCAGCGAGGGCAGCTACACCGTCGAGGACACCATCGCCGTGCTCGACGTGGATGGCGAGGAGCGCGAGATAGCGATGCTGCAGCGCTGGCCCGTCCGCCAGGCCCGTCCGGAGAAAAAAAAGCTGCCGCCGAGCATCCCGCTCATCAACGGACAGCGCATCTTTGACACGTTTTTCCCGATGGCGAAGGGAGGTACCGCTGCCATTCCCGGCGGTTTTGGGACCGGCAAGACGGTGTCACAGCATCAGCTTGCCCGGTGGAGCGATGCCGACATCGTGATCTACATTGGCTGCGGGGAGCGCGGCAACGAGATGACCGAGGTGCTGCGCGATTTCCCTGAGCTCAAGGACCCCCGGACCGGCGAACCGTTGATGAACCGGACGATCCTGATCGCGAACACCTCGAACATGCCCGTGGCAGCCCGGGAGGCATCCGTCTACACGGGTATCACCCTGGCTGAATATTACCGGGACATGGGCTATGACGTCGCATTGATGGCTGATTCAACGTCCCGATGGGCTGAGGCGTTGCGGGAGATATCCGGCCGGCTGGAGGAGATGCCCGGCGAGGAGGGCTATCCCGCCTATCTGGCCTCGCGTCTCGCAGGTTTTTATGAGCGCGCCGGCCGCATCAAGACCATTGGGAGCGATGACCGCGAGGGCTCGCTGTCCATCATCGGCGCGGTGTCGCCGCCGGGCGGGGATTTTTCGGAGCCGGTGACGCAGAACACGCTCCGTATCGCCAAGGTCTTCTGGGCGCTTGACTCCGACCTGGCGGACAGGCGTCATTTTCCCTCCGTCAACTGGCTGCGCAGCTATTCCCTGTACCTCGACCGGGTGAAGGACTGGTGGAGCGAGCATGTCGGCGAGGACTGGCTTGCCTATCGAAACGAGGCGATGGCGCTGCTGCAGCGTGAGGACGAGCTGCAGGAGATCATCCGGCTGGTCGGCCCGGACGCGCTTCCGCCCTCGGACAGGGCGGTGCTCGAGGGTGCGCAGATTATTCGGGAGGATTTTTTGCAGCAGAACGCCTACCACGAGGTGGACACGTTTTGCCCGTCGGAGAAGCAGTATGAGATGCTGCGGATCATGCTCAAGTATTATCATCTGGTGGAAGAGCTCGCGTCGCCAACCTTTGACTTCGACAGGGTCAAAAAGCTCGACGTGCGGGTGCGTATCTCCCGGCTGGGCACGGTGCCCAACGATGAATGGGAGGAGCACTTCGCCGAGATAGAAAAGCAGATGGAAAACGAGATAGCAGCGCTGGAGGAATAAATATGGAAGGAATGGTGTATACAACGGTTACAGAGGTCTCGGGTCCGCTGATGATCGTCGACGAGGTCGAGGGCGTTGGCTACGGCGAGGTCGTCGACATCACGACGTCGGGCGGCGAGAAGCGCACGGGCCAGGTGCTGGAGGTCGGCGGCGGCCGCGCCGTCGTGCAGGTCTTCGAGGGCACCACCGGCCTTGACACCTTGGATACGGCGGTGCGTTTTACGGGCAAGCCCATGCAGCTCGGCGTCACCGGGGACATGCTCGGCCGCGTGTTCGACGGCATCGGCACCCCTATCGATGATTCGCCGGCGCCCATCCCGGATGGCATGCGGGATGTCAACGGATCCCCCATCAATCCCTCGGCGCGGGAGTATCCCCGTGATCCCATCCAGACGGGTATTTCGACCATCGACGGCATGAACACGCTTGTACGGGGGCAAAAGCTCCCCATTTTTTCTGGCTCCGGCCTCCCGCACAACAACTTGGCGGCGCAGATCGCCCGGCAGGCGCAGGTCCGCGGTCAGGAGAACTTTGCCGTTGTGTTCTGCGCGATGGGTATCACCGCTGAGGAAGCCGATTTTTTTATGCGTGATTTCGAGGAAACCGGTGCCATCGAGCGGAGCATCCTGTTCCTCAACCTTGCCGACGACCCGGCTATCGAGCGATTGATTGCGCCGAAGATGGCGCTGACCGCCGCCGAGTATCTGGCGTTTGACATGGACATGCATGTGCTGATCATTTTGACCGACATGACCAACTACGCCGAGGCGTTGCGGGAAATCGCCGCTGCCCGTGAGGAAGTGCCCGGCCGCCGTGGCTACCCCGGTTACATGTACACCGATCTGGCGCAGCTGTATGAGCGCGCCGGCCGCATCGAGGACCGGGAGGGCTCGATTACCCAGATCCCGATTTTGACGATGCCCGACGACGACATCACGCATCCCATCCCTGATCTGACGGGCTACATCACCGAGGGACAGATCGTGTTGTCCCGGGAGCTGCAGAACAAGGACGTGTATCCGCCGATTGCGGTGCTGCCCGCCCTGTCGCGTCTCATGGCCGAGGGCATCGGCGAGGGGCGCACCCGCCCCGACCATCATCAGCTTTCAACGCAGCTGTATGCTGCATATGCGGAGGGATGCGACCTCCGTGACCTCGTCGCCGTGGTCGGTGAGGAGGCGCTGACGGAGCGTGACCGCCGCTATCTCAAGTTCGCCGACGCGTTCGAGGAACGGTTTGTGTCGCAGGGCGAGGAGGAAAACCGGACGTTCGACGAGACCTTCGACCTGGGCTGGGAGCTGCTCGGCATGCTGCCCAGGGAAGATTTGAAAAAGATAGACGAAAAATACATCGAGCAATACTACCCGGAGTAAACTATGGCACAGGAGATAATGGAGGGCGTCAAGCCGACTCGCATGGAACTCTTGGAGATACGGAAGCGGAAGGCGCTGGCGAGCAAGGGCCATGAGCTGCTGTCGCAGAAGCGGGATGCCCTTATCTCCGATTTTTTCGACATCATCAGGGACCGCCGCGAGAAGCGGGAGGAAATGGAGGGCAAACTACGGCAGGCGTTCACTGCGCTCATCCACGCCGAGATGCTGATGGGCGAGGACAGGGTGCGGGAGCTGGCGGAGGCGATGCGGAATGATCGCTCGGTCGAGCTGGACCGGAAGCACGTGATGGGTGTGCCCATCGTTGCCTTCGGGCTCGAGGACCGCGACGTCGGGCAGTATGGCGTGCTGGATACCACGGCCAGCCTGTCGGAGGCCATCGCGAAGAGCAATGAGGCGCTCCGGGAGACGATCGAGGTGGCTGGCATCGAGGGCAGCATCCAGAAGCTCGGCAAGGAGATAGAGAAGACGAAGCGCCGGGTGAACGCGCTCGAGCACATTTTCATCCCGAAGCTGGAGGGTACCATCGAGTACATCGAGCGGCAGCTCGAGGAACGGGAGCGCGAGGATTTCGTCCGGCGGAAGCGCATGAAGTCGTTGATGGAGGCAAAGGATGGATAGCATCGCGGATGACCCCATTCTCGGCCGTTTTTTTGATACGCCGGAGAAAAAAGCGCGGTGGATGCGGCGCCTCAATCTGGCGTATATATTATGGATAATTTTTGTTATTATGGGTGTTGTGGTTTTCGTGCTGCTGCAGCTGTGCTAACCCGCGCTTCCCCTGGAAAAATATCGAAGCATTTAAATTCTATTAAGAGATACACTAGAAGAGGCGATAACAATGGCATTTACATATAAAAGCAAGGGGAAAGAGTATACATTGTACACCCGAGACGTCGAACTGAAGGGAGGAAAGACCCAGACCATCTACTTCTTCAGCGCCCGGACGCCGAAAAGCGGCAGGCCGGCAGAGAAGCCAAAGGGATACGAGGTAAAGGTCAACAAGCGAACGGGTCTTCCGTTCCTGAAAAAGAAATAGACCCTCGCTTCCCCCCTCTTTTTTCTTTTTTTACGTTTCAGAGCTCAACGATTCTAGCTGGCTCATTATGTTCCATATCGCCGTCCGCCCGTGGATGGGAACGTTGGGATCGTTCACCAGGTCGTCGAGTACCGACAGCGCAGACGCAACCCGGACGTCGAGCGATTCGTCCTCGCGCTGCAAAATCCCGTTCACTTCCTTTGCCCCCTTGCGAATATTCCGCGGTACCGACACATCTTCCTGCAACTCCTTGAGGGCGTCGCGGATGTGTGCTATTTGTTGAGACGTCACGATATCACCTAAAAACAGGGGTGTAACATTCGCTGGCATAAAAAACTTTTGTCTTCCCGGATACGGATGAGTGCCAGAAAAAAGCGAAGTGTACTGTCCTGAAAACATTTAACAAACGGAAACGCTATGCTGAGATGCCGAA
>CAZESS010000009.1:0-66113 GCA_964514975.1 uncultured Thermoplasmatales archaeon | reverse complement strand
TCATCAAAAACGCACTCGAAAACTGGGGCATCAGCTACGTAACACTCGTCGGCGGCATGGAGGGACAGAGCTTTTCCTACTATGTGCCCGTCCGCTACACCAACAACCATGCCGGGTCGCCCTACGAGGAAGGCTTCCTCAGCGACCTGTACTATGCCGACATATACAAGATGGAGGACGGCGAGGTGGTGTTCGCCGACTGGGACAGCAATGGCAACGGGGTGTTCGCCGAGTTCACCGGCCTGCAGAAGGACATCATGGACTGCCGGCCCGATGTCTCCCTGGGACGGCTCGCATGCCGCAGCCTCGAGGACGTCGAAATCGTGGTGGACAAGATCGTCACCTACGAGACAACGACGGCTGGCAGCGACTGGTTCGACAAAATGCTGCTCATCGGCGGGGACACCTATCCCAACGCGGGCGACCCCGACGCCTACGAGGCCGAAATCGACACCGAGCTGTCAGGCAGCTACATGGACGACCTGTTCACGCTGGAGCGGCTGTGGGCGTCCACGGGAACCCTGACCGGGCAGGCCGACGTCGAGATGGCTATCAACCAGGGAGCCGGGCTCATCCACATGGCCGGGCATGCCAACCCGGGGACGCTGGTGACCCATCCGCCGAAAAGCGAGGACACCATCGTCATCCTGGACATCTACAACATCCCGCCCGTGAACGCGCTCTGGGCATTGTACAGCGGCGGCGTGAGCGCGGCATTGGAGCAGCTTCAGGCGTCCTGGATGCCCTCGCTCAGCAACGGCGACATGTTGCCCGTGGTCGTGGTCGGCGGATGCCACAACAGCCAGTTCAACACCTCGCTGCGCAACATCCTGAAATACGGTTTCACGCATGCCTACGGCTACGGCATCCACGTGCCCAAGTGCTGGAGCTGGTGGCTGACCAGCCATCCCGACGGCGGCTCAATCGCGACGCTGGGCAACACGGGGCTGGGCATGGGCATCCCGGCCTGGAACTACACCGAGGGGCTCGACGGCTGGCTGTTCCCCCGCTTCTTTTACCATTACGGGGTGAACGGCGTCAACGTCGTCGGCGACCTCCAGGGAGCGGCGACCACCGACTACGTGAACACCTTCGCCATAAACGAGGGAAGCGGCGCCGACCGGCAGATGGTCACCCAGTGGGCGCTGTTCGGCGACCCATCCCTGAAAATCGGCGGCTACCGGTAGCCGCCCCTCTTTTTCCCTTTTTTATTCGACGTTGACCCTGAGATGACAGCAGCCATCGAGACGCGCTTCGACGACATCGCCAGGGTGCAACGGTCCGACGCCCTCAGGCGTACCCGTCAGAATGATGTCGCCCGGGCAGAGCGTCATGATCTCTGAGACGGTTGCGACGATGTCCTCCACGGGATACAGCAGATTGGCAGTCGTGGATGACTGCCGCAGCGTGCCGTTGACCGACAGCGAGAGCTCAAGCGCATCTGGATGTGCTATCCGGGATACAGGGACAACACTGCTTATGGGGCAAAACGTGTCGTAGCCCTTCGCCGCTGTCCATGGCAGCCCCTGCTGTTTCGCCTCATGCTGCAGGTCACGGGCGGTGACGTCGACGGCGACAGCATAGCCATGTACATGCCGGGCTGCATCACCGGCAGCGACATGGCCACCCTGGCGTCCGATGACCACGGCCATCTCGACCTCGTGATGGACCTCATCCGCGGCGTGAGGAATCTGGATGGTGCCGCCGTCGTGGATAACGGCGCTCGCGGGCTTGAGAAACATGACCATGTCGCTGGCCGGCTGGCTGCCCATCTCCATGGCATGCCGTGCATAGGTCCGGGCGAGACAGATAATCTTGCCGAGGGGGATGTCATCGCCGCCCTGCACATGGAGCACGGGTGTGCATGGCATAGCCCGTAAACATGCCAGAGGTATAAATGAGGTGTGTATGCGCAAAGATAAAATACCGCCCTGTCTTATCAATCGTGAAGGTGAGCCGATGTGTGAATGGATGAACAAAGTGGACGGCGAGGACAGGGGCGACGTGAAACTGTATGCGCTGAGCACCTGCATCTTCTGCATGCGAACCAAGCGCCTGCTCGATAAGCTCGGCGTGGCATACCGCTACGTCGACGTCGATACATTGAGCGACAAAGAGCAGGACAGCGCGGTCGAGCAGATGAAGCAGCACAATCCCTCCGGCGGGTTCCCGACCATCGTCATCAACGGAACGGTCCTCCAGGGCTACCGCGAGGACGACATAAAGGAGGCGCTCGACCATGCCGACTGATGTCGAGGTCACCGACGAGGAAGTCGAGGAGCGCTACGAAAAACTCGACCGGGAGGCCGAGGCAGCCGGCTACTATCTCAACCCCGACATGGAGATGACGAGGCAGCTCATCCGTGGCATCCTGGTCAACGAGAAACGATATGGCTACGGCGCCTGCCCCTGCCGGCTCGCTGCCGACGACCGGGAGGCGGACCTGGACATCATCTGCCCCTGCGATTATCGCGATGCAGACCTCAACGAATATGGCAACTGCTACTGCGGGCTGTATGTCTCACGGCCGGTGGTCGACGGCGAGCGGGAGGTCCAGTCGATACCCGAGCGGCGGCCTCCCAAAGCGGAGCGAGAAAAGGGCGAGCAGACAGGAATCGTTGGCAGCATTGGCGAGCTCTCGCAGCCGGTGTGGCGGTGCAAGGTCTGCGGCTATCTCTGCGCCCGCGGGGAGCCACCCGGCGTCTGCCCGGTATGCAAGGCCGGCAAGGAACGATTCGAGCGGTTCATGTGACGGGCGGCATATTATTATATGTCTGACAGGTTAGACCTGCCAGGTGTTCCAGCGTGACGGCGACCCCCGACGAACGGTACCATCAGCGGCTGGCCGACGTCTCCTGCCGGCCCGTGTTCATCCTGGGGTTTCCCCGCTCCGGCACCACGATTCTCTACCGGATACTGGACAAAACCGGCCGGTTCAACATGGTATCGCTGTACCATGTCCTGTATCATGACCGGCTGCTCGACCAGCATCTCAACGGCGGGAAGACGGCGGCGGTACAGCGGATAGCAGGCTACTTTGACAGATATGACCTGGACACCCGGCAGGCCGACCGGCTCACGGTGGGGCCGCATCAGCCCGTGGAATACAGCTTCATGTTCCCCGAGCGCGGGTTTCCCTGGACAATCAGCGAAAAAAACAGCGACCGGCTGCGGCTGCTCTGCAAAAAAATCACCTACCTGGCGGACAACGACCTCCCCGTTTTACTGAAAAACCCGCTTGACTTCGGGAACTTCGTGCGCATCAAGCAGCTGTTCCCCGGCGCCCGGTTTATCTTCATCCATCGGCATCCCGTGGACGTGCTCAACTCCCAGATACGTGGCATGCGGCAGATTTTCAGACAGAAAAACCATTACCTGGCGCTGCTGTTCGGCACATACGGGGAGGCCTATGACAATCCCCTGACCCGGGGGCTGTTCCGCCTGGCGTTTTCCCGCTATCTTCCCGTCGGGCTGCTGTATCTCATCAACCGGATGGCGCGGGACAGCCGGTACTATGTCGAGCATGTCGGCCGGCTCGCCGGGGAGGACTACGTGTCCGTCACCTACGAGGAGCTCTGCCGTCAGCCGTCGGAGACCATCGGCCGCGTTCTCGCCCATTTCGACATCGATGCTTCCTTCGACGCGGAGCGATATATCCAGCCGCGCGACACCGACACCGCGCCACGCATCGAGACGCTGGACGGCTACATCTACCGCCGGACAGAGCGATACCGCCGGCTGCATGGATACCCGCCGTAAATGGCATCCGTTATATACCAAACGGCTATACTGTGTGCATGCTATCCGGGGACGTCGTCGGCGTGCTGGCCGTCTATTGCTACGTTGCCGTGCTCCTTTTTATCTCCGAAAAAGTGCTCCACGCCTACCCGCTGGTCAGCCGGAAGTTCTTGCACATCATGGTCGGCAACGTCTTCTTTCTCCTGCCCCTGTTCGAGCATGCATGGGTGATGTCGCTGGTGGCGGCGGCGCCCTTCATCCTGCTCACCTTCCTGTTCAGCCCGTATTCGCCGCTGCACGTCGTGTCGGGCACCTCCGCGGCGGGTCACGGGCTCGGTCTGGTCTACTATGCCATCTCCTGGACCGTCCTCGCATGGGTGTTTTTCGAGCAGCCCGTGGTGATAGCCATCGGCATCGTCGCCATGTCCTACGGCGACGGCATGGCATCGCTCATCGGCATCAAATACGGGCAGCGCACCTTCAACATCAGCGGCGACCGGAAAAGCCTGGTCGGCTCGTTCACCATGCTCGTCACAACCATCATCATGGCCGGCGTCGCGCTCGCCTTCTATCATCATGTACAAAACGTTGCGCTGCCACCGCTGTGGGTGCTCCCCCTGGTCGGAGCGGCGGCGGCGCTGGCGGAGGCTTTAACGCCCCGTGGACTGGACAACCTGACGACGTCGCTGTCGGCGGCGCTGCTGTACTACCTGGCGGTGTAACCATGCGGTTCATCGTCATCGACGGGCTGGACGGCGCCGGGAAGGACACCCATGCCGAGCTCATCCGGCAGTATTACGGGGAACAGGGCGATGCTGTGCTGGTGCGCTCCCATCCCACAGACGACAACCGCTATGGACGACGTGCAAAGCGGGCGCTGCTGGGACGGGGAAAGCGAAATCACCTGAAGGCCTCCTATTACTACGGCCGGGACGTCATCCGCTCCATCCGGCGGTTTTATGGCCGGGCGGACACCCTTATCATGGTGCGGTATCTGCTGGGCGTCGCCTATCTGCCGCTGCCCCTTGCGAGGGTGCTCTACAAGCTGTTTGCCACGTTTCTGCCGACCTCCCGCTACATGTTTTTCCTTGACGTACCGCCCGAGGTGTCGCTGGCGCGGGTGAGCACCAGGCCGGAGCAGGAGATGTTCGAGACGCTCGAGGGGCTCCAGGAGACCAGGGAAAAAGCGCTTCGCCTTGTCAGGGGGTGGCATGTCGTGGACACCGACCGCCCGGTCGGGGATGTCCATGCCGATATGGTCGGCGTCCTCCGGCGGCTGGACGGGAAATGAGCGGGGGCGGCCATCGAAAAACATTATAAGGCGGGACGCCTTCTCTATATTGGTGCTGAGATGCATGTACCCCGTATAATCAGGCGGTTCATCGAACCCGACGAGGAGGTCGACGTTGAAATCGAGGAGGAGACGGTGGAGGACGACGAGCTCTGGGACATCGGCAGAGAGATCGAGGAGCGAAACGTCGAGGTGGAGGCAGCTGAGACCACCTATTCGGGCGTCCTGATGTCCGAGGCGGGCGAGACAGTGCAGCCCGACATCGAGAAAAAGGAGTACACGCTGCCGCAGTTTTATCTCTCCCACGAGGAAAAAAAGGCGGCTGAGGCCGACGCATTCGGCGATTCAGAGGAACGGGTCGTCGAGAAAAACTGGGAGAAAACAGCCCCGGAGAGCCTCGACGAGATAGAGCTACACATCGACGAGGGCATGCTGGAGCATGAGAAGGAACCGGTGGAGGAGCCCACGGGTAGGGAAACCCTTCAGGGGGAACGCCCGGAGGACATCACCGGCGCGGTCATCGACCGGGACATCGTCTACGAGACCGACGGCGGATACGTTCTGAAGGTCACCTCCAGGGAGGAGGGAGAGGTACAGACCTCCTATTATTCCGTCAGCCGCGTCGACGGCATCGAGCAGGCGCTCGACAAGATACAGGATTACCAGCCCACGGTTAGGCAGTCACCCCGCCCCGCGCCCCGCCAGGTGCGGCAGCCTGAACGGAAGCAGAATGGCGGCGAAAAGAAATCGTTTTTGGGCTCCATGCTGGGAAAAGAATAGCTACAGCGTTCCGAGCAAGAGGAGCACCCCGATGAGGGTGCCGGTGCCAAGGCTGTCCATGAGAGCGGTGATTATCGGGATGGTGACATTGTCGGGGTCGAACCCCAGGCGGAAGGCGGCCATCGAGGCGTAGTAGGCGATGAAGTTGACGGCGAGGATGAGGATTTCACCGGCAAGGATGGCCGCTCCCACCATGAGGAGGAGGGACGGCGAGGTGGTTCCGATGGCGCCGCTGATGAAAAACGCCATGACGCCGAGCAGGGCGAACACTGGCAGGCCGATGATGTGCATGATGGCGAACAGTTTTCGGGCCCGGGCCGGAGGAAACCGGGTGTATTCCAGCGAGCCGAGATGGAAGGCCGACGAGAACTTGGCCGCCAGGATACCCCCGATGGCGCCGCCGTCTTCGAGAAACGCCGGTATCATGATGAGGACGCCGCCGACGCCGATGAGCCCCTCATAGGAGCCACCGAGCACCGAACCCGAGATGGTGCCGAGGAGGCCGGCGGCCAGCAGGATGGGAACGCTTTCCAGCAGGATGCGCCGGCAGTACGGTTTCGAGAGACGGGTAAACGGGATGATGATGGCAGCCACGGCAAGGAAGGCGAACGCCGCCGCGAGCACGATTTTCGCCGTTTCATCCATCTGCAGGACCGCCCATAGGGCAAAGAACAGCAGCGGGAGGGTGACGACGTCGCCGGCCAGCGTGATGAAGGGAGTGGTGACGTTGTCGGGGTCGAGCCCCCGGCGGTAGCTGTAAAACGCGATGAAAATGGTGAAGAGAAGCATGCACCCTGCGGAGAGCACGCCGGCCAGCAGCGCGATGAGCACCATGTCGAGCAGCGTGACCTGGAGACCCAGGAAGCCGGCGATGATGGTGGCCAGCAGACCCAGGTATATGCTCATCAGGATGGTGAGGATGAAGGATGCACCCGTGTTTTGCCTGAGCAGCCGGCTGCCCGAAAAATCGGGGGACAGCTGGCCGGTGTGCAGGTATGTGCCCAGACGGGAACCCAGCGAGGCGAACACGCTTCCCCGCATGCCGATGGCCGGCGGGATGAGCACGATGAGCGCCGGCAGCAGTTCGAGCTGGGATGTCGAAATGCCGAGGATGGTGCCGGTGAGTAAATTGCCGAAGGTGGCAAAAACCAGTGAAAAAAGGGATTCCCGGACTTCTTTACCGCCGAGGAGCGACCGGAGAGACTGGAAAATGATGCCCGGCGATGCGCCGGCAGATGAGCGATAGCTTCCTCTCCCCATAGACATCACATCCGTTTTGACGACCCGGAGGCTCTTCTGTATCCGTCATATACTGACACAGGGAAATTTGCATTGCTTTATATGCTTTTGCATGATAATTGCTACCACGTATCTATTAAGTTTAAATGCGATGACTGTATTACCGGCGAGGATTACCATGAAAGAAGAACTAAATCCATTTAAAATAGCCCAGCAGCAGCTGGATGCCGCGGCAGACACCATGGGTCTCGACGACGACATGCACGCTTACCTGCGCGAGCCAAAACGATTCCTGCGCGTCACCATCCCGGTCAAGATGGATGACGGCTCCACCAAGACCTTCATCGGCTTCCGCTGCCAGTACAACGACGCACTCGGCCCAACCAAGGGCGGCCTGCGATGGCACCCCGACGAGACGGCCGACACGGTCAAAGCGCTGGCGGCCTGGATGACCTGGAAGACGGCCGTGGTCGACGTCCCCTACGGCGGCGGCAAGGGCGGCGTCATCTGCAACCCCAAAGAAATGAGCGAGGGTGAAAAAGAACGGCTGGCCCGCGGCTACATCCGCGCGCTCGGGCGCTTCATCGGCCCCGAGAAGGACGTGCCCGCCCCCGACGTCTACACCACGCCGCAGATCATGGCCTGGATGATGGACGAGTACAGCACCATCGTCGGCTACAACGCGCCCGGCGTCATCACCGGCAAGCCCCTCGAGGTCGGCGGCAGCAAGGGACGGATGGACGCGACGGCCCGCGGCGGCATGTTCGTGCTGCGCGAGGCAGCCAAGTGCTGCGGCGTGACCCTGAAAGAAAACGAGGACAAGATGCACATGGCCTACGGCGAACTGCAGAAACTCGAGGAGACCACCCCGGCAGATAAAGGCGTCACCATCGCCATCCAGGGGTATGGCAACGCCGGCCAGTATGCACATCTGCTGCTCAAGCGGCTGTTTCGCAACGCCAAAATCGTGGCATTGAGTGATTCAAGCGGCGGCATCTACGTCGAAGACGGCATCCCCTGCAACAAGGCCATGGATATTAAAGCCAGCGAGGGCAAGATAACCGCCTATCCCGGTGCAGAGCAGATATCCAACGAGGATTTGCTCACAATGGACGTCGACATCCTGGTTCCGGCAGCACTCGAAAACGTGCTCACCGGCGACAACGCCGGCGACGTCAAGGCCAAAATCATCCTGGAGCTGGCGAACGGCCCGACGACACCCGAGGCGGACAAAATCCTGCACAAGAACGGCGTCATGGTCCTGCCGGACTTCCTTGCCAACGCCGGCGGCGTCACCTGCAGCTACTTTGAATGGGTGCAGAACATCAACGGCTACTACTGGGGCTACGAGGAGACCTACGAAAAGCTCGACGACAAGATGGCCAAGGCCTTCTGGGACGTCTACAACATCCAGAAAGAATACCTGGAAAACGACCAGGACATCGACATGCGGACCGCGGCCTACATCGTCAGCATCGGACGCGTCGCCAAAGCAGCGCGGACCCGCGGCTGGGTCTAAAAACACCCTTTTTCCTCTCTTTTTCTCTCTTCTTTTAAAATTTCCAAACACTAAGCGAGCGGCGGCATTTGACCCTCGACGACAGTAACGCGAGTTCTACGGCTGCATCTCCGACGCGCTGAAGGAAACGAAGCGATTGCCGCCGACATGGGCGAGGAAGCGCTCCGGGGTCGATGGCGTCGTGCCATCGTAGGCGTCGCCGGCCGTATGGGCGACGACCTCCGCGACAAACAGGGTGTGGTCGCCGTAGGTGGGGCTGTCGACAACCCGGCATTCGATGTTGGCGAGCGCCTCCTGGATGCCCGGCACCGCTATCTGCTGCGACGGGGCGAACGTCACGTTCATCTGCCCTGTCTTGGCGGGGCCGCTTTTCGTCCCGGCGGTCCAGACGTCAGGGAGCATGTCGGTGGAGGGCACGCTGATGACAAATGCTTTTTCTTTTTTGACGAGCTCGTGGGTCGTCCGGCCGGGGGCAATGGACACGCCAACGAGCAATGGCTTCCGGGAGATAACGGTGACCCAGTCTGCAGTCATCACATCCGGCGTCTCGGTGCCGCTGACGACCAGGAACGACCGGAGAGGATACAAAAGATGGTACATGAGAACATAACGGGGGAGAGAATAAAAAACATTGGGACAGGCAACCTTTTAATGCCCTCCCGCCATTAGTAGGCATGGACAACCTGGGAGACATCGCCGGCAGGATCGAGGGGCGGCTGAACGAAAAAGACGCGCTGCGCGAAGCGACGCTGAAGCAGTGCCGGGACATCATCCGGTACAGCCGGAAATGTATCAGCCTGCTGCACAACGACGCCGTCGATGAGGCGGCTGAGATGGCAGCGGAGGCCCATGAAGCCAATGCGTCCCTGAAGGAGGACATCGCTGAGCATCCGGATATCCGGACGGCCGGGTACATGGAGAATGCGTCGCAGGAGCTGGCCGAGGCACATCTCTTCATGGCGATATATCGCGGGGAAGATCTGCCGTCGCCTGAAGACCTGGATGTCACCTATACGTCGTATCTCCTCGGCCTGGGAGACGTGGTCGGCGAGCTGCGGCGGCGGGCGGTCAACCTGCTCCGGGACGGCGACGTCGGCGAGGTGGAACATCTGCTGCAGCAGATGGAGGCCATCTGCGACCATCTCATGGAGTTTGACTATCCCTCCGGCCTGGTGCCGGTGAAACGGAAGCAGGACGTCGCCAAGAAAATCCTTGAGCGGCTGCGCGGCGAGGTGGTGATGTACAAGAAAAACCGGGCGGTGGAGGAAAAAATCGAGCTGCTGCTGCGCCATCTCCAGAAACGCCAGGACGAAAGCGGCGGCGACTTCGACATCGACGTCAACTCGGTGTGGTAGCCCTACGCCATCTCGATGACCCGGGCGACCAGCTGTTCGATGCCGTCAGCGGCCTCGCCGATGTCTTTCGCCATGACGTAGGCGGGCGTGGTCACGATTTTGTTTGCCTCGTCGACACAGATGTCGTCGACCGCCCGTGGTACATGACGGCCGCCGAGCGCTTCGACGGCTGCTGCCATGTCGTCCACGTCTCCAAGGGTGACCGTCGGGGTGGTGTCCATGTCCTCGAAGGCTTTGACGATGAGCAGGGGGGAGATGCAGATGGCGCCGATGGGTTTCTCCTCGGCGTAGGTGTCCAAAATGGCCTGCCGAACGAGCGGGTCGATGGTGCAGTCGACGCCGTCGATGGCAAGGGTGAACAGGTTTTTGGCAACGCCGTTGCCGCCGGGGAACACCAGGGCGTCGTAGTCCTCCGGCCGGTAGTCGTCGAGCGGATGGATGTCGCCACGGGCGATGCGCGCCGCCTCGGTGAGCACGTTGCGGTCCTCATGCATCGTCGTGTCGCTCGTATGGTCGACGACCTCGTGCTGGAGCTTGTCCGGCGCATAGCAGTCATAGGTGTGGCCGGCGCGCTGGATGGCGAGCAGGGTGATGGTCGCCTCATGTATCTCGGAGCCGTCCTGCACGCCGCAGCCGGCCAGGACGACAGCTATTTTTTTCATGGTTTCACTGGCGTGAATGGAGGCGGGGTTTTATAATGTTGTTGACGGCGCTCCAGATATGGCTGGTCCGGTCCCGTCGCGGGCGTCCCGATGACCATGGTGTGATGCCCATAGTCCATGCCGGCGAGACCACCATTTTTATATATGTGGCGGCATTACAACACCTGATGAAACGACCCTCCATCATAAAGACATACTGTCCCTACTGCGGGCAACATACGGAGCACGATCTCAAGCGGGTGAAAAAGCGACAGGCCTCCGAGTTCAAGCAGGGTCAGCGCCGTTTCCGCCGCGTGACATCAGGCTATCGGGGGTATCCGCGACCGAAGCCGCAGGGCGACAAGCCGACGAAGCGCGTCTATCTGCGCTACACTTGCAAGGAATGCGGAAAGGCCCACCAGAAGAAGGGGGTCCGGGCCAAGCGATTTGAGATTAAACGGTGATACAGTGGGACGATTTGTGAAGGTAAAGTGCAGCGACTGCAACAACGAGCAGGTTATTTTCATGAAGGCCAGCACAGAGGTGCTGTGCCAGGTATGCGGCGGCGTGCTGGCGGAACCAACCGGTGGCGCTGCCCAGCTAAAAGGAGAGATTGTCGAGGAGTTAGCGTAATCCATGCCGGCGAAAAACTTCCCGGAGAAGGGAGAACTCGTGGTATGCACCGTCGACAAGGCCAAGGGGTTCGGTGCCTTCGTCACGCTTGAGGAGTATCCGGACCTGCAGGGGTTCATCCACATCAAGGAGGTCGCCCCGGGATGGATTAAAAACATCCGGAACCATGTCAAGGCCGGACAGCGCGTCGTCTGCAAGGTGATGGACGTCGAGCGCAGCAAGGACTCCGTTGACCTGTCGTTGAAACGGGTGAACGAGCATCAGCGCCGGAACAAGATACAGCAGTGGAAGAACGAGTCGAAGGCCGAGAACCTGCTCCGCATCGTCGCCGACCGGCTCGACGAGGATTTCGAGACCTGCCTGGAGGAATTCGGCTACGACCTCGTGGAAAAATACGGGTCATTGTATGAGGCGTTCGAGGAGGTCGCCTATGACGAGAATACGCTGAAAAACGACGGCTTCACGGGCGATTGGGCTGACTGTTTCGTCGAGGTGGCACAGGAAAACATCGTCATTCCCTATGTCACGATTACCGGCTACGTGGAACTGTTTTTACCTGCATCGAACGGTATCGAGCACATCAAAAACGCGCTGAAAGCTATCGAGAAAGACGACAACGACGTGAGCGTGCAGGTCAAATATGTGTCGGCGCCGCTGTACCGGGTGGACGTGACCGCCCCCGATTACAAGCTGGCGGAAAGCGAGCTGCGCGACATGGCTGAGCAGGGCGTTTCGTACATCGAGGAGCACGATGGAACCGGATGTTTCAAGCGAGAGATCGAGTGAGACAGGATATCATGCGCTATTGCAGCAGCTGCCAGAAATACACCCTGGAGGAGCGCTGCCCCTCGTGCGGACAGCAAACCCATACCCCGGAGCCCGCTCGGTTTTCTCCGCAGGACCCATATGGCGAGTATCGCCGGAAGTTGAAGAAGGAGTCAGGAGCGTGATGTAAAATGGAAGATAAGACTTTGCGTATAGACGAGGCGACGATTGTTTTTTCCGAGAAACCCGAGCTGACAGAACCGGTTTTGATCGAGGGGTTGCCGGGCGTGGGCAACGTGGGCAAGCTGGCAGCCGAGCACCTCATCGACGAAATCGGGGCCACCAAGTTCGCGGATATCTACTCGACGGATTTTCCACCGCAGGTGTTCGTCAGGGACGACGGCACCATCAAGCTGGCTCGCAACGAGCTCTACTACTGGAAGGGCCCGGTCGACCTGGTTATTCTCACGGGCGACTACCAGGGCCTGTCCACCCGGGGACAGTATGTCCTCGTGCAGTCCATTCTCCAGCTCGTCCAGGAATATGGCACCCGGCGCATCTACACCCTTGGCGGCTACGGCGTCGGCGTCGAGGTCGACGAGCCAACGGTCACGGGCGCCGCAACGCATCCGGAGCTCATCGAGGAGCTCGAGGAATACGGCATCGTGTTCAAGGACAAGGGCGGCGGCGGCATCGTCGGCGCATCCGGCCTGCTGCTGGGCATCGGCACGATGATGGACATGGAGGGTGTCTGCCTGATGGGCGAAACGTCGGGGTACATGGTGGACCCGGGCAGCGCCCGCGCGGTCCTGGAAATCCTGGCCAGCATTTTGGACGTCGACATCGGCTATGCCAAGCTCGAGGAGAAAGCCGAGGAGATCAGCAAGATAGCGCAGCGCATCAAGCAGCTCGAGCAGAGCGGCGGCGCGGACGAAGAAGCCGGCGACCTCCATTACATCGGCTAATTACATCGGCTAGGTCGACGGGATGACACTGCCCGGTATCCAGCGGTAAAGAACGCGCAGTAGCATGGTGAATATGCCGCCGGGTATACCGGCTGTGTGGCTGAACATGCCGGTATGGACGGACAGGGGCATGGACACTGCGAGCGGGTCGGACCAGTCGCTTTCTTCTCCGTAGATGTCTTTGACTTTGACCCGTATGCCGTAGGTGCCCGTTCTGTTCCATGTATGGGTTGCGCTGGCCCGCCCACCAGAAGGATATGGCCCCAGCCAGCTGCTCATGGTGCCGTCATCCCAGTCAAAGCGGTAGAGAAGCAGGTCTCCGTCGGGGTCGGTGGCGTCGGCGGTGTATGGGTAGGCGGTGCCGGCGGTGCCGTCCGTTTCCCCGTGGGGGCGTTGCGGCCGAGCGGGCGGATCGTTGTCGTAGGGGATGTCGTGAATGGCGGTCCAGCGCTCCCAGACGGGTTTTGCCATGCCGTCATTGCGGCGGAGGCCGACCAACTGGTTGGGCCTGATCTCCTCGCCGGCGGGTGCCATGTCGTGGAGGTTGAGCCAGCAGACCATGTGGATGGGCATCCCGGCTGTATGGTTGATAAACCAGTCGAGGTATGCCGCCTGTTCCTGCATGGTGCCACCGGTGAGCGCGGAGCTGCTCCATCCGATTTCGGTGAACGCCACGGGGACGTCGCCGGTGTAGGCGAGCAGGTCTGTGTAATAGCTGCCGGGCAGGTCGCCGGGCGTGGCATAGGAGGCGTTGAGGTATGGATAGGTGGTGAATCCGATGAGGTCTATCCGGTTTTTGTCCAGCTTGTCTATGAGAAAGAAGGTGTTTTTGTCGTAGAGGTCGACCAGGCGGAACACGACCATGACCCGCGTTGCGGGCGATACCTCCCTGATGGCCGTGTATGTCTCGGCGACCAGCGAGGTGTAGTTGTCGAAGTCCGGCCGGTTGGGCCATGGCTGTAGTAGGAATCGATTTCGTTGCCGAGGCTGAGGTAGCGCGGCTGATAGGTGGCCGTGATGTTGACGGCCTGCCGTATCCAGCGCTCCCGGAATGCCTGGTCTCCCATCGTGGTGTTGTCGGGCAATCCGGGTGGTATGTCCAGCCGGGGTACCAGCCCGTGGCCGGGGACCTGCTGGAGGCTCCAGAAGTTCAGGTGGAATATAGGGGTCAGGCCGTTGTCATGTATCCACCGGGTGAGCAGCGCCTGGGTGCCCGGTGACGCCAGCTTTGCCTCGGTTTCCCACCAGGGAACGGTCAGCCAGAGGTTGACGAGCTCGCAGCATGAGGCCGCCATGATGTACCCCTTCTCGATGTCTTCCATCGATGCATTGGGATAGTTTTGGGGCGTGGGAACGATGCCCATCAGAAAAGAGCGGTCCTGTACCATGTCGTCCGATGGATGCTCGGCCGGTGTATGTCCGCCGTTGACGCAACCGGCCATCAGGAGGGTTATGACCACCGGTACCGCCAGCCAGTGCCTGCCCATGCTTTTCACGTGTTAACTCGGAGCGTGGTTATATGTTTTTTGAAATCCCTCGCATGGCCTCGCACCTCCAGATAAAAGGTTTTAAATAAATTAGCTGACTTGCGTATGTTGCCATGTCAGCGGACCGCGTCGGCAGATACGAAGCCAAACCGTTTTCCAAAAACCGGCGGAACGTGTCGATTATCCTCGGCGAGGCGGCGAAGAAGCACAGCATCCATGCCCCCCTCGAGCTCGATGTCACCATGGCACGGGAAACCATGCGGGATATGGCGGCGCGCACGGGCAACAAGCCGTCGTTCACCGGATGGATTATCAAATGTGTGGCGCAGGCGCTCAGCGAGCACCGGGATCTCAACGCCTACCGCCTGGGCCCCCGGAAAATCGTGACGTTCGAGGACGTGGACGTGGCCATCCCGGTCGAGCGAACCGTTAATGGAAAATACAGGACCCTGGTCTATATTGTCCGGCGGGCAAACGAAAAAAGCGTCTGGGATATCACCCGGGAAATCCGCGCCGCGCAGCGGGAGGACATCGACGAGGGGACGCAGGTGCTCGGCCGCAATCTCACCCTGTTCGAGCGCATCGCGGTGAGGTCGCCGGCGTTCGTCAAACGGTTTTTCATGTGGCTGCTCCGCAGGCGGGGCGTCATGAAAAAAAAGCACATGGGAACGGTGGGGGTGAGCGCCATCGGCATGATAGGGGATTTCCCCGGCGGCATCGTGCCCCTTGGGGGGACACAGGCCATGCTCGTGGTGCTCGGCGGCATCGAGAAAAAGCCCGGCGTCGTCGATGATTCCATCGAGATACGGGAGATGCTCCATGCAACGATTTCCATCGACCATGACATCATCGACGGCGGCCCCCTCGTCCGGTTTATATCCCGCCTCGTCGAGCTCACCCGCCAGGGCTACGGGTTATCAGAGGAGCGTTGACCGTCCAAGCGGCGGCGCAGCACCTTGAGCATCTCAAAGGCGGCCAGGTATACCATTGCAGCCAGGCCGACGAGCGCCCAGTCTGCAGCGGCGAGGCCGGTGAAGCGCAGGAAGTCGCTCAGACCGGGCGCGTAGATGGCCATCAGGACCAGCCCGATGGAGATGGCGATGGAGGCATGCAAAATTTTGTTCGTGAAAAGGCGGCGGGTGAACAGCGAGCGATATTCCTGTCGCCATTCGAGGATGTTGACATACTGGCAGAACACGATGGTGGCGTAGGCAAGCGCCGTCACCTGCAAATACGGCAGGATGTTGGTGTCGTCGACGGCCAGCGTGATGCCCTCGTGTTCCATGAACAGCAGGAAGTTCGCGAACGCCAGCAGACCGATGAGCATTCCGAGCACGGTAAACTCGGTGGCTGACCGCCTGGTTATCATGTGCTCCCCGGGGTCGCGCGGCGGCTCGATCATCACACCCTGTCCGGGCGGGTCAAAGGTGAGAAAGGTAAGCGGCATGATCTCGCCGAGCAGGTCGATGGCCAGAATCTGCACCGCCAGAATGGGGATGGGATAGTTCCACAGCGCGACGCCGAGCAGCCCGAGCAGGACGAGCGCAAGTTCGGCGATGTTGGTGGTCAGCGACGCATGCACCGTTTTTTTGAGGTTGTTATAAATGGTCCGGCCCTCCTCGATGGCGTGGACGAGCGTCGGAAAGCTGTCGTCGAGCAACACGAGGCGGGAGGCCTCCTTGGCCACGTCGGTTCCCCGCTGCCCCATGGACACGCCGATGTGTGCGCGCCGGAGCGCCGGTGCGTCGTTCACGCCGTCCCCGGTCACGGCGACGATTTCACCCTGCTTTTCCAGGGTTTTGACGATGTGGAGCTTGTCCTCCGGGTCGACCCGGGAGAAGATGAGGCTCTGTTTGCGTCGGAGGAGCTGATGCAGTGTGTCATCGCTCATCTCTTTGAGCTCCTGGCCGGTGATGATGTCCTCGTCCTCCTCCACCGACAGTCCGATTTCCCGGCCGATTGCCCAGGCGGTGATGGCATGGTCGCCGGTTATCATGACGACGCGGAGACCCGCCTGTTTCGCTTCCTTGATGGACTGGGTAACCCCCTCCTTCGGCGGGTCTATCATCGCGGTCAGGCCCAAAAAGGTGACGTCCTGTTCGACCTCGCCGGCCTCATAGCAGTCCTTCGCCTCCAGATCGCGGCGGGCAATGGCCAGCACGCGGAGACCCTGCTCCGAATACCGCTCGTTCATCTCTTGTATGCGCTGCCTGTCGTCGTCGGTGATGGATACCGCTTCGCCATCCCGGTAGACACGGGAGCTGATGGAGAGCACGCTGTCGGTTGAACCCTTGACGGTCAGCGCCACCTCGTCGCCGAAGCGGCGAACGGAGCTCATGCGCTTCCGCTCAGATGTGAACGAAAACTCCTGGATCTCGGGGTTTTCCTCGTCCTCCGTCGGGGAGCGCGTGCCCAGCTTGGTGGACATGGTGATGAGGGCAGCCTCGGTGGGGTCGCCGATGGGATACCAGCCGTCGTGTTCCTCGTCGGGCTCGTGTATCTCGGCGTTGGAGGCCATGGTGGCGGCGTCCATCATCACCTCTATCTCGTCTATCTGCTCCTCCGATAATGGCTGGCCGTCCTCGTCCAGGATGTTGCCCTCCGGCTCGTAGCCCGTGCCGGTGATGTCGTAGGTGGTGCCGTCGAACCAGACCGAGCGGACCGTCATCTCGTTCTTGGTGAGCGTCCCGGTTTTGTCGGTGCATATGACGGTGGTGGAGCCAAGCGTCTCGACGGACGGCAGGTTTTTGACCACCGCGTTGCGATTGGCCAGCCGGTTGCTACCCGTGGACAGGGCAACGGTCAACTGGGCCGGGAGCGCCTGCGGGACGAGCGCCATGGCGATGCCGAGCGCATAGATGAGGCTGACGTTGAGCCCCAGGCCCTGTACCAGGCCAACCCCGAACAGCGCGATGCCGATAACGACGACGGCCATGGTGAGCTGCCGGGCGAGATGGCGCATCTCCTGCTGCAGTGGCGTCCGTATTTCGCCGGTTTCCTGGGTCATCTGCGCGATTTTCCCGGTCTCGGTGTCCATGCCCGTGGCGACGACGACGGCAGTGGCGTTTCCCGATGCGACGGTGGTACCCGCGTATGCCATGTTGGTCCGGTCGGCGATACCCGCCTCCTCCTCGATGGCCTCGCATATTTTTTCCTGGGCAACGGATTCGCCGGTGAGGGCGAAGTCATTGGTTTTGAAGTTCGATGCCTCGATGACGCGGAGGTCGGCCGGTATCTTGTCGCCCTCGTCGACCGTGACGATGTCGCCGGGCACGAGCTGACCCTGGCCGGTCTCGCTCAGTTCGCCGTCCCGGATGACCTTGGCGGGCGAGGATATGAGTCCCTTGAGCTTATCGACGATTTTGCCGGCCCGGTATTCCTGTATGAAACCGATGACGGCGTTGACGATGACGATAACGAAGATGACAGTCCCATCCCGAATGTTGCCCGTCAGGAAGGCAATAACGGCGCCGATGATGAGGATGATGACCAGGAGCTCCTTGAACTGGGAGAGAAAGAGCAGCCACAGCGGCGTCTGTATCTTGGCCTGCAGCTCGTTTTTCCCGTGTTTTTGCAGGCGATGCTGTGCCTCCTGTTTTGAGAGACCCTGCCGTGAGGTGTCGAGCTCGTCGAGCGTTGCCTCCGGGCTCATCTGGTAGTAGTCCGTGGATGCCATGGCAGACTGCTCATTACATGAAACCCGTATATAATATGTTTGCGTTTTGTCCCACCATAGCTTTTTAAGCGCTGCTTTATTTCATCCCGATGAACGACATGGAGCGCGTGACGAGATATGCTGAGGAAGTGGTCACCAGGGAGGAGCTCGAGGTGGTGCTGCGGCAGGACGAAAAAAAGGCGTATATCGGCTTTGAGCCCTCGGGGCTGGTGCACACGGGCTGGATTATCTGCGCGAACAAGATACGGGACCTGCAGGCTGCCGGCTTCGATGTTACGGTGCTGCTGGCGGACTGGCATGCCTGGGTGAACGACAAGCTCGATGGCGATATGGAGGCCATCAGGGCGTGTGGCGAATATATGAAGGACTGCTTTATGGCGCTCGGCGTCGACGGCGTCCGCTACCTGTATGCCAGCGACTATGTCAACGACGATGCATACTGGGAGCTCGTGCTCCGCGTCGCCAAAAACGCGTCGCTGGCCCGTATCCGCCGTTCCATGGACATCATGGGGCGGACGGCGGACGAGGCGGAGAAGGATTTTTCGAAGTTTCTGTATCCGGCGATGCAGGTCGCCGATATCTTTTATCTGGACCTCGACCTGGCCTATGGGGGCATGGACCAGCGGCATGCGCACATGCTGTGCCGGGACATCGCGAAGAAGATGGACAGGAAGTCGCCGGTGGCGCTGCACACGCCGATTCTGTCGAGCCTTGAGCCCGGCTCCCGGATGGATGCGAAGATGTCGAAGAGCAAGCCGTCGAGCTGCATCTTTATCCATGACAGCCGCAGCGACGTCGAAGAAAAGATACGGCAGGCCTATTGCCCCGAGGGTATCGTGAAGGACAACCCTATCCTTGAGTTCTGTCGCTATCTGCTGTTTCCCTCGTTTGGCGAGCTAACGGTCGAGCGACCGGAGAAATACGGCGGCGACATGCATTTTGCGGGCTACGACGAGCTGGCGGCAGCGTTCAAGGAAAAGGAACTGCATCCGCAGGACCTCAAGCAATCAGTTGCTGCGTATCTCAACGAGCTGCTGGAGCCCGTCCGGGAATACTTCGACGAGCATCCCGGCAACCTGGAGACGGTCAGGGAGCACCTCGAGTAGCCCCGCCCTAAATGGTTTCGTGCGAAACTTTTTTATGCCCGGACGTATGACGGGCTATGGATGACAGCGACGCGGCGCCGTCGCTCGGCAAGCTGTTCTCCATCCTCCACTGGCAGAGCCGCATCTACGTCGAACGGCAGCTCGCATCAATCAACCTCACCTGGGGCGAATTCCACATCCTCATGCGGCTCTGCCACGAGGGGCAGATGAGCCAGCGGGACGTCACCAAGCAGATGCACATCAGCAAGGCAACCACCTGCAAAATGATACAAAAGCTCGAGCGGGACGGCTACATCCGGCGCGAGCAGGACGCAAAGGACCACCGCACATACGTCATCCACACCACCGGCAAAGCACGGTGCCTCCACACACGGCTCAAAAACATCAGTGGGCGATGGAATGACATCCTGCTCGACGGCCTCACCCAAAAGCAACAAAAAATCCTCGTCACCGGGCTCACCAAGATGACGCGGCAGGCGCTGCGGGCAAACGAGGGGGCACAGGATGCCTGACGGCGAGCTCACCGAGGGCGTCGCCACCCTGCTCGGCGACCCAAAGCGAGGCATCCTCAAGCTGTCATGGCCGATGGTGATAGCGATGACGGCGCAGACCACCTACAACCTCGCCGACGGAATATGGGTGGCCGGCCTGGGCGCCGATGCGCTCGCCGCAGTCGGCCTTTTCTTCCCGTTCATCATGTTCCTCATCGCCCTGTCGAACGGGCTCGGCGTCGGCGGCAGCTCCGCCATTTCCAGGCGCATCGGCAGGAAGGACAAGGCCGGGGCTGACAACACCGCCGTGCACACCTTGATTCTCGGCCTGAGCATCGGGCTGGCCTGCAGCCTGCCCTTCGTGCCCTTCCTCGACGGCGTCTTCGCATCGATGGGTGCAACCGGTGACGCAGGTACGCTGGCAACGCAATATTCACGTATCCTGTTCAGCGGCGCCATTTTCATCTTTTTCGCCAGCATCGGGAACAACATCCTGCGCGGCGAGGGCGATGCGAAACGGGCGATGTACGCCCTCGTTTTGAGCTCGGTGCTCAACATCGTGCTCGACCCCATATTCATCTACGTCCTCGACCTGGGCGTGGCGGGCGCCGCCTGGGCGACCCTGCTGTCAATGGCCACCGCCGCCTCGCTGATATACTACTGGATTTTCGTCAACCGAGACACCTATGTCGACATCACCTGGCGTGACTTCCATCCAAGCCGCTCGTTGACCAAAGAAATCCTGAACGTGGGCATCCCCTCATCGGTTGCGATGCTGTCGATGTCCTTCAGCATCTTTTTGCTCAACATGATCATCATCCGGGCCGGGGGGACCGACGGCGTCGCGGTGTTCACCACGGGCTGGCGCGTCGTCTCGCTTGGAACGATGCCGCTCCTGGGCATCGCCACAGGGGTGACCGCCGTAACAGCTGCGGCCTATGGCGCCCGGGATGCCGGCAAGCTCGACACCGCCTACATGTATGCGGTAAAAATCGGCATCATGGTCGAGGCGGCCGTCGCCGTCGCCGTCTTCGCCTTTGCGCCGCAGATAACGTCGCTGTTCACCTATGCAGAGGATGCACAGAGGCTGGCCGGCGATATTACCACGTTCCTCCGCTACACCGTCCTGTTCTATCCGACAGTGCCGCTCGGCATGCTCACCTCAGCGATGTTCCGCGGCGTCAACCGCGGCGTCAACGCGCTCGTTGCCACGATCATCCGGACGGTCGTGCTGCAGGTCTGCACCGCCTACCTGCTCGGCCTCACCCTGGACCTCGGGCTGGAGGGCATATGGATTGGTATCGTCGGGGGCAACATCATCGCCGCCGTGGCAGTCACCTTCCCATGGGGACGGCTCACGGTCAGGCGGCTGCGGCGACGCTTTCCATCCTGCCCGGCAGAGACGGACGAGGCATCCTGACATACAGGGATGGCAGGTGCTCCGGGACGGGACGGCAAATGTTTTAAATCGGCATCGGGATGCAGATGTATCGGAGGAAACAATGAGGCACCATATCACCAGTATGTTCATCTGTCTCGTGCTGCTGGCGGGCATCCTCGCCCCGGCCATCAGCACCCAGGACCCGTCGCTCCGGAACGACGCATCCATTATCTCCCATCCGACAGCGGATGCAGACAGGGCATCGACGTTCAGCTACACGCTTGTAGATGATGGACATGGAGACGTCAAACCCGTGCTCGAGAACACGTCCACCTATCTCGCCGAGCCCGGCAACCCATTGCTGCCCCAGACTGTCCATCACTACGAGCTCCCGTTCGGCGTGACCGACGTCGCGGTCAACGTCACCGTTCCCGGATACCATGAACAAATGCTCGCCCGGGACATCGCACCGGCTCGCGCTCCCGTACCCTATGATATGTCCCCCGCCGTTGATGCGGGCTCTCACAAAAATCCCGCGGTGTACGGGAGCAGCAGCGCATATCCCGCCCGGTGGTTCAGCTCCCATATCGGGTGCGGGCTCAACGCTACGGGGCACCGGGTCACCCATGTCACCGTCGAGATATATCCCATGAGATATCGGCCCGCGGACAACGTCATCATGGTCGCGGAGTCCGCCGACATCGACATCTCATACAGCAAGTGCGAGGCACCGTTTCACGGAAACGATGCATATGACCTGGTCGTCATCGCGCCCGAGGCGTTCACCGGCATGCTCCAGCGGCTGGTTGACCATAAAAATGGCCGTGGCGTGGACACGCTGCTGAAGCCCGCCGAGGACATCTACCGTGAATATGACGGCGTCGACCGGCCCGAGCAGATAAAATATTTCATCCGGGACGCCATCGAAACCTATGACATCCAGTATGTGCTGCTGGTCGGCGGGCTGCAGTCCCTCCTGTATGGCACGGCCAGGGACACCTGGAACCATGGCACCGAGGACTGGCATCTCCCGGTCAGATACTCGAACCTGCGCGACGAGCAGATGGGCGACCCCGGGTTTCTCTGCGACCTGTATTTCGCCGACGTGTACAGGGCCGGCGGCGTGTTCGACGACTGGGACTCCAACGACGACGGGGTCATCGGCGCCAGAAACATGCCCGGGGTGGCGGACGACACGCTGGACCTCTATCCCGATGTCTACGTGGGCCGGCTTCCCTGCCGAAACAGCCGGGAGGTCGAGGCATGCGTCGACAAGATCATCACCTATGAAAACACCGCATATGGCACCGAATGGTTCAGGCGCATCGTCGCCGTTGCAGGGGACGGCCTCCAGGACCAGGAGGACCTCGACATCCGCTGGGATACCAACAAGGTGCCGGACGGCGAGTACATCATCCATGCACAGAGCCGCAGCAACATCACCGGGGAATGGGGACCCGTGGACGAGGTCTCGGTCACCGTCAGCCATCAGCAAGAATCATCGCTGCATTTCTCGGAGGACGACCATCTCCGCATCGACAGCTACCCGGGCCCGGCCATCGCGGAGATAACCTCGCCATCCGACGGCGACGTGCTCGGCACCACCAATGTGGACTTCACGCCGCCCAGCGCCTACATGGGCTCACTGTGGGCCAACGTCACCTACATCGACGGGGTCATGCACATCCGGGGCAAGTCATACGACCCCCGCCCCTATGGATATCACACGGACATCAAAGCCTGGGTTGAAAACAAAAACGGCGAAACGGTGTTCAGCCAGCAAAAAACCGACATCCGGAGCTACTGCGACTGCGAATGGACCACTGGCGACCGGGAGGTCGGCGGCGGGCGGGCAGGGGCCTTCCATTACATGCCCGACACCTTCGACAAAATCTTTCTCTGGGCGTCAAACGGCAACTTCACATCACAGGCAGACGTCATCGACACCCTCGGCGAGGGATGCGGCTTCGCCTTTTTCTTCGGCCATGCCAGCCCGAGCACCATGATCGTCAACATGCCCGGCATGCCCGGCGGGTTCAGCCAATCCGCCGAAATCGGGTTGCAACCCATCAACATCGGCACACCCGTTTTTCCGATGGACGCCATCGACAACACCGACAGGCTGCCCATCGTCGCGGTCATGGGCTGCCACAACAGCCAGTTCAACGTCACCCTGCTGAACTCCATAGCTGGCTGGAACCGGATATGGACGGGCTTTTATCCGACGCCGGAATGCTGGAGCTGGTGGCTCACACGCCTGCCCCGCAGCGGCGCCATCGCAACCATCGGCTGCACCGCCCTGGGGCCCGGCTCGTTCGACCAGGCGTTCGTGCCCGACACCGGCTGCTGGATTTTCCCCGAGCTCTTCCGACAATACGGGGAGCAGGGGCACACCGTGCTCGGCGCGGCCGTCGGGCAGACCATCACCAGCTACCTGTCGACCTTCGGGCAGAGCAACGCCGTGGACGTGCAGATGGTGCAGGAGCTCGCGCTGTTCGGCGACCCCTCGCTCAAAATCGGCGGGTACCCCTAAAAGCCCCCTAAAAGCCCGGCAGCGCCGTCCACGCTACTGATACGGCTTCACAATCTCGATGACATCGGGGAAATCAATGGCCAGCTCCCGGATATGCTCGATGGTGGGCACCCCGTTTTTGTTCCAGCCCCGCCGCCTGTAGACCGCGTCGATGAGCGTCTCGTACTGCTGCTCACGATGCTCGCGCAGCAACGCCACCTTTTCCTCCGTGCTCTTGCCGTCGATGTCATGGCCGAGCTCCTCGAGCTGCCCGTCGTAGCGCTCCATCCGCGACTCGTATTCCTCGATGGTGACGGGACCGACCGAGCGGTAGGGAATAGCGTCATGCTCGCGGGTGCCCTTGCCCATGCGGAGGTTGAAAACGCGCTGGAAGTTGTAGACCCGCTCGCTCTGCCGGATCAGGTCGTCCGGCCCGACGTCCCGGCCCGTCACGGCTTTGAAAAACGTTGCGTAGTTGCGGACGTGTTCCATGACCTTGGCTGGCTCCCCGGTTTCCTCGTTGTCCTCGGGGACGATGTCGTTCCAGGGGAGCTTGCACAGCCCGTTGAGGCTGAACCAGGTCCGCCACATGGGGAACCAGTGCAGCGCTTCGGCCTTGTCCTCGAACGATGGGAGATACCCGTGGACCATGTCGAGGAAGATGAGCCATGCCTCGTCATGCTGCGGCCCCTTCAACGCGAGGCCGTAGCCGCCCTGCTGCGCCAGCGACTCCTTGGTGACGTATTCGCTGTACTCGAGCCCCTTGGCCTCCATGCCGATGTCCTGCATCAACGAAGGGTCGACGCCCCTCTCCGCCAGGTAATTTTTGAGGTGATGGATGCCCCTGCCGACGTGTTTGCCGAAGCCCCGGCCCTGGGCCATCTGGTGGAGCAATTCCAGGGCTGCCTCCTGGTTGCCGAAGGTGAGCTCTAGGCCGCCGGTAACGTCGTCGTCTATTTCGCCCATCTCGTAGAGCTCCATGACGAATGCCGTGGCGGTCGCCACCGAGATGGTGTCCAGGCCGTAGGTGTCGCAGTAAAAGTTCATCTCCGCGATATGGTAGGGGTCGGCGATGCCGCAGTTGGGGCCGCAACCCGCCACCGTCTCGTATTCGGGGCCGTCGACATAGACCGTCTCGCCCTTGTAGGGACCGGATGTAAGCTCGAAGTTTTTGATGAGATGGCTGCAGGCAACGGTGCATCCGCGCCAGCACCCGTCGAAACCCCGGTCGAACAGCTCCTCGTATTTCGCCTCGCCGACCTGGTCGGCACCCTCATGGCGGCCGTAGCGGTAGTTGTGCGTCGGCAGCAGGTCGTACTCGTTCATGATGGGCACGAGATGCGTCGTCCCCACCACGGCCATCCGGTTCTGCTTGGGGTCGAGCTGCACGATCTCCTTGGTATGCTTTTTCCCGATCTCCTTGAGCAGTTCCATGTCGGCGGGGTTGTTGCTCGTCGGCGACACGCCGGTGTGCTTGACGACGAGCGCCTTGATGTTTTTGTCACGGAACACGGTGCCGGTGCCCCCGCGGCCTGCCTGCTTGTAACGGACTGCCTGCCGCTGGGGATCATACCAGGAAAAGTTCAGGCAGCCGAAATAGCAGGTATCGGCGCCGCTGCCCGCCGAAACCACGGAGACGGACTTGGGGTCGCCGTCCGCGAACAGCTCCGTCAGCTGGTCGGCCAGCAGATGGCTGTCATCCGGCAGACCCGGGATGTCCAGGAGCTGCACCCGCCCCTCGTCGCCGTCGATGTAGACCACGACGTCGTTGTCCGCCCTCCCCTGTATCTCCAGGGCATCCCAGCCCGAAAACTTGAGATAGGGGCCAAAGTAGCCGCCGACGTTGCTGTCGATGGGGATGCCCGTCAGCGGGGAAATACAGGCGACGATGCTCTTGCCGCTCCCCGGAAAATTGGTGGTGCCACCCAGCGGGCCGCTCGAGATGCACAGCGCGTTCCCGGGGTCATCCCACGCGATGCGCCGGTCGAGAGGAAAGGCATGCCACAGCAGCCAGAGGTCGAAGCCCCGGCCGCCGATGAACAGCTCCTTCATCTCCTCGGTGACCTCCTTCGCCCGTATATCGTTGCCGCCAAGGTCGACATACAACGTCTGATTCGTATAGCCCTTCTCCACCCCGGGCACCTCGTATTCATATTCTGCCAGCCTGGTCACATCGGGAGCCATATTTTTTCACCTCAAGTATGCACGTATTCAGCCGGGTCATAAAAAGTTATTCCCACGGCATCAGGGAAACATGTACGCCAGAAAAACGGGGAGATGGAGCACCTGATAGAGCATCCAGCGGGCATACATCCCGGGATGCCATTGGTTGAGCCGGTGGCCGTCGTACATCTCCACGTCGTCATCCCAGCATATCTCCGACGGCATCACCGGGCCCTGGAGCATGCCGCGCAGGTCGAGATTGATATCCTGATGCCAGTAGGCAGCCCAGACGAGCTCGGTGCAATACCATGCCGTTGCCTCACCATCGGGATCCTTGGACCGGTTGAGCATGAGCCGCAAAACGTTGAGATGCTGGTAGGGCGTACCCAGCTGCGACATCGCAAAGGCTACAGCGGCCTCACGCTGCGACGCGTTCGCCGTGGCAACGCGGCCGTACCGGATGGCCTCCGTGTAGGGGGCAAGATAGCTCACCTCGACAATACGGACGACACCGTCACCGGCCGGGGTTGCCTCCACGATGCTGCCGTTGCCGATGTACAGCGCCACATGGTCCCAGCCCGGGTCGGTGTCATAGTGGCGCCATTCGCAGAAAAAGATGTCGCCGGGCATGGCTTCCGATGGCTGCGCAGTCGCTCCCGCCATGCCGAAAAGCGGCGGCATCGCAAGGGCTGCCACGGCAAGGACGAACAGCACCCGCACGGCCCATGGGTTCATATAGGAAAGCAAGACATGGCTGCCATATAAAGATTGTTCACCGTGGCTTGCAAACGTTAAATATGGCCTGATGGATTATCTACGAGGATGAGCAATATGCCCGGAGACGAATTGAAAAAAGAAAAAGTGCGGAGCATGCTGACACCCGAGGTGCTCGTGTGCGGCAGCTGCCAGAAAAAATACAGCGAGCAGGCGTCATGCGCTGGCTGCGGGAAAAACATGCTCAGCCCCGGCTACAATGGCATGGTCTACGAGTGCCCGCTGTGCGGCGAGCTGTACTGCGAGCAATGCTGGGACACCATGGAAGCGCACAGCTAGCCGCATGCCCGGCGGCCAGGTGTGGCGCATCTACGACCTCTGTCCGGAGATAGCCTGGGGAGATTTGCCTGTATAGGCATGCGGTGCGCGGTCATCTCCGCATCGATGATGATTCGACGGAAACGTTATTATCTGGCTGAACATCAGGGAACATGGAGAACGTCAGCCATTTCATCTACGAGCTGGGCATGCTCCGCCGTGTCCGGCGGGAGGGATGGCGGCTCGCCGGCATCGATACCCCCGAGAGCGTCGCCGCGCATTCATTGCGGGCGGCCCAGATAGGCTACCTGCTCGCCTGCATGGAGAGCTATGAGCAGCCGGAGGAGGTCGCGGCGATGCTAATTTTCCATGACATGGGTGAATGCCGCATCGGCGACGTGCACAAGGTCGCCAACCGGTACATTGACGCGGACGAGGCAGCAGCGGTCGAGGACCAGTGCAGCGGGCTCGACAAGAGCGGGGAGTGCATCCTGGCGCTCCGGCGCCGCTATGAAACGGGCGGCGACGATGCCGGCGTTATTGCCCGTGACGCCGACCTGCTGGAGATGGCCGCTACCGCCCGTGAATATGTCGCCGCTGGCTATACCGATGCCAAGGAATGGCTGGACGCCATCGAACCACGGCTTTGCACCACATCGGGGCATCGCATGTTCGAGGCGTTGCTGGACACCGAGCCGCATGCATGGTGGCAGGGGCTCAAAAAGCTGTAACCTGTGCTTCCACTGAAATAATTATATATGGACTGTTATTTCGGTGAGCGGGGTTTGACATGGTAGAGAGCAGCACCTGTGACCAAGATGAATGGCGTCATATCGGCACGTTTGGCACCCGGCTCGCCATGTACCGGAAGGGATACCGGCGCCGGCTGGTCGACGATAACGGCAACGTCGTGGTTGAATACACGCTTGAGTGAAAACGGTTAGCGCTGGCTGTCTCGTGACGAGCGCACCGTGACGTCTATTTTGTTTTCTCCGAACGCGGCGACCCAGGGTATGCGGACCTCGACCTCCCGGTCGCGGGGTATCTCGATGCCCTCAATCCTGTTTTTCTCTTTGCCGTTGACCTTGAGGATGACGGTGACGCTGTCTGCATCTGTTTCGCCGGTGTTCGCCACGGTGACGATGGAGGTGACCTTTTCGCCCTCGCTGAACGTGGCGGGCTCGTGCCGGACGTCCTCGACCGACAGCGTGATACGGGGTCTGCGGAGGAGGGTGGCAAGGTTCATGGTTGCACTTTTGCTCCGCCGTCGTTTCGGCCGGACGGTGAGGTCGATGGAGGCCCATTCGTCGAGCGATGCGTCGGCGGCGGTCTGGACGTTCAATGCCAGGGTGGTTTCCTCGCCGCCGTCGAGCGCGAAGGATTCCCTGTCGAGGGTGACGTTCCAGTCGTCGGGGATGTCCCCGCTGACGGCTGCCGTGTAGGTGAGGCTGTGTTTACCACCGGCTGTTTTCTCCAGCGGGTTGGCGACGGTTATCTCGTAGGTTGCGGTGAAACCGGGGGCGACCTCCTGCATCTGTTCGTCGCATCGGAGCTCGACGTCCTGCCGGGCGTAGACGGTGAGGAGCATCGCGATGACGAGGAGGACGACGACGCCGCCGATGAAAAGCAGGAACAGGATGGTGTTACCCATGTCATCCCAGAATGATTTGTCCTGGTCGCCGCCCTGCATGACGGCGGTCGTGGTGACCGATGCGCTGTCCTGTTTGGTGGAGTCGTTCTGCGAGGTGGCGGTCAGGGTGAGCGTCTGCTGGCTGTTGTTGGCTGCGTCCATGGGGATGGTGACGGTGACGTCGACGGTGCCGCTGCCGCCCGACGGCAGCGTGATGGTCGGCTGTGTGAGCGTTGCCTCCCAGCCCGGCGATGTTGTTGACAGAAGATAGGTGTCGGTGATGTCGCCGGTGTTTTGGATGGTGAACGTGTAGGTGACGTTTGTGCCGGGTCGTCCCCGGGCGCCGCCGGGTGCCCGCACCGACACGCCGTAGGCCTGCTCCGCGACGGTGGTGTTCACCCAGGTGGACGCGGTGGCCGTTGTGCCCTGGGCCGTGATTGACAGGTTGAGATAGGTGCCCGGCGTGGCGTCGGATGGCGGGGTGACCGTGACCTCGGGGTAGGCGTAGTATTTCGCGGGAACGTCGACGGTCTGGGGTTCGATGGCGACGTTCCATCCGGTCTGGTCGCCAGCGGTGACGGTGTAGCTCATGCTGACGGTTTCCGCCGCGTCACCCTGGTTTTCTATTTCGAGGGAGGAAGTGGCGTTCTGACCGGGCTTGGCAGTCTGCTCCTGGGGGTACGCCTGCATCGTGAGGCCGGTTTCGGTGACGTTGAAGGGCACGGTGACCGAGGACTTGTGGGTGGTCGAGTCGAACAGGACGTTGGTGGAGAAAAACCTGTCGAGGAGGCTCAGGGGGAAAAACGACAGCAGGTCGAGGCTTTTTTCGATGCGGATGCCGAGTGAATGGTTGACGGGAATGGTGTAGTCGACGTTGTTGATGGTGAAGGTCTTCCGCTTCACCGTGTCGTTGGACGCAAAAAACATGGGGGTCGCGGATGTTGAATCGATTTCGTTTTCGACGCCCGACGGGCCAACGTCCAGCAGGAACACCCGGACGACGCGGAACTGCAACGGCAGCAGGTCTGCACGGAGGAAATATGCCTCGATGAAGGTGGTGATCTGCACGTCGCCGAAGAGCTGGGTGCTCGATGAAACCGGGGCGGTGTACCAGCTGACCGAGGCGGCGTTGAGGTCGCGCTGTGAATCCGTCATCTTGGTTGGCTGCTGGATGTCCATCAGCAGCCCGTCGCCTTGGGGCGCCGTTTCGTCGTGGAGGAAAAACGTCTGGCTGCCCTCGACCGCCATAAAACTGGGCAGCAGTAGGACGGCGGCAACGATGAAAACGGAGAGAGGGCTGAGCCATCTGTGTTTCATATAGGGAAAGTAAATGGCCCTCCTTTTATAAAGGTTTTTTGTTGCGCTCTCTCCGCAGGGGGCATTTCACAAACATTAAGTAAGCTTTCTGCTTACACATATGGCATGAGAGGGCATACCACACTTACTGCTACGTTTATTGGTACGACAGGTGAGGGTTCTCGATGACCGACGGCGGCAGCGTCACCCGGTCCGTGCTGTCAGATTTTGAAAAAAAACGGGAGCACGTCATCGCCATCCTCCAGCGACTCCAGCAGGAAAAAAGATATCTGGCGGAGGATGACATCAAGGACATCGCCCGGCATCTCGACATGTCGCCCAACGAGGTCTACGGCGTCGCCACCTTTTACACGGGGTTCAAGTTTCATCCGCCCGGCGAGCATCACATCGCCGTCTGCATGGGCACCGCCTGCCACGTCAAGGCATCCGAAGAGCTGCTCGACGTCGTCAAAAACGAGCTCGGCATCACGCCGGGGGAGACCTCCCGCGACGGCCGGTTTTCACTGGACCGGGTCGCCTGCCTCGGCTGCTGCGCGCTCTCCCCGGTGGTCACCATCGACGGCGAAGTCCATGGCAGGATGACACCCTCGAAGCTGCTCGATTTGCTTCGCGGCCTGGAGGAAAACCATGGCTGATCATACCGTCCTGATCTGCACGGGCACCGGCTGCAGCTCGTCACATGCCCCACAAATATACGAGGGCTTCAAAAAAGCCATCGACGAGCGCGGCCTGGCCGTCACGGTCAAAAAAACCGGCTGCCACGGCTTCTGCCAGCGCGGCCCCATCGTCGTCGTCGAGCCCGAGGACATCCTGTACTGCGAGGTCACCGTCGATGACGTTGAGGACATCGTCACCATGCATTTGGCGCAGGGCGAACCCGTCGAGCGGCTGTTTTACCGCGAAACCGAGGACAGCGAGCCCATCCCCCATTACCACGACATTCCCTTCTACGGCAACCAGCACCGCATCATCCTCCGGAACTGCGGGCAGATAGATCCCGAGGACATCAACGACTACCTCGAGGCGGACGGCTACCGGGGGCTCGAAAAAGCGCTGGACATGACGCCCGACGAGGTCATCGAGGAAATAGAGGCATCCGGGCTGCGCGGGCGGGGCGGCGCTGGCTTTCCCACAGGCCGAAAATGGCGGTTCTGCCGCGACGCCGATGGAGAGCCAAAGTACATGATATGCAACGCCGACGAGGGCGACCCGGGCGCCTTCATGGACAGGAGTATCCTTGAGGCGGACCCGCACAGCGTCATCGAGGGACTGGCCATCGCGGCCTACGCCATCGGCGCCCGGCACGGCTACATCTACGTCCGGGAGGAATACCCGCTGGCTATCCGCCGGTTCACTATCGCCCGAAACCAGGCCCGGGAGCGCGGCTACCTGGGCGACGGTATCCTCAGCTCGGATGTTACCTTCGACATCGAAATCAAGAAGGGCGCCGGCGCGTTCGTCTGCGGCGAAGAGACGGCGCTGATGGCCTCCATCGAAGGCAGGCGTGGCATGCCCCGTCCCCGCCCGCCGTATCCCGCGCAGCATGGCGTCCACGGGAAGCCGACGACCATCAACAACGTGAAGACGCTGGCGACGGTGCCCGCAATCCTCGTCAACGGTGCAGAGTGGTATGCATCCATCGGGTCGGAGCGGTCGACGGGCACCGCCGTGTTTGCGCTGACGGGAAAAACGGCGAACAGCGGTCTGGTCGAGGTGCCGATGGGGACGCCCCTCCGCAGCATCATCTACGACATCGGCGGCGGCGTGCCTTACGGCAAAGAACTCAAGGCGGTGCAGACCGGCGGGCCGTCGGGCGGCTGCATCCCCGCACATCTGGCCGACCTGACCTTTGACTACGAATCATTGGTGCAGGACGTCTACGTGCCGGCGAACTATGTCGACCTGCCCATCGACTATGAAACGCTGGCGCGCGTGGGCTCCATCATGGGCTCCGGCGGCATGGTGGTCATGGATGACGACACCTGCATGGTGGACGTCGCGCATTTTTTTCTGAGCTTCACACAGTATGAGTCATGCGGCAAATGTCCGACATGCCGCATCGGCACCAAAAAAATGATGGACCTGCTCGCCAAGATCAAGGCCGGGCTGGGCGAGATGAGCGACATCAACCTGTTGGAGGAGCTCGCTATCACGGTCAAAAACGGCTCGCTGTGCGGCCTCGGGCAGACGGCGCCAAATCCCGTGCTGACGACGCTGCGCTACTTCCGCGACGAATACGTCGCCCACATCAGAGACAGGCGGTGCCCCGCCCGGGTGTGCAAGGAGCTGATATGGTACGAGATAGATGCTGATGCCTGTATCGGCTGCGGGAAATGCGCCAGCAACTGTTCCGCGGATGCCATCACCGGCGAGGCAAAGCAGCCTCATGTGATAGACCCCGAGGCATGCATCAAGTGCGGCATGTGCTTCAAGGTTTGTCCGACGGGCGCCGTCAAAAAACAGACCAACCCGCCAGGGGGAGGTGTATAGGCATGGCGAGCGTGACCATCGACGGGCGGTCCATCGAGGCGGGCGCAGGGGACACCATCCTTGATGCCGCCGAGAGAGCAGATATTTTCATTCCGACGCTCTGCAACCATCCCGACCTGCCGGCGTTCGGCGGCTGCCGGATGTGCCTGGTCAAGGTCGAGGGGATGGGCAGCTACGTGCCGGCCTGCTCGACGCCTGCCCGGGACGGAATGGTCGTCCATTCCGACATCGAGGAGCTGAACCGGCTGCGCCGGAGCATCCTGGAGCTCATCCTGTCGGAACATCCCAGTGGATGCATCATCTGCGATGACCGCGAGCTGTGCTTCGACTACCATCGGGCGCCGTCCAAGGCCGGCCGGACGACCGGCTGCCGATTCTGCCCGAAAAAGGACGAATGCGACCTGTACGACATCGCCGCCTCCCTGGGCATCGAGGACATCCGGCTGCCCATCGAATACCGGGAGCGAGAGGTCCGGCGTGACGACCCGTTCATCGAGCGAGACTACAACCTGTGCATCCTGTGCGGCCGCTGTGTCAGGGTGTGTGACGAGATACGCGGGGCACATGCAGTTGACTTTGTCAACCGCGGCCACGAGACAACCATCGGCACGGCCTTCCGGGCGCCGCTGCTGGACAGCGGCTGCATTTTCTGTGGCGCATGCATCGACATCTGCCCGACCGGCGCCCTTTCCGAGCGGCGCATGAAATGGGGTGGCTCACCCGAGCAGATAGTGGTCACGACCTGCATGCTCTGCCCCGTCGGCTGCTCCATCGAGGTCGACGTGACACGTGACCGGATACTGAATGTTCATGCGGCGGGGCCGGAGCACGGGACGACGCAGATATGCGTCAAGGGACGCTTCACGCTACCGTCGCTGATGCAGCACCATGAACGGCTCGTCAGGCCAATGGTCCGTGACGATGTTTTGAAGGCGGCCTCATGGGATGACGTCGTCGCGGCGGCGGCCGAGCTGCTGCGGCGCTACGAGCCACATGAGATTGGCTTCGTTGCCTCACCCGGGATGACCAACGAGGGTGGATACATGCTGCGGAAGGTAGCACATGCGCTGGAATGCGACAACGTCGGCGTTGCCTCCGACATGGCGAGCGCCGGGGCGCTTCAGACCATTACCTCTGGCGGTTCCATTGATATAGCATCGGCTGACGTGGTGCTGCTCCTGGGCGTCGACCTTCGTATAACGACGGCGGCGCTCGCCGTGTCCGTCTATCAGGCGAAGAAAAACGGCGGCAGAGTGCTCATGGTGGATGCCGGCGATGGCGATATGGTGCGCTGGGCCGACTGTCACCTTGCAACGCCCTCATTGCCGGATTTCATTGCAGACCTGCAGGCAGCGCTTTCCGGCGAGGCATGCAACAACGATGTGGCAACGATGGCGGAGCACCTGCAGAACGGGAGTGTGGCCATCCTGTATGGTCCCGGCGTCATGGCAGATGATGGGACGGCGATAGCGTCGCTTGCCGGGGTTGCATCGATGTGCAATGGTGCGGTGCTCCCCTGCTGGGACGGCGGCAACGTCCAGGGGCTGCTCATGCTTGGCTTTCTGCCTGGAGGCCATGGCCACAACCCGGTGCGGGACATGACCGGCCTGAAGGCGCTCTATCTCACGCAGCCGCTCCCGGACATCCCCGAGCACGTTGAGACCATTATCCTGCAGGACGTGTATACGTCTAATCTGCTCGAGCGGGCGGACGTGGTGCTGCCCGCCGCGTCGTTCACCGAGGAGCAGGGCAGCATGCTGACGTGCACCGGCGAGCGGCAGATACTGCAGCCGTGCACCACCCCTGCGGGGCAGTCGCGGCCTGACTGGGACATCCTCGCCGGGCTCGGCGTGGCGCTCGGATGTGACGGCTTTGCCTACGACGATGTGGCGACGGTGACCGAGGAGGCCATGGAGCACATCGCCGGCGGGGGCGGGCATCCGGGAGAAAACGACGCGGGCGGCGATGGACGGATGCTGCCGGATGGCTCGCTCCGCTACCGCGGCCACGCTATCGGGGCGAAGGTGCCCGATTTCGCCCGCCTTGTCGAAAGATGGAGGGATGACGATGCATGAGATAGTTGCGCTGCGTGACGTGGCACCAAACGTCCACGAGCTGGTCATCGATGCGCCGGATGTGGCGGCGAAGGCGCAGCCCGGGCAGTTCGCCGTCGTGATACCCGACGAGCTGGGGGAGCGCATCCCGATGAGCCTGGCCGGCTGGGATCGCGACGAGGGAACAGTCAGCATCTTTTTCCTCGAGGCGGGGGTGTCGACGATGAAGCTCGCGCAGCGCACACCCGGCGATGCCATCGATTTCATGGCGCCGCTGGGCACCCCGGCAACCATCAAAAAATACGGGACGGTGTTCGTCGGCGGCGGCTGCTACGGCGTCGGCGCCATCTATCCCATCCTTGCGGCGATGAAGGAGGCGGGCAACCAGGTTATCACGGCGGTAGAGGCCAGGAGCGACTTTTTGCTGTACAACGAGGGCAAATTGCGTGAGAGCAGCGACATGTTTTTCCGGGCGACCAGCGACGGCAGCGTCGGCTCCCGCGGCAAGGTAAAGGATGTGCTTCGCTCGCTCGTCGAGCAGGGCGAGACCATCGACCGGTGCTATTTCATGGGCTGCACCTTTATGATGATGGTGTCGTCGCGCGCCGCCCGGGAGCATGACATCCCATCATATGTGTATCTCAATCCGTTGATGGTCGACGCGACGGGCATGTGCGGCGTCTGCCGCGTGACGGTCGGCGGCGAAACCAGGTTCGCCTGCGTCGACGGCCCCGAGTTCCCCGGCAGCCAGGTCGACTGGGAGGAGCTCTTCCACCGGAAGTCGCAGTATGCGCCATACGAACGCGAAGCATATCGGCACACCTGCCGCCTGCGGGGTGAGCACGATGACTGACTACCGCTACCAGGGTGAAAAGCTCCCGGCGGATGAACGAAAACGGCGGATGCAGACCCAGCGCCATGAGATGCGCGAGCAGCCACCGATGGCGAGGGTGCTCAACTTCGACGAGGTCAACCTGGGCTACACGGCCGAGATGGCAAAGGCCGAAGCAAAGCGATGTCTGGGCTGCCCGACCGCGCCCTGCGTCGGCGGCTGCCCCGTCCACGTCAAGGTGCCCGAGTTCCTGGAGGCGGTGGCCGAGGGCGACTTCATGCAGGCCATCCAGGTCGTGATGGAGGACAACGCGCTGCCGGCGGTCACCGGCCGGGTCTGCCCGCAGGGGATACAATGCGAGGGACCATGCACGCAGGCGAAGGCCGGCCAGGGAGCGGTCGGCATCGGCTACCTGGAGCGGTTCGTCGCCGACTGGGAGCGGCACAGCGAGCGGACCTGCTGCTTTACCATTGCAGAACCGTCCGGGTACAAGGTGGCCATCGTGGGCTCCGGACCGGGCGGATTGAGCGCCGCGGCAGATGCGGCACGGGCAGGACACGAGGTCCATGTATATGAGGCGCTCCACAAGCCGGGCGGCGTCCTGGTGTACGGCATCCCCGAGTTCCGGCTGCCCAACGAGATCATTTCCTACGAGATCAACCGGCTCAAGGACATGGGTGTTTCCATCCACACCAACCATGCCATCGGCCGCATCTACACCGTCGACGAGCTCCTCAAGGAAAAAGGCTACGATGCGGTCTACCTGGGCATCGGCGCCGGGCTGCCGTGGTTCATGCGCATCGACGGTGAAAACCTCAACGGGGTGTACAGCGCCAACGAATATCTCACCCGGAACAACCTGATGCAGGCCTACCGGTTCCCCGAAACGGATACGCCCATCGTCCGTGGGCGCAATGTCGCCGTGGTCGGCGGCGGCAACGTGGCCATGGACGCCGTGCGGAGCGCCCTGCGCCTCGGCGCCTCAAACGCCTACCTGATATACCGGCGGAGCCGGGATCAGATGCCCGCCCGTGACGAGGAAATCAAGCATGCGGAGGAGGAAGGCGTCGACTTCCGGCTGTTGAACAACCCCGTCCGATACATCGGCGACGAGGACGGATGGGTCAGCCAGGTGGAATGCATCCAGATGGAGCTCGGGGAACCCGACAAGAGCGGACGGCCACGTCCCATACCCATCGAGGACAGCGAGTTCACGCTCGACGTGGACGTCGTCGTCGTTGCCATCGGCACCGGAGCCAATCCATTGCTTACGGAGACCACGCCGGGGCTGGAAACAACCAGCCGGGGCTACATCCAGGTGGACGACAAGCTCCGGACAACCAGGCCAGGGGTGTTCGCCGGCGGCGACATCGTACGGGGCGGCGCAACCGTCATCCTGGCGATGGGCGACGGACGCACCGCAGCAGCGTCGATAAACGAATGGCTGGCATCCGGCGACTGGCCCGCCAGCGGATAACAAAGCGGTAAAACTATAAATAGCAGCCACGGCATATCGGCTTCTCCATGCGCGTGGAGACGCATGCATGGAGCCCAACACAACCATGAACAGAGAAGGAAGACATGGTGGCTCCCGTAACCGGGGCCCGCGGGAGATGCACAAGGCAACCTGTGCGGACTGCGGCAAGGAAACGGAAGTGCCATTTAAACCCACACAGGGACGGCCCGTCTACTGCCGGGACTGTTTTTCGAAACGGAAGCGCCGATAGTCACGGGCTGCTCTGTTTCCCAAAAACGCTTTTCCCCGTTTTCCGGTGGAGCGGCCTGCTCCATCATGTTTTTTGTTTTTTTTTGTATCACCGTGATGTAACACAACGTAAACTTTAACAGTGCATAGCCGTTTCGTCCTCCGGATATGTTCGAAATTCGAGACATCGAGCTGCTCGCCCCGAAGATACGATGGATGCAGGTCGAGGCGCCACGGATCGCCCGCTATGCCAAGGCCGGGCAGTTCGTCGTGCTCCGCATCCACGAAAAAGGGGAGCGCATCCCGCTGACCATTTTCAAAAAAGACGCCGACGAGGAAACCATCGAGCTGGTGTTCCAGGAGGTCGGCAAGACCACCATCGAGCTCGGCCGGCAGCAGCCGGGCGACCATCTCACGGATCTCGTCGGACCGCTTGGAACGCCCACGCATGTCGACGACTACGGCACGGTCGTCGTCGTCAGCGGCGGCGTCGGCACCCCGATAGCCTATGCCGTCGCACGGGCGATGCAGGAAAAAGACAACCACGTCGTCGGCATCGCCGGCTACCGCAACAAGGACATGGTCATCCTGGAAAACGACCTGGAGAAGGCATGCGACGAGCTCATCGTCACCACCGACGACGGCAGCTACAAGCGGAAGGGCTTCACCACGACCATCCTGCAGGAGGAAATCGAAAACGGGCGAGATATCGACTTCGTGTTCACCGTCGGCCCCGTCATCATGATGAAGCTCGTCGCGGACATCACCCGCCAGCATGGCATCAAAACCGAGGCGAGCCTCAACCCCATCATGGTGGACGGCACCGGCATGTGCGGCGCCTGCCGCGTGTGCACCTCCGAGGGCATCCAGTTCGCCTGCGTCGACGGCCCCGACTTCGACGCCCACGAGGTAGACTTCGACGAGCTGCTCAGCCGGCTGGACGAATACAACGAGGAGGAACAGGAAGCGCTCGAGCGGTACAGGGAACGGGAGGAGGGATAGGATGAGCAAGGACATCAACAAAGACCGGGTCAGCGTCCCCGAGCAGGACCCCCGGGCCCGGATACACAACTTCAAGGAGGTCAACCTGGGCTACACCCTGGAGATGGCCGTCGAGGAGGCATCCCGATGTCTGCAGTGCCCCGAAACCAAGGCACCATGCCGGAAGGGCTGCCCCGTCGACGTGAACATCCCCGCATTCATCGAAAAGCTGCTCGAGCGCGACATCAAGGGCTCCCTCGAGGTCATCAAGGAAACCAACTCGCTTCCCGGCATCACCGGCCGGGTCTGCCCGCAGGAGGAACAGTGCGAGGTCAACTGCATGATGGGCAAGCTCGGCGACACCATCAACATCGGCAAGCTCGAGCGGTTCGTCGCTGATTATGCACGGGACCACGGCATCATCGGCGAAACCGAGATAAAAGAGGAAAAAGACAAAAAAATAGCCATCGTGGGCTCCGGCCCCTCCGGGATATCCTGCGCCTTCGATTTGGTAAAAGCAGGCTACCAGGTCAGCGTGATGGAGGCGCTCCACAAGGAGGGCGGCGTCCTCGTCTACGGCATCCCCGAGTTCCGGCTGCCCAAGGACACCGTCCGCTACGAGGTCGACTACCTCAAAAAAATGCTCGGCGTCACCTTCGACACCAACACCATCGTCGGCAAATCAGTGCCCTTCAGCAAGGTCATGGAGGAACACGACGCTGTGTTCATCGGCTCGGGCGCCGGCACTCCGCGCTTTCTCAACATCCCCGGCGTCAACCTCAAGGGGGTGTACAGCGCCAACGAGTTCCTGACGCGCATTAACCTGATGAAGGCCTACCGGTTCCCCGAGTACGACACGCCCGTCAAGACCGGCCGCCGCATGGGAGTCATCGGCGGCGGCAACGTGGCCATGGACGCGGCGCGGAGCGCGCTGCGCGTCGGCTACGACGAGGTCTACATCCTGTACCGCCGCAACCGGGATTACATGTCTGCCCGCGACGAGGAGATACACCATGCCGAGGAGGAGGGCGTCCAGTTCATGTTCCTGGTTAGCCCGCAGGAGCTCATCGGCGACCAGAACGGCAACCTCATCGTCGCCAAGCTGGTGATGAATGAGCTCAGGGGCGAGGACAGCAGCGGCCGGGAGCGACCCGTGCCCATAGAGGACAGCGAGTTCGGTTTACAGCTCGACGGCCTGATTTTCGCCATCGGCCAGAAGCCCAACCGGGTTTTGTTCAACGAGATACCCGACCTGCAGATAAACGACTGGGGAACCGTGGAGGTCAACGAGGAGCTGCAGACCTCCAAACCTGGCGTGTTCGCCGGCGGCGACGCGGTGCGCGGCGAGGCGACCGTGGTCCTGGCGATGGGCGACGGCAAGGCCGCAGCGCGACATATCACCGACTACCTGGAAAACGGGAGCGAGTGGCCCGACGAGATAGAGCCCGCCGAGTTCTGGTAGCCCTGGAGAGCTACCCGTACATCTTGACCACGTGCCCGTCGAGCGGCATATCCATCGCCTCGGCGATGCTTTTACATTTCACCTTGAGCAGATAGGCAATCGGCCGTATGGCTGTCTCGGAAAACGCCTCATAGTTGGCCATGCCCTTGGCGATGACGAGCGACGCGTCATCCAGTGCCTGCCGCACCCTGGCAGGCAGTGTATCCATGTCCACGCCGATGGCGAAGCCGCCCGTGGTCGCAACGTTATCGACCACCTCGTCGAACTGCAGCATCCGGGCATCATCCATGGTTGCGTCGGTGAGGATGGGAGCACCCTTGACGACCAGGATGAGCGAGATGTCATGGTGGCGCTTGATCTCCCGGCAGACCAGCCGGTCGAACACGATTTCGCCACAGTTGTCGGTGAAATACAAAACGGGGCCGTGCAGATGCTGGCGCAGCCGGTCCAGGTCGTCATGCTGGAGTCCCCGTTCGACATCGCTGGCGAACCTCTGCTCGAGCTCTTCGGGTGACGTGGCGCTGCCCGCGATGCCGAAGTCGATGGAGTTACCGACGATGGAGCATACAATGGCGGCTTTGAGGGGGTCGTCGCTCTCCCGGATATATGTTTCGGCTGTGGGCAGCAGCCGCATGGCCATCTCGTTGCTCCGCTGCTTGAGCTCCCGGTAGGGGTCGTCGCTGTCCAGCAGCTCATACGCAAGGCGGTGAACCTCTGTGGCAACGGCGGCGGAGCCTCGCTCCGGTCCGTATTCGTCGAGGAGACGCCGCGCCGTTTGCTGGATGACCTCCTGCTGCTGTTCCTCGCTCGCGCCGATCAGGTCTGCCTCGTAGATGACCCGATGGAGGAGGCAGGGAACGCACCGGGGCTTGATTTTCATGGCCAGTGTATGCAGCCCCGGCTATAAAGCATTGTGGACGGTGAAAACTTTTTATATCGCGGCGTGGTATGGGCACGGTGAACTTATGCCCGAGGAACTCACAGCGGCAACGTTTCAGGATTTCGTGAACGACAACGACCTGGCCATCATCGATTTCTGGGCGTCCTGGTGCGGACCCTGCAAAATCATCGGCCCGATAATCGAGGAGCTCGACGACGAGATGGACGGCGTCGCCTTCGCCAAGGTCAACGTCGACGAAAACCAAGACCTGGCGCGGCGGTACAGCATCATGAGCATCCCCACCCTGCTCGTCTTCAAGGGCGGCGAGGTGGAGGACATGCTCGTCGGCGCGCTGGAAAAAGATGTGCTCCGGGACAAAATCAGCCGTTACCAGTAACGCAGGATACGCCTATCCCGTTCCTCCCCGATATAGCCATCCTCCCGCTGGCGTCCACGATTTTTACAGACATTCCCCTCTGTACTGCATTTACCCACCGGCATCTCCAGGTAGCCATATCCCGGACAAACCGGGCAAGAGAAATTAATGTCTCTCAGTCGACGAGCGGTCTCCCCAGCGGCAAAATCGTTGTCCCGAAGGCCTCGTTGATGACCTCTGCCATCGCGACATAGATGGCGCTCAGCCCGCAGATGATGCCCTCGATGCCGATCCAGCTCCCGCTGACGTATCCCCAGTCCCGCAATGCGAGCAGATAGAACAGGATGAACAGGGTGGCGAACACGAACTGCAATCCGGTGTTGAGCTTCAACGTCGCGATGAACATCAGCATGGTGAACAGGCCCCACATGAAAAAATACCAGCCCATAAATGAGGCACTCGTCGACGCGACGCCGTCGATGACATCCGGTAATACAAGCAGCGCGACAAGCGACAGCCAGAACAGGCCGTAGGAGCCAAACGCGGTGACGCCGAAGGTGTTGCCCTTCCGGTATTCGAGCATGCCCGCAAATATCTGGGCGAGCCCGCCGTAAAAGATGCCCATCGCCATGACCATCGAGCTCAGCGCATATGTCTCGGGCGCCGCATTGTGGATGTTGAGCAGCACCGTCGTCATGCCGAAGCCCATCAGGCCCAGGGGTGCCGGGTTTGCGAGTGCGTCCTTCATGCCAGCGGGTATCAAATATAGATATAACTAGTTTTTGATTCCGTCTGTCGGCTTACTCAATCCAGTTGATGACATCTGCCATCGGATTTCGCATCGGCGGCTGTGGGCTGCCCTTTGGATGGCCAAGGGTGAGCGTGGCAGCAATGTGATACCCGTCGGGCACCCCGATGTCCTCCAGCGCCTGCCCGCGCAGGCCGAGGACCGATGCGAAGCCTATCCAGCAGGAGCCCAGGCCCATGTCATGGGCGGCGAGCATCATGTTCTGGGCGGCGCAGGCGCAGGACTCGTCGTTGAACCGCACATCCCGGGTCACGATGAAGACCACCGCCGGTGCATCGAAAAAGATGATGTCCTGCTCGGCATGTGACACGCCGTACAGCAGCTTCAGGGTCTCCCGGTCTCGAAGCTCTTTCATCCACAGCTGCGCGATAAATCGATACCGGAGCAGCCGCCTGACCTCTCCTTTTATCGTGTGGGACAGCCGGGCGATGACCTCCTGGTCGGTGACCACGATGAACCGCCACGGCTGCCGGTTTTCAGCCGACGGGGCGAAGCGGGCCGCCTGGATGATTTCCTCAAGCTGCTCCCGTGACACGGGCTCGTCGGTGTACCGGCGGATGCTCCGCCGTGTCCTGATGGCCTCACGTGTATCCATGACAGACAATGCGCAGCCTGCATTAATGGTTGATGGTTACAGGGCACACAAATCTATAAAACATGGATGCGGCATGTCGTCTCATGGCTGCGACCCGCAGGAAAGTGCTGGCGCTCTCGGGCGGCGGCGCCCATGCCACCTCCTACATCGGCGCCTGGAAATACATCCATGACGAAACGGGCTACATACCCGACCTGGTCACCGGGACGAGCGGCGGCGCGCTGCTGGGCGTGTTCATGGCGGCCGGGCTGGATTCAGCGACGATCGAGCGGGAGCTGCTCGACGCAAAGCCGTGGCAGCTGTTTCGTCCCGCCCCGCTCAGGAAGGGATGGAACGTGGTGCGCTCCTGGGGCGAGGTGGACATCGAGCTGGTGCGGCAGCGGGTCGCCGGCATCCTTGACCGGCATGACATATCCTGGGACAGCTTCACCGATACGATGTTCCAGTGCGTGGTGACCGATGTCAACGAGACGGAGCGGAAATATGTGCCCCGGGACGTCGACATGAGTCTGGATGCGGCGGTCGCCGCGTCGGTGGCGATACCGTTCGTGTTCACGCCGCTCTGGTATACCACGCATGGAGAACGGCACTGCTACGTGGACGGCGGCGTCACCGAGGGGTTTCCCATCAGGGCAGCGCTGGACACCGGCCGCCAGGGGGTGCAGATCATGGCGCTGTCCCCGTTTGCGCCGCATGAGCACGTCCAGCATGACATCGACAGCCCTCTGGAATATATGCTCGGGCTCTACCATACCCTGCTCGACGGCAAAAAAGCGGATATGATGACGCTGCTGGACGAGGAGCACGGCGACGTGTTTTTCACCACGGGCTCCCATGCACGCCGGGTGACGGATTTCAGCGCCGACGCCATCCGGCGGAACGTCCGGCTCGGCTACCATGAGGCGGCGGAGCAGGCAGCCCGGATAGACGGGTTTTTCGGCTAGCGCCACCGGTGCCGCATTTTTTCGAAGTCTTTAAGTGAGCCATCGGATTATGGGGATGATGCGAGCCGGATATGTAGCAGCCGGAGCGGGCATGATGGCCATGGGGATGCTGGGCCTGGCGTCCGGCGTGCCATTTGCCGATGTGCTATCCCGGTATCTGCCCGACGGCGCGCTGGTGGTGCTCCTGGCCGCCGGCGCCGTCGTGCTCGTCGCCGGCCTGCTGCCGCGGCGGCTGATGGACAGCGACCAGGGCGATGATTTCGGGAACATGAAGCGATGTCACGGCTGCGGGAAAATGGTGCCCCCGGATACCATCCGGTGCCCGAACTGCAACGCGAAGTTCACCAGGCTCTACGACAACCTGTAAGCAAAGGGCGGCCATGACTGTAGCGCACGGGTCGGCAGCGATGTTTACTGAATACAAAATAGCGCGGGGCAGCAATGACCAGGAATATGGAAGTGTTCCTCGATAGATATATCTTCCGGAGATATCCGCTTTGTGCTCTCCTGGCGTGCTGGATGACGCCGGCGACCGGATTTGAACCGGTGACCGCTCGGTTAACAGCCGAGTGCTCCACCATACTGAGCTACGCCGGCAGGTCTGATGTATGGCATGGGAAATCAATATATAAAAATTAGGTTGAGGCGACATTTTCCAAAGAGTTCATATAACGCTGCCGGATATCATGCGTGGATGGGATGCTGGACAGTGCACTGAAGCAGGCAAAAAAAATAGCTGACGGTATCGTCGATGCCGGCAGCGTTGAGGTCGTCACCCATATCGACGCCGACGGCATCGCAGCCGGGGCCATCGCCATGCGCTGCCTGGAGCGCGCCGGCGTCGATGGCAACATAAGGTATGTCAAGCAGCTCGACGAGATGGCTATCGAGGAACTGCGGGACAGCGAACGGCTTATCTGGTTCACCGACCTGGGCAGCGGCATGCTGTCCTCTCTCGACGGGCTGGACTATGTCATCACCGACCATCATACGCCTGCCGGCCACGATACCTCATGGCGGCATTTCAATCCCTATCGCTACGGGGTGAGCGGCGAGCGGATGGTCTCCGGGGCAGGCCTCACCTTTCTGGTCGCCCTGGCCATGGACGAACGAAACAGTGACATGGCCGACCTCGCCATGATAGGCGCCGCCGGTGACATGCAGGATGCAGCCGCATGCCGGCACACCGGGTGGAACAGCGCCATCGCTGACATGGGAGAGAATGCGGGTGTGGTGTCACGGTACAGCGACCTCCGGGCCTTCGGCCGGCAGACCAGACCGCTCTACAAGCTGCTGCAGTACGCGGACGACCCGATGCTTCCCGGCCTGACGGGCAGAGCCGGCGCATGCCGGGCGTTTCTGCAAAACCTCGACATCCCGGTAAAGGAGGGGCGACGGTGGAAAAAATGGATGGAGCTCGAGCCGGCGGAAAAACGGCATATTATTTCATCGCTCGTGGCGCTGCTCATTTCCAGGGGATTCGGCCACCATCGGGCCGGACGCCTGGTGGGTGAGGTCTACGAGCTGTCCCGTGAAACAGAGGGAACACAGCTCCGGGACGCCCGTGAGTATGCCACCCTGCTGAACGCCACCGCCCGCTATGGTCACGCCGACGTGGGGCTCCAGGTCTGTCTCGGCGACCGCGACGAGGGGCTCCGGGCGGCCTATGACCTGCTGCAGCAGCATCGACGCTGCATCGCCCACGGCATCCGGTATGTGAAACGGGAGGGGCTCCGAGAATACGGCGGGCTGCATTATTTCAACGGCGGCTCCGCCATTCGGGACACGGTCGTCGGTATCATCGCCGGGATGCTCCTGCATTCCAGCAGCATAAAAAACAGCGGACCGCTGGTGGGCTTCGCCATGAAAAACGGCAGCGAGGTGAAGGCATCCGCGCGCGTCGTATCGTCCATGACCGACCGTGGCATCGACCTGGCTTCGGCGATGCAGCATGCAGCACGGCAGCTCGGCGGCATCGGCGGCGGTCATCCCGTCGCGGCAGGAGCAACCATTCCCCGAGGCGAGGAGGAATCCTTCCTGGCGCTCCTCGACCGCGAGGTGCAAAACCAGCTTGCCTGACCGCTACAGCACCTGCAGGATTTTTATCTTGAAATAGACGGTTTTGCCGGCCATCTCGCTGAACGAGTAGCCGGCGCGCAGCAGGTCGCTTTTGATGTAGTCCTGTGGGATGTTCGGGAACACCCGCGGGAGATGGGTGGTCAGGTTGAACTCCATCCAGGGCAACGTTTTGTTGATCTCGGTGTACTGTGTCTGGTTGCCAGAGGTGTAGGAAACGTTGATGGTGGTCTCGGTGACGTTTTCCACGACCAGTGTCTGCCCGTAGTAGCTGAACGAGTCGCCGACCTCCGGCTCAAACGCCAGGGTAACACTTGTATTTGTGAGGTTGACGACCTCGGTGACGTTTTCCCAGAACGGCGGGATGGTCAGGTTGTGCAGCACGTTCGGCGTGGTCTTCACCGCCGCATGCGTCTCATTGTACGACATGACGGTGCTCGCGTTCGTCCATATCCAGTAGGGATGCTCAACGGGGCTCTGCCCCCAGTACATGGGCATGGTGAAGGTTGCCCCCATCTCGGGCATCCATTCCAGCGTGGCATTGTAATCGGTGAGATTTTGAATGATTATCTGCTGATGCGGGATACCGGTAAAGTTAGACCGGATGAGCGTCTGGTTGTCCACCGCCTCCTCGACCGGGCGGCCATATGCCTGCCCTGGGGACAGCGGGCCGAGCACGGCGACGTCGCCTTCCTCCATGTCCAGCAGGCCGTCATACAGGCCTTCAAGGTCGTATACGCGGGCGCCCCGGATGGACCCCAGGTCGCCGGTGCTCCAGTTCGCCGGGTACTTGTCCGCCGAGGGGCGCTGCCTGCCCATGTATGCCTTGAGCGAGGTGAGCTCGTCGGGATTGTCGAAGGAGGAATTCGCCGACACGTCGCCGGTGAACGACGACGCGAACACCGTCTCGTTTTCATAGTAGCCGATATAGTAGAGTTCCACGAAGTCACCCTCGCCAACGGTGGTGGGCTGCTGCTCCTTCCATACCTCGTAGCCGTAATAGCCGCTCGCCGCAGCCGCAATCGCCACCAGGACGACGATGGCCATCAGGACAGACCGCTCGATTTTCATGCTATCCTCTCCCTCATGAAAGAGTCCAGCCTATTAAAGGCTTCCTCCAGGGTCTCCATCGGCGGCAGCGTCACCGCCCGGAAATGGCCGGCGCCATACTCGGGAGAAAACCCGGAGCCATGAACGAGTAAAACATGGGCGGTGTTGAGCACGTCGAGGACGAACTCCTTGTCATCCCGCCAGCCGTCGATGGCCTCGATTTTGGGGAAAATGTAAAACGCGCCGTCGGGCCGCGCAGACGAAATCCCCGGTATCTCGTTCAATCGCTTGTGCGCAAACCGGCTGCGCTCGCGCAGCGTGGCGACCATCTCGGGAATGTGGTCCTGCGAGCCGTCCAGTGCGGCGATCATGCCCCGCTGGCAGACCGAGTTGGCGCACAGGCGAGCGCGGGCGATGCGGTAAAAGGCATCCTGCACCCGGTCGAGCTGCCCGCCGGGGTTGTTGAACATCGCATAGCCCATCCGCCACCCGGGCACCAGGTACACCTTGGAGAAGCCGTTGAACGTGATGATGGGTGCATCGCTCGCCAGCGAGGCCGTCGAATGATGGTCGCGGTCGAACGTGATGTCGTCATATATCTCGTCGGAGATAACCGGGATGCCATGGTCAACGGCGATGTCCACCATCTCCCTGACCGTGTCCCGGGGGTACAGTGCACCCGTCGGATTGTTGGGGTTGATAATGACCATGGCCTTCGTCCGGTCGGTTATCTTGCGCTCCACGTCGTCGACATCGGGCTGCCAGTGTTCCTCCTCGATGGTCCGATAGGCAACGGGCTCCGCGCCGTTGAACCTGGTCATCAGGTTGTAGGGCGGATACGTCGGGCCGGGCACCAGCAGCTCGTCGCCCTCGTTCAGCGTGGCCGACAAAAAAATCTGGAGTGCCTCGGTCACACCCGTGGTCACGCAGATGTCCTCGATGTCGTAGTCAACGTTGTTGCGGCGGCGTTCCCGCTCCGCTATCTTTTCCCGCAGCTCGGGGTAGCCCTCCGAGGGAGCATATCCGTTGTATCCCTCCCGGGCTCCCCGGTACAGGGCGTCCATGATGTGCTGCGGCGTGTCAAAGTCATAGGCAATCGGGTCACCGATGTTGAGCTCCATGATGTCGATGCCCTGCCGCTTGAGCTTCCGGGCGGGCAGCACCACCTCGCGGATGGCATAGTTGACACCCTCAGAGCGCACTGACGGAGCTATCATGGAGTCCCCCAATAAGGGATATAATAAAAACTTAATGGTTTTTCTTCCTGATGAGCAGCGCTGCAATGGCTGCGGACAGGCAGGCAGCTATTCCGAACGCCGGAGTGTCATTGTCGTCCTGCTGGTTGTCCACCGTTACGTTGATGACGGACATGTTGAAGTTCCCCGCCGCGTCGGTGGCCATGACCCGGAGCTGATACGGGCCGTTGTCCACCGCTCCGGTATCCCATGTGTGGCTCTCGCCGGTGAGGTTGACGGCAAGAGAAAGCCAGGTGGTACCGTTGTCCTGGCTGTAGCTGACGGAGACCGTGACAGCCGACCCGGCATCGGCGGCCTGCCATTCGATGAGTGTGGCACCGCTGACGGTCGCTCCATTGGTGGGTGCGGTCACGGTCAGCGAGGGCGGCGTAGTGTCATTTGACGTGGCTGCGACGGTGAACATGCGGGCTGCCGAGCCGGTGTTGCCGGCGGTGTCGGTCGCTTCGACCGTGAAGGTGTAGGTGCCGTTGGGCAGCCCGGAATACTCAGCGGTCGTCTGCCCCGTCCAGGATGACCATCCGCTATGGTTTTCCAGCATGTACCGGTATCTGAGCTGGCCGGCCGGGCTGACATCGTCATCTCCCTGCCAAGAGAACAGGGCGCCCCGTTTATGGATGACGCCGTCGGGGCCCTGCGTGATGGTGACAGCAGGAGCGGTATAATCCCGTGAGACGGTGAACGAGCGGCTGGCGGGAACGTCGTCGACGTTGTGTGCCGCATCCCGCGCCCTGACCCGGAAGGTATATGACCCGTTTGACAGGTCGGTGTAGGTAACGGTGGTGGCATCCGTCCAGGTGCTCCAGCCGGCGTCATGCCCCTCGAGCACGTAGGTGTACTGCAACGCCGATGTGGGGGTGACATCGTCGTCGCCGCTCCATCCAAATGTGGCGGTGCCTTCATGGATAAGGCCGTCGGGACCGTCGGTGATGTAGGTGTTCGGGGGCTGGGTGTCCGCTCCGATGGTGATGGTGTGCGGTGCCGACCAGGTGCTGTTCACCCCGTGTTCGTTGCGAGCGATCGCCCGTATCCGGTAGCTGCCACCGTTCCCCCAGCTGTACGTGACGCTGCAGGAATCACCCGAGGGGCGGAGCCTGGTCCATTCGTCAACGCCGCCGTCGTCATCCCAGTCCCATCCATAGGATATCTCAGAGCCGCCCGGGTCTGTCGCCACCGCCGTGAACGTGTAGGACGTGTTTTCCCGTCCCGTCGTCGGGCCGGACACCACGGGCTGGCCGGGCGGGGGCGGCTGGAGATGGATGTCAGGAATTTGCTGCGGCGGAACGGGGTCAATGGTGACCGTTGCCTGTCCCGTCCATCCCGCACGGTCGTCGGTTCCGTTCACGAACACCTTTACCCGGGTGCCATCACCCCAGGCGGGGCCGGGGTAGCCCACGTCGAACGAATAATATCCCTCCTCCTCCACGGTCGTCCTGTTGTGCAGCACCTCGGAGGTATCGAGGTTCACGGCGGTGACCTTCGCGCCGGTCGCTGGTTCGCCGGTGCCGTCGCCATAGTACGCGTGGCCGTACAGCGGGCGGGGGGCCATGGAACGGACGGATGGTGCATACATGGCCATTCCGATAAATAGCAGGAGCGCAACACATATCGCCACGCCCATGCCCTTTTTACGGGCAGGAGGGCTCCACTTTGCGGACATAGGTCAACATATCCCCGCCTGTATTTATAGGTTAACGATACATGCAGCATCCGGGCGGCACTCGGAGCACCGGTGTCGATAAGTATATAAACAAGTATGGTATTCTCCTCTTGGAGGCTAGATACGCATGAAAAAAGCAATAGCACTAGGAATTGTTTTCCTGTTCGCAGCAGGAATAGGAACAGCGAACTTACTCGTCGCGCCACAAGAAACAACACATACCATCACACCGATTGGCACCTCCTCGATAGAGGCAGTCCCCGTCGACGAAGCAGCCCACACCCTTGAAGCGTCGCCGACCGTCGTCGAAAACGCATGGCGGCCAATGGCATATCCGCTCGACACCGAGGTCATAGCCACGCAGGACAACGAACTGCATCCAACCATGGCCACATCCGGGTCGACCTATTTCGTCGGCTACACCCTCGCGCCAACCATGATGGAGCGCAACATCGCAATGGCCCTTTCAATGGACGGCGGCCAGACCTATGAATCCGCCGGCTACTTCGATATTCAGGGCGTCGAGGACTACCCCGACATCGCCCACTGGGGCGGCAACACCTTCTACGGCACGTTCAGCGGGCTGACACAGGGCGGCTACCAGTACCTGCTCGAGGTGCTCGACATCACCAACACCGAGACATGGTCGCTCGTGTACTGGGACTGGTCATCATACGGCTGGTCGAACATCCACGCCCTCGACATCGCCTGCCACAACAGCCAGGAACAGTGGGAATACGGCGCGATAACCGGTGTCGCATCCACCGACTACGAGGACTACGATATCACCAACGGCCCCCACATGTTTTTCGCCAGCCCGGACGAGGAGGGCTCCGGCTACATCAGCTGGCTCAGCATGGACGGCGCCAACACCAGCGCGGTCACCATGGACAAACAGGAGGACATGATCTGGGGAACCTGGGACATATACAACGAGACAAACGACGTCTGGAACACCCTGTACTGGGCCCGCAGCTTCACCAACCCCTTAGAGGGGTCAAGCAGCGCAGCGGTCATCCCCACTGAGTTCGACATGAAGAACCCGAGCATCGCTGCTAAGGACGGCCAGGTCGTCATTGTCGCGCAGAGCAACGAAAACGGCAACGAGGACATCATCTGCCTGCGGTCATCCGGTGGCGGCAACTGGCAGACGAGCTACGTGACCACCTCCGGCGAGAGCGACAGGTATCCAACGGTTTCCTCATCCGGTGACTCCTTCGTCTGCACCTTCGTCCGAAACGGAAACCTCTACTACACCGCAAGCGAGGACAACGGAGCCACATGGTCCGCACCCTCGCAGATGAACGGCCAGGACGGCACCGTCCTCTCCGAATATGCAACCGCGGATGCCACATCCGTGGGCGCCATCTGGTCCGACACCCGGAACGGCAACAGCGACATCTACTTCGGACAGTTCCCCGTCCCCGTCGTGGGTGTCGACACCGTCTCCGGCGGCTTCGGCGTGAGCGCGACCATTGCCAACACTGGAACGGCAGATGCCGAGAACGTCGACTGGAGCATCACGCTCAGCGGCACCGTCTTCCTCGGCGGCGAGGCGACTGGCACCATCGACAGCCTTCCCGCAGGTAGCTCCACCGACATTGACACCGGCCTCGTGCTGGGTATCGGTTCCGTCGACATAGCGGTCACTGCAGGCGACGCGGAAAAAACAACGAGTGGATTCGTCCTCGGGCCCTTTGTATTGGGCGTCGAGTAAACGACCCTCATCTCCTTTTCCCTTTTTTCTGTTTTTTATTTTTTGCCACAATCCATTTGGTAGAACATCATGGACGGGAATTACGACAATTATTAAATACAGCACTCCATATTCCCCTTTGCAGCCGCCCTGGCTTAGTGGTATAGCGATTCCTTGGTAAGGAATAGGTCCCGGGTTCAATTCCCGGGGGCGGCTTTAACGCGCTCTCCCCGGATGCGAACTGACCCTTTTTACATGGCTACAGCATCATGCGCCAGAACGAGGACATACCGATTGCCGGAGGATTCCTGGACCAGTTCAAAGGTAATTACCTGTTTTCCGCCGCCCCTGATAACGTATCCCTGCTGTGGCTGTGCAAGCACCCATCTACCATCGATTTTTCGTCCCTTCCTGAATTTGATGTCGCCGACATCCCATATAGCCCGCTCGCTCATGCCGTCCATCCGGTAAAAAATGCAGGAGCCGTTGCCGGTCAATCCATCCTCAAGATGGCCGTCACCATTCACATCAGGGTTCACGCCAAGCCCGAGATATGACGTGTCGTCGGGCAGCGACAGTTCAACGGTTCTCATGTCTCCCCGCGGGTCATGTGGAAGGTCTACGTTCCGGGCATCGCCGCTCGCAACCATTGTTGAAAGAGTTGCGGTTAGCCTGTCGCATTCTTGCTCTATCTTGCTTTGTGCCGAGGTTTTGTTTGCCTGCTGCAGCCCCAGGAACACGACGGCAATAATCGCGGCTGCTACAACGATGCTGATGACGAGGCGCACGGGAATCCATGCGGCTCCCCTTTTTCCGGCTATTATTCCTGCCATTTTGTATGCCGTGTCTGATATACAGCCAGAGCGACCAGTATCGAGGCCACTGTTGCAACTGTCGCACATCCCGGGATGCTGCCGCCGTTATGTCCGCTATCTGCCGTATCTCCGCCGCCGTCCTGCCATTCCTTCGCCTGGATGTATGCCGCGATGACGGTGAAATCAACATTCTTGTATCCACCTCTATAAAATCCTCCTCTCACGTTCAGGACAGCGGTACCCCTCGTCCAGTTACCCGTCGGCCTGACAGTCCAGGTGTACGTTTTTGACCATGAAGCATTGCATGTTTCATGAAAAACTCCCCGGGGGATGACACCAGAAATATCTGAGGGGCCATCCACGACCTCGTAGGCCTCCGTCGTACCCGCCCGGATTAGATACAGGTCTACGCTTGTGCAGTCGACCTTCGTGGCAGCCCTGACTTTTACCTGGAACGGTTCATGTGTTTGAAGGCGTTCATGGACGGTTGCATTTTTCCATTCGCCCCATCCACCATCCTCGTTGAGCGTTCTGGCCCATGCCTCTACTGTTCCATATTTGCACTCCCCGGCATGTGCCAGGGGTATCACTGCAAGCACCAGCAACGCGCATACGATTCCGAGGCAGAGTGCTTTGCTTTTCATCGTTTGCCTCCATTTCCGACGCTGTCTGACTCGACAGGAGTATCCAGGTCGCCAATCGGCAATTTCCCTGACGGAACAATACCCAGGCTCATTGTGTCGAACCCAAATGTCAGCGGGGTGCAAAACCCAAGGCATGGATTATCCTGGTGGCAGACGCTGTCTCTCACACGCTCGGGGCCTGTCCGCATGCATGTCTGCCCGCTGTGCCCCAGCAAGGGGTCTGGATGTGTTTCGTCGCTGCTGTCGAGCACCATGAACGTATCCCAGTGGCCGTCGACATGGATGTACCAGCTGTTTATCGTGACAACCCATGGAGTGACCGGTGTTGGAAGCAACGGCAACCCGGTCGGGCCGAAAAGACAGATGTTTTTCACGTTGAACTCCCAGTTTTCTTCCCCGGTCGGCGGGTCGTTGAAATCAAAATAGTCCGGGGTTGTGCCGACGGTCAGGGTCACATTTTCCGTCCAGTTGCCCTCCAGCCGCATCTGGCTGCCGAACTGGACATGTGTCATCTGGTCGACCGCATCTTTATACATATCGATGGTGTTTTGATAGGTCTGGTAGCCGTTGAAATGTCCGGTATCCCGGCTGCTGACTCTCTCGTTGATCGCGTCCTCGGCATATTGCGTGTGGGACGTATTGAGCCGTTCCGCTATCTGTTCAACGAACCATCTCCGCATCTCGACGACCGCCTTGGCTGCTGCGCTCGTATATTTTCCGCCCTCCATGTAATGCTGCTGGTTGACGTAGCTGTTTTTGCGCCGTTGGAACTCCTGCAGCAATGCATGTCGTTCCCGCTCGACGAGGGAGAGGTTCACCGTCGGGTCATCCGGGGAATAATACCGGCCGGAGATGGTGCTGTATGCCGCCCGGTCTGCTCGTATCATGTTTGTGATATTGTAGAGCGCTCTGGCCGCTGCTCCCATGCTGTCGGGTCGGCCGATGAGCCATCGTATCCTGTCATAGCCCGTGGTGTCGCCGTCGGCAGTGTTGTTGTTCCAGTGTGCGGAGTCAACTGTTCCGTTGTATCCTTTTCCGTGGTTCTGTGCGGTATCGGTATACCGGTCTCGTGCATCGGTGAACCCGTCGTTGACATATGTCTGCAGGAGAAACGCCAGGTTGTCATCGGTATGCCGTTGGTGTGGCGGCGCGCCGAACACCGACGTGGCATGCATCACCTGTTTGACATCACGGGGGTATGCATCGGCGTGGAGAGCAAACGTGGCTCGTTCGTCAACGGAATGGACGACATCCCGATACTCCTTCCATCCGTATACCGGATTTCCTGCCTCGGTGTGGTTGACCACCTCGTAGTGCTCCCATGTCTCGTTTCTTTTCCATCGGAGCATCCATGTTTCCCGATAGGGCGTGGCGGGAAAACCGGATGGGAGTTCGCCGTCGTGAAGGCGCCGTCCCGTCGTGCTGTTTCTGAAGCTGCTCTGGACTAGGTCCCAGGAACCCGTGCTTCCGACATGCCTCCAGTCGGGGTCAGACGGGCTGCATCCCGTGTATGATACGTTGAGCACGTTTTTTGACAGCTCGGTGGAAAAACTGGCGCTGTAGGTGTCACGGACCTTTTTGTGTATCTCCTGCAGCACCGACCGGTTTATGCGGTCTGTATACTGCCTGCGGAAGCCCGGCAGGGGTGCATCGGTATCGGTGTCCAGGTCTCCATCGGGGGAGGAAAGCCGGTACCGGTATCCCTGGTCCGTGAACATATACCCCCGCCATATGTTCTGGGGTTTTAGACCGGTGCTGTCGTTGTAATAATAGTAGGTGGTCCGGGTCTGGTTGAGGATGGCTCTGGACATGTTCCACAGGGAAACATTGGCCCGTGATATGTGCTGGCTCCCCGTCGTATTGCGGAGCGTCCGCCTGGCTTCGCTGTCGTTTTCGCTGCCGAACGTTTTGAACACATCTTCACTGGCGACAATGGGCAGGGAAGCCATGCCGGTGAGGACATCCGACGTGGCGGATGTGCCATACCGGGTACCCCGGGCGACGAGGTCGTTCACCTGTGTCGCAAGCTGCGCCACCATCATGGGGTCGACGCTGTTAAAAACGAGGTATTGTATGCCCACCAGGCCGGCATTCGTCAGATACTGGAGCCACCTGTTATCCACGACATTTTTGACCAGGTCGTATTTGCCCGCATACTGAAGGAGCGACCGGGCCTCCGTGTACCCCTCGCCGATGACCGATACGAGTCCCATCAGCGGCGAGAGAAGCCCGTTGATGCTGTCCCGGTATGTGTAGGTCAGCTCCATAAGCAGCGGCAGGCGGGAGGGAACCAGACAGCTGATATTGGCCGTTGTACGCCAGTATTTTCCCGATGACAGGTTCCGGATCTTCAAAGACAGGTCAGGTATTGATGCCACCCAGTAGACGGAATATTCACGGGTGTCCTCCGAAATCAACAGGTCAACTGCAACCGAGCGCTCCAACTCCATGCCCACGCGCCGAAATGTTATATTTCTCCAGTCGTCGACAGCCCCATCCCCATCGGGGTCATAGACAGCGACGGAGTAGCCATTGTCCCGGTACAGGAATCCTTCAAAGGTTCTGTTGAGATAGGTGTTGAAATACACCCTGGCCATGTTCCGGGCCCAGTTTTTGTTAAACGCCATAACCTCCCGTTCGCCTTTTACCGTGTCGCCCACATCGTCATGGTGCTCGCCATCTCCATCGAAATCAGCATACATGGCGGCTGCCGCCGTCGAAACATTGGAATATGTCACGGGATGCCGACCTATTTTTTTGAACGCCTGCAGACAGCTATAGGAGAGCATTCGTGAAATATCGGCCTCCGCGTTTTTCAGCATGTTTTTTATTGAGGATGACTTCAACGTATCTGCGATATTTTTTGTGCGTTCTCTTTCAAGGTTTGTGATGATACCCGAAGTGACCGCGCTGCCGACGATCAAAAATATGCCGAGAACCGCGAAGGGGACGCGTCCGCGTTCGTCATTGATGAACTTCATTTTTTTATGCTCTCCATATTGAAAGTGACAGCCGGGCTCTGCGAAAGTCAACGTGCCGGAAAAGGCAGTTCAATATCTCGGTGATGATATCTGCGGTTTCCCCAGCATGTATGATGTCCTCCACCATTGCCTGTATGCGGTGTTGAAATGTTTGGTTGATATACTGTCTGAGCGTTTCCTTCACATGTGCTGTTATGGTATCCCGCATGCCGTCGACGGTGTCTCCGGCGTCGACTGTTGGGGAAATGCCAGCAATGCTGTTTTTGAGCGCCTCGGATGAAAGGACGGCAAAGTTCCTGTCTATTCCGTTCGCAATCATGTCGGTGACCATGCGCATGGATTCGTCAAACACGAGCTGGAGAGCACTGCCTATCTCTCCAAACACGTAGTCAAGCACGATGTCGACGAGGCTTTTCGTCTCCATTGGCCCGTCGAAATCGCCGTCGTGGTCGATATCGAATCCCTCCCACATCGTTTTGTTAAATACCTCGAGCGAAACCGTTTCGAGATGCCCGGTCAATTGCTCCTTTGACATGGTTCCGTTCCGGTACCTGTTAACCACGTGTTCAATGTTCGATGCTATGTAACGGCGGATGTTGCTGATGGAGAAACCGATGTCTCTGGTAAAAAGCGACGGTGGCATCACCGCGTATGTGGTAGCGGCGTACACGTCGGCATCCGGGGGACGGGAATGACCGACAGAAAAATCTCCGCCGAAATCGAATCCCGGGATGGGGTGCCATTGGACCGTGAAATTGTAGAGATATTCGTCACCGAGCTGATTCGATAAAAACGCTTGTATCTCTCTTTTTACTGCGTTCGTACAATTATACGTTAAAATGTTGATGCGTTTCCCGAGGACTTTGAACTGGCAGGCCACGCTCTCCGTGCACAGGTCGGCGTAGGTGAGATGGCGTTGCTCCCTCCGCAGCAGTCCGTTGACGACCGGTCCAAGAAATCCCTGGGTTATGTCCATGTCCGTGTTGTCCTCCAGTGCGTCCAGCACGGGTTTCGCGTTCAAATGAACGGTTTTATCAACCCGGCATACCATCAACTGGTGTAAAACCTCATCTGCTTTTTCCTCCCGTTCCTTTTCCACATGGGTGTCCCGCGGGATGGTGCCGGTAAACGCCGGCATCAGGATGGCACCGGCAATGGATACCATTACACAGAACAGAACGGCGTCCTGTACGGCTGAGATGCCGCACCGGTCTGACAAAAACGTTCTCAACTGCCGCATCATGGATTATGCCTCCCACACGATAACGGTGAGCTCTCCGGGAACGGTCTCGGCCGCATTGAGATACACCGGTACCTCCATGCTGGCAGCAACCCGATCCATGTCCGAGGGTATATTGGGTGTTTTCATCGGATGGCACGATTTTTCATGACGCAGCCGCAGCCCAAACTCCACGGCGACGACATCGCTTTCCTGTACCACCTCACGTATACGCTGGCTGTCCACCGTGAGCCGGTGAAACGTGTCGTTGTCGACCACGCCGCTCTCCCGCATCACGCCATCCCGGGCCAGAGAACCGTTTTCCATGGCTATCCTTTTAAGGACGAAATTCGCCGTCCTGTAGCTGTCAATGCGTTCCATTTTTTCGGTATGGGAGTGATACACGCCGGCGATGAGCGCGAAAAACAGCGCAAACCCTATCATTACGACCACCAGGGCCGGCAGCGAGGTGAATTCCTCCGAAATCCCCCGGCTATCATTGATAAACGATGACATATTCCTCCCTGATTGTATGGGCGCCCTCTCCGGTGTATATAAATATTTTTTCGATGTACACGGGCCTGTCCACGTCGATGGCATACGGATGGGATGCAAGCGCCGTCCGCGTATGGTTGAACACGCTGTTCAAGGCATGTCGCGGAATGCTTGTTTCGCGCCTGAATCCCCCTCCGAGAAAGGTGTACACTCCGGATGCTCCGGTGCCATTTGCCATTGGCGGACGTGGCCATGGACGGATGAGCAGCGCCGCCCGTGCAATGATGTCGTCGTTGACAAGTCCTCCCGGTCTGCTAACGGCAACATAGCAGGTTGAAAGGGCGACAGTGTAGTGGTACTCCTTGCGCGGAAACCTGTAGGTCGTTTTTTCTGGAAACTCTTTCAGGGCAACGGATTCAATGGCGGTGGCAAAGCCGGATGCGATGTTTTTTGCCTCCGCCCGTTTTTCCCAATCGCTATAAAAGGTCAGACCGGCGATTGCCCCGAGGAGAACGCCTGCCGCCAGCAGCAACCCGAGCTGGCTGAGGAGCCAGGCGATTGCCCCTCGCTCGTCGTCAAGCAGCCTCGACACAAACATGTTTTCCCCCTTCATCTATCAGCTTCAGCCTGACCCTGTCGACGCCGTCGTGGAGGACGGTTCCGCTGCTGAAGTTTGTATTTCGGGCATAAAAAGTGTTGTTTTCACCCCAATTCATCACCACGTAGTAGCGGTTCGCGCTTCGCGGGTCGAAGGAGCCAAAGCCCGCTTTTTTCATTCCCTCGGGAAAGTCAACACTAATGGTTCGAGCGGTGCCCACATCTGCGTTGGCATACATCATGGTTGCCATATCTACGATGCGTTCCACTTCTCGTACCGCATGCCTCGTCTGCATGTCCTGCCATAGGTGATAGCCGGCAATGCTGACGAGCGCGACGGCAACGGCGGCAGCCACGATGGCGACCGTGTACTGCACCGGGAGCTCAAACGCGCCTGTCTCATCCGGCCATATATCGTTCGTCATCGTTGTGCCACGTTGACAAGATAGGTTTTACATGCGGCTGCGATAACCAGTAAAACGCCGAGAGATGCGACAAATGCAGGAGATGCAACCAGGCCTCTATGTCCCTGAAATAGCAGCGCTGCAATGAGAAACGCCAGCATCCCGCCGACGATACCAGAGATTTCGAGAGGTATCTCTATCCGCCCGACCTGAACGGTTGCCTTTTGTCCTTCCAGCACTTCCATTTTTCGTTCAAGCTCCGCCACTTTTTTTCTGTGCGCATCGCTGCCTCCCCGGTTGTTTTTTCCTGCGGGGATCACGGTCGGCGATGCGCTCGACTGCTGGCCTGCCTTGCCTGGTTGGTGTGTATCTGCCTGTGCCCGTTTTATCTCCTGTAGTTCCTGCTGCAGCTGCGTTATCTCACTGTTTATTTTTTTGGATAGCTGCCGGATGCTGGGGTGTGGCGATGGCCTGTTTTCGGTGTCCATCACAACCGGTCCTTCGAAATCCATGTCTGATAGCCGCCGCTCGACGGCGTCGAGGCGTGTGCTCAGGCTTTCGATCGTTTGCTCCAGTTTACGCAGCGACCCGCGCATATCGCCGATGTCCATGTCTTGCCTGTCGTCCGCCCGATTTTCCTTTTTCCCGAAACCGATGTCCATGTTATCCTTTCACAACTTTTATCGCGTCATCCTGGCTGTATTGTTTGTAGCAGCCGGTCGCCGTTACCATGATATCAAGATATCCTTCGCGTCGACCGTCCGGAAGTTGAGATGTGACCCTGATCACTGCTGTGCCCTCGGCGTTCGTCGTGTTGCCCCCGCCTGCCCCAAGCCCCGTTACGGCCACGGAGGCATCCTGCACCGGGGTGCCGTCGGCATCGTTGACTGTGACCGTAATCGACGTGGGTCCTTCTTCCACCACGTCTGGTTCATAGGCCACTTTGAGGTGTCCAGGCGTCCAGCAGTGCATCGCCGTGTAATAGGTGACCGTGCCGAGCGCCGCGCCGCCTATTATCAACGCGACGACCATTCGCAGCGGCAGACCGAGCACGCCCCGGGCATCGGATAAAAAGGTGGGCATGGGTTATCCGGTTCTGGCAATCACGACAAACTGCTCTTCTTCGTAGCTGTGGTGCCCTGATGCGGTCACCTCGACGCTCACATAGTCCTTTTCTTCGTTGGTGTCCAGTCTGGCATTTTGTACCGTAACCGTTACCTCTCCGTCTCCCCCGGTTTTGCCGGCTCCCGCTCCGTTCGCTCCGATGAGCGTAACATCTGCATCGGCGACCGGGTCGCCGTCGCCGTCGGTTACTTGTACGGTGACGTCAAAGCTGCCGACCGATATCTCTCCCGATGCGGCAGATACCGTCTTGAGATGTCCGCTGTTGCCATCGACAGAAATGCATTCGGCGTTTAATGTACCGGTTCCCTCGGGTATCATCATCAGCACCGCCGCCAGCACGGCCCCGGCAATCACCACGATGATGATCAGCTTCATGGGCAGGCCTTCAATGCCTCGCTGATCTTCCAAAAAGCAATGCATGTTTCACCCGCATTACAAATGCTATTTTCTATATTTATATATTTCGCATTTGCAAAATAGTATATCACTAATTATTCCGATATCTCCATTCCAGTCGCGGGGCCACAATCTCACCGAAACCATGATAGTTTACAAAATAACGGGAACAGGTATCAATCGTAATGACGAACTGAATAGAATAAAAAAGGGGAAAGAGGGGTGCTTATCCTTCTCCGCGCCAGGTGCCGTTTTCGTCGACGTAGAGGAACACACCGTCTCCCTGGATGATGAGGAAGTCCATGGCTGGCGGTGACACGCCCACGAGGTAGGAGGCAAAAGTACTGGTGGCGGCGTTCCATTTGCTGACGATGCTACAATTGGCTATGCTGCCGCCGAGGCTGCTCGCCATGGTAGATGCGCCCTTGTACCATCCGATGATGTTCCAGCCCTGGTAGAGCGGGACGGATACGCTGGGTATCGGTTGCCCTGTTACGTTAAACTCAGTGGCATTGTCTACATAGGCGAAGTATCCCACCCCGTTTTGTACGGGGAAATCCGCCGATGGTGAGGATATGCCGACCACAAAGGATTCGAATGTACCTGCGTTCCATCGGCTGACAATGCTGCAGCCTGAAATGTTTTCACCCAGCGTGCCGGCGGTGTAGTTGTTTTCTATGGGAATGGATATGAGATTCCAGCCCTCGGACAGTTGGAAGTCGACCGTGGTGATGGGCGGCTCCATTATTTGTACGGTGGTCGCGGTTTGGTTGTTGCCGTTGTCCTGGTCACCGGGGAGCTGTGTACCGACCTGTATCGTGTAGTTTCCAACGGCTGCATCCCATGGAGGTGTAAACAGGGCGTAGGATGCCGTGTATGAATCCACGGATATCGTTTCGGTGGCGCTGTAGATAATGTCACCCGTGTCCAGCGGAGCCAGTCCTGATCGTATCGTTACATCGTCTAGATACCATCCGGGGTGCGTGGTGCCGGAGGTCGACCCGAAATGCCACCGGATAATGACGGTATCGCTGGCGTAGGCATCTAAATCGAAGATGACCTCTTCCCACCCTGCAGTGTTTGTTGTGAAAGCCGGCTCACCGGGGATGCCCTGGTTGCCGCTCGTCGCCGTGCCCGTGTATCCTCCCTGAGGGTAGAGAATATTCCATGTGCTGCCGCCATCCGTCGAAATCTTCACGTTGCCACAGTCATACTGGGTGACATCCGCCCAGTGCCAGAACCGGAGCTCGGGCAGGGGGTACAGGCTCAGGTCGACGCTGACCGAGTTCAGCACGCTGTCTGCGCTGTTGCTGTGGTCTCCCGCGATGTGTGTCGCCCATACGTTGACGCCGGAATGTGCGCTGTATGGCCCCGATGTCGGCGTGCCCCATTCCCAGTCGTCGATACTTCCGGGGCCGGAACCCTGGCTGTGGGTGTATCCGCCGTCGTCGAGCTCGAAGTCCTCGGTGTATTCCAGGATGCCCTCGTAAATGGTGCAGGTGACCGGGACGGCTGCCTGGTCCTGGCTGCCGAAGTTGAACACCGTCGCATTGACGATGGTGCTGCCGGCCCAGTCCGGGTTGCCCGGGTTATTAATGTGTGTGACGCCGACGTCGTTGGGGTAGGTGACGTACAGCGTGACCGGGATGGCGAGCGCGGGTTCGTCGAGGTCGTTACAGGTGATGATGATGGTGTCCAGGTATGTGCCCTCGGCCATGCCGGTGGCGTCGACGGTGACATCGAGGGGCATAGAGGTGCCGACCGGCACGGTGCCGCTCATCGGAGCAACGGACAGCCAGCCGCTGACGCCGGAGATTGATGCGTTGAAGGTGAGATCTGCCTCGGCGTGTGCCTCGTTTCCTATGGTGAGGACAGCCGTGTCGGTGTCCCCGGTGTCAACATAGAAGTCGAGGGCGGGCGGCGACGTCCATATGTCGGGAACCGGTATCACGTCAACTGTTTTGTTCATCTGGTTGTTGAAGGTGAAATTCTCGCCGGGCACCACGTCGACCTCGATGCCCACCACGTATGTCCCGTTGTCGGGGTTCCAGGCAAAGCTCACCTGCTGCGACGTCAGCTTCGGCAGCGAGCTAATGGTGGTGCTGTTGACAATGGTACCGTTGACGGTGAAGTTGACCTGCAGGTTGCTCTCGTTGTTCTTCCCGGCGTTGACCACGTTTGCTTCGACATACTGTGTTTGGCCGTGCGGAACGGTTGCGGGGATGTCGAGATTGTTGACGATGATTTCGTGGTCGGGCTGCAACGGGGGCTTGATACGCTGCGCCGGGTCACCAAATAGCAGGCAGCACTGGATGACACCGCGCCATCCCTGGGGGGAACCGGATGTCGTCCAGTTGATGGTCGGGGCCATGTAGTCCTTGGACCAGGCGTGGGCCTTGCCGAGCTGCCAGTTTATCGTGGAGCCCGAATGGTTCGTGGTGTCGAACATGTAATCCCAGAAGCTTTTTTGTTGCAGGGCGCTGCTCGAGTTTGTGCCGTCGGAGTTCCCCCAGCCGTAGCCCGTGTTGTAGACGCAGGCGAAGGCAAGCTCCGTGTCAGAATGAAACAGCATCGAATGCAATACGCCGTCGTCGGCGGCGTCCATGTCGCCACAGTGGCAGCCATAGTCATGGATGAAAAACGGCTTGGTGTTGTGATAATCAGATTCCCAGCTGCTGTCATACACGTCCAGCGACATGCCGGAGTCGGCATGGGCGATACCGGATATCAATGTCACCTGGTCGTTGCTGATATCATTTTTGAGACCATTGATAGCCGCGGTTTCGCTGCCGCCCTGCCAGCCGGGATTCGGCGGCTCAGCCGTCCATTTCACGGAGAGATTGAACTGCTGCACCGGGTTGTGTGTGTTCCATGTTTCGAACCCGTACTGGAAGCCCAGCCAGGATGGATAGGGGCCGTCGGCGTGGGGGCTTGGGCCGAGCCAGTCGTCGGTGCCCTGGATGGCGCTGTAGTCGATGAAGTCGTCGCCCTGGCATGCCCAGCCGGTGTTGCCGCCGTAGAATGCCGCATTGTCGAGATAATCCTTATCCACCGCATCCGCATAATAGAAGCTCTTTTTCATCCAGTTGGAGACATCCTGTGGCTCGTCGCATGAAAGCGATCCGATGAAAAGCTCGGAGAATAGGTCGAAGCCGAGGTCTCCCTCGTATTCGCCCCATTCGTTGTCCTGGTCCGCGTTGAATGTCTTGTCGAGGTTGCTCCAGTACAGGTCGGAGTCGATGTCTTCCTCGGTCCATCCCGTACCGTAGTGGAGCTCCCGGCGGGGTATCCATTCGTCATCGCCGCCGACGAGCACGTACTGGATGCCCCAGTCCTGGTAGGCGTCGCGGCAGAACTCCCTGATGTGCGCCGCGGTGTCGTTAAACAGAGCCGTCGTGTTCCAGTATGCCGGCTCGGCATTGATATCCTGCATTGTCCCCAGGGTACATGCGAGCCCGTTTTCTGTTTGATGCTTGTCCATCAGGCTCGTCCAGTTGTAGGGCGTCGTGCTGTCCGTCGCCCAGCCATCCAGGCCATTATGCGTGGTGGTGATGATGACGTAGTCGTAGCTGTCAGCCGGGTCGCAGATACCGCCCGGATAGCTGCGGGACGAACGCATCGTGTAGGTATCCGTCATACCGGGGTTGAGCACCAGGTTTTCCACCCATGCCCTGTCATCCGGATTGTTCCGATAAAACCGATTGGTTTCGCCGGTCTGCTCCACCGACACGTCGATAACCATCCGGGGATGATAATGCAACATCCCGCCCGCCGGCACATACTCAACCGGAAACACGTTCAACGTCAATATCGTGTAGCCACGGCTATGCTCGACGCCAACCACCCGATACCGGCTGTCACGCACCGGCTCATCAGCATCATACGCCTCCTGGTTTATCGTGAACTCAGCGTCACCGCTTCCAATGGGCACCATGGGCTGCTGCGGCATGATCGGCGTGGCTGCCAGGTTGATGTCACGCGTGTTCACCATGCTCCGCGTCCCCGCAACATGCACCCCGTCAAACGTGGCCCCCTGCGGCAACAGGATATTCGTGGTGTAAACCGGCAGCGCCGGAGCGCCAGTCTCACCGACGTTCATGCAGCCATCCATCCTGATGGCAGAGAACATCTGCCCTTCGATGGATCGCGTCGACAGCGCCGGCTCCTTGAACGACATCACGTATGTCAGCGTCCGTAGTTCACTGGATGATGGAAGCAGTGTTCTATGTGGGTTGTTCTCCTCGGCTTCGCCGTATACCGTCACGGGTACGGCAGCAACCATCAGCAGGCCAGTCACACATACCGCCGCCACCTTTAAAAAAGTAGATGACCTCATGATTCACAGAGCAAAATTACCTATTTATAGCTTATGTATATATTGCTAGCATGCCTCACAGCACCTACGCTCACGTGCCAGGAACGGCTAGGGTCAACCTTACTGCACTCGATGACGCGGCCACGCCCGGGCTATCCCTGCCCGGTCCACGTGCCCGGCGAGGTGACATAGACGAACACACCCATGCCCCTGCTGACAGCAAAGCCCGGCGGCGGCGTCACACCGACCGTGTAGGACTCAAACGTGCCGCTCGACGCATCCCAGTAGGCGGCGATGCTACAATTTGGCACCGACGAGGCCAGCGAAGATGCATTCGTCGCATCAGCATCAAACCAGCCGATCGTGTTCCATCCCTGGTACAGGTCAACGGCGACGCTCGACAATGGAGCGCCCGTCACCGAAAACGATAATGATGCGTTCGCATACACAAAGTAGCCAACGCCGTCCCGTATCGGAAAACCAGAGCCAGGTGTCACACCCACGACATAGGACTCAAACATCCCCGCCGAGGCGTTCCAGTAGGCCACGATCTCACAGTTCGGCATGCTCTGCCCGAGCGAGCTCGCATTGAAATCATTGGCGACGGGCACCGTGACAAGATTCCAGCCCGCAGATAAATTGTACTCGTTGGATACCGTCGACGACCCCACCACGACCTTGACGACGGGGCTGTGCCACCAGAACTGGCCGTTTATTTCCTCGAGGCCGTCAGTGCCGTTGATGACCTCGTAGTAGGATGCATTGACCCGTTCCTTGATCAGCCGGAGATAGGGGGTGTCACCGTATTCATATGGAGCCAGGGTTTGGTTATATATCTGGTCTACCTTGGCCTTCGCCACGAAGTAATACGTTCCCGGCGTGTCGATGGTGATGTTCTCCGTGTACACCGTCCCCGCTTTCACGCCGTCGCTGGCGTTGTCCCATCCGCTGCCGCCGACATAGTCGCCTGCATGCTCGGTATGCGGCGCGGCCGAGAAATCCGAGTTGTTGACGGGGTCGGGGTCGGTGCCCCACCGGATGGAGGTGTTATCAACGACCATGCAGCCGTTGACCTCCCATTTGAACGTGATGTTTTCGCTGGTGTTCACGGTGGTGTTGTCCGCAATGGAATCCTGGCGCCATCTGACTGAGGGCTGCGCGATGTCGGTCTGATGGAGCACGTAGCGGCGGACCTCCCAGCCGAAGCCGGGGGTGGTGTCGTTGCCGAAATCTGATTCAGGCGGGTTTTTCGTGTAGGACATCTCGGGGGTCACCCAGAGGACGCCGGCCCCGGGATAGTTGCCGAAGACCTCGTCCTCCACGTATGGATCCTCCGCAGGGTTGGCAACGACATCCGCAGCATAGCCCCAGGGCGTAAGACCACCTTGCGGGTTATACCATATTATGTCGTTGATGGTTCCAATATCGGTCTCGTCCATCAGGCCGTCTCCAGAGGGGTTTCCCATGAACAGGCCCAGACGGAGCGAAGAGGTATCGAAGAAATAGAAATCAGCCGGAGCGCCGTCATAGGTTGCACCACTGACCGGGCTGGTTCCGGAGATGCTGCTATGAGCGGTAGAGAAGGGATACAGCAGCATCCTGGCTCCGCCGTGGAAATCACAGCCGGCCCTGATGGTATGATTGTTAATGAACCGAACCAGTGTTTTCCCTGGAACACTTCCCCATATCCCGCCTGTCGGCGAGCCTGGTCCATCGAAATCTGCTTCCCGGTTGAGATCCCACCCATGGTTATCGTACCGCTGATCATGGTCAAAGCCGTAGGGATTGTGGCTGACCTCGATGTATATCTCCCGGTTGTTGAGAAGCCAGTGCAGCCAGTCCTTGGGATAGTTGGGGCTTGACTCGTTGGTGAGCGCCTTGCGCATCAGCCAGTCGGTAAACCAGTAGAGACCAACGGTGCCCACGGTCTCGTCGCCGTGCGGACCGCCAAGGAAGAGCACCTCCGGTTTATGGAGATCACGGCTTTCATTGGTGATACGGACATAGTAGAGGTCATAGCCGCCGGAGACGTTGCCGGTTCCGTACATCTGGTTGGCTTTGAACGTTTCTATATAGTTGGAAAAATTGGCTTCCAGCGACTGATACCAGCTCACCAGCTGGGCGTAGCTGCTCGGCTTGTAATACCAGTCGGTGTAGCGATTATTATTGTATATGTCCCGTGTCTTTTCAAGCGCGGCATTGGCCGGTTCTTCACCGTGCCCGACGGAAACGATGCTGTTCCCGGCGCTCAACACGAAGACGGAAACAACACAAAATGCCAGTATTTTTTTGTGCATGATATCCCACGGGTATTATGGAAGCCGGTTATATAAGTATTATCGACGGGAGCGATGGATGCCCGTCGGCCCGACGGGGAAAATCAGTACACGAGGAAATGCCTTTGGCCGGGAAGTAAAAGCCTCACCGAAACCATTCAGCCACGTCTGGCACTATCAGGCTCCCGGCAACATCGCGGCGCTTCAGCTGTAGTGTCCTGAAATTATTTAACATCGGGTCATCGCGGTTTCTTTTACTCATG
>CAZESS010000008.1:0-71221 GCA_964514975.1 uncultured Thermoplasmatales archaeon | reverse complement strand
AAATTGGCATAGCATGTCGTACTCCGTTGTACTCATTGGCCAATCGGAACTACTGGTAAACTCAAAATGTTTAAATAAAATAAAATATTTATTCCCAATGGCGTATCAGAGTATTTTTACCATACTCGCATATTTTTCTGTTGCGCTCATAACCGTGGCTATTCCAATTTTTGCACTTGGGGTATCATATTTAGGAAAGGCAAATGAAAAGACCATAAAATCTATAAGACGCGAGGAAAGGGAATTAGAAGCTAAAATAAAAGAGATGGAGGGCGAACTCAGAGGAGAGAAATCAGATAAGGCACGGATAAGCAAATTACAGCAGCTAATTGAAGAAAAAGAGGATGAAATGAAGCATTTGCATAAACAATATTCACCTCTTATGCTTAAAAACGCAGTATTCATGCCTTGTATTCTTTTTATTAGCGCTCTTATCACGTCTTTTATTGGTATTATCCTAAAAGCAGCTTATATGGTTACTTGGGGCGATGAAACATTATTAGTTCTTAATGGGTTATTGCTTGTGGGCGGTGGTCTTTTTGTAATTCGTACCTTAAAAACCATCGAAAAATACGCTCTTGATATTTCTCTACCCGAGCTTAATGTTCACTTTATAAGTAAGTCAGAGGAGGGTTTGGAAAAAACAAATCGAATAAGGTTGAAAGAAGGGAAAGAGTACTCCATTCCTTTAATGATTGAAAACAGCGGTGATGCAGACGTAAAAGAGGCCATAGTTTGTCTATATTTTCCAAAATGTTTTGAGGTAAATGAATCGGAATACTACAAAATCATACACCAACCAAAGGGTTTGGTCGAAGCAGGTAATACCACTTCAGTGATTATTAATGAGAAAAGTATGATATACCGACATACTAAGGTTGGCCATAATATTTTACTCAAAACACCATTAGAAAAAGGACAATACGAAATAACGTATGATATAATGGAGGAACAATATGGGAGGTTTTCAGGTGTGCTTTTAATCGATGTAGAATAATCAATGCTCTCGGTTTTTTATCTACAACAGTATTTTTTTACATCGCACAAGCGACTGCTTCCTGCCGCTTTCGCCTGCTGCGCTAAAGGTATTAGCGTTGCGCTGCGATGCCACTGCGGTTCTGTTGGTCGGCTTTACCGCCGAATATTTTGATAAAGCCTCCAAAGTTCTTAAGAAGAAATATCGGATTAAAGTATATGGTGAAATGTTGTTATTGCGAGGAGAATTTTAAGAGAAAGAAGGTAATAAAACATAGGTACGCCAAAATTTATTTTTGTCATGAATGTTTTTTTCAGCTCATTGAGATTATAGAAGGACCGCTCGCAGAAAACACAGATATCATGCGGGATATGACTAATCCTGATGAACACTATAAACTTGCGATATGGGTAGCGGAAAAACTGTTATGAATTGATTAAGCAAAAAAATCGACTGTATTATAGCGGTTTATCCATCTTTTTTGCCTTTCTCTCTGCAATACACGCACATGCCAACCTCATCGTACGCTTTCCGCAAATCATCAACACCCTGTGCGGCATAGTGTTTAAGGTCAATGTTGCCGTTTACGCTGCGACCCATGATAAGCTGCTTTATGTTGTAGTTGCCGCCGTGCCTGTCCCACTCTTGGCTAAAGAATTTGCGCAGGTGCTTAACGCGCAGTGCAGGCAGCTTTTTGAATATCTTGCGCACCGTATGCACGTTAAACAGGTCGTCGTAGCTGCTGCCTTCTGCAAAGAAGCGCTCAAGCTCGCGTTTGGCCCCTTGGTTAAAGAACGCATGCCGTGCCTTGCCTGTTTTGCTTTTGCGCACGTAAATGGTACGCTGCTCCATGTCTATATCCTCGCGGCGTAGCGCGTAAAGCTCCTCGGCACGCAGACCGCTCGTTGCGCCCAACAGCAGCAGCGCGGTGTAGCGATGCGTGCCTTGGCCGCTAAGCGTGTTATATGCCTCCTGTATGTGGTGTGGCCTCCAAATGGTTATGTCGTTGTTGTTACGCTCCTGCGGTGCTTTTAGCTGCTCTGCCCAATCAGCGCCGTGGCGCGTTAGCAGCTTGCGGATTTGATACAGCTTTTTGCGATATGTGCTATTGCTGTTTTGCTTTTGCAGCCGCTTGAGATACTGCAATGTATGGCGCTGCGCCATATTCCATCCCACCGCATCGAGATAATCGCGCAGGTAGCTTTCCACGGTGTTGAGCCATCGTTGGCTTAGTCCTTCGCATTCCAAAAAGTCCATGTGCGCTTCAAGCATTTGCGGTGTTAAGCGCCCTGCATTTCGCGCCTGTTTTTGCGCCGTTTGGGTTGAGCGGGCTCGGTGGGATTTGAACCCACGGTCTGCAGCTCCGAAGGCTGCCGCCCAATCCTGGCTAGGCTACGAGCCCAAATGGAGGGAGAAAAAGAAATAAGGTTACTTAAACCTTGCTTACCGCTTACCAGCAGATGCCCTCATAGGTGATATCTTTGCGCTGGTCTTCGGGGATGACCCGGCGGCCGTCAACAACTATCTTTTGTTTCATGCCCGTGAAGTCGAGGTCTTTGAACATGTCCCAGTCGGTCATCACCAGGCAGCCATCCGCATCCTCAAGCGCTTTCTGCGGGCTGTCGCAATATTCGATGTCGGGGAACAGGCTGCGCATGTTCGCTGTGGCCAGGGGGTCATATGCGCTGACATCGGCGTTTTGGTCGAGCAATGCCCGGATTACGGGGATGGAGCGTGACTCGCGGATGTCGTCCGTGTTTGGTTTAAATGCGAGGCCGAGCACGGCGACGTGTTTGCCCTCCAGACTGTCGAGATGTTTTCGGAGCAATGAGAGCATCCGAAGGGGCTGCATGTCGTTGACCTGCATCACCGCGTTGAGCAGGTGCATGGGCTGCCCTGCATCGCCGCCGGTGGCGATGAGCGCTCTCACATCTTTGGGGAAACAGGAGCCGCCGAAGCCTGCGCCCGCCCGCAGGAACGAGGATGCGATGCGGTGGTCCATGCCCACGGCTTCCATGACCTGGTAGGTGTCGATGTCGTGCTGTTTGCAGAGGTTGCCGATTTCGTTGGCATAGGATATCTTTGTTGCCAGCAGGGCGTTGCTGGCGTATTTGACCATTTCGGCCGTCGAGGGCGATGTCATGTACAGGGGTGCGTCGAAGGGCTCATAGAGTTTTTCGAGGAGCTTCCGTCCTCGATGGCTGGTGGTGCCGATGACGATGCGGTCGGGCTGCATGAAGTCCTGGACGGCGATGCCCTCCCGCAAAAACTCGGGGTTCATCGCCACGTCGAAGTCGCTGCCAGCCTGTTTGCCGCTCGTCTGTTCGAGCAGCGGCTTTACGATGTTCATGGTTGTCCCCGGGATGACGGTGCTTTTGACGACGACGAGCTGCCATCGCTCGCCGAGCTGCCTGCCGATCTGCCCTGCCGCTTTTTTGACATATGACAGGTCGATGCCGCCGTCCTCCCGGGATGGGGTGCCCACGCAGATGAGCACCACGTCGGCCTCCGACACCACGTCGTAGTCGTCGGTGGCGCTGATCTGTTCCCTGTTTTCCTGGAGCAGCTCCTGGAGTCCTTCCTCGTATATCGGCGCCATGGCGTTGTTGAGCCTGTCGATCTTGTTTTGGTCGATGTCGATGAACGTTATCTGGTTGCCGGTGCTGGCGAGGCAGGCGCCGGTGACCACGCCCACGTAGCCGGCGCCGATGACACATATCTGCATGGCGGGGGAAACACCATCTGGTTTAAAAAGGCTATCCGCCGGAAAATTTCGACATATTTAAATAACATGCTACCGTTTATCGGGGTGCCAATAAAGGCAACGAGGGGATAAAAATGCCGGAAACAATGTGGGGAAAAATAAGCAGCTGGATATTTTTGATCGGCATCGTGGTGGCCATCATCGTCGGACTGGCCATCGGCGCCGACGCGATCGACCCGCTCGGCTCGGGCGAGGACACGCCGGCCTATGCGGCCGTCTTCCTGGGAGCCATCGGCTTCATCGCCGGGATCCTGGCGGTCATGGGCATGGGCACCATAACGGAAAAGGAGCTGCCGACGTTCATGCTGGCGACGCTGATCATCATCGCGCTGAGCGCCGTGTCCTATGGCAACATCAAATGGTTCGGTGACTACCTGGAAGCCATCGTCAGCTCGCTGGGTATCTTCATCGCGCCATTGGCCGGTCTGATCGCCATCAAGGCCATCTGGGATGTCGGCAAGGACTAACCTCTCCCTTTTTTTCTTTTTTTTTTGACCGACGGCAAACGTTAACAAACGGATGGCTGTTACAGGTATGATGAAGCCACGTGTCACCGTTGGGTCGCCCAAGGAACGCGTCATCGCTTTTTTCCAGCGGACGCCGAACTTTTCGCAGTATTCCATCGTGGAGATCGCCGAAGCGGTCGACCTTCCCGTGCAGAGGGTAAACGGGGCGGTGACCTCGCTGCGCCAGCAGGGCAACCTGGCCGGTGAGGAGAGGAAGGGCACCAAATATTTCCGGTGGAAGGACACCCCGCCGGACGAGGAATAACCTTTTTTTTATGGAAATCGTTAAATCCACGGGGCATGTTTCACCGGCATGGCACCGCGGGACGTCACCGATGTATGGCAGAGCCTGGCCCGGAGCGGCGGCGACATCCTGTACCTGGTGATAGACGGCGTTGGCGGTCTGCCAGGCAGCGACGGCATGACGGAGCTCGAGGCGGCGGACACCCAGCATCTCGACAGCCTTGCAGACAAATCGGTCTGCGGCCTGCTCGAGCCCGTCGGTCCGGGTATCACGCCGGGGAGTGGCCCCGGCCATCTCGCCCTGTTCGGCTACGACCCGCTCCGCTACACCGTCGGCAGGGGTGTCCTGGCGGCGCTCGGCGTCGACTTCGACCTTCGGCCGGGTGACGTGGCGGCCCGCATCAACTATGCCTCGATGGACAATGGCATTGTCACCGACCGTCGCGCCGGGCGTATCTCCACCTCGACGAATCAGCGGCTCTGCAACCTGATACGCGATGCGGTCGACCTCGACATGGACGGCGACGTCTATGTTCAGCCGGTCAAGGAACACCGGGCACTCCTGGTCCTGCGCGGCCCCGGCCTCCATGGCGACATCATGGACACCGACCCCCAGATGACCGGTCGGCCCCCCCGGCCTCCACGGGCACGCAGCGAACGGAGCCAGGCGACCGCCGACCTCGTCGCAATGTTTGTCGATCAGGTCAACGAGGCGCTCGAGGGCGAGGCGGCCAACACGGTGTTGCTTCGCGGGTTCGACACCTACGAGCCATGGCCCACGCTCGAGGAGCGCTATGGCCTCCATGGCGTCTGCCTGGCGCAGTATCCCATGTACCGGGGGGTCAGCCGCCTGGTCGGCATGGACGTCCACGAGCCGCAGATAGCGCTCGACGACTATGCCGCGGTGGTGCAGGGCTACCGGGACACCCATGATTTTTATTTTTTGCATGTGAAGCCGACGGACAGCCGGGGCGAGGACGGCGACTATGACGCCAAGGTGGAGGCCATCGAACGCGCCGACGAGGCCATCCCCGGGCTGCTCAATCTGGAGCCATCAGTTCTGGTGGTCACCGCCGACCATTCGACCCCTGCGGCGATGGCCACCCATAGCTGGCATCCCGTCCCCGTGCTCATCCATGCCCGGCATGCACGGCGCGATGCTGTCACCTCGTTCAGCGAGGCGGCCTGCCTGCACGGCGGCCTGGGTATCCGACCCGGCGTACATCTCATGGGCCTCGCGCTGGCCCATGCCGACCGTCTCGAAAAATATGGCGCATAGCCGGGCAGGGGCTCCATCGGGTACATAAAGCCCGTCATGGTTGAACCCTGTGGACCTGTACCGATATGTCATCGAGCTGGCCGACTATGTCCCGTAGTTCATCGTCCCAGTGACAGCGCCATTGAGCCGAGGAAGAGCACGGCGGCGCTCGCGATTACGATGGCGATGTTCCGCCGGCCACGTATCTCCCCGAAGTACAGGATGCCCCAGAGCACCGATACAAACAGGGCGGTCTGCGTCAGCGGCTGCCCGACGGTCAGGCCGAGACCGTCGACGGCGGCGAGGCTGCCCAGGTTGCCGATCATCCACATGGCCCCCGATGCTGCCCCCGCCGGGATGATGTCGTGTTGCATCCGGGGGCGGACCGCCGCATAGAGGGCCCAGCCGCCGAGCAGGACGCCGACGCCGATCGACAGGATGTAGTCTGCAGGTGAAAGCCCGGACAGCTTGTAGGGCACCATCATGCTCCCGAACGTCAGCCCGGCCAGCAGCGCATACAGGAGGCCATGGAGCTCGACCGGGCCATTATGGCGGCGCACCATTGACATCGCGATGATACCCGCGACGAGCAGGGCGACGCCGGTCAGGGCGAGCGCCGTGTTGCTCAGATCCTCGCTGAACCACAGGAGACCCCACAGGAAGGCGGAGAGCACCACCAGGGACATCCATACCGGCGAGGCGGACGCAAGACCGGTCCGGCGCACCGCCGCGATGGAGAGCATGTTCCCGGCGGTCCAAAGCAACCCGGTCAGCACGCCATACATGGAAACGGTCAGCCCGTTGAGGATCACCGCCGCCAGCAGGCTGAACCCAAAGATGGCGTTGCACATGACCCACTGGTAAAAAAAGGAGTCATAGTCCTCCCGCTGCCGCATCGGCACGAGATAGGTGCCAAAGGCCAGGACGGCCGCGACGACGCCGATGTAGCCCAGCAGCTCCGACATCCAGCAGGACAACACGGGCCTGCATAAAAACGTTAAATAGCCTCGACAGATACTAGCATGGGCACCATGGCCTATGTTCGCTGGTTTTCAGATATAACGTCCGACCAGGTCGAGACGGTGGGCGGCAAAAACGCCTCGCTGGGCGAAATGATCAACGTGTTCCACCAGCAGGGCATCCGGGTGCCCGAGGGCTTCGCGCTCACCGTCAACGCCTACCATGCCTTCCTCGAGCACAACGACCTCGCCGGACACATCCAACGGGAGCTCATCGCGCTCGAACATGGCGAGCAGACGCTGGAGCGCACCGGCCAGACCATCCGCGACCTGTTCCGTCATGCCACGTTTCCCGACGACATCGCCCGGGCCGTCACCGACGCCTACCACGAGCTCTCCCGTCGCTATGACGCCGAGGAGACCGACGTGGCGGTGCGGAGCAGCGCAACCGCCGAGGACCTGCCGGAGGCGAGCTTCGCCGGCCAGCAGGACACCTATCTCAACGTGCGCGGCAGCAACGCCGTTATCGAGGCATGTCGGAAGTGTTTTGCCTCCCTGTTCACCGACCGCGCCATCATCTACCGGGAGGAGCATGGCTTTGACCACCTAGAGGTGGCGCTCTCGATCGGCATCCAGAAAATGGTTCGCTCCGACATGGCGGGCGCCGGCGTCATCTTCACCATCGACACCGAGACGGGGTTTCCCAATGCCGTGGTCATCAATGCATCATGGGGCCTCGGCGAAAACGTGGTCCAGGGCAGCGTCACCCCCGACGAATACGTCGTGTTCAAGCCACTGCTCGACCGCGGCGGGCTGCACCCGATCATCGGGAAAACCTGCGGCCCGAAGACCACCAAGATGGTGTACACCAGCGGAGAGGTCCAGAGCACCAAGACCATCGGCACGTCCATGGAGGAGCGTGCCTCTTTTGTGCTGTCGGACGACGAGATATTGCAGCTCGCCCGGTGGGCCGCCCGGATAGAGCGGCATTACGGCCGGCCGATGGATGTCGAATGGGCGAAGGACGGCGAAACCGGTGGGCTGTACATTTTGCAGGCTCGACCTGAGACGGTCCAGTCCCGGCAGACCGGGACCACGCTGCATACCTACCGCCTCCGGGAGCAGGGCCGCACGGTCGTCACCGGGCTCGCCATCGGGCAGGCCATCACCACGGGCAGGGCGCAGGTCATCAAGGGCACCGGGGACATGCACCGCTTCGAGGAGGGCTCCATCCTGGTGACCGGGATGACCCATCCGGACTGGGTGCCCGTCATGAAAAAAGCTGCGGGCATCATAACCGACCATGGCGGCCGCACGAGCCATGCCGCCATCGTCAGCCGGGAGCTCGGCATCCCCGCCGTCGTCGGGACCGACAATGCGACAGAGGCCATCGAGGACGGCCAGGAGATAACCCTGTCCTGCGCCGAGGGCGAACAGGGCGTCATCTACGAAGGTATCCTTGGCTACGAGGTTGAAACCGTGGACATCGAGGAGATACCACGCACCCATACCTCCATCATGATGAACGTCGCCACGCCCGGCGCCGCCTTCCGATGGTGGCGGCTGCCCGCCCGGGGTATCGGCCTCGCCCGGATGGAGTTCATCATCAACAACATCATCAAGGTCCACCCCCTCGCGCTCGTGCACTTCGACGAGATCGAGGAATCCGAGACAAGGGAGACGATAGCCCGGCTGACCCGGCATTACAGCGACAGGACGGACTACTTCGTCCACCGGCTGGCCCGGGGTATCGGCCGCATAGCGGCGTCGCAGTACCCGCACCCGGTCATCGTCCGGATGAGCGACTTCAAAAGCAACGAGTACGCCAACCTGGTCGGTGGTGCCTCCTTTGAGCCCGTCGAAAGCAACCCGATGCTCGGCTTCCGCGGCGCGAGCCGCTACTACAGCCAGCAATACCGGGAGGGCTTCGCGCTGGAATGCCGGGCCATTTGCCGGGCCAGGGAGCACATGGGCCTGGATAACGTCATCGTCATGATTCCCTTCTGCCGCACCGTCCGGGAGGCCGACCTCGTCCTGGAGGAGCTTGCCGGCAACGGGCTCCGGCGGGGCGAAAACGGCCTGAAAGTCTACATGATGGCGGAGATACCATCCAATATCATCCTGGCTGACGAGTTTGCCCGGCGATTTGACGGCTTCTCAATCGGCTCCAACGATCTCACGCAGCTGACGCTGGGCGTCGACCGTGACTCCGAGCTGCTCTCCGGATTGTTCGACGAGCGGGACGAGGCGGTCAAACGCATGATCGTGTCGCTCATCGAGCGTGCCCATGGGCAGGGATGCACGGTGGGGTTCTGTGGGCAGGCGCCCAGCGACCATCCCGGCTTTGCGGCGTTTCTCGCCGGCGCCGGCATCGACTCCATTTCGGTCAACCCGGACAGCGTTATCCCTGTCACGCAGCAGGTCGCCATGGCAGAACGGGAGCGGTGAGGGATGGCTGTGGTCAGTCGTCGAAATAGGTGAGGTCGAGGTCGCTCCAGTCGTCGAAGTCGTTCATCCCGCGGGAGCCATCGGAGTAGTCGACGAAGGTGTAGGTGTACCCGTAGTTCATGCAGCTCCGGTAGGGCCGGTATTTCCAGTATTCGGGCTGCCAGGGATACATCGCGTTGTCATTGTCCACGCCCGGGTTCCAGATGGCGAGGGAATGGCCCGTCTCGTGCATGAACACGCTGGCGTAGACGATGTCCTCGTCCACGAAAAACAGCTGCCGGCATTTCTCCTCGACATATCGGGCGGATATCTGCCACATGTCCCGCCGGACCGCGTATCCGTTGAAGCCACCGTCCCATATCACCACGCCGTAATGGAAGACGCCCTGCCGCCATTCGTTCTCGCCGTTGTGCAGGAAGTAGTCCTGGTAGTAGTCGTTCCGCAGCTCCCGTCCGTCGGTTTCCTCCTCGAAGGGTATCATCTCCCCGCCGCCCATTGAGCCGTCGTCGAGATGGTAGACGATGTTGTGCTTGTCGTAGGCGGTCCGCAGCCGCTCTTTTGCGCCCTGCGTGAGCGTGCTGGCCTGCTGCCCGTCGCTGCCCGCTTTCATCTGGTCGAGCTCGATGAACAGGTCGGCTCGGAACGGATCGGAGCCCCACTGCGACGTCCGGTATTCCTCGAGATTTGTGAGGCCATCGTTGTCTGGGTCCAGCTCGCTGTGGTTTTCCGGCACAAAGGGGTCATATGTCCAGATGTCCTCTACCTCGTCGTCCCACCAGTTCCATTCGAAGGCATGGCCCCACCGGTGTTCCCATTCGATGGGCACGCCGTCGCCGTCGGCATCCTCGCCGGTGTTGTCAGCCTGGGGGTCGGTGCCATACCTGTTGACCTCGGTCCAGTAGGGGATGCCATCGCCGTCGGGGTCGCTCTGATGGATGTCGAACCAGAGCTCGCAGTCCCGGTTGTGCTGGTAGATGCTGCCGTCGTCGCAGCCGTTCAGCCGGCCGTAGCCGCTCGGGTCAGGGTCATCCCAGTATTCGCCGGAATAGATGTAGTCGTCTCCATACCAGTGGCCTGTCTTGATGCTGTAGGTCAGGTTGACGGTGAAGCTGAAAGGATACGGGTCGTCGTTGGAGCTCAGGTCGCATAACCGGTCCAGCCCGGAGTTTTTGTCCCAGAGCTCGATGACCACGTCGACATACTCCTCGTCGTCGGGCACGTCCGCCGTCGCCATCCAGCCATCGGAGACATATCGCTGGTTCTGCCAGACCGGGCTGACAAATGCCTCCCCATTGATGTACACCTTCACGTAAAAGTCAGGATCGCTCATTGCATCAATCCGGTCGATGGTCACGGGGCGCACGTCGTCCGCCACCAGCGACCGTATCCGCTGGATGTCCACGGTCACCTCGATGTCGCACGTCGGGTCAAAATCGTCGTTGGCACCGGCAGCGTTTTTAGTCAGCGGAACATGGTCATGTACCTCCGGCGGCATGCCGCCCAGCGGCGCCAGTCCGATGACGGCGGCCAGCAAGATGCACACATACACGGTTTTCATAGACGCCATATGGCCAGGATTCTATAAAACCATTATCCCATCCCGCACCGCGAAATGATACAAAAAAAGAAAAAAAAAGACGGGGCTAGAGATGCTCGGCGGCGAATGAATCAAGCACCCTGCGGAGCGTCTGTTCGCCCTCCTCGCCGACGCCGTATCTGACCCTGACGATGGGCTTGTCCACGTCGACCAGGCGGGTGATATCGATCGGCGTCGCCGATACCACGACATCGCAGTCCACGCGGCCGATGGTCTCCTCCAGCTCCGCGACCTGCTCCTCGCCGTAGCCGAGCGCGGGTAGCACGTTTTCAAGATGGCTGTATTTCTCAAAGGTGTCCCTGATGGAGCCCACGGCTGCATCGCGGGGGTCAACCGGGATGGCACCAGCCTTGCGGGCGGCGACGATACCCGCGCCGAACTCCATCTCGCCATGGGTCAGCGTCGGCCCGTCCTCGATGACCAGCACCCGTTTGCCCGCCAGGTCGCCGTCCTCCATTGTTACCTCCGAGGTCATCCGGATGATCTGCGCGTCGGGGTTGACGCTCCGGACGTTCTCCTCAACCTGTTTGATATCGCCTTCGTCGGCGGTGTCCACCTTGTTCACGATGACGATGTCCGCCATCCGGACGTTGACCTCTCCCGGATAGTAGGCAAGCTCATGGCCCGCGCGATGCGGGTCAACGATAGTGATATGCAAATCGGGCCGGTAAAACGGGAAATCATTGTTGCCGCCGTCCCAGATGATCACGTCGCCGTCCTCCTCCGCCCGCTCGAGGATGGCGCCATAGTCAACGCCGGCGTAGACCACGCCCCCCATGTCGATGTAGGGCTCATATTCCTCGCGCTCCTCGATGGTCGTCCGATGCCGGTCGAGGTCGTCGTAGCCCGCGAAGCGCTGTACCGCCTGCTTCGCCAGGTCGCCATATGGCATCGGGTGCCGTATCGCCGCTACGTCATGCCGCTCGGAGAGCAATTCGAACAGCTTCCGGGATATCTGTGACTTGCCGCAGCCGGTCCGCGCCGCCACGACGGCAATAAGCGGCTTTTTTGAGGGAAGCATGACATGGTCGGGGCCGAGCAGCCGGAAGTCCGCACCGGCGGCGTTGGCGATCGCCGAGCGGTGCATCAGGTAGTCATAGGGAACGTCGCTGTAGGCGAAAACAACCTCGTCTACCCCGTGCTCGTCGATTATCTCGGGGAGATTTGTTTCAGGCAAAATCGGGATGCCGTCCGGGTACAGCCCGCCGGTGAGTTCCGACGGATATTTCCGGCCGGCGATGTCCGGTATCTGTGTGGCGGTGAACGCCACGACCTCGTAGTCCTCGTTGTCCCGGTAGTATGCGTTGAAGTTGTGAAAATCCCGTCCCGCAGCGCCCAGAATAACGACTTTTTGCCTTGCCATGATGATACCTCGATGGTAATACCGCCTCTCTTTTTATGTTTTTTCAATGGCCGAGCCCGCTCGCGACGCCATTGTAGCGCTCAAGCGGGATGACGGCGAGGATGCGGCGATGGCGGCCGGCGAGCGACCACAGCCGGTCTATCATGTGCTGCTCCTGCGCCCGCTTTATCGCCCTGAACGACCGGGTGGCGTTGAACATGTCGTCCCATGCCAGCACGAACTCCTCGGCGCTTGCCGCCTCCATGTTCTTTTTTTCAGCCCGGCGGTTCCGCCACCGGTTGTACATGAGCCCGAGCAGCGACATCTCGTCGGTGAACAGCGACGCGTATTCCTCGTCGTTCAGGTCGATGGACTCCAGCGCTATGTCTTCCTCGTCTGCCAGCGTCGCCGCGGCGACGAGGTCTACCGGGGGCACCGTCACCGTGCCATACCGGGCGAGCTCCTCGAAAAACAGGTCACGCTCCGGCGTCGTCTCAAAATCCGGCTTCTCTTCCTCACGACAGGAACGCAGCGTCTCTATGTCCTCCTCGGGGATGCCGACGGCGCAGCAGTCCGGCTCAAACGCCAGGAAGGCCTGTTGCACGCGTGTGCCTTCCCGCTCGAGCCCGTGGACGACCCCGAGCATCCGTATCTTTGCATCTCGCACCCTGACGGTTGCATCTTTTTTCATGTCGTTCACCAGAACTCCCGGTAGTAGTAGCGGCGCATGGCGAAGTTGACCGAGGGCACGACCAGCGAGGTCGGGGCCAGCCCGCTGATTTTCAGGGTGCTCAGGATACGCTGCATGGTCTGCGGGCCGTTGTAGTAGCCCCTGATGACCCGCCTGGTGCCCTCGAGAAGCTCCTTCGGTGTCATGTTTTTGGGCTCGTAGACCACGTTGGACTGCGTGTACCTGGACCAGTCCTTAGTGAAGATACGCCCCTCGCTGTCCAGGCGGTCGAAGAGCGCCGTGCCGGGGTAGGGGGTAAGGATGTTGAACTCGCCTGCATCGATTTCCCATTCCAGCATTTTTTCGAGCGTGGTGCCGAATATCTCGGGGGTGTCATGGTCGAACCCGAAGATGATGCCGGCGATGACCGCCATGCCGTGGTCCCGGATCGTTGCGATGGCCTCCTCGTACTGGCTGGCGGTGTTCGAGCTCTTGTGCGCCTCTCTGAGGCTTTCGGGCGAGATGGATTCGATGCCGACGAACCAGGCGATGCAGCCCGCCTCCTTCGCCAGCTCGAGGAACGCCTCGTCGCGGCCGAGCATGTTGATGTTGCCGTTGGCGATCCATTTTTTGTTGACGTCCTGCCGGATCATCTCGTTGAACAGCTTGCGGCTGTAGGTGGGCTTGATGGTGAGCGATGCATCCCGGAAGATGATGAGCTTGTTGGGGATTTTTTTCATCTCCCGGATGACGTCGGGTATCGGCCGGCTGCGCACCCGCCGTCCGAGGAAGGCGGAGGTGGAGCAGAACTCGCAGCCATGCGGGCAGCCCCGCTGGGTCTGGATGCACCCGGCGAGCGGCTTGTATCTGACGAGGTCCATCCGTGGCTCCGGTATCTGCCCGGGCTGGACGCAGCTCTCCCGGCCATAGAACTGCTTGAGCCCGCCGCTGTTCTCGAGGTCGTGGATGAGCTCCGGCCACCCAGCCTCCCCCTCGCCGATGACGATGGCGTCGGCGTGCTCGCTCGCCTCGTCGGGGCAGGCCGTGGGATGGTATCCGCCGAGCGCCACGGGGATGCCGTGCTCCCTGAACCGGTCGGCCATCCGGTAGGCGTAGGGAGCGGTCATGGTCAGGCAGCTGATGCCGACGAGGTCCCAGTCGCCGTCGTACCGTACGGGCTCGAAGTTTTCGTCGAGGATGCGGACGTTGTGCCGGTCGGGGGTCACGGCGGCTATCTGCGGCAGCGTGAGAGAGGGATTGCCGAACAGCTTCGAAAACGGGGTGTGGCTGTCCTCCCGAGTGGTAACGCCGTGCTCCAGGTGAGGATAAATAAGAAGGATGTCCATCGTCTGGGCAAAATCAAGGGGTTATATAACGCTTTTTGTATCCCGGCAGGGGGCGGGAGAGCAAACGTTTTAAAAGCACATCTGTTTTACCAATTCACGAGTCCGGTGGAATCATGAGAAAGGAAAGGTTACTCGGCATTATATCATTCATCATCGTTACCGCCATCGCTCTTTCCGTCACCCTCGTCATGGCGAACGGCCTGAGAGCCCAGCCGCCAGCGGTCACGATTCTATCCCCGCAGGAGGGAGCCACGGTCAGCGGAACCGTCATGGTGCAGGGAAACGCCAGCGACCCGGACGGCAACGAGACGCTCCACCGTGTCGAGATACGGATTGACAACGGTACCTGGCGATACGCGGATGGAAACACGAGCTGGACGTACACCTGGGATACCACGACCGTCCAGGACGGCGAGCACAGCATCGCGGCGCGGAGCTACGACGGCACCAGCTACTCACCAATTGTTTCGCGCGATGTCACGGTTGACAACGTCAACGTGGAGCTCGCGGTCACGTGCAACGGCACACTCGGCGAGCAGCACTGGTACGTTAGCAACGTGTCCGTCACCATCACACCGGTCGCCAACACCTCGAGCTACAATCATACCATGTACAGCATCGACGGCGGGCCATGGCACACGTACAACGAATCGTTCAACCTGACCGCCGACGGCGTCCACATCGTCACATATTACGCGGTGACCGCCGACGGTGTTCAGGGAGAGCCACATACCTGCCCGGTCAAAATCGATACAACCCCGCCATCCATCACCTGCCATCTCATCCCGGCGACGCCGGGCGGCGACAACGGCTGGTATGTTGGCCCCGTCGAGATAACGCTCGACGCCGTCGACAACCAGTCCGGGATAAACCGGACGGAATATCGCGACGTAACGGGCAACATATGGACGGACTACGCCGGCCTCTTCCCGATAAGCGCGCAGGGCAACCATACCTTCATGTTTCGCGCCACCGACGCGGCCGGACACGTCACGACCGGCTCCCGGCAGATACGGATAGACCATACGCCGCCGGCTGTCGAGGTTTTGGCACCCGCCACGGAATACGTGAAGGGAACCGTGACCGTCTCATGGAATGCATCCGACCAGGTCGACGGCAACCTGAGCCGGGATATCAGCATCCACCTTGTCAGAGAGGACAACACCTCGCTCACCCTGGAAACCAACCTCAGCGACACCGGCACCTATACCTGGAACACCCGCCCGGTCACCGCCGGCGTCTACCGGCTCCGGGTCAACGCGACGGACGACGCGGGCAACACCGGCGCCAACGTCTCCGGCTGGTTCACCCTCGACAACCTGCCGCCCGCCATCGTCATCGACCAGCCGAGCCAGGGACAGGTCCTGGGCGGCAAGGGCCGTCTCGACGTCGTCTGGAACGCCACCGACAACATCGACAACACCCTCGACACCATATGGATTTCATACCGCGAGGCCGACGGCGAAACCTGGCGCAACGTCAACATGTCGTTTCCGCTCGGCAACACCGGGCAGACATCCATCGACATCTCCACATGGAACAACGGCAAGTACCAGCTCCGGGTCAACGCCACGGACGACGCGGGCAACACCGGCTGGGCGATATCCAGCAACTTCACCATCGACACCACCGACCCTGACGTCTCCCTCGTCAGGCCCAAGGCCGACTACCTCTACATCAACCTCCTCGACCGGGAGATCACCCCGCCCATCCCCATCGCGTTCGTCCCCCAGCCGTTCACCGACATCACCACCATCGTCATCGGCAGAATGACCGTCGAGGTGGATGCCACCGACGCCTTCTCAGACATCGACAGAGTCGAGTTCTACTCGGACGACATGGGCAGCGGGTCGAACAACGAAGACGACTGGGACATGCGATACATCGACATCACGACCCCGTATGCCTGGACATGGAACGAGCGCTCCTTCGGCCAGTACCGCGTCAGGGTCGTTGCCTACGACGCGGCGGGGAACACCGACGAGGCGCGCATGACGAACATCCTGTACATCAACGTTTAAACGATCTGGTCGAACTCGTATTCATTCCAGTCGCGCTCACCGACCAGTATCTCGAATTCTATCGGCGTGAGCACCGGCTGCTCAAAGCGCCCGGCGTCGTCGATGGCAACCCGGGGGCAGGCCGTCGACACATACATATCCATCCCGAGATGGTCGAGGCGCTCCGGCTGCAGCAGGTTGGCGGAGAGCAGCGCCGCGCTGTAGCCATGCTGCACCGCCAGCTCCCGCATCCGTTCCGCCAGCTCGGGGCGACGCTGCCCCAGTTTTGTGCCGATGATGACGCCCACGCGGTGGCCGTCGCCTGCCCTGGCTATCTGGGCGTAGCGCCGTCTGAGGAGCCTGTCCCGCATCGCCGCCAGCTCGTCACGTGTCGCGCTGCGCTGCGCCGGGTTTGCCACCACGACGGGATGGTCGGTGGCCAGGGCGAGCCCCAGGGGATGGAACATGCCGTCGCCGATGTAGAGAAATGAGTCGACGCTGCCGGCTATCGTGGTGCCCGCGGTGAGGTCGCAGCCGAGTATCTGGCCGTCCCGGGCGGTCCGCCTGCTTTTCTTTCCGGTCAGGGCGGTAAAGCCGGCGTGTTCGAGCATCTCGATTGCCCTGTCCAGCTGGTCGACATAGGGCGCGATGGTGACCACGCCGACCCTGTCGCCCTGCAGCAGTTCCATCGCCCGTTCGACGGCCGGCGTGATGTCATGGGATGCCGGCACGGGCAAAAAAACAGCCGGGACAGGGTAGCATCCTTCGAGCGAGGGCATCGGCAGCTCCCCTATATACACAATCCGGTCGGCGGTGGTGTCGCCGCACCAGTCACAGGCGCCATAGCAGCTATCCGCCGACAAAACGACCTCGACATCGGCGGCATGGAGCGCATCCACGATGGCAGGGGCATGACGGAGCAGGCCGTCGGGCAGCATGACCTGGACACGCTGGCAGCCGCCGGCGAGCGCTACCAGCCGGTCACGGTCAATCAATGATTTCGATGTCATCGTTCACAGCTATGTCAACCAGGGTATGTATCGGCATTTCAATCCGTCGTTCTATGTCGGTGCGGTCGCCCTTGTTGACCGCTATCAGGATTTTTTTGACCGCGACGCTCATGTCGCGGAGCGCCCGGGTGACGGCGATGAGCGTGCCGCCGGTGCTAACCACGTCGTCGACGACGACCACCTCGTCGCCCTCCCGCAGGCCGTTGATGAAGAGCTGCGACGAGGAGTAGCCGGTGACCTGTTCCACCGAGACCTCGCCGGGCAATCCATAGCATCGCTTTCTGATGATGGTGAACGGGATGCCGGTCTGGAGCGACAGCGCCGTGGCGATGGGGATGCCCATGGCCTCCGTGGTGACGATGCGGTCGCAGTCGGGCATCTGCTCGGCCATCCGCTCCGCTATCTCCATGAGCAGCTCGGGCTCGATGGCGGGGATGCCGTCGGTGACGGGATGCACCACGTAGCGGTAGCCGTTTCTGTCGACGATGGGCGCCTGCCGCAGCGATGTCTCGAGCCTGTTCATGATACCACCGTTGTCAGGTCTGAAACAAAGTCGTCTATTAATGTCTTTTTCACATGGGGCATCATCACCAGGCGAATCGCGCCATCGCGCTCGTTAACGCCGACCATCCAGCCCTGTTCGGCCAGCGTTTCTGCCACATGCTGTGGCTCCGCCATCCTGACAGCGAGCACGTTGAGCTCGGGCTCGGTTACCAGCGTGAAGCCCGCAGCGCGAAGCCGCAGCGCGGCATACCGGGCTGTGTCCATGCATCTTGATACAACGGAGCGGTAGCCGGTCCATCCCAGCTCGTTGAGCACCGCATAGGTGGCGGCTGCTGCCGCCCCGGGTCGGGTGCCCAGCAGCGCGAACTGCCGGCGGGTATGGGTGCAGGTCGCCCGGACGGCGATGCGCTCAAACCAGTCGCCCTGACGGAGCATGAACACCCCCGACGGGATGACCGACATGCCCATCTTGTGGGGGTCGAGCGATATGCTGCTCACCCCGTCGAGGGCGAAGTCAAACAATCGGTCGGGCATGTCCAGTTGGTGCAGAAACGGCAGGATGAATCCTCCAAAGGCCGCGTCGACATGCAATGGCACCCCTGCCTCATGGCAGCATCCGGCCATCTCCTCGATGGGGTCGACGAGCCCCAGGCTGGTGGTGCCGGCCACGGCGACCACGCAGGCAACGTCGTCGTCCAGCATCCCGGGCAATGCCTCGGCGTCGGCAACATGATTGCGGCAGGGCAGCGTTTCCAGCTCCAGGTCCATCAGCATGGCCGCCTTTTCAAAGGAAAAATGGGCATGTTCGGGCACGATGACCCGGCCGCTGTCGCGCAGCCGCGTATGAATCCACAGCGCCGTGAGATTGGACTCGGTTCCCCCGGAGGTCATCCGTCCGTCGGCCGCGGCAGGGGCATGCAATAGCTCGCCGATTCGGGCGACCACCGCCCGCTCAAGCTGCTTGGTGCCCGGGAACAATCTCGCGTCGCCCAGGTTGGTCTCCAGAAACTCGCGGTAGGCGTCCAGCGCAGCGGGATGCGGCATCGTGCACATCGAGCCCAGGATGCGCCCGGACGCGAACGACCGGTCGTGCTCATGCGCCCGCTGGAGCGCCTCTCGGATGTCCTTTTTCATAGCTCGACCACCTCCAGCATCAGGGGTTCACCGCGGTAGTCGTAGGCCCGCCATGACGTGTCGTCGTAGGGCTCCGCGATGATAACGTGGACGCGGCCGTATTTCTGGAACAGGTGCATGTCCGCCTCCGAGGGACGGGGCGGCCCTGATGGATGCGAATGGACGGTGCCCACGATGCTGCTGTCCGGGGGGGACATGTCAAGCCGGAAGATGGCATGGGTGCTCCCCGAGATGGTGCCGGGCAGCAAAACAATCTCGGATATCACCGACGTGTCGTCGCCAACCGACAGGAAGCCCCCGAACTCGTTGGGATACACCTCGCGGGCGCTCTCCTTGATGAGGTCGAGCGTGCCCCGCTCGATGCCCCTGATGGCCATCATACGTCGTGCCTCTTGGTGTGGAAGGACAGGGTCTCGTAGACCTTCCGATAAAAATTCTGCTCCAGGCGGATGAACTTCGCCGTGCTCTCCGACAAGGACAGCTCGAGCGTCCCCCGCCGCGACAGGGTTCCCTCCTGGATGCCGTCGGTGACCACGGTGGCATCCCGTTTTCCCATGATGTGGACCTGCAGCGTCTTGTCGGCCGGGATGATGAGCGGAGATGCTGTATGGCGGAAGGGAGCCATCGGCGCCACGACAAACGCATCGATAGAAGGATCGACGATGGGGCCGCCGACTGACAGCGCGTAGCTGGTCGAGCCGGTCGGCGTCGCGATGATCATGCCGTCGCCGTCGAGCTCCTCGGTGACCACGCCGTCGACGAGGAGGCGCAGCGACAGGATCTTGCCGACGGCGGAGGTGTGAACCGTGACCTCGTTGGTGGCGTCATGCAGCCGGGAGCCGTTCAGCGATGTCTGAATGCGCATGCGCTCCTCGACGTAGCATTCGCCCCGGAGCACCTTCCGCATGCTCTCCACGGCGTCCTCGACGCTGGCCTCGGTCATGAACCCGACCTGGCCGGTGTTGATGGTGAACATGGGCTTCGATATCCGCCGCATGACCATCAGGATGGTGCCATCTCCGCCGATGACCACCAGCCGGTCGGCCATGTCCCCGAGCTCCCCGATGGTGTAGCCGTCCTCGCCGAGCTGCGCCGCCACCTTGTTCTCCAGCAATATGTCGTCCATCAGCTGATATATCTGATCGGCGACGGCGAACGAGGGCTTCGACGGCTTACATATCATGCCCCATTTCACAGGATCACCTCCCGCATGGCAGGTCCCGAGACGGCGAGCACGCTGCTCCGCACGTCCAGGTCAAGGGATACGTCGAGCACGTCGCCGCGGCTATCGTATACGGCGCCCCCTGCCTCCCGGACAAGCAGCGCCCCGGCCGCGAAGTCCGTTACCCGCAGATATTCGTTGGCCTGGTAGTAGGCGTCCAGCGCCCCGGCGGCCACCAGCGACATCTCGAGGGCGGCTGCTCCCAGCGACCGGATGTGGTGATGGCGGACGCGCTGCCAGGTCTCCTCGGTGCCCGAGGTGCCCAGCACCAGCGACAGCAATGGTTCATCCCGGGTTTGCACCGATATCGGCCGGCCGTTGCAGGCGGCGCCCTCGCCCTTTTCGGCGGTGTAAGTATCCCCGGTGGGCAGGTTGCGCACCAGTCCGTAGATGACGTCGCTGAGCCGCTGCCGGCCGATGGCAATCGACGTGCAATAAAAGGGAACGCCGTTCACCGCGTTGCGGGTGCCGTCGATGGGGTCGAGCACCATGGTATACTCGCGGCCGTTGTCAACATAGCCAGCCTCCTCGGACAGCACGTTGACCCGGCCGTCGACGACCTCCAGGGCGACCTCCTCCGCTATCTTGTCGACATGCTGCGTCGGCGTGCCATCGGCGCCCATGCATACCTCCCTGCCAAGGCGCTCGAAACACCGCTCGCGCTCATCCCGCACCGTCTCCGATATCACGTCGGCGACATCGGTGCACAGCTGCTTCAAATCGGCTATTGATTCCATGCGTGCAGATGTAAACCCCTCGATATATAAAGAGGTATTGGAATGGATGCTAAAACGTTTTATGCCTCCGCATGTTAGCCCGGCATGGCCTGGGACTCCATCGACGACGTTCCCGTGGACGAGGACATCCGCCGGCTCATCAAAGCGCAGGGGTACACCGGATTGTGGCCGCCGCAGCAGGAGGGGCTGCCGCCCGCGTTGCAGGGAGAAAGCGTCGTCCTGTCGGTGCCCACCGCCAGCGGCAAAAGCCTGGTCGCCTATCTCACCATCGCCCAGGCCGCCCTGGAGGGCCGGAAAAGCCTGTACATCGTTCCCCTGCGGGCGCTCGCCCGGGAAAAATGGGAGGACCTCCACATGTTCGAGGAGCTCGGCATTTCCATCGGCGTCTCCACGGGCGACTACGACGAGAGCGGCAGCCGGCTGCGGGGCAACGATATCATCATCTGCACCTCGGAAAAAGCGGATTCGCTGCTGCGGCACGGCGCCCGCTGGATAGACGATGTCGATACGGTGGTTGCGGACGAGATACATCTCATGGACGATGCCTCGCGGGGTCCGACGATGGAGATGGTGCTATCCCGCCTGCGGATGATGCACCCCGGGCTGCAGGTCATCGCGCTCTCCGCCACCATCCAGAACGCCGAGGAAATCGCCGCCTGGCTTGATGCAAGGCTGGTCAAGGACACCTGGCGGCCCGTCCCCCTCCGGGAGGGCGTGTTCTACAACGGCGTCATCCATTATGGCGACCTGGCCACCCGGAAAATCGAGGGCAATGGTGACACCATCTCGCTCGTCACCGACACCATCGCCAGCCACGGCCAGTGCCTGGTGTTCGTCAACAGCCGCCGGGCGGCGCAGCGCTTCGCCGGAAAACTGCAGGAGCACGTCGCCCCTTACATCGACGACATGCAGCCGCTCGAGCAGGCCGCCCGTGACGTCCTCGCCGGCGAGGAAAGCACCTCCATCGCAAAAAAACTGGCTGAACACATCCGGCACGGCGTCGCGTTCCACCATGCCGGCCTCCGGAGCGGCCAGCGCAGGGCCATCGAGGACTCCTTTAAGGCAGGCGACATCAAATGTATCACGGCGACTCCCACCCTGGCAGCCGGCGTGAACACCCCTGCACGGCGGGTCATCGTCAAGCACACCTACCGCTACTCGGGCGAGGCCGGGTGCATGGTGCCCATCCCGCTCATGGAGATTGCGCAGGCCATGGGCAGGGCCGGCCGCCCCGGCTATGACGACCATGGCGAGGCGATACTCGTAGCACGGAAAAAACGGCAGCTCCATGAGCTCATGGAGCGCTACATCGACGCCGACCTGGAGCCCATCCATTCGAAGCTGGGCAGCGAGCCGGCATTGCGCATCCATGTTTTGTCGCTCATCGCCACCGATTTCGCGGTCACCATGAACGAGATCGTCGATTTTTTCAACCGGACGTTTTACGTCCATCAGCACGGCGTGCTGTCGTCCGGGCAGCTGGAGGACATCGTATCATTTTTGGAGCGGGAGGGTTTCATCGTCGAAAAGGGCGTGTGGACCGCCACGCCATTTGGCCGGAAGACCTCCAGCCTCTATGTCGACCCGCTCTCGGCCATTAAGATGCGGACGGCGCTGGAGGCACCGCGAGCGTCCACGTTTTCGTATCTGCACGCCATATGTTCGGCGCCGGACATGCGCTGTCTCTATGTCTCGAAGGGCGACAGGTGGCTCGAGGACACGGTGGACGAGAACGTCTTCGCGTTGGAGGTGCCGCTGCCCATCTCACCGGATTTTGAATGGTTCCTCGCCGAGGTGAAAACCGCGGCGCTGCTGGAGGACTGGATACTGGAGCGGCGGGAGCAGCATCTCGTGCAAAAATACGGTGTCGGGCCGGGGGACATCCACGGCAAGGTCGAGGTCGCCGAGTGGCTGCTCCATGCGATGCGGGAGATGGCCCGCATATTTGACTTCGAAGCCGTGCCGGATCTGACGAAGCTCATCATGCGGATGCGCTACGGCTGCCGGGAGCAGCTCCTCAACCTGGTTGAGCTCCGTAACGTCGGGCGCGTCCGGGCCAGGGCGCTCTACAAGGCAGGGTTCCGGAGCGTAAACGATTTAAGGAAAGCGAGCATAGCACGGCTGCAGGAGATACCGCACATCGGTTCGGAGACCGCCAGGGCGATACGGGAACAGGTGGTATAGATGGACATCAGGATACATGGCTGCCGGGGCAGCATCCGGGACGGCGAGGCGTTCATCGCCGCGTTGCAGGAGTATGCAGCAGCCCATGAAATCGTCTGCCAGGCGTTCGACGCTGATGCGATATACGGCGAGGTACATGTCAGGTCGGCGGTGGAGCACGCAGTGCGCTCGGTTCGCCGCAACACGGCGACCTGCAACGACCTGTCGATGGAAATCCTGCTGTATGCCTCCGGCTGCCGGCAGATACGCAATGCCATCGAGCGGGCTGGCATCCGCGACGGCCCCATGGTGCTGGTTGCGGTCGGCGACACCGGCATCGAGGGTGCCGACGGCCGGGCGGCGGCCATCGAGGGGTTCATGGAGGAGCGCTCGCTTGTCTCCGACGACGACGTCCTGGCGGGCACTGACAGCGTTTTCGAGCGCTTCGGTATTTCGATGGCGATGCGCGAGGCAATCGATACCTCTATGTATGAGGATCTCATATTGGAGCAGGTGGCGATGGTGGACCTGCACACGTAGCCACATGCCCGGATGGGGTAGCTTGGATATCCTAAAGCCCTGCGGAGGCTTGGACTCGGGTTCAAATCCCGCTCCGGGCATTTTTTTTGCCCGATGAATGGAGGCATGGCAGGGAGCATGGTGATTGGAAAATGCATGTGGTCTCCCTGCCGCTGTGATATTATCTGACACGGGCATATAAGCCTTCGTTCAAGCGTGGTTGACCATTGTTCAGGCATTGTTGAGAAAAACGGAAAGATTTAAGCCCGCTGCTATATTGTGACGCATGAACCATAAAATTGTCGGTGACAACCTGCAGATTGTCACCCTCGAGATCAGCGAAGGCGAAAAGGTCTACGGCGAGGCCGGCTCCATGGTCTACATGTCCCCGAACATGGAGATGGAGGCCAAGAGCCGCGGCGGCATACTCAAGGGGCTGGGCAGGAAGCTGGCAGGCGAAACGTTTTTCATGACCGAGTTTTCGTCGGCTGGCGGCACCGCCATCGTGGCCTTTGCCGGCAACGCTCCCGGCAAGATACAGGCATGGGATCTCTCAACGGGCACCGATTTCATGGCGCAGAAGGATGCGTTTCTCTGCGCCGACGACGGCGTCGACATGAAAATCGCTTTCCAGAAGCGCCTGGGGGCAACGTTTTTCGGCGGCGAGGGCTTCATCCTCCAGCGGCTGTCCGGCGACGGTACCGCCTTCGTGCACGCCTGCGGCGACTTCATCGAGATGGAGCTCGGTCAGGGCGAGCGCCTCAAGGTCGACACGGGCAGCGTCGTTGGCTGGGAGGCCACCGTCGACTACGACATCGAGCGGGTCAAGGGCATCAAGACCATGCTGTTCGGCGGCGAGGGGCTCTTCATCACCCGGCTCGAGGGGCCCGGAAAAGTGCTGCTGCAGTCGATGACGCTGAAAAACCTGGCGATGGCCCTGGCGCCGTTCATGCCACAGCAGAGCCAGACCTCGGGCAAATCCGGCCTGGTCGGCACGCTGATAGATGAATCCCTGAGCTGATATCCATGCTGCGAATCGGTGCAGGCGTGCTCGCCGCGCTGGGTGCTGTCCTCCTCGTGGTGTATGCCATGGTTATCGTGGCCGTGGTGCTGTTCGTCATTGCCGCCCTGGTCATTGCGGTCTACATGCTCGCGGCGAAAAAACCCGAGGTCGAACGGCATGGCGACTGGACGCTCGACAGGGTAAAAGGCGACGGCGACTAGAGCAGCCCTTTCATCTCGAGCTCGGCGGCTACGCCGTCGACGGCTGCCGCCACCTGCTCCCGTTTACGGCCGCCGGTGCAGACGAGCTTGCCCGAGCTGAACAGCAGCATGACGACGCGTGGTTCTTGCAGCCGGTACACGAGGCCGGGGAACTGCTCTGGTTCATATTCCACGGTTTCGAGGCCGAAGGCCAGCGCGATGGCTTTCAGATCGAGATATGATCCCAGGTTCGACGAGGCGACGATGTTCTGCACCTCGATCTCCGGGCTCTCATGGACGACGGCTCCCGCCCGGGAGGCCATTGCCGCCACCATGTCGATGGCGCGCCGTATGTCCTCATATGTTTTGCCGCCCGTGCAGACCATCTTTCCGCTTCTGAACAGCAGCGCCGCGGTCTTCGGCTCGGCGAGATGGAGCACCAGCCCGGGGAACTCCTCCGGATTGTACTTGCTTTCCGGCAGCACCCGGGAGAGCGCTGCCAGGTCGAGCTCCTCGGCGATGGTGGCGGAGGCGACCATGTTCTCTATCCGTATGTCTGCCATGTCTACACACCTCGACCGTATTTAAATAGTATATAAATACTATTTATAAATGTTCGCGTCCGCTCCCGGCGATATGACAAGCCTCATATATCCTGTTGTCATCCATAGATGTGGAGGTGACCGAAGGGCCGGAGGACCAGGCCGCCGACCCGAACAACGCCATGCGTCATGCACATCCATCGCCGGCCAGAAAAACACTGGCATACATCAGGATGACCCGGCCCGAGCTCGGCCTGATGGCCATCATCAGCGTCTACATCGGCGCCGGCGCCACCACCACGGGGGACCTGCTGCTGGCGATGCCCGCCGTGTTCCTGATAACAGCCGGCAGCATGACCTTCAACGACTCCTTCGACCGTGAGATAGACAGCATCGCGCATCCACGCAGGCCGGTGCCCGCCGGCGTCATCTCCACACGGGAGGCGCTGTGGTTCTCCATCCTGCTGTTCGCCGCTGCGGTAGCTATCTCCCTGTTCATCAACCCATGGTGTCTTGCCCTGGCTCTGGCCGCCATCGCATCCCTGATGCTCTACGAGACACGGTTCAAGCAGCGAGGGTTCCTGGGCAACCTCGTCGTCGCGGTGCTCTCCAGCCTCGCCTTCGTGTTCGGGGGCGCAGCCGTCGGGCGTCCCTGGGATGCCGTGCTGCTCTCCATGATGGCCTTCTTCATCATCCTGGGGCGGGAGATACTGATGGACACCCGGGACATGCAGGCCGACCTCGTCCGCCGGATTACGCTCCCCATGCGCATCGGCCGGCGCGCCGCCGTCAGGGTGGGCGGCACCATCGCGGCTGTCTCCATCGCGCTGACCCCGCTCCCCGTGATATGGGACGTGCTCAGCAGGTGGTACCTGGTGCTCTACATCCCGGTCGACGCGCTTGTCGCCTACGCCATCGTGCTCGCGCTCGAGGACGTGGACAGCGCCGGCCGGGCAACCGACCTGTTCCGGGGTGCGATGGCGCTCGCGCTCGCCGCGTTCTACCTGGGCATCGCGCTGTAAACTGGGGTCATGGTTTTAAAGCAGCCGTTGTTATGGCGGCATGAGAGTCGTTGCGTTTAACGGCAGCGCCCGACGGGAGGGCAATACCGCGCTGCTGCTCGAGACGGTGCTCGATGAGCTTGAAAAACAGGCCATCGAAACCGAGGTGGTGTCGCTCGCCGGCCGTGATGTTAGGGGATGCACCGCCTGCTACCGCTGCTATGAGAACAGGGACGGGCGATGTGTCATCGACGACATGGTGAACGACTGCATCAGGAAAATGCAGGCGGCGGAGGGCATCATTTTTGCGTCTCCCACCTATTTCGCCAACGTGTCACCGGCACTCAAGGCGCTCATTGACCGCGCCGGGATGGTCGCCCGGGCCAACGATGATCTGCTCCGGAGGAAGGTCGGCGCCGCCGTGGTGGCCGTGCGACGCGCGGGAGCGCTGCCCGTCTTCGACGCCATCAACCGTTTTTTCCTGATCGGCCAGATGGTGGTGCCGGGCTCTTCCTACTGGAACCTCGGCGTCGGCCGGGATCCCGGTGACGTCGCCGACGACGGGGAGGGCATGGAGACGATGCGCATCCTCGGCGAAAACATGGCATGGCTGCTCAGGCAGCTCCATGGAAAATAAAAAAAGAGGGAAAAAGAGATGGCTACATCGGCCAGTCGATGCCGGCGGTGAACAGGCTCTCACCCATGAGCACCTGGACGGGCGGGATGCCGATGCCGAGGCTGGCGAAGTCGAGATAGATGCCGGCGAATCCGAACACCATCACGGTCTGCGTCCCGGTGAAATCCCAGTACTCTACCCGCGGCGGGATGACCCGTGCGTTGAGGCAGCCCGTGTAGCCCAGCAGGAAGTACTGCAGCAGGATCGGGCGGAGCATCACGCCCAGGAACGCCTCTCCCGGATAGAGCGGTATGCAGCCGAAGCCGCTCCCGCAACTGGCGATGGGATGCATCCAGGCGATGCCGCCGTCGGGGAGCAGCCCGAGCGCCCGGGGTGTTATCCCCGCGGGGACCAATCCTTTTTCCTTGAGGGCTGACAGCAGGTCTGTCAGCGCCGCCTCGATTTCGGCTCTGTCCGCGTCGCTGACGTCTCCGTCCTGCACGTTTTTCCATGCGTTCACGGCGGTCCGCGCCGTCGACAGCAGATTCCCTGCTCCAAGCAGGGAGAGTTTTTGCTCGGTGACCTCGCGCTGTCCGTCGTGGAAGACCGCGCAGGTGACCGTTTTCCGTCCTGTTTCCCCGGCGTTTCCGGTGGTGGTTACCAGCGGCAGCAGCACAAGGCTGGATAGCAGTATGGCTACCGCGAATGCCCGTAGTTTTATTGCCTTCATGTTTTACCTCCATACCTATATGTATACCAGGTTTAAAAACATTGGTGTCATGCCAGCACGTCACACACGCAATATATTTATAAATGGCCACACAATATACATCCATGAAAAAGCTACTGGTTTTATTCGCCATCGGTATCTTTGTGGCGCCGGCGCTGCTCACCACCGCCCCGGCAGCCGCCGACGACTCCTCGCAGATCGCTGCTGAAATAGAAACCATCAGCCCCACCGGCATCAGGTCTCACACCCTGATGCTCGATGCGGATACCGCTGCAGCGGTCGAGCGCGACATCGCCAACGACAACATGGGCCGCGCGATGGCCCGGCTGGGCATCAGCTTCGACATCGGCTTCTCCAATCTCATATTCAGCTACGGCAAGGGAGACGTCTACGTGCCAATGGCCCGGGACTGCGCGCTGCTCAGCCCGGAAAACAGCTTCATCTTCCGGTTCGTTCTCCGGCCGATATTTTTCAACTACCATTCAGGCGGCATGACCATGGTCAAGTTCGGCGCCAACTATTTCTGGAAGGGACAGACGGTCCGTGACTTCGGGTTCATGCTCGGCGATCAGACCGGCATGATGATGGGCTTCTACGGCACCCATGTTAAGATCCCCTGGCGCCTCCGCCCCGACACCCATATCTTCGTCGGCGGCAACCTGCTCACCGTCGGCTACAACAAGTTCCTGTAAACGGCAGGGCAGCACATCCTAGCAACGGCCGTGACGCATACCCCAGGGCGCCCATACCGCTCCCTGCAGTCCGCCCATGATCAGCAGGATGATGATGCACACCGCTATGTTCTGATAGATGCTGTAGCCATCGGCATACCAGTAGAGCCAGCCGACCAGCGCAAGCACCGCTGCGGGTACGCTCACCGCTGAAAAAACAACGCGCCACCGGAACCCCGGCGTTTTCATCATCCGTATCCCCTCAGGTTTCCGTCGCCAGCCCCATATCGTCCACAAGATCCCGAGCAATCCGGCCACCGCCAGCAACGACAGCAGCACGATAGCCACGTTCTGGTAGCCAGAGTACTCGGATGCATAAAAAATAAGCCACACCAGAAGAAACACCAGCCAGCCCACGCCGCCGAGAATCGACAATGACACCTGCCAGCCCATACCTTCTTTCACATGTCGCCCCGGCCATTCATCCTCCCAGCGGTCATCCCTGCCCGCCGCAGGATCATGCTCCATCGGCTACCTCACCGGCGAAGCGCTCCACTGCGGGCCGCCATTCCTGCTTTTTTATCATCTTCCGGCTGACGTCGAGCGTCGCCACGGGCTGCCGGCCGCAGCATTCCTCCATGTCGGCGAACGTCCCGGCGGTGTTGTCGCCGCCGGCGGTACAGAAAAACGCCACCTTGGGCAGGCCGCCCCGATGCATTTCCAGAAAGCTCCGCACCGGCGTCGACATGGTGCCCGCCCACACCGGCGTTCCGATGGCAACGAGGTCGAAATCGGCGGGGTCATGCTCCAGCGGCTCCAGCTCCGTGGTCTCGCCCTTCGCGGCCTGTTTCCCCGAGCGGAGCCAGCCCAGCAGACCGGAGCGCTTCTCCATGTCCCGGATTTTCTCAAGGGGGCAGGACAGCATGTCGGCAAGCGCCTCGGCGACCATCTCGGTGTTTCCACTCCGCGAGTAGTAGACGACAAGGGGTTTCATATACCCTATGTAACCAAAATGGATATTTAAATTGATTTCCCGGTTGCGAGGCGCCGAAAACCGCAAGCTTTTAAAGAGGAGACGAGATTACCCTCCGATGTTTGCTTTCGTAGGGACCGCTGTTTTCTGCTTCGTCGTGTGGCTCGCCCTCACGTTCAACGGCCAGGTGTGGGGTGCTGACGAGATCATCGCCGGGATTGTGCTGTCGATGGTTGCCGGCGCGGCGGGACGCAGCGTTTTCGTGAAGAATTTCAAGCTGGCGAACCCGAAACGGTGGCTGCTTTTCATCGCGTACCTGTTCCCGTTTTTCTGGGAGATGGCGAAGGCCAACCTGGACGTCGCCTACCGCGTTCTCACGGGCAGGATCAGGCCGGGTATCGTCAAAATATCGCCGGGCCTGGAGAGCGACGAGGCGATGACCATGCTCGCCAACTCCATCACGCTGACGCCGGGGACGCTCTCGGTTGACATCGACAATGGCGACCTGTACATCCACTGGATCAACATCGACGATGCGGCGCTGCAGGAGATGCCGCGGCCATGCACGCCGATATGTGCTTCATTTCCCAAGTGGGCACGGAGGGTGGCAGAATGATCGACCTGTACGACCCGTTCATGATATCGCTCATCGTGCTGTCGATATCGGTGCTCATCGCCCTGGTGCGGGTCATCCTGGGTCCGACGGCGCCCGATCGCATCGTCGGGCTTGACACGGTCAACACCATCGTCGTCGTATCCATGCTTGCCTTCGGGGCCGCGACGATGGAGATCATCTACATCGACGTCGCTATCGTCTACGCGGTGCTCTCCTATATCACCACGCTGTATGTGGCCAAATATCTCGAAGGAGGGGAAATATGATTGAATGGATTATCTACATCTTTCTGGGCGTCGGGCTGTTCTTCAACCTGCTGGCGTCGCTGGGGCTGCTGCGCTTCCCCGACGTCTACACGAGGCTGCATGCGGGCACCAAGTGCACCACGTTCGGTGCTATTTTCCTTGCTGGCGCGGTCATCATCTATGGTGCATGGCGCTGGTATGACGGCGACACTGCCATGATAAACATGGCCATCCATGCCGCCGTTGCCCTGGTCGCCATCCTGGTCACGAATCCGACGGGTGCGCATGCCATCGCCCGTGCCGCGCATCGCAGCGGAGTGATGCCATCGCGGGCGCTGGTCGACGACCTGGCGCCGGGGCAGGAAGCCGCCGAGGCCGACATGGCAGATGTGGAGGTGGACGATGTGGAGTGACCTTGTCCATGTCGCGGTGCCAGTGCTCATGGTTCTCGCCGCCGTCGTTGCCATTCTGCTGCGTGACCTGCTCGGTGCAGCCGTCGCGCTGGCGGCGATGAGCCTGCTGCTGTCGCTCGAATTCTACATTTTGCATGCGCCCGATGTTGCCATCGCTGAGGCGGGTATCGGCGCCTGTATCACCACGGCCATCATCGTGCTGGCCATCCGGCAGACGAAGCGGATGGAGGGACAGGAGGAGCCGGTGGAGCCGGCCAAGGAACCCGGGGATGTAGGGGGTGAGGAGCTATGAGAAAGCTTGCAGCCCTGGTGTTCGTGGTCTTCGTCGCCTTTATGTTCGTTACCGTGAACGAGATGCGTGATTTCGGTGAGCCGCCCTCGGACATGGATGACTACATCATCGAGAACGCGCAGAACGAGACCGGTGCCAACAACGCAGTCACCTCGGTCGTCTTTGACTACCGAGGGTTTGATACCCTGGGGGAGGCAACGGTGCTGTTCACCGCGGTTGCCGGCGTCATGGCCCTGTTCAGACGGAGGGATAGCTATGACTGAGCAGCCGGGCATGTCGCCCATCGTGCGGACCGTTGCGGCATTGATATTCCCGTTCATCCTGATTTTTTCGTTCTATGTCATCATGTATGGCCATCTGACGCCGGGCGGCGGCTTCCAGGGCGGCGCCATCGGTGCCTCGGCCATCGTGATGCTCATCGTCGCCTACGGGGCATCCCGGACGGAAAAACAGGTCAGCGAGTCCGTATTGTCCCTGTTCGAGAGCCTGGGCGGCCTGACCTTCGTCATTGTCGGCCTGCTCGGCCTCATCCTGGTCACAGATACGCTGCTGGCGAACTTCCTCGCAGACACGTCGTATATTTTCGGCGAGGTACCGTCGTTTGGCGGCAATCCGGGCCTCCTGAACTCGGGCGGCACGCTGCCCATCCTCAACCTGGCCGTCGGCATGAAGGTCATCGGCGGCCTGGCGGCCGTGGTGCTCGCCATGGCCATGGCGTCCAAGGACTCAAAGGAGGGAGACCAATGATATACAACATTCCCTATATCGCCGTCGTCGCGCTCATCGCCATCGGCCTCTTCGCCATCCTATTCAAGCGCAACCTCATCAAGATAGCCATCGGCCTGACCATCGTGGAGGCCGGCGTAAACCTGTTCCTCATCACGCTGGGCTACCGGCAGGACGGCGTCGCGCCCATTTACACGAATCTGCCCGAGGGCATTGTCATTCCGGGCGGCATGGTGCTGCCCGTCCCGCAGGCGCTGACCCTGACCAGCATCGTCATCGGCGTCGCCATCCTGGCCCTGATTCTCTCGCTGGTCATCAAGATATACCGGCATTACGGCACGCTTGACGCTGCCAGGATACGGAGGTTGAAAGAATGATGGAAGATTTGCTTACACATGCGCCGGCATTGCTCCTCGCCATTCCATTGCTGGGGGCCTTTTTAACGCCGCTCATCGACCGGGTGAACAAGAAGGCTCGGTCGGCGTGGGTTATCCTCATACTCATTGTCACGCAGCTCGTCATGATAGTGCTGGCCTGGGACGTGTTCACCCAGGGCGCCCATCTCTACACCATGGGTGCCGCCGATCCGACGTCGACGATTCCGGCGCAGGCGGCCGTGCCCGTCCGCATCGTGCTCCAGGTTGACGGGATGAGCGCCTTCATGGGCCTGATAAGCTGCACGGTGTCGCTCGCCGCTGCCATCTATTCGCTGGCGTTCATGGACCGGGAGGGCGGCAAGGGGCGCTTTTTCACGCTGCTGTTGCTCATGACGGTCGGCATGCTCGGCATGGAGTTCACCGGTGACATGTTCAACCTGTTCGTCTTCCTCGAGGTGCTCTCGATTGCCTCGGCGGGTCTGATCGCCTTCCGGGTATACAAGGGCGACGCCATAGAGGGCGCGTTCAAGTACATCGTGATTTCGACGCTGGGCGCCCTGATGGTCCTGTTCTCGGTGGGCCTGCTGTACGGGCAGTACAACCTTTTGAACATCGCGGCGCTCGCCAACGTGCTTGAGTACACGTTCCTGGACAAGCTCGCGCTTGGATTGCTCATCGCCGCCTTTGCGATGAAATGCGGCGCGGTGCCCATGCACATGTGGACGCCCGATGCCTATACGGTTGCGCCGGCCTCGATTACGGCGATGCTGGTGGCGGCGAGCCAGGCGTCCTTGTATGCGCTGTTCCGCGTCTGTTTCACCCTGTATGGTGTGACGCTCAATCTGACGACGGTCGGCATTATCATCATCGCGCTTGGGCTGCTGTCGATGTTCGTCGGGGTCACCATGGCGATTCCGCAGAAGGACATCAAGCGCCTGATGTCGTATCATGCCATCAGCCAGACTGGGTACATGTTGCTCGGCGTCGGCGTCGGCCTGTACCTGCTTTCCAAGGCGGAGTTTGACACCTACGGCCTGCGAGCGATGGAGGGCGGCATCTTCCATATCATCAACCATGCATTGTACAAGGGTCTGCTGTTCCTGACGGCGGGCGCCATCTTTTACAAGGTCGGCACGCGCAACCTCGAAAAGATGGGCGGGCTGGCGCATTCGATGAAATATACGGCTATCTTTTTCATCATCGGCGCGCTCGCCATCGCCGGCATCCCGCCGTTGAACGGCTTCGCGTCGAAGCTGCTCATCTACGAGTCGGCCTACCAGGTCAGTCCCATCCTGTCAATCGTCGCCATGCTAGTTTCCATCCTGACCTTGGCGTCCTTCGTCAAGGTGTTCCATTCCGCGTTCATGGGGCCCAGGCTCGACATATCTGACAACCGCGAGGTGCCCAAGTCCATGCTCGCGGGTATGGCCATCCTGGCCGTCGGTATCATCCTGTTCGGCCTGTTCCCCGACTGGGTGGTCAGCCATCTGGTGCATCCTGCGGCGCAGGCGCTGGCCGACCAGGCGGGCTACATCGGCTCGGTGGGAGGTGTATAGCTATGGTATTCGAGGCTCTTGAAACCACCGGTGGCTACTGGTCGCCCGTGGTCTGGATCATCGCCTTTGTCGTGGCAGCCCTGGTTGCCTACATCCTCTGGGGCATGGGCAACCGGCAGCACAAAGGAGGCGAGCAGGGCACCCCGTTCCTGTCCGGGCATCCCGCCCCCTCGAAGGAGGAGGCACATGTCAGGGCGGGCAACATCTACTGGGGGTTCACCGAGGCGCTGGGCGGCTACTACAGATGGATGAAAAAGATCCATACCGGCATCGTGAACGACTACGTGCTCTGGTTTATTGGCATGGCCGCGCTGTTTTTCGTTCTCATCATCGGACTGGAGGTGATAGCATGAGTCTGAACTCGTTCAAGCGGTCGCTCTGGGTGTTCCATGTCAACAGCGGCTCCTGCAACGGCTGCGACATCGAAATCGTGGCGGCGCTGACCCCACGCTATGACGTGGAGCGCTTTGGCATCAAACTGGTTGGCTCGCCCAGGCATGCCGACGTCATCCTGTTCACCGGCCCCATCACCAACGACATGGAGGACAAGGTTCGCCGTATCTACGAGCAGACCCCCGACCCCAAGGTCGTGTTGGTTGTGGGCAGCTGCGGTATCACCGGCGGCGTGTTCCATGAGTCATATCATCTGGCCGGGCCGCTCAACCGCGTTGTCCCAGAGGCAACCTGCGTCTACGTCCCGGGCTGCCCGCCCCGCCCCGAGGCCATCATCGACGGCGTGGTAAAGGCCTGGAAACACCTGGAGGAGGTGTCAGAATGAACATCGATGAAATCAAAGACATGCTCGAATCACACGACCTCGAATACGAGGTACAAACCGCGACGGCGGGCGTCCGCACCCCGATGGAACGGCACACCGTCTGGGTCGACATCCCCCGCGAGGAGCTGCACGACCTCGTAGCATCGCTCATAGAGGAGGCGGAGGAGTTCCCGCATTTCTCGGTGATATCGCCGTCCGACGCGGGCGACGACATGGTATACAACTACCATTTCACGCTCAACTATGGCACGTTTTGCGGGGAGGTTGCCATCACGCTCCGGGTGCCGGCGCCCAAAAACGATCTCTGGGTGCCAACGCTCACCGATCTCATCCCCGGGACGGAGTTCTCCGAGCGGGAGGTCATCGAGATGACCGGCGCCGACGTCCAGGGGCTGCACGACAAGCGGCACCTGTTCCTCACGCCCGACTTCCCCGAGGGCGTCTACCCATGGCGGCGCGACGAGACAGGAGCGAAGGAAACCAACAAGCTCTACGAGGGGTGGAAGGAATGAAATACAAGATACCCATCGGCCCGGTGCATCCCGCTTTGAAAGAACCAATCACGATTACCTGCGAGCTCGACGGCGAAGAAATCGTCGATGTGGACGTCACAGCGAGCGAAAACCACCGGGGCATCGAATGGATCGGCATGCACCGCAACAACCCGGTGCAGTCCATCTACGTCGCGGAGCGCATCTGCGGCATCTGCAACCTGTGCCATCCCGCCTGCCTTATCATGGCGGTCGAGGAAACCGCCGGGATAGAGGTACCCGACCGCGCCGAATACATACGGGTCATCGAGGGCGAGCTGGAGCGTATCCATTCCCATCTGCTCTGGGCGGGCGTCGCCGCCCACGAGCTCGGCTTCGACACATTGCTGCATTACTCGTGGAAGGTCCGCGAGCACGTCATGGACATCCTGGAGCTGGTCAACGGCAACCGGGTCACCAAGGCCATCATGATGTACGGCGGCGTCCGCCGTGACATCCCCGAGAAAAAGGTGCCCAAGATACGGGAGATGCTCGAGGAATACCGCCGATTGTTCGGCAAAATCGCCAATCTGTTCCTCGACGACAAGACCATCAAGATGCGGACGCGGCACATCGGCATCCTCACCGAGAAAGACGCGCTGCGGCTCGGCGCCGCGGGACCGACGACGCGTGCCAGCGGCGTCAAAAAAGACGTCAGGCAGGACGTTCCCTACTTTGCCTACCCCGATTTCAACGTCGAGGCCATCACGCCCGACATTTTGACGGGCGAGGTCGTCGGTGACACCTACGACCGCATCGTCGTCCGATTGCTCGAGGTCAAACAGTCCCTCGACATCATCGAGCAGGCCCTGGACGACATGCCCGAGGGCGACATCATGACCGAGGAAAAAATACCGAAGCTGCTCGCCCAGATAAAAAAAGCGGAGGGCGAGGCCATCGGACGGCATGAAGCGCCCCGCGGCGAGGACATTCACTACGTCAAGCTCGAACCCGGCATGGACACCCTGCACACATGGAAGGTCCGCGCGCCAACATATAGCAACCTGATGGCATGGCGTCCGATGCTGATGCACGAGCAGATCGCCGACATCCCCATCGTCGCCGCGTCCATCGACCCCTGCATGTCCTGCACCAACCGCGCCGTCACGGCCAACGGCTCCACATATGACAAAGAAAAACTGCATGACCTCTCTGTCCAGAAAACACGGAGGCTGATCAAATGAACGCGGAGCTCCTGTTCGAGGCGGTCGTCGGGACGCTGGGTATCTCGGTGTTAGCGCTGTTTCTCGGCCTGTCCTACAAGGGTATCGACCGGAAAATAGCCGCCCACATGCAGAACCGCGTCGGCCCGCCACTGCGGCAGCCTTTCTGGGATGTCAGCAAGCTGCTGATGAAGGAAAGCGTGATGCCCGACAATGCCGTCGGCTGGATGTACCACGCAGCCCCGGTTATATCGCTGGCGGCATCGATCACCCTGCTGCTCTACATCCCCATCGCCGGTTACACCCCGATACTGCAGGGCCACGGCGACATCATCCTGATTTTGTACCTGCTGACCATTCCCGCGCTGTCCATGGTCGCCGGCGGCTTCGCATCCGGCTCCCCGTTCGCGACGGTTGGAGCGCAGCGTGAAATGGTGACCATGATGTCCTACGAGTTTCCGCTCGCCGTCGCCATCATTGCCATCGTCTGGAAGCTCCAGGAGATAACGGGTGGCGGCGACGTGTTCACCCTGTCTTTTATTGCCTCGAATCCATTGTGGGGTGAGGTCGGCCTGCTCGGCATTATCGGCCTGATATTGATACTGCTGGCGCTGGTCATCGTGATGCCCGCGGAGCTGGCCAAGGTGCCCTTCGACGTGGGCGAGGCGGAGACCGAGATAGCGGAGGGAGTGCTCGTCGAGTACTCGGGCCGTAACCTGGCCATGTTTTATCTCGCCGACGGGGTGAAAACCGTGGCGTTGGCGTCGCTCATGGTGGCCCTGTTTTTCCCGTGGGGTATCGCGGAGACATTGTCGCTGTCCGGCCTGATGGCAGATGCGGCGAACATCATATTCTATCTCGTGAAGGTATCCCTGGTGATCTTTTTCGGCGTTTCGCTCATACGCGTTGGGGTGGCACGGCTGCGTATCAGCCAGGTGGTGTCAACGTACTGGGTGTCCATCACGTTGATGGCGCTGCTTGGACTGGTGCTTCTCATGTGGGACTCCCAGGTTTTATCGATACAGGTGTGGTAACATGTTTCCGGCAATTAGACAGGTATTGAAACAGCTCTTCCAGAAGCCCTTCACCAATCTGTTCCCGGTCAAGTATGCCCCGAAAAACGTGACGGCGCTGCTGCAAAAAATCGCTGACGGCAAGGCGAAGCCCAACCCCCCGGTGGAGCTGCCCGACGATTTCCGCGGCAAAATAGTCTACGAGAAGGACAAATGCATCGGATGCAAGCAGTGCATCCGGGTCTGCCCGGCCAAGGTCATCGAGTTCAAGGAAGACGAGAAAAAGATAAAGATGTACGTCGCCCGGTGCATCTTCTGCGCCCAGTGCGTCGAGGTCTGCCCGGTCAACTGTCTCCACAGCAGCCAGGAGTTCCTCCTCGCCAACACCGACCGCCTCGACCCAGAGACGCTGATAGTTGAATAGGCAGCATCTTTTCTACCTTTCTTTCCGGAAAGTAAGGCATTGGCCAACGGTTACTATAAAATATTTCGATGCATGTAGTCCTCCTTTTTTCTTCGGAAATGGTACAGACTTCGCTTAATATGGGAGACAATTCTCATCCTTCATCTGTTTCAGCTAGATAATCAGTGTTTCCGATGAGCAAAGTCATCAATCCAGACATTTCGAAATGTTCGGTATAGCGCCAACTGGTTCATAACATATTTAAATTCTTGGCATATTGATTCTATGCAATAGGTGAAAAAATTAAACGTGTTATCCAGAGACAAGTAGCCACCGTGATTGTTTTTGTGTTGCTGCTCGGCGCAGTGTACGCCTTCTTCGGTTGTGTTCACGATGCGAGGGCAGAAGAATTTGGAACAGATATACCTGTCAGCCCAGGTTATGGAAGAAAACCAGATATTGCAGTGGATGGCTCCGACAACGTATATGTAGTCTGGAATGGAGTAAACTTTGCTAAATCCGCCGATGGCGGAGAGACGTTCGGCGACCCCATAGATGTCGGCAATGGATATGAGCCGTCGGTTGCGGTCGATGACAGCGACAACATCCATGTTGCATGGGGATATAGGGGGGATATCTATTATGCGGCATCCACAGATGGAGGCAGCACCTTCACAGATCCAACAATAATAAGCGATAGTCATGGTGGTGACAGCCCCGATATTGCCACCTATGAAGAGAATGTATACATCGTATGGACAGCCTCATACCTCGAAAACCTATCTCTGGATAAATCCATAAATGGGAACGGATTCGGGACAGACATCAGAGTAAACAGCCCCGAGGACAGACCCGCTACCCCCGCGATCGCCATTGGCTCCGATGAGACCATATACGTCGCTTATGGGAACGGCTTAGGGTTTGGCGATTCCGACATACGGGTTGTTAAATCCACTGATCAGGCATCAACGTTTGGATCCAGCGTTGTGGTTGAAGACGGCGACAGCATGTCGGATCCATCCATCGCAGTGTTAGATACAGATAAGGTGTACGTGTCATACTGGGATGATAAAGAAGACCTGAAAAAGGCACGATGTGCGCGTTCAACTGACGGCGCAGATTCTTTCCAGCCGTCTGTTAATGTGAGTCACACCCCGGCAGCAACGCTATCAGGCGGTTGCGATAACGATATAGCGATTCATCCGTGTGGAAAGATTTTTGTGACATGGCAGGATGACTCCCGCGGCGAAGAGGGGGTTTATTTTGCTAATTCCACTAATGGGGGAGTATCATTTGGTGAGAATTTCAATGTAAACGATGGGCCCGAAGCAGCTGGGCATCCAGCCATAGGGGTCGGCTCTGATACCCAGACCTATATCGTATGGGAGGATGATAGAGATGACGGAAACATTTTCCTGGATAAAGCCGCTGATGCCACGTGGCCCGGCAGGGTAACCGATCTTCAAGCAACCCAGGTTACCAATACCTCGGTCACACTTACCTGGACGGCACCTGGAGATAACGTGGAGATGGGAACCGCCAGCAGCTACGACCTCCGGTATGCCACTGCGTCGATAACCACTGAGACATGGGCAGATGCTACGCAAGTGACAGCACAGCCGGTTCCACATCAGTCAGGGGATGAGGAAACCTATTCCGTCTCCGGCCTGAGCCCCGATACCACCTACTATTTCGCGCTGAAAACAGCAGATGAAATTCCAAACGTTTCTCCCCTGTCAAACGTGGCCAGCGAGCATACACTTGCAGGAGAAGACGACGATGGAGGGGGAGGCATTCCCGGATTGCAGGCAGGGCTGCTGGTGGCGGCACTGGGTCTCGGTGTGTGGCTGAAGAGAAAAAGACAAGGGTAGCTAGCGGTCGCCAGGGAGTCCGCGTCTGGCATCCCTCATTGAATCCGGGGGGCTGGAGTCCGCCGGTGGCCATTAGCGACGGCATCATCCTTAAACTATGCCGAAGTTATTGTTTTATAAGCCGATGTTTTCTTTAGTATCCAAAATAGGTCGATAGGATGATAGCGGCCATTGGCAGGTGTGCTTTGTACTTGCTTTCGAGATGGAGCCCAAAAACCCCCAAGACTTATACACGAGTTCTTTGTTGCCGATGTGGAGAGTATGAGTATGCTACGAAGAAATATGTTGGTGGTAGGCGTAGTCGTTTGTATATTGGCGATTAGTGGGTCAGTGGCAGCGTTAGGTGATGATACCGGAGACGTATGGCATTATCAGGAAACGGATGGAGGCTGGTCCTGGGATAAATATTCAGGGGAGAAGCCTAACCTTGACATAACTGAGGTTTCCTTCTCTTTTGATGGCAATGCTGTAACCTTGACTATGAAGGTCAGTGGAGAAATTGAAAACGCTGAAGACATAACCTATTGGATCCATCTAGAAGGTGATGCTAGTAATTATGTTGCCCAGTATTCCAATACCGAAGGATGGGTTGGTGGTGAAGGTGCGGCATCGGGTTTTTATCGTATGCTAGACGATCCAGTATCAGGTGATACGTTTACCGCTACGTTTGAAGTAGATAATCCTGATGAGTCCTATAGCGTATACGGTTATACCGTAGAGTCTGCTAGCTCTGAAGAACAGTGGGGCGATTATGCACCATCGGAGTATGCTCCGTGGGATTCTGGTGATGATACAGATGAAGGAGATACAGGGGATGACGCCACGGACGGGGGAGACGATGACACAGATGGTACCAGCGATGGAGGAGATGGAACACCTGGATTCGAATTACCATTTGTGTTCTTAGCGATGGTCGTAGTCAGTATAATCCTGGTAAAGAGAAAAGAGCTATAACATTCTCGCGGGATGTACCCGTGAGCAAGAAAACCTTCCCGGCAAATAATACGATGAACCGTGGACCTCAGTGCATATTAATGGCCGCTAGTTGAATCAATGTACGGCCTGGGATTGTGTCACCCTCGCGGCGCTGGCGTTTGCCGCAGCCGGTCGGCACAGGTTCCAGCCGAGTGCCTTCGCCACGAGGTGGAGCATTTCTAACCGATTGCTATGGCAAAGACTTAAAAGCCCCTCCGCCATAATATTAACACTAGTTAACTTTGCACGGAGGTATGAAACATGAACCAGGAAAAAATGGATATGGACGTGATGGATAACGGGGCGAGGGCGCCGGATTTTGAGCTGGAGGGTCACAGGGGTGACGTGTTTTCGCTATCAGGGCAGACCGGTCGCTACGTGCTGCTGTCGTTCCACCCGCTGGCGTGGACGCCGGTCTGCGCCAAGCAGATGCAATCCCTTGAGGCGCATGTCAAAGATTTCGAGGAGCTCGACGCCATCGCCGTGGGTATCAGCATCGATGCGGTGCCATCAAAAAAGGCATGGGCGAAATCACTCGACATCATGGAGACACGCCTGCTCTCCGACTTCTGGCCGCATGGCGCTGTCGCACAACAGTATGGCCTGTTCCTTGCTGACAGAGGGTTCTCCGGCCGGGCCAACGTCATCGTCGACCCGGAGCAGCATGTCGCATGGACAAAAATCTATGACATCCCCGAGGTGCCCGACATCGACGAGGTCATCCGGGTGCTGCGAGGCATCCGATGAGCGAGGTGTTCACGTTTCTCGTGGGCGGCAAGGCGGGGCAGGGCGTCCGAAGCGCCGGTTCAACGGCCGCATCGATTTTCAACGAGATGGGACGGGGCGTGTTTCAGATGGATGACTACCCCAGCCTCATCCGCGGCGGCCACAACTTCTCGGTGGTGTCAACCGCCCGGGGCGAGATATCCAGCCATTACATGGAGGCGCAGCTCATTGTTGCGCTTGACCGGCATAGCCATGACCGACACATCGACCATCTTGCCGATGACGGCGTCATGGTGCACGATGCAGACGTCGACGGTGACGGCATCCCGCTGCCCATCATGGAAAAAGCAGAGCAATATGAGCGCCCCGACCTTATCTCCGGTGTTTCATCTATCGCGGTGCTCTGCGCTGCCATAGGTATGTCGCCCGGGCGAATGGAGGACGTTGTCAGGCGGGCGTATTCCTCTCACGTTGAGGACAACCTGGCCTACGCGACGGCTCTCTATGAGGCAGCCGACGACGAAATTGGCGGCCGTTTTACCCTGTCGGAGGGCGACCGTCGTGAGGCGGTGCTGCTCACGGGCAACCAAGCCATCGCGCTTGGTGCCGCATCTGCAGGCCTGAACAATTATTTTGCGTATCCGATGACCCCTGCCACCTCTATCCTGCATTTTCTGGCGGGGCATGACCGCGATTTGGGCATTGCGGTGATGCAGCCGGAGAACGAGATCGCGGTGGCGAACATGGCCATCGGCGCCGTATTTGCGGGCTCCCGGGTCATGGTGGCGTCCAGCGGCGGCGGCTATGCATTGATGGAGGAGGCGTTTTCGATGGCCGGGATGGCTGAGGCGCCGGTCCTGTTTGTGCTGTCGATGCGCCCCGGCCCGTCGACCGGCGTGCCCACCTATACCGGGCAGGGCGACCTCGGGATGGCGTTGCATCAGGGCCACGGGGAGTTTCCCCGCTTTGTGGCCTCGCCCGGCGGCATCGAGGAGGCGTTCAGCCTGGCCGGGGAGCTGCTCGGGCTGGTCTGGCGGTTTCAGACGCCGGGTATCTTGCTGACGGAGAAGCACTGCTCTGAGAGTGCCATGAACGTGGTCCTGGAGCCTGAAGCGGTGCCATGGGCCGAGGCCGAGCTGCACCGGAATGAGGACTATGGACGATACCGGCTGACCGAGAGCGGTATTTCGCCGCTCCTGTTTCCTCCCTCCAGGGAGACCATCAAATGGAACAGCTACGAATGCGACGAAAACGGCATCACGACGGAGGACGCCGACACCATCGCGGCGATGCATGACAAGCGGCAGCGGAAGCAGCAGGCGCTGCGGGAGCATCTGCGGGACATGGACACGGTCAACGTGTACGGCGATGCAGGTCCCGTGATTGTTACATATGGTTCGACGACGCTCAGCGTGCTTGAGGCGCTCCGCCATGGCGACCTGGATGCCCGGGTGGTGCAGCCCGTCTATCTGGAGCCGTTTCCCGTATGGGAGCTTGACGGCTACCGGGATGTCGTGGTGGTCGAGCAGAGCGCCGCTGGCTCTTTTGAGCAGTTGCTGCGGGAGAAAACCGGTGTTTCCATCGTGGGGCATGTCCGGAAATATGACGCTCGGCCGTTAGCGCCGACGGAGCTCGTCGCCGAGCTCGAGGAGGTGCTTGTATGAGGGAGCTTGGCACCGATGCTGAGAACACCTGGTGCCCCGGATGCGGCAACTTCGGCATCCTGCGGGCGGTGAAAAAAGCCGCTGGATTGCTCGACGAGTCGGGGTTTGATCTCGATACCCTGGTGATGTCGTCGGGTATCGGCTGCCATGGCAAGATTTTTGACTATCTCGATCTGTCGGGTGTGTATTCATTGCACGGCCGGGCCATCGCCACCGTGTCGGGTATGAAGATGGCGAACCCCCGGCTGCATCCCCTGGCCTTTGTCGGAGATGGCGACGCCTACGGCGAGGGGTTGACACATCTGCTGTTTGCGGCGAAGCGCAACATGGACGTTACGGTGCTGGTGCATGACAACGGTGTCTACGGCCTGACGACGGGCCAGTTTACCCCGACGACCGAGCGGGGTATGAAGACGCGTTCATCGCCGCATGGCAACGTGGAGGAGCCGTTCAATCCGCTGCTGCTGATGCTGGACGCCGGCGCTACCTTTGTGGCCCGGGGATATCCCGGCAGGCTCGACCATCTGGCCGACCTCGTTGCCCGGGCGGTCCAGCACGAGGGTTTTTCCTTTGTCGACGTGCTGCAGCCCTGCGTGACGTTTCATGACACCTACGAGGAGTACAACGAACGGGTCGAGATGCTCGATGCCACGCCGGACATGGAAGGGGCCCGGGAGATTGCCATGCAGCCGGAAAGATTGGCCATCGGTGTTATCTATCATAGGACGGCTACGCCGTATCACGAGCGATTGCTCGATGATTTCAATCCCGTGGTGGATGCCCCGTTGCGGGAGGAGCGTCTCGGGCGTGTCAGGAAGCTGCAGCCATGAACAGGCAAGAATTAACAATTGATAATTTTTTTATAGCCCGGCGGCATATGAAAACGTGAAACAATGACAGAAACACCCGACATGTTCTGCTTCCAGTGCGAGGAAACCGCCCGCGGCGAAGGATGCACCATCAAGGGCATGTGCGGCAAACCGGCCGAGGTGGCAAACCTGCAGGACCTGCTCATCTACCTCATGAAGGGGATATCGCTGGCAACCGACGGCGGAGCACATCGAAACGACGGGATCGACGCGTTCATCGCCGCAGGACTTTTCTCCACCATCACCAACGCCAACTTCGACCGCGACTACTTCCTGGAAAAGATACGGGAGGCACTCGAAATCCGGGACGAGCTGAAAGAAAAACATGACATCCAGAGAGAGCATGACGCCGTCACCTGGACGCCGGACAGCGACGACGACATACAGCGGAAAGCCCGGCAGGTCGGCGTGCTCACCACCAGCAACGAGGACGTCAGGTCGCTCCGGGAGCTCATCACCTACGGCGTAAAAGGTATCGCCGCCTACTACCACCACGCCTCGGTCCTCGGATACGAGGATGCAGGCATCCCCGCCTTCATGCAGCGGGCGCTGGCCACCACCCTCCGGGACAGGTCGGTTGACGAGCTCGTCGACCTGACGCTGCAGACCGGCGACATGGCCGTCCGGACGATGGCGCTGCTCGACCGGGCGAACACCGAGGCCTACGGAAGCCCCGAGCCCACCGTCGTTGCCCTTGGCACACGGGACAACCCAGGCATCCTGGTCAGCGGCCACGACCTCCGGGACATGGAAGACCTGCTGCAACAGACAGAGGGCACGGCCGTCGACGTGTACACCCACGGTGAGATGCTGCCCGCCAATGCTTACCCGGCGTTCAAACAGTACGAGCATTTTGCGGGCAACTACGGCAACTCATGGTGGAAGCAAAAAGAAGAATTTGAATCGTTCAACGGGCCGGTACTGATGACGACCAACTGCCTGGTGCCGCCCAGTGACTCCTACAGGGACAGGGTGTACACCACCGGCGTCGTCGGCTACCCGGGCATGGAGCACATCCCCGACCGGGATGACGGCAGCAAGGACTTCTCCGCTATCATCGAGCACGCACGGCGCTGCCCGCCTCCCGAGCAGCTGGAAGACGGGGGCATCACCGTTGGCTTCGCGCACGACGCCGTCACCGGCATGGCCGACCGGATTGTTGAGGCCGTCAAAGCCGGAAAAATCGGCTCCTTCGTGGTCATGGCCGGATGCGACGGACGGCATGCCGACCGGGACTACTATACCAGGTTTGCCGAGGCATTGCCCGACGACGCGGTGATACTGACCGCGGGCTGCGCGAAATACCGGTACAACAAGCTCGACCTGGGCGACATCGACGGCATCCCCCGCGTGCTGGACGCCGGCCAGTGCAATGACTCCTACTCCCTCGCGGTCGTCGCCCGGAAGCTCGCGGAGGCCTTCGACCTGGACGACGTCAACGAGCTGCCCATCGCCTTTAACATTGCCTGGTATGAGCAGAAAGCCGTCGCCGTATTACTGGCGCTGCTCTCCCTCGGCATACAAGACATCATGCTGGGCCCGCGGCTGCCCGCCTTCGTGTCTCCCGGCGTGCTCGACGTGCTGGTCGAACAGTTCGGCCTCCAGCCCAACAGCACGGTGGAAGACGACATGCCACAGCTGCTATCCCCGGGTGAAGACACGTGAAACATCCCGTCGTTGACAGCGATGCCTGCATCGGATGCGGCGTCTGCGCGCACCTTTGCCCCGGCGTATTCGAGCTCGTCGACGAGATCTCACGGGTGAAAAATGCCCGGGCCTGCGCGTCCTGCGACTGCCAGCGGGCCATAGAGACCTGTCCAGTGGACGCCATCTCATGGGGAGGCACAGCAGTATAACGATGCCGCCGAACGGACGCGACCATCATCGCTACATGCTGCAGGACTTCCGGCGGCGCTTCCTGATATCACTGGCGGCGACGGTGCCCGTGCTGCTGCTCTCGCCGACCATCCAGGGCTGGCTGGGCTTCTCCATAACGTTCCCGGGAAGCACCATTGCGCTGTTCGCCGTCTCGTCGTTCATCTATGTTTACGGCGGCTGGCCCTTCCTCAAAGGCCTCTACAGGGAGCTCTCCCGGCGCCAGCCGGGCATGATGACGCTCATCGCCGTGGCCATCTCGGTCGCCTATTTTTACAGCACCGCCGTCGTCTTTGGATTGCCCGGGAAATATTTTTTCTGGGAGCTCGCGACGCTCATCGACGTCATGCTCCTCGGCCACTGGGTCGAGATGCGCTCGGTGATGAGCGCCTCCCGTGCCCTTGAAAAGCTGGCGCAGCTCATGCCCGACACGGCCCATCGCTACGTGGATGGCAGCCTGGAGGAGGTACCGGTGCAGGAACTTGAGGAGGGCGACCATCTGCTGGTCAAACCCGGCGAAAAAATACCTGCCGATGGCATCGTTGTCGAGGGCGACAGCTATGTCAACGAGGCCATGCTCACCGGGGAGTCAACACCGTGCACAAGCAACAGGGTAGCAAGGTCATCGGCGGTGCCGTCAACGGCGACGGCTCACTTGAAATCGAGGTGGAGCACACCGGCGATGATGCATATCTTTCCAAGGTCATCGACCTCGTTGAGCAGGCGCAGGCCTCGCAGTCATCGACGCAGCGGCTTGCCGACCGTGCGGTGTTCTGGCTTACCATCATCGCGCTCACCGCCGGCTTTGTCACCCTGGCAGCGTGGCTGCTTTTCGGGAAATCATTTGTGTTTTCCATCGAGCGGATGGCCACCGTCATGGTTATCACCTGCCCACACGCGCTCGGCCTCGCCATCCCGCTGGTCGTCGCTGTTTCAACGACGCTGTCGGCGCGGAACGGCCTGCTTATCAGGAACCGGACGGCGTTTGAGAACGCGCGGAAGATAACATTGGTGGTGTTCGACAAAACCGGGACGCTCATCGAGGGCAGCTTCGCCGTCACCGCGGTGCAGCCGCTCGCCGACGATTTCGATGAGGCAGAGCTGCTCCGTATCGCTGCATCGCTGGAACGCCGGAGTGAGCATCCCATCGCCAACGCCGTCATCAACGCGGCGGAGCAACGTAGCCTGGAGCTCTCCGAAGCCACCGATTTCCAGGCTATAAAGGGGCAGGGCATCGAGGGCGAGGTCGACGGTCATGCGGTCAAAATCGTCAGCCCCGGCTTCCTCGACAAGCAGGGCATCGAACGGCGGGGCGATGCAGAAAGCGGCGCCGCAACGGTGGTATACCTCATGGTCGACGAGACCCTGGCAGGCATCATCGAGCTGTCGGACGCCCTGCGCCCACAGGCACAGGAGGCGATCCAGCGCCTCAAGGAAGCGGGCATCGAATGCTGGATGCTCACCGGCGACACCGAGAGCACGGCCGCCGCCGTAGCCGACGAGCTTGACCTTGACGGCTACTTCGCCGAGGTGCTCCCCGATGAAAAACAGGAAAAAATCAGGGAGTTGCAGGAAAACGGCGAGGTGGTGGCCATGACCGGCGACGGCATCAACGACGCGCCGGCGCTGGCGCAGGCCGACGTGGGCATCGCCATTGGCTCCGGGACCGATGTCGCGGCTGAGACAGCGGACATCATCTTGGTGAACAGCGACCCGATGGACGTCGCCTCGCTCATTTTGTTCGGCGAGGCCACCTATGGAAAAATGGTCCAAAATCTTTTATGGGCAACCGGGTATAACGTGGTAGCCATACCCCTTGCGGCCGGCGTGCTGTACAATCAGGGCATCGTCATCTCGCCCGCGGCCGGCGCCATCCTGATGTCGCTGAGCACCATCATCGTGGCGATAAACGCCCGGTTGCTGAGCATGCCGGAGGAGGAACCAGATGGGCATCCTTGAAATAGACAATGTAACCCTCGCCATAGAGGACAAAAAAATTCTCGACAGCCTCTCCATAGACTTCTGGGAGGGACACGTCCACGCCATCGTCGGACCCAACGGCGCCGGCAAGTCAACGCTGGCGTTCACCATCATGGGATTGGAGGGCTATCGGGACATCGACGGCGACATCCGCTACCGGGACGAGTCCATTACCTCGCTCGACGTGGACGAGCGCGCCCGGCGGGGCATCACGCTGGCATGGCAGGAACCCGCCCGCTACGAGGGGCTCAGCGTCCAGTCGTTCATCCGCGCCGGCGCCACCGAGGCTGACAGCGAGGCCATCGCCAGCGCGCTCGAACAGGTCGGTCTGCCGCCGGAGGACTACATGCAGCGGGCGGTTGACGACACCCTGAGCGGCGGGGAGCGCAAAAAACTTGAGCTGGCCTCCATCCTGGCGATGCGCCCCCGGTTTGTCATGCTCGACGAGCCTGACAGCGGCATCGATGTCGCCTCGCTCGAAAAAATATTCGAGGGCATCGACCTGCTCCGTGGCTACGGTGCGACGGTTGTTCTCATAACCCACAGTATGACGGTGATGCAGCAGGCCGAGCATGCCTTTTTGCTCTGCGGCGGCGCGCTCGTCGACAAGGGACCCATGAAAAAAATCCTGCCCTATTTCGAGCAGGAGTGCATCCCCTGCGGCCACAAAAACGTTCCCGACGGAGGAGGCGACGATGGAGATGAATGACCTTTTACAGATGGCTCGCGTCGACCAGGCGCTGCAGGACGAGCAGACGGCACATCTCGCCATCGACCTCAACGACGTGGCCAGCAAACGGCTCGTCCCGGGGCTGCAGGTTGAAACGGAGGAGCTCGATGACGGCGTGGCAGTGGACATCGTGGTCGAAGAGGACGTGCAGATAGACCGCCGGGTCCACCTGTGCTTCGGCGTCACCAAAGAGCAGGCGGTGCAGCACATCGACATGGACATCAGGCTGGAGCCCAACGCCGCCATGTCCGTGCTCTCCCACTGCATCTTCCCCTGTGCGGTCGACGTCGAACATCGCATGGATGCGCGCATCCACATCGGTGAGCATGCCTCCTACCGCTACGACGAAAAGCACATTCACAGCCGGGAGGGCGGCATCGCCGTGTACCCGTCGGCGGAGGTCGAGCTCGAGCCTCATGCCCGCTTTGCCACCGTCTTCGAGCTCATACAGGGCCGGGTCGGCGTCCTCGACATCGATTATGGCATCATTGGGCGCGAGCACAGCACCCTCGAGATGATGAGCAAGGTCAGCGGGCGTGACGACGACGAAATCAAGATAAACGAGCGCGGCGACCTGGTCGGCGAGGGCGCCCGCGGGGTGTTGAACTCCAGGGTTGCGGTGCGCGACAATGCCACGGCGGAGGTCTACAACAAGCTCCGTGCCACCGCTCCATACGCACGGGGCCACGTCGACTGCAAGGAAATCATCAAGGACAACGGCACCGCGACCGCGATCCCTATCGTCGAGGTCAACCATCCCCTGGCACATGTGACCCATGAGGCGGCAATCGGCAGCGTCGACACCAAGCAGCTGCAGACCCTGATGGCACGCGGGCTCAACGAGGACGAGGCCACCGAGCGCATCATCGAGGGCCTGCTCAGCTGAGTATGAGCGCCGTCGAGCTGTCCGAGCGGGACGTCGAAGCCTTCCGTGGTGTCATCTACCGTTATTACGAGCGGCATGGCCGCAGTTTTCCCTGGCGGGATACCACCGATCCCTACCGCATCCTGGTTTCCGAGGTCATGCTGCAGCAGACGCAGACATCCCGGGCCGTCCCAAAATATCACCGTTTCATCGAACGGTTTCCCGACGTGCAGACGCTCGCCTCCGCCTCTTTACAGGACGTGCTCGAGGCATGGCAGGGGCTGGGCTACAACCGCCGGGCCATGCATCTCCGGCAGGCCGCCATGGACATCGTCGAACGATATGGTGGAGTGGTCCCCAGCGACGAGGCGGCGCTGCGCTCCCTGCCCGGCATCGGCCCGTATACGGCTGCCGCGGTGCGGGCCTTCGCCTTCAACCTGCCGGCCATCGTCATGGACACCAACGTCCGGACCGTCTATATCCATTTTTTCTTTCCCGGCCGGGATGCGGTTGCCGACGGAGACATCCGGCCGCTGGTCGAGACGACACTGGACAGGGACAATCCGGGGCGGTGGTACAGCGCGCTGATGGATTACGGCGCCATGCTCAAGCAGCGGCACGACAACCCGGGGCGGAAGAGCACGAGCTACACCCGGCAGAGCAGGTTTGTGGACTCAGACCGGCAGATACGCGGCGCTATCATTCGGCTGCTGCTTGATGGCCCCATGGAGCCACGGACGCTCGTTGACGCGATTGATGGGGAGAAATCCCGGGTTCTCGACATCATCGACCGGCTCCGCCGGGAGCACATGGTCGTGCTTGATGATGACCGGCTGTCAATCCCCCGGAACGTTAACAATTGAAAACATTTTTATGTGGGGTCTCGTTCACCACGATACCATGACCGAACACACCATGACCACCCGGTTTCTGGAGGACGCGTTCGCCGGCGAAAGCCAGGCCCACATGAAATACCGGCTCTTCGCCGACATCGCCGCAAAGCAGGGCATGCCCAACATCGCCCGGCTGCTCCGCTCCATAGCGTATGCGGAGCTCGTCCACGCCCGCAACCATCTCAAGGCGCTCGGCAACATCGGCGACACCAAGGACAACCTCGCCACAGCCATCGAAGGCGAAACCTTCGAGATAACAGAAATGTACCCCGTGTACAAGCAGACCGCCGAGATGCAGGATGAGGAGCAGGCCGAGCGCGCGACGCATTACGCACTGGAGGCAGAAAAAATCCACGCCGAGCTGTACAAGCAGGCGCGGGAAGCCGCATCCGCGGGCGACGACCTTAACCTCGACGCCGTCTACATCTGCCCCGTCTGTGGCCACACCGTCGTCGGCGAGGTCCCCGACTGCTGCCCGATATGCGGCGTGAAGGGAGAACGTTTCACCGCCTTCGAGGCATAGCGATGGTACGCGACGTCATCGAACAGCGGCGTGCCTACCGCTCGCTGGCCCCCGCTGAGATAACCCGGGAGCTTATAGAGGACCTGGCGGAATGCGCCCGTCTGGCGCCCTCCTGCTTCAACAACCAGCCCTGGCGCTACGTTTTCGTGCACGACGACGACATGCTGGAAAAAATGTATGAGGCGCTCACCGACGGCAACAAATGGGCGACGCGGGCGTCGATGATAATAGCCGTGTACTGCCGGAAGGACGACGACTGCGTCATCCACGACCGCATCTACCATCGCTTCGACACCGGCCTCGCGACAGGATTTCTCATCCTTCGCGCTACGGAGCTCGGGCTGGTCGCGCATCCCATCGCCGGCTACAGCCCCTCCAAGGTCAGCGACATCCTGGGCATCCCCGAGGGATACCAGGTCATCACCCTGGTCATCGTCGGGCGGCATGCAGACGACCTGAGCCCGCTGCTCTCCGAGAAGCAGCGCGCCGTCGAGCAAAAGCGACCGGAGCGAAAATCATTCGACGCCGTGGCATCCATCGACCGGTATGAGCCCCCCGAATAACAGCACGGCCAACGGTCTCATCGACGAGCAGAGTCCCTACCTGCAGCAGCATGCCTACAATCCGGTGGACTGGTACCCATGGGGCGAGGAGGCCTTCGAGCGTGCCCGGCAGGAAGACAAACCCATCTTTTTGTCCATCGGCTACTCAACCTGCCACTGGTGCCATGTCATGGCCGAGGAGTCCTTTGAGGACGAGGACGTGGCAGAGCTGCTCAACGACACCTTTATTTGCATCAAGGTCGACCGGGAGGAACGGCCCGACGTCGACAGGATGTATATGACAGCGGCGCAGCTCATCACCGGCACCGGCGGCTGGCCGCTCACCATCATGATGACCCCGGACCGGCGGCCGTTCTATGCCGCCACCTACCTGCCGAAGCAGGCGCGCTACGGCCAGCCCGGGCTCATGGAAATCGTGCCCCGTGTCAGGGAGCTCTGGAACACCGACCGCGACGAACTGCTTGCCACGGCTGGCCGGCTCACCGACGCGCTGCAAAACCTGTCCCGCCCGTCGGATGAACGCCCCGACCGCGCCTCGCTTGACGAGGGATACCGGCAGCTCCACGAGCAATACGACGCCACACACGGCGGCTTCGGTACTGCCCCGAAGTTTCCCACGCCCCATCGCATCCTCTTTCTGCTGCGATACTGGCGTCGCACCTCCATATCTGAGGCGCTGGACATGGTCGAGGCCACGCTGCAGGCCATGCACAACGGGGGCATGTACGACCACGTCGGCGGCGGCTTCCACCGCTATGCAACAGATGCAGCCTGGCACGTTCCCCATTACGAAAAAATGCTGTACGACCAGGCGCTGCTCACCCTCGCCCATCTCGAAGCATACCAGGCCACCGGGCGGCAGCGCTACGCCAATGTTGCCGTCGACATCCTCACATACGTGCTCCGGGACATGCAGCATCCCGGGGGCGCCTTCTACGCGGCGGAGGATGCCGACACGCCCGATGGAGAGGGCGCCTTCTATCGCTGGAGCCGGGAGGATATCGAACACGTCCTTGGAAACGAGGCGGCACTGTTCCTGGAGGCATACGGCCTGTCGGACGAGGGAACGCTTCATCGCCGTGCCACGGCAAAAGAGCTGGCAGCGCAGCGTGACATGCCCGTCCGGGACATCCGCCATCGTCTCAGCGCAATGCTTGACCAGCTTCGCCGGGAGCGACAGGAGCGCGACCGGCCGTTGCGGGACGACAAAATCCTGGCCGACTGGAACGGGCTCATGATAGCGGCGCTGGCCAGGGCCGGTCAGGTGCTCGACGACGACCGCTACATCGAGGCGGCGGACCATGCCGCCGGTTTCATCTGGCAGCATCTCCGCGACGGCGATGGCATCCTGCACCGCTACCGCGACGGCCACGTCATGCAGCAGGGGTATGCGAGCGACGCCGCCTTTGTCATCTGGGGGCTCCTCGAGCTCTCCATGGCCACCTTTGCCCCGGTGCATCTCAGGCGGGCCATCCGGGTGCAGGAGGACATGCATCGCCGGTTCTGGGACACCGAGCATGGAGGCTTCTATCTCACGGAGCACGGCAGCGCAGACCTCCTCGTACGGGACAAGCCCATCGAGGACGGTGCCGCCCCCTCTGCCAACGCCGTTGCCATGTACAACCTCCTCCGGCTAAGCCATCTCACCGGCGACCAGCGATGGGCTGAACGGGCGGAGCAGCTTCACCTCCTCGCGGCGCCGGCCGCCAGGTATCCCGCGGCGCATGCCATGTGGCTCTCGGCGCTGGAGTTTGCTTTTGACACGCCACGCGAGGTCGTCGTTACCGCGTCCCGGCGGCACAACGCCATGTCCGCTATCCGGCATATCAAGCGGCATTATCTGCCCCATACCGTCATCCTGTTCAAATCCTCAGGGCTCGCCGACGTTGCGCCGTTCACCAGTGATATGCACACGGGCGACGAGGTCATGTTTTATGTGTGCACCGGGCATGCCTGCCGGGCGCCGCTCTCCGACCTCGGGACGGTGCTCGACGTGCTCGACCCGCCGCGGCGTCATCCCGGGATATCCTGAACCATGGCGAGGTAGCCGCTGTTCCATCGTCCCGTCGAGCGGCATCGGGATGCCAAGAAAACTATTAAATGGACAGCGCATTGCATGTCTATGCCTTTAACCGAAATTGTGTTTCACGGGCGTGGCGGCCAGGGTTCGGTGACCGCTGCCAACGTGCTGGCCTACGCCGCGCTCGAAGCAGGGAACCAGGGAGTGCAGGCGTTTCCTTTTTTTGGCGCCGAACGGCGCGGAGCCCCGGTCAGGGCATTTGCCCGGATATCCGACACCGAGATATATGTGCGAAGCCAGATACATGAGCCCGACATCGTCATGGTGCTGGACACCGGTATCATGGACAGCGTGGACGTCACCGAGGGCCTCAAACAGCAGGGCGCCATCGTCATGAACACGCCGCGCAGCCCCGACGAGATAGACATGCCGTTCCGGGTGCTGCCGGTCGATGCGACGGCCATCGCCATCGACCATGACATCGTCGTCGGCGGCATCCCCATCGTCAACACCGCCATCCTTGGAGCATTGCCGCATCTCATCGACAGCCTGTCCATCGACGCCATCAAGCATGCCATCACGCAGCGCTGGTCGGGCGACGCCGGCGAGGCCAATGCCGCGGCGGCCGAGCAGGCCTACCGGGAGGTGAAGCTGTCATGAAGACCACGACCTCGAAGCCGGAAAAGGCCGCGATGGGAAAAACGGGTAGCTGGCGCGTGTTCCGACCCACGCTCGACGAGGAAAAATGTATCAAGTGCTGGCGCTGCTGGATTTTCTGTCCCGAGGGCGCCATCGAGCGGAACGACCTGCCGTGCATCGACTACGACTTCTGCAAGGGCTGCGGCGTCTGCGCAACGGAATGCCCCGTCGACGCCATCACGATAAAACGGGAGGAAAAATGAGGATCATCGACACGGCGAACGACATCGCCGCGCTTGCCGCCAAGATGGCCAGGCCGGATGTCATCGCCGCGTATCCGATTACGCCGCAGACGGTCATCGTCGAGCGGCTGGCCAAGTACGTGGAAAACGCCGAGCTGGACACCCAGTTCATACGGGTGGAGTCGGAGCATTCGGCGATGGCTGCCTGCATTGGCGCGGGCGCCTCCGGCTCACGGACGTTTACGGCGACGGCATCACACGGCCTGCTCCTGATGCACGAGATGCTGCACTGGGCGGCGCTCGCCCGCATCCCGGTGGTGATGGTGAACGTCAACCGTGCCATCGGCCCGGGCTGGAGCATCTGGAGCGACTGCAACGACTCGATGTCGCAGCGCGATACCGGATGGCTCCAGTTTTACTGCTCGAGCAACCAGGAGGTCTACGATACCCTGGTGCAGGCCTACCGCATCGGCGAGCACAGCGACGTGATGCTCCCGGTCATGGTCAACTATGACGGCTTCATCCTGTCACACACCTCGATGGCCGTCGACGTGCCCGAGCAGCAGACCGTCGACGACTTTTTGCCCGCGTTCAAGCCGGGCTGGAAGCTCGACGTCGACGACCCGGTGACGCATGGCAACATCATCGGGCCCGACTACTACATGGAGGTCCGCTACGACATGCATCAGGCGCAGCAGCGCGCCAAGGACATCATCACGGAGGTCGGCTCGGCCTGGGGCGACATCGGCGACAGCTACGGCCTCGTTGACACCTATCGCTGCGACGACGCGGACATGGTCATCGTGGCCATGGGCGCCCTGGGAGCTGAGGCCCACCGGGCCGTCGACGAGCTCCGCGACAACGGCACGGCTGCAGGCCTTGCCAGGGTGCGCGTGTTCCGCCCGTTTCCCCGGGAGGCGTTGCAGGCCATCGCCGACCACGCCGAGATGGTGGTCATCGACCGTGACATCTCGCTGGGCATGGCCGGCGTGCTCGCCACCGAGATGCAGGCCGCGCTCGACGCAGAGATACATCCCTTCATAGCGGGGCTCGGCGGCAGAGACGTCACCTACGAGGACATCATGCGTATCTACGAGCTGGCCGAGCAGGGCAAAGAAGGCTGGTACACCGTGGAGGTGCAATAATGGCATTGAAGGACCTACCGAAAGAGGAATACGTACTGCAGGGCAACGCATCCTGCCCGGGCTGCCCGATAACGGTCGCGCTGCGCACCGTGCTCAAGGCGCTGGGCAAGGACACCATCGTAACCGTCCCGGCATCGTGCAGCGCCGTCATCGAGTCACTGTACCCGAAGACCTCGTTCGGCGTGCCGACCATGAACATCGCGTTCGAAGCCGCGGCTGCAGGGGCATCGGGCGTCGAGGCATCGATGAAGGCCCAGGGGCGCGACGACGTCACCGTCCTGGCATGGGCGGGCGACGGCGGCTCCTACGACATCGGCCTCCAGGCCCTGAGCGGGGCGCTGGAGCGCGGCACCGATTTCCTCTACGTCTGCTACAACAACCAGATGTACTCCAACACGGGCATCCAGCGGAGCGGCGCCACTCCCTACGGGGCCTGGACGACGACCACCTGGAAGGGCAAAAAGGAGCAACAGAAAAACCTCGCCGAGATAGCGATGGCGCACGAGATTCCATATATCGCGACGGCATCCATCGCATCCCCGGAGGACCTGTACCGGAAGACGTTGAAGGCGAAGGATATCCGGGGGCCCAAGTACATGGAAATTCTGTGTCCCTGTCCGCCCGGCTGGCGGTTCGACATGAGCAAGACCGTTACCATGGCCAGGCTTGCCATCGAGACCGGGATGTGGCTGCTCTACGAGTACGAGGATGGCTCCCTGTCGTTCAACCCGCCGTCGAAACAGATCGTCGAGGGCGAGCGCGATGCGAAGCCCATAGAGGAATGGCTCCGCCTGCAGGGACGCTTCCGTAATCTCACCGACAGCGACGTCGACAAAATCAAGGAGGCCATGCGGAAGCGCTGGGCGTTTTACCGCAAAAAAGCCGAGCTGTATGGTTAAACCCGCCGGAAGCCACGGTCAAGGAAGCGCCTGAACGTGCCTGCCATCGAGCGGAGCGGGCGCCTGAGCGACGTGGTTCCATCCGCCCGTGTTTGCCCCGTCGTGATACAGGCGAGCAGGTCGTCGACCGTCTCCGCATCGGCAATCGTGTAGCCGCTGCCTGCCTCCCGGAGCTGATGGGCATCGCTTCCACCGGTCGCCGGGAGGCCATGGCGGGCGCCGAGTGCTGCTGCCTGCCTGTTTTGCCGGGGAAAATTCCGGCCGTTGAACGTCTCGACGGCGTCCACGTCCAGGTCGTCGATGTTGGCGATGGAGGGAGAGGAGCGCCTGAATGGATGCGGCACGATGGCGATGCCGCCCTGCGCGTGTATCTCGTCTATCGCTGTGGAGGGGTCGCTGCTGGTGATGTCCGCGGTGATGCCAAGCCCGAGGAGATGCCCCTTCGTTGTCGATATCTCGATGCCGGGGATGACGAGAAAATCCGGGATGTCATATGATTTCAATGCGCCGGCGGCGCTGTCATGGTCGGTGATGGCCATGCCGTCGAATCCCTGTTTTTTGAGATGGCGGGCCAGGTCGAGTGGTGGGACGGTGCAGTCCCTTGAATACTGCGTGTGGACGTGGAGGTCATACCGCATTGGAAACAGAATATGGCGGCGGTATTTAACTGCCGTCGTTGTCGGCGGCGCGCACGACCGTCAGGATGGCGGGCTGCCCCTCGTAGGTGATGGCCTCTGATGACGCCTCTATTCTTCGTTTTTCTCCGTCTCTGGTGAGCACGGTGTAGCGCTGGATGGGGGATATGTCCTCGCCTTCCAGCCGTTTCTGCTTGTTTTCTTTGACTTTTTCGATGCTTTCGGGGGCTACGATGTCCATCAGGTCCATGCCCTCGAGCTCCTCGGGGGTGTAGCCGGAGATGTGGCATTTGCCTGCAGCATACTGAACCCGGTCGTTCTGGAAGATGAGGATGGAGTCGTATACCTCGTTGAGGATGGTGGAGAAGAGCGTGTGTTCTTTTTTGAGCCGGTCTTCCGCTATCTTCCGCACGGTGATGTCCTTGCCGGTGCCGACGTAGCGGGTGGTGTCCTCGTTGTCGGTGATGGTGCCGACGCTGAGCAGAAAGTCGAGTGCTTTGCCGTCGCGGCGTTTCAGTTTCACGTCCCGGTCGCGTACCATGTTGTTTTGTGCATCCGTCATCACGTCGTTGAGTTGCCCCTGCTCGGCGAACAGCATGGAGACGTCTCTGCCGAGCAGGTCCTCTTTTTCGTTGTAGCCGAGCTGGTCGATGAGCTGCCGGTTGCAGTTGAGGATGCTGCCGTCAGCCGCGATGATGAAGGCGGGGTCGGTGCATGTTTCAAATATGCGTCGGTACTGGCCGCCTTCGACGGTTGACACGATGTCCACCTTTCTGAGCAGTCCCTCTATGTCGACGCGCTGCAGAAACGCCTCGCGTCGCTCGTTCCTGATGTTGGCGACGTGGAGCCGGATGGCTTCCTTGCAGAACTCGGCGATGCTCGAGTAGCCGAGACGGGGGTTGTGTTTCACGTTTTCCCGCAGCTCGTCGTGGAGTTCTTTTGGAACAGAAATGGTGCTGTACTTCGACATGCTATTTACGCACACATAATGGAGGTTTATATATAAAATTTATCATGCTGGCGCCGGCGTTTTCTTCAATGAATGGGTGTCCCCGCGGCCACGTCCCGGTCCGGCCTGACCACGCCGTTTTCATCCCGCAGCTCACATCCCCCGCAGACCGCATTGCCATCCTCGTTTACCTCCAGCGAGAGCTCCTTCAGCAGATCGATGTCGACCTCGTCGGCCGGTGCCGCCTCCACGCCCGCTGGCGTTACCACGCTTCCTGGCGCGCCATGCGGGACGAGCAGCGACGGCGACCCGTCGTCGGCGGCGAGCAGCATGCCCTGCGACCGGACGCCACGGATGACCGCCGGCTTCAGGTTGACGACGACAACGATACGGCGTCCCTCGAGCTCCCCGGCATCGTACCATGGCCTGATGCCCGCTACGATACGGCGTCCCTCGAGCTCGCCGATGTCCAGGTCGAACACGTAGAGCCGGTCGGCGTCGGGATGCTCCCGCACCCGCGTGATCTCCGCTATGCGCAAATCAAGCTGTTCGCAGCCCTCCGTTGCATCCCCGCCGCCATCAGCGACGAGGTCGTCAATGTCGATGGTGTCAAACAGCGGGGTCGGCGTCTCCAGGGCTGCATCGGCAAGGCTGTCGAGCGCTGCTTTCCAGCGCTGCTCCTTCACCTGTCCGGGCTGCCCGAGCATGCTCCAGATGCACTGCCCTGCATGCGGCAGATACGGCGTCATATAGATGGCCAGAGCCCTGACCAGCCGCAGGGCGACGTGAAGCACCGTGCCGCACCGCTCCCGCCGCTGCTTGACCAGGTTCCATGGCTCCTGCTCGTTGAGATACCGGTTTCCCTGTTGCGCCAGCGCGATGAGCTCCTTCATCCCCTGCTTGAGCCTGACCGTCTCGATGGCCTCGCTGATCGCCTCGCCCCGCTTTTCGATTGCCTCGAGCATCGCCTCATCGTCACCGGTGAGACCGCCCATCTCGGGTATCTTGCCGTAATGCTTGGCGGTGAAGGTGAGCACGCGGTGGACGAAGTTGCCAAGGGTGCCGACCAGTTCGTTGTTGGTCTTCGCCTCGAAATCCCGCCAGTTCCAGTCGGTGTCATGCTTCTCCGGCATGTTGATGGACAGATAGTAGCGGATGGCGTCGGGCGCGAAGCGCTCCAGCACGTCGGGAATCCAGACGCCGATGCCCTTGGACTTGGAGAACTGTTCCCCGGAAAACGTCAGGTACTCGTTGGCGGGCACGTCATACGGCAGGCGGAGGTCGCCATGGGCCAGCAGCATCGCCGGCCAGATGATCGTATGGAAGGGAATGTTGTCCTTCGCCAGGAAATAGTAGTGCCGGGCGTCGCTCTGCCACCAGTCCCGCCATGCCCCGGGCGTATCCTGCTGTTCGGCCCATTCCCTGCTGGCCGACAGGTAGCCCATTACGGCCTCGAACCACACGTAGAGCCGCTTGTCCTCGTAGCCCTCCAGGGGTACGGGGACGCCCCATTCCAGGTCACGGGTCACCGCCCGGTCCTCCAGCCCCTCCTGGATCCAGTTGCGGGTGAACGTGATGACGTTGCCCCGCCAGAAATCCTTGTCTTCAAGCCATGCAAGCAGCTCATCCTCGAAGGCGGACAGCTCGAAAAACAGGTGCTCGGTTTCACGCATCACCGGCATTTCGCCGCAGAGCTTGCAGCGCGGGTCATCGACCTCGCCGGCCTCGAGCGTCTTGCCGCAGTCCTCGCACTGGTCGCCCCGGGCCGTTCCTCCGCAGTAGGGACAGGTTCCCTCGACGTAGCGGTCGGGCAAAAAGCGCCCGCAGCTCTCGCAAAACGGCGACTCCATCGTCTCGGGGTAGATGTACCCGTTTTCGTGGAGCCGGAGGAAAAAGTCCTGCACCACCTGCCGATGGAAGCTGTTGCTCGTCCGCGAAAAATTCTCCAGCTCGATGCCCAGCGCGTCGATGTTGTCCACGTGCTGCCTGTTGTAGCGGTCGGCGATGTCCTTCGGGGTGACGCCCTCCTTCTCGGCCTTCAGCGTTATCGGGGTGCCATGCTCGTCGCTGCCCGACACCATCAGCACCTGGTTGCCCTGCATCCGATGATAGCGGCCGAAAATGTCAGCCGGCAGCAGGCAGCCGACCACGGTGCCCAGGTGGAGCGGCCCGTTGGCATAGGGCCATGCCACGCCGATGAATATGCGCTCGCCGTCTGTCTTCCTGTCGCTCATGGTAGCTCAACGGACGGATAAAAGAAGAACGTTATTTAGCGTTTACTCATATCGGGTGCCGCAGCCCGCTTCCGGGCGAACGGCGCCGGAAGGTTTTAATATGATGGTTGCATAATAACACGGAAATTAGTGCATCATGTTCATATCTTTCCTCCTTTACCCCCGTGTACTGTAGGAGCACTTGCATGGTGTACTAATTGTAAGGAAGTGATACATATGTCAATGGATCCATCATCAGCAAAATATCTGATTAAGGCAGAGATAAAGGTAGACGGAGCAGTCGAAAAATCCGACGTTATCGGCGCCATCTTCGGACAGACGGAAGGGCTCATCGGCGAGGACCTCGACCTGCGCGACCTGCAAAAGTCAGCGCGGATCGGGCGCATCGAGGTGGACATCCACCAGAAAAAGGGCAAAAGCGAGGGAACGCTGGAGCTCACATCCGCCCTTGAAAAGGTCGAGACGGCCATCATCGCCGCAGCTATCGAATCCGTCGACCGGATCGGCCCGTGCACCGCCGAGATATCAATCGACCAGGTCGAAGACGTCCGCGTCTCAAAGCGCAAACAGGTCATCGAGCGAGCGAAGGAAATCGTGACGAGCATCATCAGCGAAAGCAAAGAGGAAATCGAGGACATGGCCGAGACCATCCGGCAGTCGGTCCAGGTCGAAGAAATCGAGCACTACGGCAAGGAGCATCTGCCCGCCGGACCGCACGTCGGCAAAAGCGACGCGGTCATCATCGTCGAGGGACGCAACGACGTGCTCAACCTGCTGAAACACGGCATCAAAAACGCCATATCCGTCGAGGGCACCAGCATACCGAAAAGCATCGTCAAGCTGTGCAACGAAAAAATCGCCACCGCGTTCGTCGACGGCGACCGTGGCGGCACGCTCATCCTGAAAGAGCTGCTGCAGGTCGCCGACATCGACTTCGTGGCGCAGGCACCCAAGACCCGGGAGGTCGAAGAGCTGCCCTACAAACTCATCATGAAATCGCTGAAAAACAAGATACCCGTCGAGCAGTACATGGAAACCCACGGCATGACGAAATCAGACACCGGCGGCAACGACAAAAACAAAAACAACAAAAACAAGGGCAAGGGCAAGGGCGGCAGCGGCAACAATAAAAGCTCCGGCAAAAAAGAGAAAAAGCTCAACAAGGAACAGCAGCGCTACAAGGAAGTCCTCGGCGAGGTCAAGGACAACAACGAGGCGAAGCTCCTGGACAGCAACGGCAAGGAAATCGACAGCGTCGGCGTCGACAAGCTGGTTGACACGCTCGGGAAAAAGAAGGCACATACGGTCATCTTCGACGGCATCGTCACGCAGCGCTTGGTCGACATCGCCGCCGACAACAAGGTCAACACCCTCGTCGGCCGGCGGAAGGGAGAGCTCTCCAAGGTGCCGAAGGCGCTGACCATCCTGACCGAGGACACCCTGAGCTAATGCAGCAATGAGCATGGCCGGTCTCGTCTACGTCTACACCGGTGAGGGCCAGGGGAAAACCACGGCAGCACTCGGTCTCGCCATACGTGCGGCAGGTCACGACCAGCCCGTCAGCGTTATCCAGTTTCTCAAAAAAGGTGACTACGGCGAAACCCATTTCTCCCGGCTGCACGTCGAGCAGTACGGCAGCGAAAACTTTGTCAGGGAACCGACCAGTCTCGACCGGTCACGTGCCATGAAGGCACTCGATGCCGCCGAGCAGGCGCTCAAACGGCAGCCGTTTTTGCTCGTGCTCGACGAGGTCAACGTCGCCGTGTCCATGGGGCTGCTCACCGCCGACATGGTCGTCCGGATCCTCGACAAACGCGGGGGCACCCATGTGGTGCTGACGGGGCGCGATGCACCCCGCGAATTCATCGAGATGGCCGATGTCGCGACGCGCATGGAAAAGATAAAACACCGGTATGACGAGGACGGCGGGGCAACCAAGGGACTTGAATACTGACCCCTATAACATCTCGGCGACCCCGTCGACGACGTCCACCTGCTCCCTGAACCGCTCGACTGTTTCATCCATTTTTTTCCGGGTGCCGTCGGTGAACACGACGCCGTCGGGCGCCGTTATTTTTCCATTGACCGATGCCCCGGGCGAGAGGTGCACCGCTGCTGCGTCGATGCTCCCTGCAATCGAGGCCTCACCGACCATGACGGTGCGGCCGGTGAGGCCACCCTCGACCCGGACGCCGTCACAGACGTGGATGTCACCGTCGGCATGGAGCGAGCCGGCGATGACGCTGTCCTCGGCTACGACGATGTCACCGGTTGCTGTCATTGTGCCGACGACATGGCACCCCTCATGGATATGCAGCCCGCCGGCGATCTGGCTGCTGCCCCCCAGGCTGGAGCCATGCGGCAGGAACAGGTACTGCTCCGCTATCGAGATGACAGCGCTCTCTTTTTCATATTCCTGGAGGATGCGCTCGACCTCCTCGCTGTGCCCGCGCTTCATGAGCTCGAACAGGTAGAGGAGGACATAGATGACCATGGGCAACGGATTCCGGATGTGTATCCAGCCCTGCGCCTCGAAGCCATCCCGTATCTTGACGTTGTCGCCGACGTCGAGGTCGCCCCGCAGCCGGAGCATCCCGTCGATGGTGCAGCCCTCACCGATGTAGGCGTCGCCGCCGCAGAGCACGTCGCCGTTGACCCTGGAAAAATGGTCGATGCGGACGTCACCCGCGGCGCAGAGCGGCCCGGTGGCGGTGCGCTCGCCGACGAAGCAGCGCTCTGCCTCAATCGCGTGTTCCACCACGCAGTTGTTGCCGATGACCGCGTCGCCGTCAAGCCTGATGGCGCCGCCGTCGAACCGGGTGCCCGTCGGTATAACGCAGGTTTTTGTGTCGAATCCCATCCACGTGGTAATGTTGCCCCGGGTATAAAGACTATGCTGTTTTTTCCAGGTAGCGCATGTATTCCATGATGCCCCGCTCGTCGATTGCCGCATGATGTGACGGGCTGCTGAGCCATCCGTCCACCTCGACGTGGTAGCGCCAGTACCGGAGCAGGGGTAGCCGGATGTGGTGCACCGCCGTCGCGTTCATCCATATCCGTCCGGCGAGGCCAGTGGCAGGGTCATGGATGGCGATGGTGCAGACGGTCGGGATCCGGCTTCCGTTGTCCCAGACATATGACGAAAACGAGATGTCCACCTCGCCGGGGCCAAGGGCGAGATAGTCGCCATGTTTGCTCACGACGGCGAAGCCGTGCGCTCGCGTCCGGCTTTCCATGATGTATCCCCAGACCAGCGAAAAATGCTCGGCGGTCATCTTGCCGTCGAGATAACCCTGCTCAAGCAGCGGGCTCAGCAGCGAAAACACGTTGTGGTCATGGTAGCCAGCACCTGTCACCGCAGCCATGGCGCCGTCCACCGTCACCGTGCCCGTCACCCCAAGCTCCGGCACCGCCAGCCACCATCCCCGCCCCAGGTCGCCCATCCATCCCCGCGTCTGGTTGACGAACTGCAGGGCGACGCCGCTATCATTACGCTGGAAGTCGATTCGGTAGCATAGGTTGCCCGCCTCGTTCACCGTTCCCTCGATGACCGTTTCGTCCTGCAGCGTTATCCGGGGACGGTCGGACGCCGCCGTATACGACGTTGTCATCACCCGCTCCATCGCAACCAGCCGTCCATCCTGGTAGAGGTGCAGGCCGACCATGGCCATCCCTGTTCGGCCATCGGGCAGCGACAGCAGCGACACCAGGAACACCATGCTCATGTTGCTTCCGCCCTCGAACAGTGCCTCAAAATACCAGGTTTCGGCATGCACCGGCCATCCATCGTGGAACCCGTCGTCCGCCAGCGACATGTCCACCGGCACAAAATAGGGGTCATCGGACAGCGGTGCAGGCTCGGACTCCCACGGCGCATCTGGCGCAGCAATGGCGGACAGCAGCAGGAACAGCACTGCACAGATGGCCAGGCCGTTCATACGGGGTATCCTGCCAGGGCTTAAAAAACATGGCGCCATCGTTTTAAAGCCCGCCGGATATATGTACCATAATATGGAACCCGTAAATCGTTTTGTGCACCTGCCCGCCGGCAGAGGCGCGCGACCTCGCAGCCACCCTGCTCGAGGAGCGCCATGTCGCCTGCGCTAGCATGTCCGGCGTGACCTCCCGGTACATATGGAACGACGGCATCGAGGAGGCGGAGGAGACGCTGCTCGTCATGAAAACCATGCGGAAGCAGTGGCCGGCGCTCCGGGAGCGCATCCGTGAGCTCCACAGCTACGACGTGCCCGAGGTGCTGATGGTGCCCGTCAGCGATGGCGCAGCCGACTACCTCGCATGGCTCGACAGCGTGATAGCATGAACACGGTGACGCTCACCACCGACATCGGCTGGCGATATGCAGCCCAGATGAAGGGACGCATCCTGTCCATCGCCCCGGATGCATCCAAGGTCGACGTCGCCCACGATGTTGCACCGCAGGATATCCGGGAGGGGGCATACGTGCTGTATGCCGCAGCCCCGCGTTTCCTGGATGCGGTGCACATCGCCGTCATAGACCCCGGCGTCGGGACGTCGCGCAGCGCCATCATCGCCGTCTGCAGCCATGGATATCTCGTCGGGCCGGACAACGGGGTGCTCATCCCCGCGGCACGGCAGCTCGGCCTCCAACGGGTCTACGAGATAACCGCCGAGCGGTACATGGCCGATGACATAGCGCCGACGTTCCATGGCAGGGACATCTTTGCGCCGGTGGCGGCGCACCTGCTCCGTGGCGCCCAGCCGGACGACATCGGCGTTCTAAATGACGACTATGTGACCCTCGATTTTATCTCTCCGGATGACGCGGCCAGCGGTACACTCATCTACATCGACCGGTTCGGCAACCTTATCACGGGCCTGCAGCCGGACGACATCGATGGATCATACGGCGATACCGTCGAGGTGACGGTGGCCGGCAGCCGTTTCACCCTGCCGTATGTCCCGAGCTACGGGCATGCGGACGACCAGGGGCTCCTGCTTACCGTGTCCAGCACAGGGCTGCTCGAGGTCGCCTGCCGAAACGGCAACGCGCAGCGCATGGTGCAGGCCAAGCGGGGTGACCATGTCGCCGTCTACGGACCGGTGTAGTGTCCACGGACCGGCATAAAGATTATAAATTATTACCACCATGTAACGGTTGGTTGACATGAAACAACAAATAACCGTTTTGCTCGTGGGAGCACTGTTCATCGTAAGTGCATTCGCCACCCTTGCCGGCCCCGTCGCAGACATCGGAACATTTACCGCCGCCACCGACGCCGATGCCGCCGAGGCGTCCGCCATGATGCAGACCTACCGGGTTGCCATACCGCGGGTTGCCACCGCTGATGGGGCCGCCACGGTCACGCTCAAAGGCGCACGGTATACCCATGAAGCGGGATGCCCCATCCTTCCCTACGAAACGAGGACCATAACCTTCCCGGCGGGCACACGCATCCTTGACGTGACCGCCACCGTGGGCGATATCGAGACGCGCCGGCTGGAGCACGACGTTGCCCGTGCTGTCCCGGCCGTGCCGCTGCACAGCAATGGGCCCGTCGAGGCAGCCAGAAAAACCGTCGGTCAAAGTCCGGAGACATATCCCGCGGAATGGGTCCGCTGGCACACCGGCGCCGGCCTGCACGAGGGAGCGCATGCCACCATCCTGTCGATGCAGCTCTTCCCGGCACGGTATACACCTGGCGCCGGCACGCTGGAGCAGGCGGACACCTTCGAGGTCACGGTGACCTATAAAGCGCCGGCTGAGCCGCTGTTTACCGCCGACGAACATGACCTGCTCATCATCGCTCCCGATGAGTTCACCGGGGCGCTGCAGCCGCTCGTCCAGCACAAGGAAGACCACGGCCTGGCGACCAAGCTCGTTACCACCACGGACATTTACGCCTCGGCGCAGGGATATGACCACGCGGAACAGGTCAAATATTACATCAGGGACGCCATCGAAAACTGGGGCGTCAAATACGTGCTGCTGGCCGGCGGCCTCCAGTCGCTGATAGCGGGACAGGACTGGCACGTGCCGGTGCGCTACATCCACAACAACGACGGCTCCGAGCCCACCTACATCAGCGACCTTTACTACGCGGACATCTACGACGCCGAGGGCGGTTTTTCCTCATGGGACACCAACGACAACCATGTCTACGGCGAATGGGGCTGGACGGGCAAGGACACCATCGACGGGTACCCCGATGTCTATGTCGGCCGGCTCGCCTGTCGCAACACCCGGGAGATGGAAACCGTGGTCGACAAGATCATCAGCTATGAGACAACGGCGGCCGGCTCTCCATGGTTCAGGAGCGTGACGCTCGTCGGCGGGGATACCTTCAACGACCGGCAGGGCCACAACTATCTCGAGGGAGAGCTCGCGACCGCAAAGACGGCGAGCATTCTCGAGGGATTCGACGCGACGAAGCTCTGGTGGTCGGAGGGCAACCTAGAGCAGTCAAAGGTCGTCGACGCCATCAGCCAGGGCTCCGGCTTCGTACATTTCTCCGGTCACGGCAGCCCGGGCATGTGGATGGGCAAGGACTTCACCGACGACCCCCACGGCGAGTACATCCTCGGGCTCGAGGTCTACCACATGCAGCTGCTCCAGAACGACGGCCAGTATGGCATCTGGGTCATCGGCGGCTGCCATAACAGCATGTTCAACGCCACCTTCCTCGGAAGCGCCAGGGGCTGCATCCAGTCGCTCATGGGGAACCCCACCTGGTACTGGATGCCCGTTCCCGAGTGCTTCGGCTGGTGGCCGGTCAAGCTCCGGGGTGGCGGCGCCATCGCTACCATGGGCTGCACCGGCCTCGGCTACGGTGCCACCGGCGACAGCAACCAGGACGGCGTTCCCGACTGCCTCCAGGTGTACCTCGGATGGCTGGAGACGCATTTCTTTGAGCTCTATGCCTTGGAGGGCGTCGACGTCCTCGGCGAGACCTGGGGCCAAGCCATCGCCGATTATGCCGGCGTCTATCCGCCCATGGACGGCCAGATAGACCTGAAGACCATCCAGGAATGGGTGCTCCTGGGCGACCCCAGCCTGAAAATTGGCGGCTACGAGTAAGAGCAATCCTGCACTTCGTTCAACGATGCAGATGCTTCGTTAGCATCGCGGCCATCTTTTCGGTCCACGCCCCGTGTTTTTGCCCGACCTGGGAGCGATAAATATTTAAAAGGTTCGGACATGTATATGTGGAGGCAAGAAACCATGCAAGCAAAAAAAATTGTTTTAAGTGTGGCGATAGCTGCACTGATGATAACAGCGGCGCTACCGATGATACACGGCTCAGAGGAAACAACGGACGAGGTTCCATATGAAAACGCGGAACGACGGTCGTTCTCGGTTAACCCGATGGGACAGACCACCATGGCTGCGGGCATGCAGGGCAACGTTCTGGTCACCCCGGAAAGCCCGAACGACGACATGCTCCCGGCGATAACTGAGGACCTCAGTGGCAACCTTGTCGTGGCGTTCACCAACGCGGCAGCGGCGATGGAATCCAACATCGGCTGGTCGTATTCACAGAACGGCGGCGAAAGCTGGACCGCGCAGATGGTACAGATGGAGGGCGTCCAGCGATACAACGACGTTGCCTGGGTGCAGGGCTCCAACTTCGAGGGCGGCGGCGACTTCGACGGACTCTGGGGCGTCTACATCGACATCAGCCAGGGCATGCTCGGCTTCTACCGCATGACGGACATCACCAACACCGACACCTACGAGATATACAGCTGGCAGACCGAGTACACCGATGTCACCTATGCGTCCATCGCGGATAACACCTGGTACAACGAGGCCAATTACGATATCACCGGCCCCACCAACCAGTATGTCTACAACCCCGGCAGCGGCTACGACATTCCCTATTGCCCAACCCACTGGTATGTCGGCGGAGCAATGGAGGCCGGCGGCGTCGGCTACTTCGACGCGCAGTCCGAGCTCGTGACGGCGCCCGCGGCGGACCCCGACATGTCCTGCCATCATGACAGCGACCCGGCGCAGACCATGGAGGACTACGTCCATCTCACCTGGCAGTACGACAATCAGGACACCGGCAACAGCCAAATCGTCTACAAAAAGATCGTCCCCGAGGAGGAACCCGACATCGAGTACACGCCCTACCAGATGTATCTCGATGAAAGCGCTGACTACGATGCGGCGCATCCGAACATCGGGTCATCCGGCAGCAACGCGGCCGTGGTCTACCAGACCAACGAGAACGGCAACTGGGACATCAAATGCGCCTACACCTCGGATGCCGGCGATACCTGGGAAACCACCCGGGTGACCGACGGCGACGGCGACGAGATGTACCCCGCGGCATTTATGAGCGGGTCCACCGTCCGCTGCGCCTACGTCAGCGACGGCAACCTCTACTACATCGAATCCGGCGACGGCGGCGCCACCTGGGACGAACCAACCCAGATAAACGACGAGGACGGCACCGTTGTCGAGGAAGAAAACACCTGCGACATCCATCCCGGCGGCATCGTCTGGACGGACAACCGCAACGGAAACAAGGACATATACTGGTCGCAGTTCCCCGGACCGCAGATGTCCATCGAGGGCATATCCGGCGGCATGGGTATCACGGCAACCGTGTCCAATGTCGGGCTCGAAGCAGGAAGCAACATAGACTGGACCATCTCGCTCAGCGGAGCGGTGTTCCTCAACTCCGAGGTAACCGGCACCATCGACAGCCTCGAACCAGGCGCGTCAACGGACATCAGCACCGGCTTCGTACTGGGCATCGGACCGACGACGATAGAGGTATCCGCCGGCGGCGCAAGCCAGTCCGCAAGCGGCTTCGTCCTCGGCCCACTGGTACTCGGGCTGTAACGGCCCACTCTTTCCCTCTTTTTCCCCTCTTTTTTTATCCTTGTATGTATGAGCATAGCGTAGACGCCGGCTGTCCGTCAGGAAAACATGCCGAGCCCGTACCATTCACGGGGGACGGGGCTCACAATGTTTATATGTCGATATCGATTATCCCCCGTGCAAGGTGTTTGTCATGTATGCCACCATATATAAAAAAATAGCTGTATTTGCAGTGATTGCTTTTCTGATGGGAACCTCCGTCGTTGTTGTCCCCGCAAGCGCACAGTCAGAGGCATCCCCGCTGGCCACGTCCACGGGCGATGACACCGTTGTCCTCGAAGCGCATCTAACCGATTACGCCGTCAACAACGTCACGGTAAACGACACCATCTACCAGCAGCTTGACGTGCCGGACTACGGCGTCACCAGCGAGGTCGGCAAACCACGGCTGCCTGTCAAGCGCTGTCTGGTCGCCATGCCGCCCGGCGCATCGGTTGACTCCGTCCAGGTTCTCTCCTCGTCGAGCTATACCCGTGACGGCTACAGGGTGTATCCGTTCCAGCAGCCGACGACGGAGGACGCCAGCGATGACCCCCCGTTTTCGCTCAATGAGAGCCTGTATGCCAGCGACAGGTGGTATCCCGACGTGCCGGTGGAGGTGGACGACCCGGTCACCCTCTATGGAGCACGGGTGCTGCAGGTATCCATGTACATGTTCCGGACGAACCCCGGGCAGCACACCCTTGAGGTATATACCGACATGACCGTGGAGATACAGTTTGCCGGCGACATGGATGCCACCCGGCAGATATCGCGGCATCTCGTCGGACAGGTGCGGGCCGCCGTCTCCAACAGGGACGCGCTGGAGACCTGGTATACGTCCCCGCTTCGCTCATCCGGTGGCGATGAGCTGCCGTCCCACGGCATCGCGGACCTTATGGATTCCACGAACACCGTGGACTATCTGGTGATAACAAATGATACCTTTTACGGGAGCATGCTGCCGCTGCTGGAATGGAAATGGCAGAAGGGCCTGGATGCACGTATCGTCAACCTCAGCCGGGTGTACAGCGAGTTTTCCGGTACCGGTGAAACCGCGATTACGAATTTCATTTCCCATGCATACAACAACTGGCAGATATCCCCGAGCTACGTGTTGCTCGTTGGAGACGTTGAGTATCTACCCACCCACAGCGGACAGGGCAGCTGCGCGACCGATCTGCCATACAGCACCATGGCTGGAAGTGACTATCTTCCCGACCTCCTGATCGGGCGCCTCTCGGTCAAAAACAGCTCCGAGGCAACCATCGCGGTCAACAAGTGGATACAGTACGAGAAAAATCCCTATCTCGGCGAAACGAGCTGGTACAAAAACATCACGGTTTTCTGGGGCACCGACCGCTGGCAGTGGGAATGGACCGCCAACGTCATCGACAACATCACGACCCCGTATGGCTACGACGTGAGCAAATGGAACGAAAACCAGGGTGGCACCGCCAGGATGGTCAGCGAAATAAACGCCGGCGTCGCCTTCATGAACTACCGTGAGCACGGCTCCGTTGACGGCTGGTACATGGCCGGCTCCGGAGGCTTTTACAACTCCGACGTCTACGACCTCGTCAACGGGCAGAAGCTGCCCGTGGTGTTCAGCACCACCTGCAACACGGGGTGGTTCGACGACAGCAGCCAGGACTGCTTCGGGGAGGTATGGATGAAAAAAGCGAATGGCGGGGCCGCCGCCTTTCTTGGCTCCTCCCGCCCCTCCTATACCGGGTACAACGACGAGCTCGCGCAGGGGTTCTTTAAGGCAATGTTCAACGACAGCATCTACGAGTTCGTAGGCATCATGAACCGGGGGAAGCTGTACATGTACAACGAATACGGCAGCAGCGATTCGACCACCCAGAAAGAATACCAGATGTTCAACTCGTTCACCGACCCCGAGCTCACCATCTGGACCGAGGTTCCAGCACCGCTCTCGGTGTCCCATCCCCCGAGCATTTCGGTTGGTAACGCTCCGTTGGACGTCATCGTCGAAGACCAGAACGGGGACCCCGTCGAAAACGCGACGGTCACTGCGCTGAAACAGGGAGACGTGTACGCGAGCACTGAAACCGATGCGGCCGGCGAGGCATCTTTCACCCTTGCGCCGCAGTCCATCGGCAATCTCACCCTGATCGTCGTCGCGCACAACTACACCCCTTATATCGCCGTGCTCGAGGTTACACCGCCGCTGCGTGTCCCCGCTGCGTTCGACCCGATGGAAAAAGTTCTCATCAACTACGGCGCCGACGACAGCCTTCCGCTCACCTACGATGTCGTCGCCGAGCTCGCCGAAAACGTTGAAGTCGTCACCATCGTCGACAGCAGCAGCCAGCAGTCAACCGTTGAGGCGATGTATGCCAGCAACGGCGTGAACACCGCCCATACCAGCTATCTCATCGCTCCCTCTGACAGCTACCACACGCGCGACTATGGGCCGTTGTTCCGGTTCAACAACACCGACCGCACAAATTATACCATGCAGGCTGTCAACTTCACCTACAACCAGCCATCGGATGACAACGACGACGCCATACCGGGTGCCTACGCAGCCGATGCAGGCCTCCCGATGGTGTCGATGCCCCTGGACTACACCGGCGGTAACTTCATTACCAACGGGTACGGGGGCGCCGCCTTCACCGAGCTCCTCTGGACCGACAATCCCGGGATGACCCACGAGGATATCAACCAGACCCTCATCGACTACCTGGGCGTCATCACGCCCCATGTCATGTCAGATGCCTACGACCAGTCCACGGAGCACATCACCTGCTGGGCGAAATATCTCTCACCCGACACCATCATGGTGCTCGATGTGCCATCG
>CAZESS010000007.1:0-72027 GCA_964514975.1 uncultured Thermoplasmatales archaeon | reverse complement strand
CATTGGCGCGTGACGTGGGCGACATCGTGTACACCGACATGGAATATGTGGATGTCACCGCCTACACGGGCGCCTACGTGGAGTTCACGCCCGCATGGAATCCATCCATTGGCAACTACACGGTGCAGGTATCGACCCAGCTTCCCGGCGACAAGGACGACAGCAACAACCAGACGGCGACGACGACCTGGATCCAGGAACCACCGCAGGTCACCGTCGACATCCCGCTTTCCGCGGGCTGGAACATGCTCTCGGTCCCCGTGGCGAACAATCTCACCGCCAGCTCGCTCGGCCAGAACATCTCAGGCTGTCAGATTGTTGCACGCTGGATCGCCTCAACGGATACGTTCGAGTCGTTCCTGGTCGGTCAGACGCCGCAGTCACAGGCGTTCCCCATCGAGAACGGCCGCGGCTACTTCGTGTATATGAACACATCGTCGATGTTTTCGGTGACCGGGATGCCCCTGTCGAACGTGTCGGTGCAGCTGATGCCGGGCTGGAACATGGTCGGCTGGTGTCACGGCACCTCGACCAGTGCGAGCTCGGTGGGACAGTCCATCGACACCTGCGACATCGTTGCACGCTGGAACGCCGCGACGAACACGTTTGAATCCTACGTGGTCGACCAGTCACCGCCGCCCGGGTTCACCGTCACCCGCGGTATGGGACTGTTCGTGTACGTGACCGAAACCACCGTCTGGACCACCTAGGCACACACCACCCTTTTCCCTTCTTCTCCCTCTCTCTTTTTCGCTTTTTTTGTTTGGCCATTTCCACGACGATCTCCAGAAACTATTTATATAGCGGGCAAACTCTAGACTATGAACCCCCTAATGCGTAAACTTTTTTCAGTAGCAGTTGTCATATGTCTCGCAGCATCCGCCGTTCCCATGCTGTCCGCCGACGCCGACAGTGCTCCCCGGGATGACAGAAGCTGGCCGCCCAGCCATGCGCCCGTCACTTTTCTCCCCCGGGTGAACGTGGTCAACGTCACCGGGGCGGACAACGACAGCCACTACGGGTTCTTCGCCGGCATCCCCATGACCGTCTTCCATCACAATGGCACCGTCTACCAGTCACTCATCACCACCGACCACACCGGCAGGGAGCCGACGAGCCACCTGCTGGACGACTGGAAAACATACCTGGACGATTGGGGTGGAGCGCAGCACATCAACTTCATCGGCAACGTCTCCGATGCAAAGAAAAACACGTTCATCACGCAGTACAACCTCAGCTGGGAGAACACCTCAAATGTCACCGGCGGCCCGGTGTCTATCGCCAACCAGCTGGCCGCGCATGACTGGAAAACAGCCGACAGCGTCGTGATAGCACCCTACCTTGCGGCGCCGTCACAAGAGGACATGGAAAGCGTGGCCAACGCCGCCGTGCTCGCCTCGCTCGCCAACGTCCCATTGCTGCTCACCCCGCCGTCCTCGCTGACCGCCGACACCATCGACATCATACAGGATCTGGGCGCAAGCACTGCGACGCTCGTCGAAATCGGGGACACCATCGATACGGCTGTCGAGACGCAGCTCTCCACCAGCGGGATATCGGTGGCGCACGACCTCACAATGGAGACCTCGGTTGTTTCCCGCATCCGCAATCTCACCGGCCATTCCACGCTGAGCGCCGTTCTCCACGGCCCGCAGACCATGCCGGCGGCGCTGTCCGGCGCCCGCTACGGCGGCTACGTGCTGTTCCTGCCCGACACCATCCGCAGCAGGAGCAACACCCTCTACGATACCTACATCAAAGACGGAAATCATTCATATTACAAGCTCGAGCAGCCCGAGCCATTGGCCCGCGGTTACCGGAGCGGTGAGGAAACCCTGGCGCAGGACTTCTACACCTGGCTGGAAGGCATCGGCGGCAACGACACCGACGCCCTCGAAACGGTCACCACGTTCAATCCCTCTCCGGAATACGACAGCGCTCAGGGCTTCGCCGTTACCTTCGACAGGGCGATCAGCGGCGACCCTGCCCATCCGTCGAATGCCGGAGCGGTCACCGGCAGGATGCCCCTCGGCTACAGCGACAACATCGCCGTCGCCAACCGTGACGGCATGTACCGGGCGACCATCTTCGCCAATCCACGCCCCAAGCACACCACGCTGGCCATGAACGCCTACGAGGTCCAGCACACCGTCGACGCGGGCTCTCCCACCATGGACAAATGGGGCACCAACCACATCGTCAACGAGGTGTTCGGCTGGCCGTATCGTGGCTGGACGTCGGCCAACGGCAACTTCCCCTGGCAGGACATCCAGAACAACACCCCGAACCTGTCGCCACTGATGACGCCGGGGCAGGGTGACGGCGCCGACAGTGACCCGGGACAGTTCGCCTCCTTCAACGCATCCTACACCGCCCGGTTTCATTCCGGGGCATATCCGGGCAGCGGGAGCCATCCAGCGCAGCCAGGCGTCCCCAACCATGGGTTCGTCAACGACGTCAACAACGGCTCCGCGTTTCTCTACATCAGCTGCCACGGCGGCGGTACCTCGATCGCGGTCCGCGACATCGACAACGGCGTCGCGCAGGACCCAGGTGACCAGGTGGCATTTGGCGATGCATACTGGCCGTCCACCGACGGCAGGGTCTACGACGGCAGCGGCGGCGGCAGCTACAGCCAGTCCGACCTCGACAACGACCTGGACAACGTCCACGGCGCGATGACCGCGTACAACGCCTGCCTCATGGCCAACGGCATCATGAACGAAATCGTGCTCGAGCACGGCGGCGCGGCATCGGTTGCCAGCTACACCAGCGTCTCGTTCACCGGCTCCGGCTGGTGGTGGAACATGTTCGTCCACCTGGCCACGCATCACGGCTACACCGTCGGCGAAGCCGCGACATATGCCACGGCGCGTGTCGCCGAGCTGTACACGCCCGGCGCCCATACCTACCCGGGCAACGTCGACGGCTCGCTGCAATACGTGGTGTACGGTGACCCCAACGTGCCGTTTGTCCAGGCCAACTGGACGTCCCCGCAGCCCGACGCCATAAACGTCAACTACGGCGGACATAAGCCCGACAAGCCACCGCACTCGTTCAACGTCACGATAAGCGATACCGCCATCCCGATATCCACCCAGAGCACCATCGACGTCCACGTGGCGGACGCCGACACCAACGCATCGCTCCTCGCCAACGTCACCCTGACGGGATGGGGCATCGATGCAGCGGGCCAGACAGCCCCGGACGGCACCATCAGCTTCACCGTCACCCCGCCATATGGGGAAAACCTTACCCTCCTCGTCGAAAAAGAAGACTACGACACCCATCAGGACACTATCCAGGTCACCGGCGGCACATTGCTGTCTGGCACCATCACCGCCTCGGTTCCCAGCCTCGGCGTCACCGGCGTCCTCGCCCCGAGCCTGCAGGGCCTTGTTAACGCGTCATCGAACACGTCAACCTACACCCTTGCCGCGGAGGGAGCCGGCATCGACACGCAGACCAACGCCACCGGCGGACAGGCATCGCTCACCGTCACACCCGACAGCGTCGGCACGCTCCATGCGGCGCTCCTCAAACCCGGATACCGGGTCATGCAGGAGGACATTTCCGTGCTCACATTGCACCTCGGCATCTCGCACACCCCCGGCTCGCTCACCGTCGGGGAAACAGACACGCTCACCGTCACGATAAACTGCACCGAATCGGGCACCCTGATAGACGGGGCGACGGTCACCGTGCAGGGAGCCGGCCTCAACCAGAGCGACATGACGGACAGCGCTGGCACCGCCATGTTCACCGTGACGCCATCCATCAACGGGGAGGCGACCATCAGCGCGTCACGCCCGGGCTTCGACACCGCGACCGCCACGATCCAGGTCAACAGGGCGGACATAAGCGTTGACACCATCGGCAGCATGCAGGTCGACCAGCAGCTCCCCGTCACCATCTACGCCAACCATTCAACGACCGGCGCCCCGCTCGACGACGCCGACGTCACCCTGACAGGGGCCGGCGTATCGGCGACAGCGTCCATGACAAACGGCGTCGCCACCATGGTCATCCAGCCCGACAGCACCGGAACGGTCACCGTCGAGGTATCAACGGCGGGCTACACCACGGGCTCCGCAGCCATCATCGTCTCCACCGGGCCGACCGGCAGCGTCAGCGGCACCGTCACCGAGTATGGCTCGGGCGACCCCGTCACCGACGTCAACATCACCTTGTACAACTCCAGCGTCGACCCGGAAACCAATCCGCCGGCGTTCAGCACATCTACCGATACCGGCGGCTCCTACAGCATCACCGGCATCCCCGTCGGTGAATACACGTTCCGGGCACACAAATACGGCTACCAGCCCCACGTTGCCACCATAACCGTCACCGGCGGCTCGCAGACCCATGACATCACGCTCCAGCCGGCGTCAAACTACACGGTATCCGGCACCATCACCGACGCGAACAGCGGGCAGCTCCTCTGGTCGAACGTCACCGTCCACCGGGCTGACACCATGACGCAGGTCGCGAGCACCGAAACATCAGACGGGCACTACTCGTTCAGCCTGCTCCCCTACACCTATGTGTTCAAGGTGAGCGCCCGGCAGCATCTCCCCGTCCAGGAAACGGTCTACGTCACCGGCGACATGACGTGGTCGTTCCAGCTTGCGCCGGCCGTCTTTGCGGATGATGTCGAGGCCGGGCAGGGTGGCTGGGTTCATGGTGCCGGCTCGGGGTCGGATTTGTGGCATGTGACCTCGGCGGATAGTCATTCGCCGACACATGCGTGGTTGTGTGGTTTTGATGGTGGGGGGTATGTGGATGATATGGATGATTGGTTGGTGTCGCCGGTGGTGAATTTGTCGGGGTATGGTTTGGTGTCGTTGTCGTTTTGGCAGTGGTATGAGATTGAGGGGGGGTATGATGGTGGGCTGGTGGAGATTTCGGTTGATGGTGGCAGCTGGCAGCAGCTCTCGCCGATATCCGGATATCCGGATACGATTTCGACGGGTGGGAATGCCGCGTTTCCGAGTGGGACGCCGGTGTTTAGCGGGAGTAGTGGTGGCTGGGAGCAGGTGGTGTTTAATCTGACTGGTTTTGTGGGGGATACGGTGCAGCTTCGCTTTCGGTTTGGCTCGGATGGCTCGGTGCATGATGACACCGGCTGGTACATCGACGACATTTTCATCTTCGGTACACAGGAAAACGCTTCCACCTCGGTTGACATCCCGTTGGAGGCGGGCTGGAACCTGGTAACGGTGCCTGTGGGGAACGATTTTTCTGCGAGTTCGCTGGGCAATGCGATTCCGGGCTGTGATATTGTGGCATACTGGAACGCCTCCGCGGGCATGTTTGAGTCCTATGTGGTTGGTGTGACGCCCGGTGATGGTTTCGCTATCGAGGACGGCGTCGGCTACTTTGTGTATGTGAACACCTCCGATACGTTTTCGGTGACCGGTGCGCCATTGTCAACCGTTGCGGTTGACCTGTACACGGGCTGGAACACGATTGGCTGGTTTGATGCCGCTGCAACGAGTGCGAGCTCGCTCGCCCCGTCGGTGCCCTATTGCAGCATCGCTGCCTACTGGAACGCGTCGAGCAGCACGTTTGAGTCCTACACGGTCGGTGTGACGCCGCCGCCCGGGTTTACCATCACCAGGGGCATGGGCGTGTTCGTCTACGTCACCGCGCCGGGCACATGGAACGGGCAGGGCTAAACGGCGGCAGTCATATCTCCCCCATGGAACATGCACCCTGAGGATGCCGTGACAGATTCACCTCCCCCTCCAGCTCCATGTTCATCACTCGCAATATTTATAACGTTGCATCATATTATGGAATCATGCATCATGGGAGATATGGGCACCTCGTTCTCACATTCATCGTGACCGGCATCCTCCTCGTCAGCGGAAGCAGCCGCGTTCTCTCTCTTTTCCCCGATGGCGGTGACGACGACACCGACGGCATATCCATCACCTGTCATTTTTCATCACCCGTGATTTCTAGCCATGACGGAGCCGCACGGGTCACCATGTCCGATCTCCCGGCCACGGCGCAGGCGGGGCATCCCTCCCTGCCGGTCAAGCCCGTCCGGCTGCTCCTGCCGCCCGGGCACACCGTATCCACGATAGATGTCACATGTAGCGATGCAGCCATCGCCGCCACCGGCATCGACCTGCCCACAGCCGGCCCACAGGTGCCGCTCGGCAGCACATCGCACGGCCAGGCAGCCCGCCCGCCCGTAACAACCCGAGAGGTCTATCCCGCCCGGCCATACCACACGGCTGGCGTGCAGTCATACCGGGGCTACCCCATCCTCACCGTCCAGCTCCACCCCGTCCGCTACGGGGCGGCATCCGGCACCCTTTCCTACCACACGGACATGACGGTCACCGTCACCACGACATCGGCGGGCGAGCCATCCACGCTGTACCGGGGGAGCCCGTCAGATACAAGCAGGGTCAGGGACATGGTCGACAACCCGGGCATGCTCCAGCAATATCCGCTGCACGGCGGCGGGCAGCGCACCACCGATACCCCGTCCTATGACTATGTCATCATCACGAGCGAAACGCTGAAAAACATGCAGGGAAACCATACCCTGCAGGACCTGGCAGCGAGCAAGACAGCGCAGGGACTGAACGCGACCATCGTCACCGTCCAAAACATCACGGGTACGCCTGCATACTGGAACGCAACGCCCATGTTCAACGACACCCAGGCGCAGATACGGGCGTTCATCAGACATGCCTACCTTGAATGGGATACCGAATACGTGCTGCTGGCAGGGGACGGAGACACCGGCACCCCGGTCATCCCCGCCCGGAAATTATATGCGACTGCAGAGGGAGCACCCGCATCCGGCGATGGCTACACCGGCAGCATCCCGTCGGATGTCTACTATGCCTGCCTCGACGGCAACTGGAACCAGGACCAGGACGACAGATGGGGGGAAAACGCGACGGGCAACGCGCAGGGGCAGGACGAGGCCGACCTCTACGCGGAGGTATACATTGGCCGGGCGCCCGTCGACAATCCCACAGAGGTCGCCAACTTTGTGAGAAAAACGCTCGCCTACCAGCAGACAAACCATACATATCTCGAACGGGTGCTGCTGCCGGGAGAATACCTCGGGTTCGGCGGTGTCGCCGACTACGGCGGCGCATATCTCGACCAGCTCATCGACGGCTCCACCGCCCATGGCTACACCACGACCGGCATCCCCGACGCGGAATACAACATCACCACCCTCTACGACCGCGACTGGCCCGGCTTCGACATCACCTCGCCATACACATCCGGGTGGCCGACATCCGCGCTGACCGGCATCATCAACAACGGCGTCCACGTCATCAACCACTTCGGCCACGGCAGCATCACAACCGCCATGAAAATGACCATGAGCGACGTCAACGCGCTCACCAACACCCATTACCCGTTCATATATTCACAGACCTGTCTCGCCGGCGCATTCGACAGCGACGACTGCTTCGCCGAGCAGCTCATCGGCAGCGCCCACGGCGCCTTCGCCGCCGTGATGAACACCCGGCAGGGATGGGGTGCATACAACAGCACCGACGGCGCCTCCCACCGCTACAACCGGGCGTTCTGGGACGCCGTCTACAACGACAGCCTCATACGCCTCGGCCGGGCGCTGCAAAACGCCAGGGAGGACAACGTCTGGCGCATCAACGAGGACTGCATGCGCTGGTGCTACTACGAAATCACGCTCTTCGGCGACCCCGCCATCGCGCTGCAGACGCCGCCGCCGGACACAGAGCAGCCCGTTGTTGCCGACGTCGAGGCGGCGCCGGAGGTCCAGGAGCAGGGGCAGCCGGTCAACATCACGGCCAGGGTGTCCGACAACCGGATGGTCGCCGATGTCGTGCTCAGCGTGACCGCGCCCGACGGCACCGTCACCAATCTTTCGATGCAGCACGGCACCGATGACACGTATTACCGAAGCGTCACCCATGACCTCGTGGGCAATTACAGCTACACTGTCTGCGCGTCGGACAGCAGCGGCAACATTGACACCTCTGCCGGCCGTGGCTTCCGGATCGTCGAGGTCAGACAGGTGTTCCACTTCGAGCAGGGATGGAACGTGTTCACCATCCCGGTGCAGGCCAACTACACCGCAAAGGCGCTGGGCGCGGCTCTCCCGGGATGCACCATTGTAGCTGCATATGATGCTTCCGATGAATGTTTCCTGACATATCTGGTCAATGTCTCGCCGCCCCAGTATAGTTACGCCATCGAGCCGGGGCATGGATACATGGTACATCTTACATCTCCCGTCACATTCACCGTTTGTGGGGACGCCCCTGTACATATCTCCATTGCTATGGAACCGGGCTTCAATTTGGTCGGCTGGTGCAACGCGTCGGATACGACGGCGCAGGGTTTCGGGGGGAGCATCGATAACTGCACGATCGTGAGCAAATGGGACGCCGCCACGCAATCGTTTACCTCATTCGTGATGGGTATTTCCCCGCCGTCACATAATTTTCCGATAGAGCGCGGGACGGCCGTCTTTGTCGAGACCGACACATCGGGCGTCTGGCACGGCGGGTGTCCATAGCGACCGGCGTCCCGCCACGGCATTCCAACCGAAGTTTTTATATACCGTTCTCGCCATATAGGTTTGGAGGCAAAACATGAAAGCAAACAGCAAAGAAGCATTCAAGGTGAACATAACTAGTAAAGCATTGGTAAGTACGGTGATTGCGCTGGCACTGGTGATATCGGGTCTTTCTCTGTTGGGAATGAACGTATCGGATGATGCGGAAGCAAGCGGTATTATCTGTGTTGTAAGCGGCCACGTAACCGACGACGAAGGCAATGGCATTAACGGCGCCACCGTCGTCACGCGAACGTTCGACGCTTCGGATAATCCCCACTGGCACAACACCACCACGCAGGATGATGCACAAGGCGACCCCGGACTTTATCAGGTGACATATTCTCAAATTCCGACACCGGAATATGCTCCTGGAAAGACGATTGATGTCTGGGTGACAACCGATACACGGCAGGGTCACAATTCGTCGGTGATGCCACCGACAAACGTGTCCCAGTTGAACATCAACGTCACGATGGACTGGTACTTCAAGCCTGAATCAACCGGAGCGCCGAGCGGCATGCCTGACTTCGATCAGAAGCAGTTTGTCGACCCGGCCATGGACGGCCCAACGGCGGTCGCGGATTGTTTCTGGTGGTACGATGCATCTCATTCGGCATACGATGACCTGGTGACAACGTCTGACCCTGCAACGCTCATCAACGACCTGCACACCACGCTGGGCAACGACCCCACGACGGGTATCGACCCGGACACGATGCAGGCCGGCATCAGGGACTGGATAAATGCCACATGGCCGACGACCCCTCTGTTGTATGAGCACACGGAATGGCAGCCCAACTTCACGTTCTTAGAGGATGAACTTGAGCGATGCCAGGACGTCATGCTGCTCCTCGGTTTCTGGTACAATGACAGCGGCGACTGGACGCGCGTCGGCGGTCACTGGGTGACCATGGCAGGCGTGAACTCCGTCACGGAGACCATCGCCGTCAGCGACCCATACTTTGACTGGAACGGCACCGACATGGGCCCGGGCAGAACGCTGCCCGAGGGACACAACTGCTCCGCTCATGGCGCGACCAATCACAACAACCCCGCGAACGTGTCGCAGGACTATTACGCCGTGCTTGATGGCTCAGAATCGCCCGGTGGTCAGCTGTGGCTCCCGGACTATCCGGCAGCAGCCGACCCCGTGTACTTTGAGGGCATGAACGTCCCGTCCAACTTCACGGCCGATAGTGCGCCGTGGGACGGCGTGTCCACCATCCACACCGAGATCGAGACAGCCGTGATGGTTTCACCGCTTGAGGTACCCAGTATCGATGTTGAAAAAACCGTCTGGGACGGCGGCAGCTGGGTTGAATACGTCGAGGAAGACGTCGGCAACACGGTCACGTTCAACATCACCGTCGAGAACGACGGCCTGAATGTGAACACCAGTTACGTCCACATCACAGACGTGCTGCCCACTGGCCTGAGCTACGTGAGCGGCAGCGCGACGGTTAACCCGACGAGCGTCAGCGGCCAGACCATCGAGTGGAACCTTACCACCCCGATGGCGCAAAACGATGTGCGGTACATCGAGTTCGAGGCGACCGTGGACGACACCGGCTTCAACATGACCAACGATGTCGATGTCGAGGCACTCTGTGTTATGACTACCGGCTCTGTCGTCAAAACTGACATGGACAACGCGACGGTGTTCGGCAACCCCATCCCGGATATGGATGTATACAAATATGTATGGGATGAGGATTCCGGACAGTGGACAGGTCATGCATACGTGCGCAACGGCACCGACGCGGATTTCCTGCTGGCCATCCACAACAACGGCCTTGGCACCTACAACCTCACCGACATCTCGATTGTTGACTTCCTGCCCGACGACCTCGTGCTCAACTGCTCCAATCCAGCACCCGACGCGATAGAGACCGTCACCGGCGGTCAGAACCTCAAATGGTGGTATTACAACACCAGCGGCCCGCAGCCGCAGACCGTAATGTCGCAGGATTTCGACAATGTTGACATTGGCTGGACGATTGAGAACCAGACTCGCGGTGACCCGTGGGTTATTGCTGGCGGCGAAGCTACGGTTGAGGAATCCTCCGGCGAACAGGATGAATGGCTGATTTCCCCGGTGATTGACTGTACCGGTCAGACCGGCACGACGCTGAAATTCTACAGCGATTTCTACAATAGCACGTCCAGCGGCGACTCATACGGCGAGGTTTGGGGCAGCACAGATGGCGGCTCCACATGGACACAGTTACTTGCTCATTATGGCGACCATACGGGTATTCAGGAAATCGACATATCCTCGTGGGCCGACGGCGAGTCCAACGTCAAGATAGCGTTCCGGTTCTACAGCACTGACGGTACCAGCGAGTTTGATGATTGGACCGTTGATGATTTCTGGGTTGGCACATTGACCCAGGCCACAATTGGTTCAGAGGACTTCGCTGGCGGCGTACCCGGCATGTGGACGGTCACCGATGTCGACGGCAACGGGAACACTTGGGCTGCCGACGCCGGCATGCTCAATGTAACCTGTACAGCAAGCGGCGAGGAAGACGAGCTCATCACGCAGTCCTACGACTGCTCCGCTTACGATATTGTCACACTGGAGTTCTATACCCTATTAGATGGATATGCGGATGAGGAAGTGGAAATCTCAACTGATGGCGGTACCACCTGGACGGAAATTGACGACCTATCTTACTATTATGACAGTGGCACGGTGATGTCCTATGACATCAGTAGCTACGCGGCCGGTGAGAGCGACGTCCAGATAATGTTCCGGTATTACGAAAGTTATTACTCTGGCGGAACACAGTACTGGGCAATCGACAACTTCTACCTCAACGGCACATCGATTACATCTACCGCCTACGAAAATGACTTCTCGACGTTCCCGCCCCCGGGCTGGTACAACCAGATTTACAGCGGCACTGGAGAATGGGAAGCCTATGATTACTACTATTATGCGCCACCGAATAGCACTGGATTCTATGCCTACGCAGATGATTCAAGCGGCGTTGACTACGATGTGGGACTGCTTAGCCCGTCCATGGATCTCTCCTCATACGCTTCATACGGCGATATCACGCTCGAATTTGACTCCAAGTTCGACTACTGGGGTCCGAGCGACTACGCTGAGGTTCGTACCTACTCGGCCGGTTCCCTTGAGGAAACCCTGGCCACGTACACCGCCGACCATGACTGTCATCAGACGCTGACCTTCGACGCATCCGGCTACACTGACCCATCCGACGTGCAGATAGAGTTCTATTATTACGACGGTCTCTCATATGCTGAGGAATGGGCAATCGACAACGTCGAAATCATCGGCCTTGCACCTCCGGCACCACTCAGTTACCCCGAGGGTCTGCCCAACGGCGAATGGCTGAACATCACGTTCTCTGCCACCGCGGTTGGCTGCAGTATGGCCGAGCCCATGGTTAACGTAACCAACGAGCTGGACGTCGAGGCCTCGGCGACCATCACTGGCGACACGCTGACCGGCAGCGACACCGCCGACGTGACGGAGTTCCTGGACATGAACCCGCCGACGACGACCAAGACCCTGGTCGGCCCCGCCGTGGACGCCAACCAGAGCGGCCCGTCAGGCTGCAACTACACCGTCAGCCTGTGGGACAGCTGGGGAGACGGCTGGAACGGCGGCACCCTTGACGTGTACGTCAACGGTGACATCGTGCACAGCGGCCTGACCGTCACCACTGCGCAGGGTCATGGGCCTGTCACCGCAGAGATACCGGTGATGCCCGGCGACGAGATATTCTTCGACTACACCTATGGCAGCTATGCCACGGAGAACTACTACGAGATCTTTGACTGCTCCGGAGCATCCGTCTACAACATGTCATGTGGTTCAAGCGATACTGCCTACGATTACACGGTGAACGTGCCATCCGCTCGCGGACACCGCCTCGACCTCCTCGACGAGGGCTTCGAGGGAACATTCCCGCCGACCGGCTGGACGATTATCCAGCACAGCGGCACCGGCACCTGGGAGCAGTGGGATTACGATGACTATCATACCTGTGAGCCTCCGGGCTCCGGCGACTACTACGCGCTCGCGAACAGCGACGACAACCCCTCGGATATCTTCGATGTCGGTCTGTTTACACCCTCGCTTGACTGCTCAAATACCAACGAGGTCACCCTGACCTATGCCCGTGATTACCAGAACTACGCGGGCTACGATGAAGCGGCGGTCAACGTGTACTCCGGCGGCACTGGCTCTGCGAACTTTGAGGAGCAGATCTGGTGGTCGGACAGCGACGACCCGTACGGCGGTGTCACGGCATCGCATACCTTTGACCCTGCCGGCTACAGCGACCCGAGCGATGTGTACATTGAGTTCCTGTATGACACCAACGGCAACGACTGGCTCTGGGGCCTTGCCATTGACGACGTGCACGTGGAGAAGGAGCTTCCGCAGGTTCCGCCCGCGGACGAGAAATGGTACATCACATCATCGACCGACCTCTGGTTCCATGCCGAGGACGACATCTCCGGTGTACAATATATCAATATTACACACTGGTATGACGCGAACGACGACGGCAGCGACGTACAGCCCGGTGAGACAACCGTGTTCAACGTCGTTGACAACGGCGGCATGGATGACAACCCCGCAGTTGGCGTCATCGACTACAACATGACGCTGGCAGACGAGGGCTTGCATCAGGTCCGCTATTACAGCGTCGACATGATTGGCAACACCGAGAACACCACGGTCGAGGAAGATTATGTGGATGACACGCCACCGGAGACCGAGATATCCTACGAGGGCCCGTACTGGAACGACGCAGGTACTCACTGGGTGTCCTGCTCCACGGACATCATCCTGACGCCGAACGACCTGCCGGAGAACTATCACGTTGACAGCAGCACCACCTATTACCGCTACTGGAACCAGTTCACCGGCTGGACAGACTGGATGAACGCCACCGGCGGCGGCGGCGGAGGCGGAGACCAGTACTCGTTCAACTTTGACTCGAACGATGGCGGCTGGACGCCGTGGGCTGACTGGGACCCCGTCGGCGACTGGGAATGGACCGACGACTATGACGTCAATGATTACCAGGGAACCCATGACCCGCCGACCGCGGCGCATTCCGGAGACGGGCTGTGGGGCACCGTGCTCTACAACGAGTACACGAACTCCGGCGGCGAGACGTACCTGAGCAAGACCTTTGACTTCTCGGGCTTCTCGAGCCTGACGATGAACTTCTGGTACTGGAGCGACCTGTTCGGCAGCTGGGACTATGGCTACGTGGAGGTCAACGGCAACGAAGTCTGGTCAGTAGACGACTATCCCGGCACCGCCTGGGAAGAAGCAACGATTAACCTGGATTCCTATGCAGGCCAGTCCGATGTCAACGTGACCTTCGGCATGCATGCCACCACTGTGGTTGCGTACGCCGGACTGTACATTGACGATGTTTCGTTCACTCAGGCTGCAAGGGACCGCGTGGCGACCATCAGCCTGCCCGACGACGGCCTCTACTATATTGAATACTATAGCACTGACGCGCTCGGCAACAACGAGACCCCGCTGAACAACCAGACCCTGATAGCTGACTGCACACCGCCCGGCATCGACAAGGAGATCGGGCAGCCACAGTACTATGACAGCGACGACGACAAGATGTACGTGAACTCCTCGACGCCGTTCACCATCACCGCCTACGAGCAGTCACCTGCCGGCCCGCAGATAGAGTTCTATCTTGAGGACTTCGAAGCAGGCACAGGCGGCTGGACGACTGTTGACGGCGACGGTGGAGGATACACCTGGGAACGGGTGGATACCGACGTGAGTGGCTGTGACGCTGGCGGGGCATCTGGCTGGCGGATGGGCATTGACGACGATGATAACAACGATGATAACGTCAACGACCAGCTGATATCCCCGGTGATTGACTGTACCGGACGGGAGAACGTCCTCCTTGACTTCGATGGCGACTTCGAGGACTTTGGTGGCCATGGAGAGTTCTGGGTGAACGTGTCCGCGGACGGCGGCAGCACCTGGACGAACGTCCTCTACCAGACCGAAGATCTCGATCCCGCAGGATATGGTACCGGATTCAACCAGGACCCGCGTCTGCCGCTCGACATATCTGCCTATGCGGACAACAACCCCAACTTCGTGGTGAAATTCACATACTCTGACACAGATGAAACTGGTGCATCCGGCTGGGCCTGGGGCGCACAGGTTGACAACATCCGACTGGTCGAGCAGCCCGCCATATCGGGCGTGACCTCCGGCTTCAACACGTCGGAATACCGTGTGTGGTACAACGGTCACTGGAGCGACTGGACGGACATTGGTTCAGGAGCGGTCATCCAACCGTTCGACCGGCAGTGCACGCACTATCTCGAGATTAGAGCCTTTGACAACGTCGGCAACGAATACGTCCGCAATCAGACCTACTATGTCGACAATGCTGGCCCGCTGATGAACGTGACCGTCGGCGATCCGTTCTGCTATGGCACCCATGTCACCTCGGACACCAAGATAACGGTGGATGCGAGCGACAGCGGAGAATTCCTGGGAGAGGGACGCGACATCTTCTATGGCTACATGGCCTACGATCCCGGTTCAACGATACCGGAAGGCCCCATAGAGTTCCCGTCTGACGACCCCGGAGCGGTAACCTCAATTGCACCAACGAGTTCCAACTACTTCATCGCCGGTGCATGCTGGGCTGACGGCACATGGTACGGTGTCGAATACGGCGGCTACGGCGACAACAACCTCTGGACCATCGATCCATCCACGGGTGACATGACGGTTGTCGGCAGCTACGGCGTGTCCAACCTGAACGGCCTCGCCTATGACCCGTCAACGCAGACCATGTACGGTGCCAGCGGCGAGTCGCTCTACACCGTCGACCCGAGCAGCGGCGCAACCACCTATGTCGGCGACTTCAACACCGGCTACACGGACGTCATGATAGGCATCGCCTGCGATAGCAGCGGCAACATGTACGGCGTCGACATTGGCACCTCGTACAACAACCGCGTGTGGGCCATCGACACAGCCACCGGTGATGCAACGCTGATAGGCCAGACTGGCCTCGACCTCTACTATGCACAGGACGTGGCATACGACAAGGACAGCGATATCCTGTATCTTGCAGGCTACACATACAGTGCACGTGACAAGGAGACGCAGACCGAGACGCCGATTGACGCGCTCGCACCTGAACCACGGGACACCAACCGTGCAGGCGGCCTGTATACCGTGAGCACGGCCGACGGCAGCACAACGCTCATCGGATCGTTCATCAACTCCGCAGAGGTCACCGGCTTCGCCATTCCGTACACCGGCGGCGGCCAGGGACCCGACCCGATACCGGGCTGTGACTCGGGTGTACAGAACCTCGAGTACCGCATCTGGTACCAGGGCAGCTGGTCCAACTGGGTATCCTATCCCGGCTATCCGGCTCTTCTCGGTGAAGAGGATCGAAGCCTGCCCGCAGGCAGCGACCTCATCGACGAGCTCAACACCATCGGCAACAATCTCCCAACCATTGAGGACGAGACCGCCATCGAGGTTGACGCAAAGGCTGAGCCAACCACCGGCGAGCCGACACGTGCGGGCAACGTCCTGTTCGAGCAGGTACCGCACACCCCGAGCCAGAGCTGGTCATTCGGCACAAGCGACTACAACATGGGCTACAAGATTTACGAGAACTTCTGGGATGTCGCCGGTTCCACCCGCAGCGTCACCTGGTATGGCCTCACGCTGTACTACAGCGGCGGCTGGTATCCGGGCGACCCGGCAGGCATGAACTTCTACGTTGACTTCTACTCCGACCCGGCAAGCGACACCTCACCGTCAGACCTGGTGCAGTCCTTCGACCTCTCGCCCGGCGACATAACGGTAACGGACACCGGTCTTGACTACGCTGGATTCTCGATGTACAAGTTCGATGCAACCCTGCCTTCGACCGTCACGCTCAACGAAGGCTGGATAGCAGTCCAGAGCCACGACGACGCAGACGGAGATACATTCATGTGGGCGAGCTCACCTGACGGCGACGGGTACTCCTACCAGGGCGGCAGCGGTCCGACATACGACGACCGTGCATTCACCCTGTACGGCGCACCGCCGGGAATAACCCTCGACGGAGAATGCACCCACTATGTGGAGGTCAAGGCGACCGACAACCTCGGGCAGACCCGGACCATCAACAACACCTACAAGGTCGACAACTCACCGCCGCAGACGACCACCTCACCGGACATCACGAGCAAGAACCCGTCACCCGGCACGCCTATCACCATCAGCGCGGTGGACCAGGGAGCATGCCCGGTTGGCGGCTACACCATCTACTACCAGTGGAAGGATCAGCCGGTACAGCACGGCGACGTGAACAGCTCCGTCACCCTGACGGCACCGACCCCGGGCACCTGGACGATTACCTACTGGGCGGTTGACTGCCTCGGGAACGAGGAACAGCACCACACGGTGGAGTTCAGAGTGATGCCCGACGAGCAGATAACCGACCTCCTCGCCTTCGACGGCCCTGCAGAAAAGGTCGACGACCACTGGGAGATAACCCCGGACACCAAGGTCATGTTCGACATGCAGGCAGCCGCACCGCTCGGCATCGCGGAGATATGGTACCGCATCGACAACGGCACGGGCATAACCGGCGAGTTCACCAAGTACACCGGACCGTTCACCATGCCAACCGGAACACATTCGCTCTACTACTACGGTGTCGACAACGTCGGCCGGTTCACTCCGACAGCCCGAACCATATTCGTGGTCTCAGCGGTCAACCAGGCGCCAACGACGACCTGCACGCTGAATCCGGAGTCACCCAACGGTGACAACGGCTGGTACACCAGCGACGTGACGGTCACCCTGACCGCAGCCGACCCCGAGGGCGACACGATAACGACATACTACAAGGTCGACGACGGCGAATGGACCGAGTACACCGGACCGTTCACCATCACCGAGCACGAGGAACACACCATCTACTACCGCTCCACCGACAGCAGGGACAACCAGGAGTCCACGAGCACGAAGACGCTGAAGATCGACCAGGACGCACCGGAGATAACGGTACACAAACCGGCAACCGGCAACCTGTATCTGTTCAACAGAGCGGTCATGCCGCTGCCCGGAAAGAGCACCGTCATCGTCGGTAAGATAGACGTCGAGGTATCGGTCAGCGACCCCGCAACCTCCGGTATAGCAGGCGCAACCCTCTCGTTCAACGGCGAAGTCAAGAAGACCTTCACCGACCACACCAGCTGGACGCTGGACGAGTTCGCCATCGGACCAAAAACGATAACCGTTGAAGCAACAGACGGCGCCGGCAACAAGGCAACAGAGAACATAGAGGTCTGGCTACTGAACCTCTAAACCACCCTTTTCCCTTTCTTTTCCCCTTTTTTTATATCTTTTTTAACACCCTTTTTTGTACGACAAACCACCCTTTTCCGATGATTTTCCATGTTTCGAGGCTCCATTACCCACGACACATGGGCATATAACACCGTGATGTTTGATTTCCTTGTCCCACGACAATCTTTATATAAAACCCAAAAATACAGTTAGTAGGGATTGGAATGGAAACAAAACACGGTATCAGCGTCATGCTGGCAGTACTTTTTGTCGTGAGCTCAATGGGACACGTCATGGCGGATGGAGGAGACACCGGCGGCCTGGAGTCCAGACAGATAACATTTCATTTTTCATCGCCCGCCCTCGAACGGGAAGGAGAATACCTTAAACTGTTCATGGACGAAACCACCGGGTATCACGTGCAGCCCGGCGCGCCATTGCTGCCCGTCCGGACGACGATGCAGACGCTTCCATTTGGCACCCGTATCAAGGATGTCCATGTAGAGACGTCATCCATCAAAACCATGTCGCTTTCCAGCAAGCTTTGCCCGTCTCCGCAGCCCACCCGGCTGAACGGACAACAACCGACAGCACCGGCCGAGGGATCCATATATACCAGCGATTCACCGTATCCGTCATCATGGGCAACCTGGGACACACGGGCCGGCCTGCAGGACGGGCGACACGTGCTCTCCCTGTCGGTGTCGGCGTTTCCCGCCCGGTACATCCCCGCTGACGACACGCTGCAGTATGCCGACACGGTCACCGTGGAAATAAGGCTTGACCAGCCACGCCCGGCTCCGCTGCCGGCGGCGAACGATGCATACGACCTGCTCGTCATCACGCCCGAGACGTTCAGCCAGCCGCTTGAACGATTGGTCTCCCACAAGGAGTCACGCAACGTGGACAGCAAGCTGGTGACGCTCGACGACATCAAAAACGGCGTCTACTTCACCCCGGAGGGACGGGACGAACAGGAGCGGATAAAATATTTCATCCGCGACGCCATAGAAAACTGGGGGGTCACCTATGTCATGCTCGTCGGCGGCGCAGACGAATTCCCGGTACGGGAAACCCATGTCGAGGTCGGCGACAGCGACGACGAGATTTTCCCATCCGATCTTTACTATGCCGACGTGTACAATGGCACCGGCGGGTTCGCCAGCTGGGACACCAACGAAAACAACGTGTTCGGCGAATACAACTGGAATGGAAACACGGACATCGTCGACCTCTATCCGGATGTCTACCTGGGCAGGCTGGCATGCACCAGCACGGGCGAGGTAACCACCTCGGTCGACAAAATCATCGCCTACGAAACATCCGAGTCGAGCTCCCAGCCATGGTTCACCAACCTCGTGGTCGTCGGCGGCGACTCCTTCACCGACGCATACGGCGAAACATCCGGCGTCAACGAGGGCGAGCTCATCAACAGCGAAATCATAGACATCATGGATACCTTCCGCCCCGAACGGATATGGGAGTCAAACGGAAAAGTATACGAAAAACAAAACATCAAGGACGCCATCGAGAACGGTGCGGGCTTCGTCGAGTTCTCCGGGCATGGCAACCCGGAGCTATGGGCGACACATCCCCACAACGGCAGCAAATATTCATGGATACCACGCCCCAACGGCTACAAGACATCGGACGTCGACAGCCTGTCCAACAGCGACATGCTCCCCGTCGTGGTCACCGGCGCCTGCTCAACCGCCAAATACACCGACGATGACAACTGCTTCGGCTGGTCGTTCATCAGCAACCCCGACGGCGGCGGCATCGCCACCCTCGGCTGCAGCGGCCTCGGATACGTGTACACCGGGAAATACATCACATACGGCCTGGTCGGCAAAATGGAAATCGAGTCATTCAGGTCATTCCAGGACAGGGGCGCCGACACGTTCGGCGAGCTCTGGGGGACAACCATTGAGAGCTATCTCGGCGGCGGCATGGACGCGGCCGACTACAAAACCATCGAGGAATGGCAGGCCTTCGGCGACCCGTCGCTGTCAATCGCGTACACCCCGGCCGAAAACAATCCGCCGCACACGCCATCTGCGCCGACGGGGCCGGCGGACGGCAAACGATGGCGGGAGTACACCTACAACGCATCAACCACCGACCCCGACGGGGACAGCGTCTCCTACATGTTCGACTGGGGCGACGGCTCCACCAGCGAATGGCTCGGCCCCCATGAGCCCGGCGAAACAGTCAGCGCCGAACACCGATGGATGCGCAGGGGAAGCTACGAGATAAAGGTCAAGGCACGGGATAGCAAGGGCGCCGAAAGCGAATGGTCCGATCCCATGCCCGTCACGATGCCGCTCACCGGCACGGGCATGCCGCTGCTCGAAACGCTGCTCGAGGCGCTGTTCACATTTTTCCATCTGCTGCCATAGGCCCTGTGAACCCCCGGTGATATCCGCAACGGATAGCGGGGCTCCACGTCATCGGATGCATCTCTGAATATTCCGACATCCATCCAGAGTACACTGAGCGCAATATCCTGTATGTGTGTCCTCCCTCTGGCATACTGTTCCCGCGGGATGTCTTCCGTGTCACGGCATCCTCAATGAGGGTCTCACCCATGGCCGCATCTTTCTTCACAACTCGCAACGGGTGAGCAGCAAACTTAAAAAACACATGAGCATTATTTAAGCATGCAATCGCGCACTCTCAGCAAGCGAGCCATCACGTTCTTTTTGTTTCTCGTAGCATTGACCGCCATCCTCTCGGTGCACATATATGGTGCAGAGGGGGAGATGAGAGACGACACCACCCCGCCCGATGCAACGGTGGAATACGAAGGGCCGATGTACAACGGCACCCATCTCTGGATTTCGCCGCAGACCACAATCTGGCTCAACGCCACCGACGCCGAAAGCGACGTCGCATTCCTCAACTACAGCATCTGGCTCGACGCCGACGACGACGGCGACTATGAAACCCTGGTGGAAACCGACACCGTGTTCAATGACACGTCGCAGGACCACGACCCCACGGGCGGCATAGCAGCGCAAACCAGCATCGACGACTCATGTCACCACAAAATAATGCTCTACGCGGCCGACACCGCGGGCAACGTCCCCGTCACCGGGGGGCATCAGCTCCAGAAGGAATGGAACTATACGTTCCAGCGCATCGTCACCCACATGTTCAGCGACGAATGGCCGCAAAGCCAGTACAAAAAAATGGCCTTCGGCTCGTCTCCCGCCGTGGCGGATCTCAACCCCGCGCAGGGATACGAAATCATCTGCGGCAGCGACGAAACACGCAATGTCTACCCCGAAACTAACACCAGCCAGCGGGAGGGCGGCATCTGGCGATGCTGGCATCCCAATGGCACCATCCTCTGGGTCAAACCCACCGGGACCGATGAGGCCCGGAGCTCACCCGCGGTCTGCAACATCGACAACGACCCCGCCGGCACGCTTGAGATAGCAGCCGGGACGACGAGTGGATGGAACGTCGAGGTTATGAACGCGAGCGGCGGCTTCATATGGACGTTTCCCAACACCACCCACCGGGAGGGCAGCTTCTGCTGGCATTCCTCGCCCGCGGTCGCCGACATCCTCGGCGGCTCACACCTCCGCGGCAAAGAAATTATCATCGGCAACAATCCCTATCACAACGTCTGGTGCTTCGACGGTGACAACAGCGACGGCGCCGACGACGATCTCACCATCAACCCGGCTTATTTCCCATGGGACGAAGGCCCACTCGGCATCGAGGGAACAGACTGGGATGTCCTCTGGGTATATAACAACAGCCAGCCCGTCATCGCCTCACCTGCGGTCGCCGACATAGACCGGGACGGACCCCTCGACGTTGTCGTCGGCTCACTCGACGGCACCATCTATGCGATAAATCACGACGGGACGCCAAAATGGAGCTTCACCACCGGAAAAGCTGTCTATTCGTCTGCAGCGCTCGTCAACCTGCCCGATGGAGACCCCTGGATGGAGGTGCTCGTCGGCTCGAACGACAGCCGTCTCTACTGCATCGACGGGAAAACCGGCGCGGAGCAGTGGAATGTCAGCACGGGTGGTGCGGTGTATTCGTCGCCGTCCGTTGGCGATGTCGACGGTGACGGGTATCCGGAAATCGTCTTCGGCTCCGTTGACGGCACCGTATACTGCGTGGACGCGAATGGCGGCATGGAATGGCAGTACACCACCGGTGGTGCGGTGTATTCCTCGGCATCTTTCAGCCAGTCTCCGCCGTTGTTCCCGCTGCAGTGGCCGATGTTCCGGCATGACTGCCGCCGCACGGGGGTCTATGAAAGCGATGTCGTGCCCGGCAACGGCCTGCACGTGTTCATCGGCTCTGACGACGGATACCTGTACAAGCTGTACGGCAGCAATGGCTCCCTGGCATCCCGGTATCTGACCAACGGCCCGATTCATACGTCTCCCACTGTCGCCGACATCGATGGCGACGGCGCCGCAGAGATATTGTTCTACGACTGGGGCGACGAAAACGGTCACCGTGACACCTTCTGGTGTCTGGAGGAACCACGCCGGATTTCCCCTGACGAGCACGAGATACATGTGGATGTCACGCCGCCGCCGATCGACATGACTATTGGCGACCCGCACTGTCCGACGGATGACGGGTACTGCGTCACCTCTCAGACGCTCATAACGCTTGATGCCAGCGACGAGGGATGCGCGGGCGGCGCCGGCCTCCAGCAGTTGGAATACCGGATCTGGTGGAACGGGTCCTGGACAGACTGGACGGCGATTACGCCCGGGGACGGCTTCACGTTTTCACATTCCTGCCAGCATTACCTTGAAATCAGGGCGATGGACAATGTCGGCAACCAGCAGGTCGACAACCATACCTTCTATGTTGACAACTCAATCCCGGATATCGACATCGACGTCGGGCAGCCGAACTGCACCAACGCGGGCGCCGCTGATTACTGCGTCACCACTGCCACCCCTGTCACCATCACCGTCACGAACGGCTGCTGCCCCAACATGACGGTCATGTACGACACCGGCAGTGGTTGGACCGACATCACCGACCAGATGCCATACACCCATTATTTTTCAAGCCAGGGGCTCCAGTGGCTCAACGTCACCGCATATACCTGCTTCGACCAGTCAGCCTACAGCAACCACACGTTCTGTGTCGACGACACCGCGCCATCCATCATCAAAACCGTCGGAGACCCACATGTAACCGTAACGCCGGAGGAGGAATACTACGTCACAACCGGCACGCCCATCACCATCGACGCGGACAACCCCGGCTGCTGCCCCGGCATGACCGTGGAATACCGGATATGGTGGAACGGAAGCTGGACGCCCTGGGTCAACATCACCGCCCTGCTGCCCCACGACCTCTCGTTCGGCGAGGAATGCACCCATTACCTCGAGATACGCGCCAGGGACTGCCTGGGGCATGAAACCCTCGACAACGAAACCTTCCACGTGGACGACACCACGCCAACGTCAGCGAAGGAAATCGGCACCCCGCGATATGACGACTTCGTGACCACCGACACGCCCTTGTACATAAACGCCAGCGACACGGGCACCTGCACCGTCGGCGTACAACAAATCACCATCGAAATCCATCGGGACGCAAACCAGGACGGGATATTCCAGCCCGGCGAAATAGTGCTATCACGGGTGGTCGATGACAACGGCCCCCACGACGACAACCCTGCGGATGGCTCCATCAACACCGTCGTCACATTCAACGAATCATGCTACCACCGGATACGATGGAAAGCCCGGGATGCCCTGTCCAACGAGGAGCCATGGCAGCAGCAGACCCACCATGTCGATACCACACCTCCAGCGGCAGGCGTCGACATCGGCCAGCCGCACTGCGAAATCAGCGCCGGAAGCGAATACTGTATCACTCCCGACACGCCCGTGTGGCTCAACGCGACCGACGCCGGCAGCACCCCGAACTGCACCGTCGGCGGCATCGTCATCCACTGGGCCATCTGGAACAGCACCGGGCTCTACGACAGCGGGAGCAGCGCCGGCAACACCTCGCTGGTCATCGACGAAACATGCACCCATGTCCTGGGCGTATGGGCCGAGGACGCCCTCGGTAACCGCTGGCCCGCCACCGGATACCACAACGTCACGCTGCATGTCGACGACGCGGCGCCATCCATCACCATCGACGTCGGCCAGCCGAACTGCACCGACGTGGGCATTGCAGACTACTGCGTCACCACATCCACGCCGGTATCCATCGACGCCACCGATGCCGGATGCTGTCCAAGCATGACCGTCATATACAACAACGGCAGCGGCTGGACGCAGGCCACCGACCTGCCCTTCATGCATTATTTCGCCGAGGAATGCATCCACTGGCTCAACGTAACCGCCTATGACTGCCTCGGCCACACAACCCATCGCAACCTCACCTTCTGCGTCGACGACACCGCGCCGACCATCATCAAAACCGTCGGCACGCCACAGGTAGACTACGACGGCGACGTCGCCACCGACTACAACATCACGACGGCCACCAACATCACCATCGACGCCACGCCCGGATGCTGCCCCAGCATGACCGTTGCCTATCGCATCGACAGCGGCCAATGGACACCGGTCACGCCGCCGGTCAACGTCACGCTGCCCGCGGGCATCCACACCCTCGACATCAGAGCCGGCGACTGCCTCGGCCACGTCCGCTACGACAACGAAACATTTTACGTCGAAACATATGAGCCCATCCTCGCAATCAACAAAACCGATACGCCGGACCCGGTGCAGCCGGGCGCATCTCTCACCTACACGGTCACCGTCCACAACAATGGCAACCGCAACGCCACAAACGTCAACCTCACCGAGTTTTACGACACAAACGTCTCCTACAGCAGCGCCACCCCGGCTCCCAGCGCAGGGAACGACACATGGCTGTTCGACCTCGCCGTCAACGAAACAAAAACCATCACCGTCACCGTCACCGTCGCCCACGGGCTCGACAACGGAACAGTGCTCAACAATACCGTCACCGTGACATGCCAGGAGGGCGCAACAAACCATACCTGGGAAGAAACAACCGTCATATCAACACCGATGCTCACCGTAGACAAGCATATGGTGGATGTTGATGGCGGGAGTCTTGAGCCGGGTGACCTGGTATGCTATACCCTCTGGGTGAACAACTCGGGGACGATGCCGCAGTACAACAATTCGGGGCATGAGCTGGTCGATACGATTCCCGGGCATACTGCCTATGTGCCGGGTTCGCTGGTGTGGAGCGATGGGAGCGCGTTGTTTGACAGTGTGAATGGGAGTGTGGTGTGGGATGGCGTGGTGCCGGTGAATGATTCCATCATGGTTGGGTTTAACGTGACGGTTGCAGTGCCGCTGGATAATGGCACATGGGTGAACAATACGGCCTGTGTGCACTGGGATAGCAATGGTAACTATAGCAATGACATGGTGAGCTGCAATGGCACCGCCATGCAGATATCCTCGTCACCCGAGCTCACCATCATCAAGACCGATAGTGATAATACGACGCAGCCGGGATCCATGCTCAACTATACCATCATGGTTTCCAACACGGGGAACGCCAACGCCACCGATCTGACGGTCATCGAGACCTATGACGCCAACGTAAGCTATGTCGATGCGTCGCCGATGCCGTCGACTGGCACCACGTTGTGGAACCGGTCGTTGCTCGTGGCGAACGAGAGCTGGACGATCAATGTCACCGTTCAGGTTGCATCGGCGCTCGATAACACGGTGCTGAACAACACGGTCAACGTGACATGCGGGGAGGGCTGCTTTGATGAGACCTATGAGACGACGCAGGTGGTGTCCTCGCCCGAGATATCTATCGTAAAGCATATGGTGGATGTTGATGGCGGGAGTCTTGAGCCGGGTGACCTGGTATGCTATACCCTCTGGGTGAACAACTCGGGGACGATGCCGCAGTACAACAATTCGGGGCATGAGCTGGTCGATACGATTCCCGGGCATACTGCCTATGTGCCGGGTTCGCTGGTGTGGAGCGATGGGAGCGCGTTGTTTGACAGTGTGAATGGGAGTGTGGTGTGGGATGGCGTGGTGCCGGTGAATGATTCCATCATGGTTGGGTTTAACGTGACGGTTGCAGTGCCGCTGGATAATGGCACATGGGTGAACAATACGGCCTGTGTGCACTGGGATAGCAATGGTAACTATAGCAATGACATGGTGAGCTGCAATGGCACCGCCATGCAGATATCCTCGTCACCCGAGCTCACCATCGAAAAAACCGACAGCGTGGACCCGGTAGAGGCGGGACAGAACCTCACCTACCACGTATGGGTCAACAACAGCGCGACCGCGAACGCCAACGCCACCAACGTGGTGGTGACGGAGCTGTATGACGCCAACGTGAGCTATGTCGATGCATCGCCGATGCCGTCGAGCGGCACCACGATATGGAATATATCCCGGGTGAACGTCAGCGAGAGCAAACACATCGTCATCCGCGTGCACGTCGAGTCGGTCAAAAATGGAACGATGCTCCTGAACACCGTGCACGTCACCTGCTCGGATGGCGTCGAGGACACGGCACAGGAAAACACCACGGTGGTGTCCCACCCCAACATCTCAATCGACAAACAGGTCTCCCCGACAACCGTGGAAAAACAGGGCCATCTCGTGTATACTATACGGGTGAACAACACCGGCACGGCGCCCGCCACAGACGTGGTGGTAACGGAGACATATGACCCGCACGTTCGCTTCAGCACTGCCTCCCCGATGCCGAACAACACGGCCAACACGACATGGAACCTCGATGTGCTCCAGGCGGGAGACCAGTTCACGATAACCGTACATGCAGACGTGCTGCCCGTGGCTCAGGAGGGAGACACGCTGCACAACCGGGTGGACGTGACCTGTGACGAGGGGCTCTCCGACCGGGCCTGGGCAAACGCGACCGTCAGCGCGCAGCCGCCGGACACTCACAAGGTATTCCACGGCATCGTCCACAACGTGACCTACTTCCAGGGCCATGGCGAATATGTCCTGCATTTCATTACCGCAAACACGACCATCACGCTGGATGCAACCGACCTTCCGCAGGATGGTGCATCAGGCATCAACCACACATACTACCGCATCTACAAGTGGATGAAGTCGACGGGTACATGGCGTATGCTCTTCAACTGGCAGGAATACGGGGTGTGGAACCCGCATCCGCCGTATGACCCCATCGATCTGGCATCGCTCGGAGCAGCATTTGGCTACGATCCATGTGGGAAATATGAGATAGAGTTTTACAGCGTCGACATGGCGGGCACCACCGAGGTCGTCGAATGGAACGACGTGTATGTCGACTGCGACATCCCTCAATCACAGGTGCATGCTCTTCCGTCGCGATGGCACGGGACGACGCTGAACATAACGGCTGCTGCCCAGGATGACGGCGGCGTCGCATCGGTCACCCTGTATTACCGGTACAGCGAGGATAACGCGTCCTGGACATCCTGGCTGCCCTACGGAACAGCCACGGATACGTATGCATGGTCGTTCGGGTCGCCCAACGGCAGCGGCTACTACCAGTTCTACTCGGTGGCGGAGGACTACGTCGGCCGCCAAGAGCCGCTTCCGGTGGAGGGAACGAAGCCGGATGCCACCTGTTGGATTGTCCATGACCCCTGGGATGTCAACGGGGACGGCAGCGTCAACGTCTCCGATGTCCTGCTGGTGCTCGACCACTGGGGGGAGACGCCATCCAGCGCCGGCTGGGATGCAGCCGTCGACGTGAACCAGGACGATGTTATCAACATCTCCGATGTCATCGTCATCCTGGACCACTGGACGGGGTAGCCATGCCGGCGGCGGGAACGGCAGCGAATGGTTCATGGCAGGATACATTCGCCCATGATGCACATGTCAGCACCGCGCCGTCGGTGGGCATCCCTGCTGCGGCGGAATGTTTGCCGAACTGGCACGCGTGCGACGCAACGTACCGGGTGCCGACACGCGAATTTTTTTGCTCCGTTTCCCCTCGTTCCCTCTTTTTCAGCCGTTTCCGCGCCTGTGTCATCAGTTGAAACAGGCTCCTCCGACCGAAGTATTTATATACCAATTCCCCCATATAGGTTTGGAGGCAAAACATGAAAGCAAAAACAAGCAGAAAAGGACTGAAAGTGGCAATCTCTCTACTCGTCGCTTTTGCGATGATAGGCATACCGGCGAATAGTTTCAGTGACGGCCATACTACTGGTGATGACGGCACTAACGGTACCTGTGATATAGATTACGAGACAGCCTTATATGGCGAACCGGGAACCCCTCCCTATGACCCGGAAGACCCCACCGACTATGCACGGCACGAGGACAACCGGTACAAGGGAACGGACGCAACCGACCCGTACAGTGACGCGGCACGTCGGCCCACCAATGACACTGACGTGACCTATCTCAATCAACCTGACCCTACCGTTCCTCATGACGAAGCGCCAACGAACGTGGTGGTCACGGTAACCAACTGGGGTGAAGTGGCGCGTGACGTTCGTGTAGCATTGCAGGTTTACGAGGAAGTCGAGCCCGATCCATTTATGATATGGAAGGACGACATGGAATCCTGCTACACCAACTGGACAGCCAACGACATCGACGGCGACGGAAACACCTGGGCACGGACGGAGGAAAAATCGGTTTCACCCACGCACAGCTGGCATAACGTCAAAGACTGCTCGGCCGGCACATACGCTGCCAACTCCGAGGATGAACTGATCAGCAAAAAAATAGACATTCCGGAAATGTGCGGCGGCGAGAAGCCAACCCGCCTCTGGTTTGACTTCAATCAGTGGATTCGCGGCGAAATGACCTATTATCTGGAAAAATTCGAGGATTATGGCACCGTGTACTACCGCATTGACGACGAAGACTGGCAGCCCGTCGCCCGGTACGAGGACAGCTTCGGTGAATGGGTGAGCGGAGCGCCAGACGGCCAGAACGTCCGGTATCAAATGTTCGCTGGCAACTCATACGCTTATGATGCAGCGGACAATCCGATTGGCTGGGTCATCAACGGGTTCACGCAGGCCAACGAAACAGTCCAGTTCAAGTTCACATGGACATCAGACCCGCATAAGGAATACGAGGGCTGGTACATCGATGACTTCGTCCTGAAAGGCATGTGCGGCGCCACGCAGGAACTCGTCGACCAGCAGTACAAGCCCGTGAGCCATCCGCTGCACCTGGAAGCGTTCGACAACACCACCGAGATGAGCCCTCAGAACGGCTACATGTCACCTTTCCAGACGCAGGTCAAGTTCCATTTCGGCTTTGACCCTAAAGACGATGTTACATACTTCTTTGAGGCATACACCGTCAGCGCCGACGAGCTCGGCGACGTCGACGGCGCCGCCGATTACAACGGCGCCTGGAAACTTGACTCGATGACGGGTAACATGTACTGGGACCCGTTGAACGGCGTCAACGAGAGCGTGTACTTCGGCGACTGGCATGACGGAAAGGGCGATGACATCAGCATCCCGACCCCCGAGATACGGAAGAGCGGCGACTGTGTCACCGTGCCGATTAACGGTCACGTCAGCAACCAGGGAACCATCGCCGAGGCGATCCCCTACACCGTCGACATCAAAAAGGCGTACATCAACTACCTGATAGAGGATGACGTCGAGGACGGCGAAGGCGACTGGCAGACTGGCTACTTCGACAACGAATGTGAGGCACCCTCGGAATACTGGCACGTATCCGACACCGTTGCTCATTCAGGCACGCATTCCTGGGGCTTCTGCGAGGAAATGGGCACCGGCATCGACGACAACGTGTACCCGAACAACGCGTACTTCCACTATCTCCTGTCCCCGGTGATGGACGTCTCCTCACAGCTGGCCAACAATGTCAACGTCCAGCTCGAATACTTCAACAAGTACTCCATCGCGACCGGCGACAACATGTGGTTCGGCGTGTTCAACCCGAACGCAGGGCTGCTCCTTCGCTTCACCGGCCTCGAGAAGAGTGGCTCGTCCGGCGGCTGGGTGAAAGACGGCATACCGATCACCTCGCTGTATAATGCTGCAAATGGCTGGTTCCTCGCGAACAACTACGCTCCGATGACCGGCGAAATCGGCGTGTTCTGGGCGTTTATGAGCGACGGCAGCATCAATACGGGTCCCGACGGCTGGGGCGGCTTCTTCCTGGACGACATCCACGCCTACTCGGTATCTACCGGCGAGACCGTCTGGAGCAGCAGCGGCACCACCGACGTGCTGACCCCTGGCGAGCAGTCGGACGACATCGAGCTCGAGTGGGAGGCCTGCGATTACAGCAACTACATGGCCACGATTACCACCAACGTCGAGGATGACTGGAACAGCGGCTTCAAGGGAGATCCGGACCTCGGATACATGTACAACGATGAGGCCCGCTCCGACATGACCTACATCCATCGGTGCCTCTACGAAGAAAACTTCGATGACACGGACGAAATGCCCACCGGATGGAGCACGCATGACAACACCTTCGGCGTCCCCGGCAACTGGGAGGTCGTTGACAACGGTGTCAGCCCCGACGAGTGGACATACAACCAGTATGCATACACCGGCGAAGGCTATGAGAGCGAGACAGAATGGAATGCCGACGACTGCCTGGTGCCCGCCACAGAAGACGGCGACATCAAGACGTTCAAGTGGGGCCAGCACTCCGCGGTCGAGATACACTTCGACCTGTGGAACGAAATCGAATACGCCTGGGACTACCTCACCCTCGAAGTGACCAACGACTCCGGCGACAACTGGTGGACCGTCGCCGCCTGGAACAACCTGACAAACTCCGCCGCAAACCAGGAAGTCTGGCAGGACATCTCCATCGAGCTGTTCAACGGCACCGACTACATCCCCGCGTTCAAGCAGTATGACGTGACAGGGCTGTTCAACATCCCGGTCAATGTCGGCCTCACCGACGAGATGACGTTCCGCTTCCACATCCTGACCGACGCATCATACACGTTCAAGGGCGCCTACATCGACAACGTGGAGGTCATAAGCTACGTCAACGAGACCATCCCGCAGAACGGCCACAACAACACCTGGATGTGGACACACACCACCCTGTTCGAGGACGACTTTGAAAGCGGCACCCTGGACAAGTGGCTGAACATCGAGCAGTGGACCGGCAGCATGTGGCACCACACCGACACCTGCAGCTACACCGGCGATTACTCGGTAGCCAACTTTGACCCCTACACCTACAGCAACTACAACAAGTGGCTGGGCTACACCGGTCTGGACAACGCGATTGCCTATGACAGCAGCTACGGCACCTACCGCAACAGGGCCAACGACAAGATTGTGACCACCATCGACCTCAGCGGCGTCTACCAGGCATACCTCCGCTACATGCTCAACTACAGCATCGAAGAGGGCTACGACTACTATGACTACCAGCTGATGGACTGCAACGCATATCCGCAGGACCACCTGATGGTCGAAATCAGCACCGACGACGGCGAAACCTGGCACCAGCTCTCACCCTACGGCTACGCCGGCGACTCCGGCGGCTGGGTCGACCAGTATCCGGTTGACAGCCAGGCGATACTGCCATGGGGCCACGACTACGGTATCGACCTCACGGCGTACGCGGGACAGGAAGTCATGCTCCGCTGGCACCTCCTCTCCGACGCATCCGTTGCGCCGGGAGCCATCCAGCTTGACGACCTGCGCATCACTGGCAAAGAAGACACCGAGGCTCCGAGGACTACCGCCGTGCTCGGCCCGTCGACACCCAACGGCGAAAACGGCTGGTACGTGAGCGACGTCACCGTCACGCTGAACGCCGAAGACAGAGAGATGGGCACCACATACTACCGCATCGACGGCGGCTCATGGCAGACCTACTCCAGCCCGTTCACGGTCAGCGACGACGGCGAACACACCGTGGAATACTACAGCGTCGACGCAGTCGGCAACGAAGAGGAACACAAGACGATCTCGTTCAAGATAGACCAGACCAACCCCACGGCAAACCTCGAAATGCCACAGGCAGGACGTATCTACCTGTTCGGCCGCGACATCATGCCACGCATCCTGTTCAAGGACAAGGCACTGATCATCGGGCCGCTGACAGCGAGTGCAAGCGCAAGCGATGCGACATCAGGCGTCGACTATGTGACCTTCGAAACCAGCAAGGGCACCGTGGAAGACGCGGTCAGCCCCTACGAGTACCACATGCCGATGTACCTGGTTGGCAGCGACACGCTGACCATCTCCGTGGCAGACAACGCAGGGAACGCCAACAACAACGTGGCATCCGTTGCCTACCTGAAGATACTGTAGAGCTAACAACACACCCCTTTTCCCTTCTTTTCCCTCATTTTTCCTTTTTTCATATCCCTTTACTATGTGCTGTAATGATACATCTCACATATTTTGAAGCCCGTTACAGCCGGACGGATACCCGGTAACCAGGCCGTCATCGACCGCAGGCGATACACTTAAAAACTCGTTTAATATATTGTTTAACAGGTGGAAGTATGTCCATGAAAAAAAAGGTACCTCTCGCTGTTTTCCTCATCGTCGGTTTGCTTGTCACATCTGTCGTGCCATTGTCCGCTGCAATTGGCAACCAGCCGCCGACCGCAGATTTCTACTGGGAGCCAACAGGGGAAGACCTGACGACCGACACCGTGGTGCAGTTCATCGATGACAGCACGGACCCCAACGACGACATCCAGATATGGGAATGGAACTTTGGAGATGGCACGCAAAACGTCTCAGCTCAAAATCCCACTCACCAGTACGACGAGGAGGGAACCTACAATGTCACGCTGACGGTCACCGACTACAACTGGTCCACGGACTCGAGAACGAAACAGATCACCATCCATGGTCAGCCCCCGGTTGCAGACGCTGGCCCCGACCAGGTCGTAAACTATACCCTGGTGACATTAAACGGAACCGAGTCATATGACCCGGACGGAACCATCGAAAACTATGCCTGGGCATTCGGAGACGGAGACACCACGAGCGGGACATCGGCCGTTGTGACACACAACTATACAGAAGATGGCGTCTATGATGCGACGCTGAACGTAACCGACGACGACGGGTTAACAGACGAGGATACAGCTCAGATCACCGTTGACACGACAGCTCCGACCACGAACATCTCAATCGACGGGGACGAGGGAGAAAATGGATGGTACACCAGCAACGTCAGCATAACACTGCTGCCAACCGATGCCACATCCGGCGTCGACACGACCTACTACAGCATAAACAACGGCACATGGAAAACATATTCAACGACATTCGTCCTCAGCCAGCAGGGGAACAACCGCCTTGAGTATTATGCGGTTGACGACGCAGGCAACATCGAGACGGTACAGGCCACACATATAAAAATCGACAAAGGGCCCCCCACCGTCAACGTAACCAACCCGGACGCGGGCTACATACATTTCTTCGGACGGTCGCTTCTACCATCGCTGCGGGACAAGACCATCATCCTCGGGCGGATAACTGTCAGTGTGGAGGTCGACGGTACAGCTTCGCCGGTCAGCGACGTTATCTTTTCCGTCGACGGCGTAAAACAGTACAATACATCGGAAGCTCCATATGAATGGACATGGGGCCTGGCCTTCGGGCGACATACGCTGCAGATACAGGCATTCGACGAGGCTGGCCTCAACGCGACAGCAGAGCTCGACGTTACCATCTTCAGCGTTCTCCCCGGCCGCAACACCAGCAGCCAGAGCCACGCTCAAGCAGCCGACAAAACAAAAACATAGCCGCACATTCATCTGGGCCCGTGGGGTAGTTTGGAATCCTTGTGGCTTCGGGTAATCCTATCTGTGAAGGATTAGAAAATGCCATTGACCCGAGTTCAAATCTCGGCGGGCCCATCAAATTCCCTACCGGGAAAACAGGCCTCAAAGGGAATCGTGCCCGCACTCTGCCATTTCCCGGATACCAGTTTTCGAAATAGGTATGACGGCAGCAAACATGCCATGTTTTTCCGTGCACATGACAGACAGGAACACCCACGGTCCACCCGACCAAAACCAATTTCATGGACTCTCTCCGCCATGCCAGACACAGCGACTGTTACGGAAATATATAAAAAAGACGCCCTGTTGGTTCTACGCCATGTATCGCCTTGCTACAATAGGTGTCATATTCTGCGTTATCGCGGCCACGGCGGGATGCCTCACCAATGAAGATGCAAGTCAGCCGACGGCAGCGACGATGACGATGCAGGCATACCTTGACCATTACAGGCAGGCGAAAGATACCGCCAACAAAACAGCATACATATGGCTCACATCGCTCGATGAAGGAGACACCGTCATCATCAACGACACCATAGACATCATCACCTTCAACACAACAGCCGAGCAGAACAGAACCCTCATCAAGTTCAGGTCTGTCAACTCATCCGACCCGCTGCGCGGCGGTCTTGCCTTCCAGGGAGACATCACCCAGCAGTACCACGCGGGCGACAACGTGACCGTCACGGCGCACATCGCCAACGTCACCTTTACAAGCAACAACACCGGAACTGGCGACCGCTGGACCGTCCAGTATGAACTGTTCCGGGAACAATGGGACAATGCCACCGATGATTCTGTTCCGCTGCCGGCGCGATGCATCAGCCATCGACCCTGACCCTGCCAGCCAGATATGCTTATCCTTCGTGTGGATATGTCCCATATATTTTTAAAATATCCGGGGATATACATCATGCGCGGGCGTGATCTAGGGGTTAGGATACAAGCTTCCCATCCATCCTTTCTGCTCCGCACAAAGCGTGGACGGAAAAATTGGGGAAACAGCTTGTCGCCCGGGTTCGAATCCCGGCGCCCGCATCATTTTACTAGTAAACCTTTTATTGTAGGTGCTGTTATGGGGGTATGAGCAAGAAGCAACACGATGGACAGGGTGGACAGGGTGGACAGGGGAAGACGGAGACCATCAAGCAGCGGGCCATCTACGTCTATCTGCCATCGCTGGAGATGACCGAGGAATGGAAGCAGCGTGCCGACGAGGCTGGTGTCTCCATCTCCAAATTTGTCGTTGAGCATGTCGAGAATTCGTTGCGGGAGGATGACAGCGACTATACGCCACGCGGCGAGCTCGTCGAACATGTCAGGGAGCTGGAGCAGCACAGCAAGGAACTCCAAAAAGACTACGACATTCTCCAAAAAGCCTATGAGCGGCTGGAAGACGAATTGAAGGGGTATCGGCAGCAGCCCTTTCAGCAGGACGGATACAAGGGCCTCCGTCGGTATGACAAGGAGCTCATCGACCTGTTCAAGCGAAAACAATCGGTGAAGAGCGACCGGCTGCTCGACCATCTCGATGTCAGCCCGCAGGACACAGATACCGTCAAGGCCATCCACCGGCAGATTGCGCAGCTGGAAGATTATGGCCTGTTGGAGCCGACAGGGGAGGGATGGCGATGGAACGGCTAAGCCATCAGCAGCTCAGCAAGCACTACCACAAGGACCTGGAGGCCATGAATCTTACCCATGAGACCATCCGCAACTATCATGGCATGGTCACCATTTATCTCGACTATCTCGAACGAGAGGGCGGCGAGGTCCTGGAGCCAGACCGCGAAACGTTGCTGTCGTTTATCCGGTATCTCCGTGAGGAGCGGGATAACTGCACGAAACGCGTGAAATACTATTTCACGGCACTCAACAGCTTCTACGACTACCTCGTCTACACCGACAAGGCAGACCAGAATCCCGTTCCGGCTATCCGCAAGCGATATCTCAAACAATACAAGAGCGATGACGGCCGGCAGGCACAAAGGATGCTGATCAGCGTGCCTGAGATGGCGGGCTATGTCACCTCGATCATGAATCCCCGTGACCGCGCGATCGCGGTATTGCTGGCGAAGACAGGCATCCGACGCGGCGAGATGCTCGCCCTCAACATGGACGACATCGACTGGGATATTCGGCGTGTGAGGCTGCATCCGACACGGAAGCGGAGCAACCTCCTTGTCTATTTTGACGATGAATGCGCCAGGGTGCTGCAGCGGTGGCTGCACCTCAGGAGCAAGCTTGATGGTGGCAGCCAGGCGATCTTCCTCAACCAGTACGGCGGCCGCTTGCATCGCAACGGCGTCTACAGGAGCATCGTGAAATGGGCGAAAAAATATGGCATCTATGACACAAACTCCGATCGATTAGAGGATCATTTCTCGCCGCATTGTTTCCGTCACTGGTTCACCACGCATTTGTTCCGCGCGGGGATGTCCCGGGAGTATGTGGCGGAGCTTCGCGGTGACTCGCCCAAGGGCGCCATCGACCTCTACAACCACATCGACCACGAGGACCTGCGGAAGCAGTACCTGGCGCATATCCCCCAGCTCGGCCTGGAATAGCTGCAGATTCTCAGCGATGCTGTTTCCCGTGTATGGCCTCTGGTAGATTGGTCGTCGTGTCACAGTTTTTGTTATGCGAAATTTATATATCACCGGTATTTTCTATTATAGATGAACAGCGATGTAGACTCGCAGGTTATCCATCTGCAGCCCTGGGAGGAGGCGGTGGGCGTCCTCGACGATGTCCATTTTCAAGAGAGACACATCTATGTAACGCTAGCTGACGTTGGCACAGTCGTGTTCCCCTTTCGAGAGGACCACTACCAGAGGCTTCTGGAGCTACAAGGGCAACGCGTCGCCATCCTGCAAACCAATGACGGCTATGCCGTCGGGGAGGCAGTCTGATACGATGCGTGACACACGATCCGCGAAAAAGGTAACAGCGGGCGCCGCAGTCGACCGCTGGGTTGGAGATCGACTGCAGGAGGTCGCCGACATCGGATATAATGGGAATAAGAGCGAGGCATTCCGCGAGCTCCTGGAGGCAGTGTTAAGTCGCGATCTTGAGAAGAAAGTTGCCGTTATTAAGAAGTTTGGTGCCATTCTTCAGCCACATGCCCGCCAGCTCGACCTTGACGACTTTAAAGAGGAATAAAACAATTTGAAAGCCACAGAGGAAACAACAAATATTGTCAGCAAATTCGAGGGATAACCAAAGACTTCCCAGAGGTAAATACATTGTTATCCATCGTGTCTTGAGACAGAACCAACAGTTAGAAAAAATTATAAACAAAAAAGGGGTGGTTCCCGTACGTACTTTCAAAACTCCGTTATGGCCACCGTTTCTTCCAGGTCTGGATGCATTCGGTTATGGTGTGTCTGTCATCTTCATGTAGCCGCAACGTGTTTTCTCCCTGCTCAAGTCTGATGTATGACCGCGTCATGGTGCAGAGTATCCCGCCATCCAACAGAAATCGTTCTTTGGTGAACTCATCGTTGAAGAATATCTCCTTTATCTTCTGCAACCCAGCTATCTTTTCTTTTTTCGTTTCCACCGTTTCTTCGTCATCGACCTCGGAGCTGTTCAGTCTGGTTTCCACGGTGCTCCCCGGAGGCATATAGGCATATCCAACCAGCCCTTTAACATGGGCGAGAATTGGATAGTACCCGGCGTACTGCATTCTCCGTTGCTGCCATACATTAATTGCTGTCGTCAACTCCGTTATGGTATCCTTGTCAAAGGCAAGGATATCCTCATATTCTTTTTTGAAAAATCCTATCTGATCCGTCTGCATAGCTGCCTGTAGCGTCCAATCCCCATGTTGCATTTTGCTGAATATCTCGCCCAGTAGCTCGCCATCCTCGAATATCTCTTGCTGCTTGAATATCATCATTGCCTCTGGTTGCGCCAGTGTTTTTTCCACACCTGCACGTATTCCTTGAGTGTTTGAATATCTGTTTCGTCGAGTATGAGCGGGGCTGACCCATTGATGGAAATGCTCAGACAGTCTTGCTTGAGCGTACAGGTTGTGCCATCGGGGAGCCTGTAGAGTTCTTCAATTTGTTTGCCATGGGCATATAGCTCGGCTGTCTGTTCTATCCCATATCGCTGTTGGAGCTGCCTGGCAGCTTTGGATATATCACGTGGTTCTTTCATCTCAAACTCTTCCATGAAATCGGAATCCGGTCTTTCATCAAAATAATAAAACGGAACGGGCGGAGGGGTATAGTGCTCAAGCTGCGGCCGTCGTTTGAGCCACAGATTGATGAGAGCTTGCAGCCCCGTTAAAGATCGTTCATCAAGCGGTATCCAACGGTTGTTACTTGACTGCCCAAAGGTAAAGTCCGCTGTGTTGTTCCGCAATTTGATGCATCCGGGTAGCAGCATGGCAAATAGGCTGCATTCGCCTCCGATGCCGTCAACAAAGATTTCCCCCACGGGCTCACCGTGTTCATAGACGGTATGATGGTGGTATATCATACTATCAATTCTAGTAACCAATACATTTATAATACATTTAGGTATTAAGTTATTACAAATGGAATGATACTGTGTTGCCAAAATATAGCTACCTCAAAGATGAAATCATACGCCGGCGAAACGAACGAGGCTGGTCACAGGCTCAGCTGGCCAGCAAGGCAGGGCTCTCACAATCGCTGATATCGAAGCTGGAACGCGGCGACCGCATCCCCAACTACGAACGACTGCGAGCTATCTGGAATGCACTTTCAGAGCCTAGCAGTGACACAGAAACCGTTGGCGAGTATATGTGTACCACTATAACAGCCATTGATTCCCGGGATACCATCTCTACAGCCGCTCAACTGATGCACGAGCATGATTATAGTCAATTGCCCGTCAAAAAGGATGGCCACTATGTAGGCATCATCTTTAGCTGGGATATTCTTGGAAAAGTAGCGGAGCATCCCACCACTGCGGTAAGCGGAGTGATGAAAAGAGGGCTGCCAACGGTGCCATATGATGCTCCACGATCATGGGCCGTGACGCTCCTGCAAGATGGCTGTCATGCTGTGCTGGTGACCAAGGAGGGTGAGGTGGTAGGAATCGTTACGTCGCATGACTTTCTTACAACTCCTCGGTAAGGCGCCCATACGATTTACAGGCCTGAACCCTCTTCTTGGTAAACCCTCTTCTTGGTACATTGTAATATATTTATTCTAGTGATACCCCGTACAGAGCCATGCCTTCCCCGGTCTTTTTTGTTGTTAGGGGTGTTTAGAGGCTAGAACATATCGAAGAATTGATCGTCGAACGTGGGGCTCAGTGCTCCTGCGGCTCCCTTCTCGAAATAGGCAGGGCAGGCAATGTCCTCATAAGGATCTTCGATGACTTCGCCATATTTGACGCCGCCTGAGTCGGTGCAGGTATCGCCGTTATAGTTCAGGCAGAACTCGCACTGGACCATATGAATATAATGTGAATGCATATAAAAAATGATCTCCGAACCCTTGACTACATCGCGGGTTCAAGCCAAGCTCGTGGTCTAAAGAACATTAACACGACCGGGGGGTTTGTTAAGTATAGAAAAACAGGTTATCGTCAAGCGATTATTTTTCGAGTTGTACCTCACGCTGTCTAAGCGATTGTATCTTCTCGTTTATCCTCTGTAGTTCTTTCAGGAACATTTCTTCCTTCTGAGAATCACGTGGACTTCTCCGTTTTCTCCCCTTGGTCCGTGTTACTTCAATTTGAGGATCGGGGCCATAGTTAATGTGCTCGGCAAGTGCCTGCAGATTTTTTCTCTGTGACTCTGAGAGATATCTTTTCCAGTATCCAATAAGTTCGTCCTTCCCGAAGGTTTCGAGCGAGCCAGGCTGTATCTCTTGTTCTTTAACCCATTTGAATAGCTCATCAAGATACATTTCAACCCGTGTGTTCCAGTTCTTATATCTTTGTTGCCAGATTTGCAACGAGCTCTTAAGGTTTTGTTGTTCTAACTGCTCTACCTTTCTAGCGAGTCCTTCTTTACCATCCTCAACTGAATGATAAACTCTGCCCTGGCGCATACCAGTTAAATCATCAATGGTCCGCGCTAGCCTATAACCACTATTGCTTGAGACCAAGAACCCCGTATATCCTTCCGCTTCCACGCGTCGAACTTCAACTCCATCGTTTTCCATTTTTTCTGGAACAGGTGGGAGATTGCCAAATATTTCTGCTAGATTCATTTTTGGCGTAAGCGGCAGCGCCTCTTCCCCTGTTCGGTCAAAGGCTTCGAGATCAAATGTAACCTTTTTATCATTTTTTTCCCATACATTACCCTGTTTGGTCCACCCCATCTGCTGTAAACGGTTAGATAATATTTGCTCGAATTTATCCTGTTTGACAGGTACCCGCTCATGCAGTCTTTCAAATTGGGGCTCATATGTGTTTAACAAAAACTTAATGGTGGTGTCCTCTTCGATCTCTGCGACTGATTTGAAATGTTCTTCGATAACATCATCTTCCTGGGATTCTTCTTGTTCCATTGTCGCATCATGAATGGCCTTTCTTGTAGCTTCTAAAATAGGTTGGATGTTTCCAAGGGTAGTCCTGAAGAAATCGATGCGGTCGAGGCATCGATAAAATGCCCTCTCCTCGACGGTGTCCTTGTAGCTGTAGGTATATATGTGGACCTCGGGTGCTTCTTGCCCGATGCGGTCGACACGTCCTATCCGCTGCTCGATTCGCATGGGGTTCCATGGGATGTCGTAGTTGAACATGTGTGAACAGGTTTGTAGGTTGAGGGACTCACTGGCAGCATCAGTGCAAAACAAAATTGACAGGGGGTCCTTATTGTCCCTGAATTTTTCCTGGATTTCCTGTTTTGAGCATGTACGCCAATCGCCATCTTCAAAATATATGCCGCCGTCACCGGTATAGGTACCAACTCGTTCTCCGAAAGTATGTGAAAAAATGTCCTTTAGATAGTTGACGGTATCCTTAAACTGGGAAAAAACAATTATTTGGCTGATACCCTGGTTGGTGAGATTCGTCAGCCGTTCTCTGAAGTTTTCGAGCTTCGAATCTGTTGTCAAATTTTCAAGGTCATGCACGAGGCTTTGGAGATATTGTTTTTCTTCTTGGATGAGATACAGCATGCGCTCCACGATTTTATCTCGCTGCAACGCCCCCTTGACGTCGCTTCGTGCAAGGTCGAGTTCTTCAAAGTCTTCGATATCCGCGGAGCCTTCAAGCTCTTCCCAGTCAATATTTTCATCCAATATCCCCGAGAAGAGTATTGAAGGGTCACCTGTTTGGAGAGCCTTATCGAGTTTTTTATATCGTCTTTGAAGGCTTATTTTGATGGCTTCAAATGAGGACGTAAGCCGTTTCCGATATGTGACCATAACAAATCCAAGGCCTTTTCGTATGTTTTTGTATTTCCCATAATATTCTTTCACGTATTCCCCTATCCGCTCATAGATACCTGCCTCAGATGTCGCGTTGTCCTCGCTTCCATGTAGAGTGATAGAAATTTTATGTGGCTGCCTATCTGCTATCTTGCCATCGAATTTTCCTTCATCCTTGTATTTCTTTAATAGTTCTCGGGTATGCCTGAACGCCATTCCTCTGATAGGGGTGCTTCGATAGACTATCAAACGGAGAGCTTCTTTTTCTTTTTCGGAGAGATGGTAAGCCTCTTCTGTCCTTCGTTTGCTCAGGATATCGAGCAGTTTGGGAATATTTACATCAGGATGGTCTTCTCGAATGTTGGTTGTAATCTCTGAGGGGTCTTCGATCTCTTGCTCATAATATTCACTTGCCATCTTCAAGAGAAAACCCCAGTCCATATGTTCAGCATCCAGCGCCCGTATAAATTCGTTGAATTTATCTGGACTTTGCCATTTGCCAGGAAGCTCCAGCACATTGAGGAGATCCCATAGCTCCCGTCGGTCTACCTGTATTGGTGTGGCGGTAAGCAGCAGCATGCCCTGTGTCCGATACCGCAATCTCTGGAGAAGCTGCAATAGCTTATTGGGCTGTCTACTCCCGCCTTTATAGTGCGCGCGAGCGTGATGGGCCTCGTCGAGGACGACCATGTCGAAATATGTATTGAGGAGTTGTTCCTGCCGATTATCCAGACGGGCATATTGGCTGGAGACGAGCATCATGTCTTTCGTTGCAAAGGGATTTTCAGGGTTTAACGGTGCTTGCTCCGGCTCATGCTCGGGATGGAATTTCGGTCCATAAACATGGGCTCCGTCAAGCCGCCATACCTTCAACCCGAACTTGCTGTACAACTCCTGCTGCCACTGTTTAAGCACATGTTTGGGCGCCAAGATGAGAAGGCGACGGATATGTCCTGAGGCGATATACCCATGGATTATCATGCCCGCCTCGATAGTCTTACCGAGACCAACTTCATCGCAAAGAATATAGCGAGGAGGCCATTCCTCCAGCGCCTGAGACGCTATGTAATCCTGATGGTCATAGGGGGTTACCGCGGTTCTTCCATAGGCAAAGTCGCGGTAATTCCACAACCGTTGTGCCTCTGATATAAACGCCAGCTCAGGGGCCCATTCCCAGTCCTCTCGGTATTCAGCTATCCCCGTGTCTGCAGGGTCAACCGGCTCATCCATGCCCTCCTTATAATAATCGCTAAACCTTGCGATGTTCTCATAGATAGCGGTGGAAACAGGATAGGTTTGCAGGCCAGGGAATTCTCCGTTCCATTGCCGCTCAAAAATTTCTCGGTGTTCGTCAGCATATTCTTTGCTATCCCATGAATTAAACACGGAAAAATTTTCCATGTTGTTTATCCATCCGCCTGGTGTCTCGTTGCCAGACCCAGTGAACACCACATAGTTGCCATCTTCATCAGCAAAAATCCCTGTCTTTTCATGGTAGATGCCGCCTTGTTTCACGCAGACCCGAATTTCAAGAGCATTTCGCGCCTGGAGCTTTGCGAGCAATGCTAGGCGTTTCTTTTCTATCTCGTCATAGGGCTGATGCAATTGCTCGATGACGTCTTCCTCATGGTCATGGAGGTATCTATGAGGATCTTTAAGTGCATCTTGGTCGTCGATGTCAAGTTCGACGGAGCAGAGCAACTGCATTTTACCGCCTTTCTCAAGCAAGCCTGAGATGCCTCGGGCTGCCATGGCCAGGGCACGGCTGTTGAAATAGCCAGTTTTCCGCTGGTAGAGGACACTCTCTGACAGCGTGGGGATATAGAAGTCTTCTACGAGATTGTCAACGCAGGACACATAGACGCGTTTATATTGGAGGTCTCCGAGACCCATACTCTATACTCCATCGAGGCGCGTTTGCCGCCCTTCAACCGTTTTTGCAGGTCGTTTTCTGTCCACCACGTCGTGATACGTTGACTCCCACATGCTTTCCAGTGTGTGATACTCGGTGACTTCTTCTGTCCGTGGGAGTACGTCGAGCAGGTAGGAGATGGCATGTCGATAGCCAGGCTGCTCCATGGCGTCGCTGTTCTGATGGAATCGTTTGAGTCCCTGGGCGCCTTCTTCTTCGTATTCGAGCATCGCGGCGTGGACGTAGTCGATATGCCACTTGTTGGTTTTCTTTCCAGCTTTCAGTCCACCCTGGACTGTTCTGTCGGATGGCTTTCGAAGCATGATATATTTGCCTTTCTTCCGCCAGAGCTTCCGTCGTTTTAGGTCGTCGAGACTGACGCCGACAGAAAGTGAGAGCTTCCGTGCCTCATCATACGGGAATTTCCGCGCCTGGAAGATGTACCAGGCAAGTATGTAGAACTGCGTTGCAGGGTCAACTGCTTTTCGTTCCCCGCTTGTAATTTTGTCCATGAACCATTGGGATACCACCTCTCGGGCTGCATCAAGCGCTTCTTCAGGCGAAATGATGGTACCGTCGCCTCGTTTCACTGGCCATTTTTCTGAAATAGTTTCAAGAGCGGTGCCGAAACAGGCGATTGAGAGGTCGAGGCGGCTGATTCCCTGTTGTTCAAATATTTCTGCTTGTTCTTTGACCCGTTCTTCAAGCTGTGGTCGGAGCTCCTCCCACCAGCCAGTACCATTGTCTTCAGGTCGTTTCCGACAGGTCAACAGAATGGTGGATGCAGCTGCGTTTTTCTTGGCTTGATGCAGTGAATGCTGACTCTCCGTATGTATAGGCCATGCCGATGTGATTTCGAATCCTGAGTCCATGAGTCCCCTAGCAAGTGCATTCCACGCTTTTGTCTTTTTATGAGTAAACATCACCGTCATGACGCCGTCATCACGGAGTACTCGATGCATCTCCCGAAAGGCGGCAGCCATCTTGGCTTCATAATCCTGTTCGGCAAGCTGTTTTTTCTTTCCTCTAGCAGCATCTTTGAACCTCGCCCTGTTTGCAACGGCTTCATCCTCTTTATTGGTTAGCTCTGGAGAAAATAGTTCTGGGAATATATCGCTGAGGCCGCGTTTCATCCAGACATAAAAGAAGTCAGAGCATTCTGCATACATCACATTGTCATAATAAGGTGGATCAATAACAACGGCATCAATAGACTTGTCAATAATGTCAATTAAGTTGGCTGCGTCTCTGGCATAATACTTTGTATTGTTTTCTGCATCTCCTATTAACTCAACTAAATTTTCATACGCATCGAGTATTTGACTAATTGCCCATCTAAATAATTGTCCAGCCCCATCTATTTCTCCATACGACCATTTAAATGAAAAATCATGTCTATCGAAAGTATTAACCATTACAGTTCTGGTTGAATGCATCCTGGTTTGTATTGAATTATAGTCTATACATTTATCAAACGCTAATTGCATATATACTCGTAAAGCCTCACGTTTTTTTCCGTCCCTTATTTCATCACCTAGTTTGCCTAATATTGCTTCCATGGTAGTAGTATGGACTAAAAGCTGACGAGAATTGAAAAATTTATACCACTGTTGCATGCCATAGTTATGCGGTCTTGAATCGTTAGTAACTTGAGGATAATCTTCTTCGGGTATCAATCCTTTTGCTTTTAATTTTGGCAATTTTTTTTCAATTAATTGCTCTGCTTTTTTATATCCTTCAAGGTCCATCTCTGTAACTTCACGGAAATGTCTCCCACTCCTTCCTTCCATCTTGAAACCAACACACGCCATTTGATGGTCCATATCTCCATTTTTAGCCTGTCGCTTTATTTCTTTACCTTCTATAACTTCTCCACAACGGGGACATCGTCCTTTCCCACGAGATTCCGTGCCTTTACCCGGGTCGAAATCATCTGATTTTTTTGCTATCTTAAAACGGCATTCGTTTCCATTTTCAGGAAGCACCAGTTTATAGCCAATATTATTTTCTTTGTCCAACCAGAAATTTGGGGACAGTGGCACCTTAAGTTCGCAGTGGGGGCATGTTACTGTACGAACCCAGATGTAACACAAATTTTTTTCTCCTTGATTTCGAGGGAAATATTCAGAGAGTTGGTTTTCTATTGATTCTTCTATCTTTTTTCCCCATTTTTCAATATCGTCCAGCAGTTCCTTTCCGAATAAAGAGGGATACTCAATTGTTGCCCGTTCAATGACAGAAGCGACCGGGTTCAATTCATTCATGACCACATTAAGCCCTAGCCTTTTTGCTTCGAATGGTATGGAACCGCCGCCAGCAAAGGAATCTAGCAATACAATGTCGTTTTCATTCCACGTTTTCGCCAAAACATCGTGGAGCTCTGAAATCTTTGATGCAGTTAACTCGTTTTTAAAAGCCCTATCATATCCATACGGGTCACTCACACGTTTTCGAAGCCCAGCCTTTACTTCTTCAATTATTTTTTTTGCTTTCACTGGATCCTTGCTTGGCGGTATACCCATTAATTCCAAAAAGTCGTTACTGTCATACCTTTCAGGGAGAAGGGAACCTAAAATTGCCGCTCGACTCACGGTTAAAGGCCGACGCGCCCACCAAACATGTAGCCGATTTACAGGAGGATGTAACCCTGCTCCCCCCTCCCGTTGACATTCCACTCCAAGCTCCTGCACTGGCACGTTGTCTCCTTCTAAAAATACGCGTGGTCGTCCATATTCATCTCTTTGTATTTCTTCCATTTTATTCTCCTCCAAGCATGATTCGTAGTGCTTTCAATGCTCTTTTCTCTGGCCGTTTGAAGTCCTGCTCAAGCTTTGAATGCCAATAGAGCGCCTCCTCACCACTCATTCCCTCGATGCCATAGATGATTTCTTCCATTTTTGTTCGTTTCTGGATGTCCTTGATGGCTCGGAATACCAAGTCGAGTTTTGCTCCATGTTGCTCGTCAAGCTGGAATGGTGTTTTCCTGCTACGATTCAGACGTGATGGCTTGTATCTTTCCTCCTTCAGCATCCGTTTTATGAAGCCCATGGCCACGTCGAGCCGCCACCCGTTCAACGAGGACACCAGTCGGCTTTTTCTTCCAGAAGGAGCATCAGAGTCAACTACTGGCTCCGCTCGTAACAGACATTTAAAGTCGTCATCAGAGAGAGGTTTTACCGCCAACCTGTAACCAAGACGCTTCCGTGCCATATTTATCCTTCCTCCACGGGCTCAACCTCGATGTCATATGAGCTACCCGTGGTAAACTCTGCAACCCGTTCGTTGATGTCCTGCACGAATTTTTCAGCGGCATATCCCTCAAGGAATATGATGTGGATCCACAGCTCGCTGAAGTCAAACTCATCCTGGGGTTTGAAGTCAAAGATTGCCGACTTCAGCTTCCTGAATCCTTCCTCCCCGCCGCGATATCTCAGTTCGAACTCCATCTCCTCTTCCGGCCGAGTCATCTCTCCTTTTATATCAAATATGACTTCATAGTCGGTCCTGAACTGTTTCAATGCCTTTGCAAGTGCGCTCAGCGCCGTCCTGCTTAATGCTCCAAACCGTGCCACTCTAATTTTTTGGATGTCTTCATCATCTATCCAGGCTTGTAGATTGCTTCCAATGCGCTCCATGGTCAAGCCCTTTTTCTCAAACGTGGAAATAGGTTTAGGACCGCATATACACTCGGATTTTTTCCTGCCGCACTTTGGACAAGTTTCCTCGGGTGCTTTTGGTTGTTTGTCGCAGATGCATTCTGTTTTTCGTTTCCCACATGTGGAGCAATAATATTGGTCATGTTTTTCTTTGCCTGCCTCGGAATCAGCGAGGATAATAATTGTGTCGGTGGTAAAGGTAGGATTGAAACTCTGCCAGTTCTCTTCGTCATAGAAATTGTCAGCTGCTACGGCGTACCATTTGCCCTCCTGTATCCCCTTCTTCATAGACTTTCGGATAAGCTCATCGCTGAAATGAATACCTGCCAATGGATTCTTGTAGAACAGCTTCTTGAACTCGTCTCCATCAAGCTGCTCCGCCGTCTTTCTCCAAAGTCCGTCCAGTATCCGCTCTGGTGAAAGCGGCTTGTCGTCCATCGTCCGCGCCACCTCTCTATCTCGAAGGAACGATGCAAGTGATTCTTCCGCCGTTTCTCCTTCCTGGAGCCGGTTTTCAATATCTCGTTCAGTGTCACGCATGCTTATAACTCGCAACGGACGCTGGCTAGACGCCTGAGAGAGCGACGCCTGCGGCGTCGGGACAATAACATGCTTATAGGCAATGATAACGGCAACCTTAAGATAGAGCTCCGTCTCATCGCGTTTCTGCCGCAAATCCTGTCTCTGACCCTTTGTGAGGGCAGAGAGATAAGACGCTCCACCCTCGTATTCCTGAATAAGCTGTCGGAGCGCGAGATACTGCCGCGCCTGAGCCTGCATCTGCTTCACCCTGTCTGTATCGGGCACCAAAAAAACCAAGTTGTTGATAAACGACCGTGGCTTCCCTTGCGATCCTGTCTCCTCAAAAATCTTTCTCACCAAATCTGGAATACGCTGTGATCCGTGCTCCAGTCGACAATCCGTATAATGCATCACCGCAAGCTTTGTCTGCTGTTTGGTATCATCATTGACATCCGAAGGAGAACTCGGGAAGAACACAGGCTTGAAAAATTTCTTAGCATGAAACACCTTCCGAATCCAGTCTTCCACTTCCTGATTCACACTCGTCTGCCCAATCTGTTCCTTAGTATCATCGATAATCTTCGTTAGACGAGGATTCAGACCCGCGACATAATACTGCCCCTCAGGACCAAAATAAAACCATGTCTCATCCAGATGCTCCAGCACCGCGTTCACTGTCTCAGGGTCCAATCCCGGCTTCCACATCGCAAGATGAACCTCAGCACTGTTAGCTCCCTTGTGGATATCCGCTTTGAGTTTCTGGGTTAGACTATGCAATAATACAGTTGTCGTTACCCGAGACCCATAGGGTTCCTTGAACATCTTATCCACCACCTCCGCCCGTGTCTCCTTATCCTCGTTGGCCAAATCCTCCCCAATAGCTGGCATGAGCTCCACCATATCCAGCCGATGTATCAGCTCTGCCCGAATCGTATCATCATAAAAATCAAAATGATACGGATGGATAAGAGAGGGAGCATATTCATCTCGGTTATCCCATGTGTTTTTCAACAGGACACTCAACAGCCGCAGTACACCACGAGTCTTATTGAAGTTCTCAATGCTGCTTGTCTTAGTTCGAAGAATATCGATTACCTCTGGGTGGAATGGATATGACTTAATCATCACCTCACGGTACTCAGGGTCCTGGGTCTCACTCGGCAAGAATTCCTTTACCCCATCACTCCGATAGCCATCCAGATATGCTTCAACAACCTTCTCACGGACCGAGGCATCAATATCTTCGAACAGCCGATGACGAATGATATGTGCAAATTCTTCCCCCTTCGTCGGCTCTAACGTCCGAACAATCCGCGTCAATATTTCTTTCGTATCCTGAACGTTTTTCCGAATCTCTTCCTCTTCCAGCGCAGCTTCCAACACATCCCGAATGTTCTTCGTTTCGTCCTCATAGACTGATTTTTCATCGAGCGCTGTTAGCACTAATTCAACGTTGTCCATAGAGGCAGCAACCTGTGTCAACTCCTGCAAAAAAGCAGCAGTCTGCTTCCCCAGATTGGAGCCCGACTCTGGAATAGGAGTTGCCGAGGCTTTCGTCAAATACTGTGCTAACTCATCCAGCAAAATCAAACAATTCTCGTCACCGAATAGCTCCCGTAGCACTCGCTCTCCAGGACTCGTCATGCTCTCATCAGATGCCTTTAAAATGGCGTAGCCCTCATCACCTCGGAGTTGCTGAGCCATTTCACCCCACAAGGTCTTAGGTGGCATGGAACCACCAACTGCCAATTCTGTACCCACCAAAGCAGCAACCGACATCGGCTCCACTTGCAATTCATCAAGAAGCTCACCAATATTTTTAATCGTCGACCCATGCCTGGCAATATGATATAATGCTATCAGGGTATGCGTTTTACCGCCACCCAAACCTGTCTCCAACTTTATGACAGGGCTTCCCTCACGGCTTCCAGTGAGTCGGCCAAAAACCTCTCTTATCGTGGTTTTCAACCCCTCAGTGGGATAAGTATTCGCAAAAAAAGTCTCAGGGTCTTTGTAAATATTAGGGCCCTCATCCTGGGCCACCATAGACAGATTAGCCGCAAATGCTTCTAATCTTAGAGCACCTTCCAATATTTCACTGCGTGGCTTGCAGCCTTCATATATCGATGACAACTGGGAGTTCTTAGCCATGTATGGTTTCCTCCATTTCGTAATGGGACAATGGTTTAATCTTTTAAAAAATTTTGTTGTATTCCAAATCCGCTATCTAAAAATTAATAAATCTTTAGTAACTTATCCAGACATGGGAGACATAGCTGAAGAAATAAAATCTGATCATTTTTTTGATATTGCTGCGAATGAATATAAAAAATTTCGAGGTACCGCAGTATGGGATGAACAGTATAAATGGGATATACTGCCAGGGTTGCATACAAAATTTATTGATGGTAATTTTACCAAGGATTCCATATTGAAAAAGATATCTTTACTTGAGGAATATAATCCTAGCAGTGGTTCTTTTGTTTATTGGTCAGAAATAAATAATCTAAAACGTGCCGCACAAGAGAACCCTGCACTTGTTGCAGAACAATTTAATCTTTTACAAAACGGATCTATTCCCCTACAAGAAAGAATCGAGAAAGCTCGGGATACACTAAAAGAAATCACCTATGGAAATTTCGGAACAGCCTTCTTTGCCTTTATTTTAGCGGCATTCAATCCCCGCAAATATCCGCTGTATAGGAAAGAACTTTTTACACATTTTCAAGCTCTTAGCGATTTAGAATTTAATTATTCAAGATCAGACATCGGGGAAAAATACGTGGCATATATTTTGGTATGCAACGAAATTTCAGAATTTTTAGATGATTATGGAGTCGTTAATAACCCAGACGTTATGGACGCGCAGGATTTTCTATACTGTATAAGCGGATATGATGAACTAAAATACAAAATATATGTAAAATGTCTTTTTGATTTTGCACAGCGCCTCAAGAACTTCGAGGAGAATCCGAGCGAATTTGTGGATGCCATTTCTCAAATGGACAGAGACCATTTAGCTGATATGGAAAAAAAGTATCGTGATAGTGAAAAGATTAATGATATTAAACATAAGATTATCAAGAAAATATTGGCGGATGAACCCATCAGTATTGAGTATGTTCATAAAGTCATGGGGCAAAAGAGTACAACCTATGGTGAGGCTTTTCTAAAAAGTTGGAATGAATTTCGTATTTTGTTTCAGATATACTTCATTTATTTCAAACCGAAAATATCCTACCTGCTCACCACGCTACATGCATATCTACGACAATACAAACCATTTGGGGATACACGGTTTGATGAAAAAAATACCATTAACGATTTTTCCTGGAACCGCAATTTTGGAATCAGTTCTTGCTGGATAGCATTATATCCCGCAGGATATGATAGCCATCAGGATGCGGCGCAACTGTTTCTCGGTGTATATCATGATAAAATAATGTATGGCTTAGCAATTGGTGAGAATATTAGGAGTAAGGTTTTAGATCATGACTTCGAAACTGTGCCTAATGCAGAATCATTTTCATTAAACCAGGTACTACAAAAATTGCAATCCGTATACCCGACATTCAAAGAAATAAATAATGTTGATACAACTCGCTATTGGAAAATATCTCCTGGAAAAAATGCATGGAACTGGGATACCTGTCGCGAGGGAGAATTTATTGCTATTGGATGGGATAAAACTGGTGATATATCCCAAATGAATCGAGAAGAATTTGAAAACAGGCGAGATAAATTAGTGGCCGAGAATGAGGATTATACTACTGAGGGTATGGAACAACTCTGGAAATTTGTGAATGAAATAAAAATTGGCGATTATATTGTTGCAAATCGAGGGATAACTGAAGTTCTTGGCCTTGGTAAAATAACCGAGCACTATTATTTCGAACCTAACGAAAAACATGGCCATAGATATCCCGTTGAATGGACTGACACAACGCCCAAACAGGTCGATGAACCCGGCTGGCGGCGCACGCTCTTAGAACTAGATAAACAAAAATTTGAGAGCATTACACAAAAAAAGTTAGCTGAACCTTTTGATGCCATTTTCCGCAATAAACATGATGCAGACCTTGCCTTTAATTTGTTAGAGAAAGCCTTCGATGTTATCGGCATTACCACACAAGATGAATGTTCCTCTGTCACCATAACCCGTAGCGGAAATACCCTTCGGTTAAACTACGGCAACTGGGCAGTCATCCATTTCTCCTATAAGGGCAAAAATGATTATCGCATCGGCATGGCTTTACAAGGAGATATTGACCCCGATCTAATTTTAAAGCAGTGGGATTATTTTGCTGATTCTAACGTCCGCTTGACGGAACTCCCTTTCGATGTGCTGCCTCTCAATAAGGATCTATTGAATACTTTCAAGCAGACTCTTACCATCATCGCCGAGAGGTTCGCTGATTGGGATGCCAGCCCCTATCGAAAATACAATCAGCCAGAAATTGTAAAATCAATTTTAGATGAAAGCAAACGCTCTAAACTATTAGAGGAAGGCGTTGAAGATTTAGCGCCCTATATCCCGGAAGATGAGGATTTGCAGCCGAACTATTTCTGGATTACTGCTAATCCCGCAATATGGTCTGTAGATAGTATAAAAGACGGAGGTGCCATTTTTTACTCTGCTGTAAATGAAAAGGGTAACAGACGTCGCATCTACGAGGCTTTTCAAAAAGCACGTAAGGGAGACAAGGTGATCTTCTATGAAGCAAGTCCTGTAAAAGAAATCGTAGCAACTGGTGCAATAAAGGAGGGACTACATATCGAACCTGGCAAGCCTGCTCCAGATAGAGAAGTTGAAGGCATAACAATTGGCTATGACAACAAAGTCGCAGGCATATCTTGGCAGCAGCTTACTGAGGTAGCAGATTTACAGGATGCAGCACCTATTGCCAACAGGGCACAGGGGAGTCTTTTTGAGCTTTCACCCAAAGAATACGAAACAATTCTATCTTTAGAAACACCACCAGATGTTCCCGAATATCATAGCTACTCTACTGTACTTAAAGTTAATTTTAACCGCAATGAGCACCAGCTAATCGAACAAAGCAACCTTTATTTTGAAGAAGCTGATAATCTATTCTCCCAGATTCTTACAGCCCTCAAAAACGGTAAACATATTATTCTTAACGGCCCACCTGGCACCGGTAAATCAAAACTTGCAAAGGAAATATGTAAGGTATTTTGCGGAGATAACCATTACCGCATGGTCACTGCCTCCTCCGACTGGTCAACATTTGATACCATCGGAGGATATATGCCCTGTGAAAATCAACAACTTGAATTTAAGCCAGGTGTCTTCCTTGAATGTTTCCAAACCGAAAAAGGCAAACCCGCAAACAAATGGCTTATTCTCGATGAAATAAACCGTGCTGATATAGACAAAGCTTTCGGAGCTCTCTTTTCAGCTCTCACGGGCGATAATGTCCGCCTAGCACAGGAATTAGACGGCAATCGAATAAAGGTCTTAGGGAATCCCAAAGAAGATGATAAGATCCACCCCTATCGGTTTTTCATTCATCCAGACTGGCGAATCATTGCGACAATGAACACCTTTGATAAGGCGTCACTGTATGAAATGTCCTATGCATTCATGCGACGATTTGCCTTCATCAACGTCGGCGTTCCCAAAAATATTGAAGAAGCGTTACCACATCTTACAGCTAAATGGGGCATAACTGACCTACCAGAATCAGTGAAAAACGATATAGTAAAACTATGGACTACTATTAACAAATATAGAAAGATAGGGCCGGCCATCGCACGTGATATGCTCAACCATATCCAACAAGGGGGTGGCTATGTCTCAGCTATTTCTATGTATGTCTTTCCTCAGTTTGAGGGCATTCCACAAGATGAACAAATCAACTTTATCAAAGAACTAAAAAGTAATGGCTTAACAGATGACGAAGGATATGCTAGACTAAAAGAGATGGCGATTGATTTCTTCGAGATACCAACCGAGAAATTTAAACATGACTAAAACAACAGCCGAATTTTTACTCGACGAAGTAGGCAGCTATCTGATTACCTTCCTCAAACATGGCAATATTTCCTCATTCACCAAAAAAATAGATGAAGAGCTAAACATCGATGACATGGAAAAACTACTCCGCATCCATTTCGTCCTCAGAAACGATGTCATAGAATTTATAGAGCACGTTCCCCAGTGGATCCGACGAATTAAAACTACAACTATCCAGGAGAACGAGCGACAACATGGAAAAATACGGGGAAAAATAGACTGGCAAAAAACGATTAAGCAAAGATGCAGCGAAAACTTTGCAGACCCCACCCTTTTTTCAGTAAACAGACGAGAACGCAATTATGGCATCTCCGAAAACATTGTGCTGAAAGAATTGCTCTCCATAATACACAACATCGTGTTTCAAGACCTCAAACCAGCCATACAATACGACCACCCATGGCTCAAGGAATGGACCACAGAAAATCTCACCGATATCGTGAAATCAGTCTACTTGAAAAATATCTACATCCGCCGTATACGCCAACAAGGCCACAAAGATGTCACACAGCGCATGATCTCAAATGCAAGGAAATCAAGGACACAGCTGTACCGGACAGCGGCAGCATTACTTTCAGACTATCAAAAATTGATGAACTTTGATATTAATCCAGACGAGGCAGAACAACTGTTACAGAATACGTTTATCAAACCTGAAAAAATAGAAGTTCTCTTCGAGCTATACTGGACGTTTCAGGTCATCAGAGCTATGACAGAGGATGATAAATCAATCCGATTCCATTTGATAGAAGGAGACCATAATATAGTGGCGGAGTGGGAAGACAGTGAATTTCTCTATCGTATTTATCATGATAGCACCGGTACATTTAGTTTCTATGAGCACTGGGCAGACATAGAACTACCCGAAAAAGATGGATACCTCAAACGAGAAGGAAAAGTGATACAAAACTGGCAAACACAATGTAAAAAAATGCTAGATATGGAAAAGTCAGATACCTTGTGGGGGGGAAGACCAGATATTCTTGTTGAAAAATGTGAGAAAGATAACCAAAAACTCTGCCAGGTCTTTATCGGCGAAGTCAAATATACTCGATCTAAAAACTATGCTGCCCAAGGTCTGAAAGAACTTCTTGAATATATGGCGTTGATCAGACAAAATAATAGATATTTTGAGCGAAACCCCGATAGAATATTCGTATCAGATAAAATCAAAGGCTGGCTATTCGTTGATACCATGGAGATACAATCTCATGTTTCTGACAATATCGCGGTTATACCCCTAGGAGATAATCAGGTAAAAGTAAAAGAAAGATTATTGTTCAAAAATTCTACTGAAGAGACGTAAACACATTTATTCATATTCTAGTTAAGATATGATGACAAATTTTGAAAAAATATGGAGGAAAATACGTGAGCACGAGGGCGATATTTTCCATACTAAGACTGGATTAAGGTTTACTTACTCGATAGAGGGAGATATCTTTCATCCTAGTAGAACCGACTATAACATATCGAAAGCTGATTTTGAGTGGGCCTATGGTATGATGCCTATTAAGGAGGGGCCAGGGGCTATCAATAAGTATGTTAGAGGTCCCTCATATGTCTGGGCGGTTCTTCACGACCCAAGAATCTCCTGAAAGAAATAAGTGTATACTTACCATATTCGGTCGATAAATCTAGAGGGGCCTCTAACGGCTCTAGAGCCCGCGAGGACGGGCTTAATAAGAATGCCTTTCCCTCCCGGAGAGACGGCGTTAGACGGCGGTTCTAACGGGCGGTAGAAAAAATAATCGCGATAGAAAGGGTGCTAGATTTTATTTTATTAGAATACCCCGCAGCTTGCTGTGGGGATGCTATGCAAATAAATGGCCGACCACAATTGCATGAGTGGAAGCCTGTTGAAAGAGGAATCGCCGTCTTGAAAATCTGCGTAATGCCCCGGAGCTTGCTCCGTGGGATAGCAGATTTTAGGCGATTCTTTTTACTTTCGGAGATAGTAAGAAATTTTAACGCATTATACATATGTTCTTTTATGAGTGGAGAAAATACAGTCATACTAGGTAAAAAAATGAGAGATTGCATTAAAGATTTCAATTCCAACCTCGAAATATGTTTTGACCATGGCAATACAAAAGAAGATGATAATGTTAAGGAAATTACATTATATTTTAAAAGTAAAGATAACACAAAATATGATCTTGGTGAGGCAGATTTAGCTATATTTGATGGCGAAAATATAAGGATTCTCTGTGAGATAGAGGAAACAAAATTTCGGCCAAAATTGATAATCGGAGATCTTATGTCCGCTATTCTTGCAGACGAAGCTCATATTATGGATTTTGATGAGCCTCTAAAGTTAAACCAGACACATGTGATTCTTGGCATTTTAAAACCAGAAGGTTCTGGTATATGCAAGAGAACAAAAGAAATATCAGAAAGACTCAGCGAAATGGCAACCGATTCATCGTTGGGAGAAATTGAAATTATTTGTGCTGAATCGGCAGAAACACTAACGGATAAAGTAGAAGCGAGGATTAAGGATATTTTAAAGAAAATTTAAAAAATAGGGGCGATTCCGCCCCTCGGGAAAAGACCCACACGTTGTAGGTAGTGCTTTTTTGCCAAGCCCGGCAAGGTGTGGCAAATACGCGATTATTTCTGCGATTTAATCGGAGATATTTTCGGAGAAATATTCAGGGACTGAAACAGTGGTTTTCTTCGAGAAAAGCAGGCCTTAAATATTGTTTATAAATTTTTGAGATTGGCTTCCGTTTTTTTAATTTCTTCAATTAGCTTCGTTTGCACAACAAAATGGTTAGAATTTTATCCTAATATATGAAAGGTGTGAGCTAATGGTCATATTCCTTTCAAAGAGGATTAAATAAAACTACTGACGTATAGTATGTGATAAAATATTCAGGTTGGCACTCTTCTAAAATTAGCCTATCAATTCTTTAAGTATGATGCATTTATCGCAAGGGTCGTCTTCACATGAAGCTTCAACGATTCCCTCATCTATCGCCTGTTGTAGAATGTTTTCTAAAAAATCGATTTGTTTTTGAGAAAACTCGATTTGTTTATGTTTTTTGCTGGCAAAATCGTAAAGAGCTTTTCGTAGGTAGCTATTCAACATATTATTATATTTGGCCTTACTGGCCAAATGAAACATAATTGTGACAGGTATTCTGTCCTGCAATAATTCGTTACTTCGAAGTATCTCTCGTTCCTTTGATGTAGTGGAGGTTGTATCGGGGCGCTCATTGGTTGGCACTTGATTTTCTATTTGTTTCTCAATCTCATTAATGCCGCTGAATGTCAGCACCTCGCGAATAGCTTCCTGAATAGATGGGTTCGGAGTTTCCTCTATTTCCTCGATTATCTTTTTAGCAACTTTGAAAACATCTTCATCTCGTTGCCACAACTCTTTTACCATATCTCTTGTTTGGGTTTCCGTGGACAATTTTTCTATCACATGGGCGCAGAGGTAAAGATCCTCCAAATATCCTAATACTCCCAGTTCTTCTTCAGGCAATATATCATCTGGTAAGACAAAATATGAAATTGTGGAGTTGATCATATATTTGTAGGGGGAAGCTAGATTTTTTTTGTACAATGAAACAATCATAGCGAAAAAATCTGGCGAGTAAGAAAGAATATCTGCATGAACGCCAGAATATGCGTCCACACTTTCTTTTAAGGCTTTAATGAAGGGAAGAAATTTTTGGTTTTTTATTGCGGATTCGTATTTATCTGATAAGCTTTTCGAAGTCTCATTATTAGTTCCCATTAGGTTCACCCGTTAATTAGCCCAATTTGCATCTCACGAATCAAATGTACAAACTGAATTTGATATAAATATATTTACGTTCAAAAAATTAACCTATCATGGGGTGGTTACAGATTTGCCGGTTTTTCGTCTGTATTTTTTTGTCATGTAGCAGGCGGGATGCAACAAGAGGGCGGCAGACGCATCGATTTTTTGGCTGTTTGCAGCCAACAATTACCTGCGCAGTTCAGCCGCGGGTAAAAAGCAGGTAAAAATTGGGTGTATATCCCGTGATGTGATGCTATCCCACACTGAATGAATGGCGTCGATGCTTTTCCATTTTTGCGGTGACACGCTCAATTTATGTCAGATAGGCGACGCTGGTCAGGTTGTCCGTTACGCCGTTCTGCAGCCGGGTCAACGCCACCAGGTTCACCGATAGCAGGCACAGCGTGGTGTGCAAGAACGCGTGCTCCGCTCCTTTCCAGGGGAGCATGCATTCAAAGCCCACATGTTGCTTCAGGTAGGAGTTGAAGCCCTCGCTCTGGTTTCGCCCCTGAGCGATCTCATCTCGGAGTTGCTCATTCGCCTGATAGCGGTGGACCTGATGGTTGCGGAACCAGGCGCCGACCCGTTCATATTCCCGTTTCGTGTACAGAAACTGCAGCATGTACTCGCTGTCCACGTTTGGCCGATGCCTTTTGTCTCGCCAGTATCGGCTGTACCGTTCCCGTATGGCCGTGGGGCTGCCCGTCTCGTTGTAGGTTTAGTGTTGCTGGGGCTTGTACAGCAGCGTCGTTCCATATCCGCAGTGGGCGATGGCGATGTTCCGGTAGCTGGGATATCCGCCGTCCACGATGAGGCTGTCCAGTCGGATGCCATGGTCCTGCAGTGTCCCGAGATGAGAGGGGAGTGCTTGTCCTTCGTCGTCGGTTATCGCCATGTCTCTGTAGGAGAGGAAGATGCCCTGCTCGGATACCATCAGGTCCTTTTTCCATCCCCAGGTCTTGTAATAGCCGCTGTACGATGCGGTGGCATCGCCACGCCGGGCGGTGATCACGGTGGCATCTTCCCGGGCTTTCGCAAGCGATTCCCCCTGCTTCGACAGATACCGGTCTATCTCCCGTACCACACGGTAGAATATGTCATCGATCATGTCCGCCAGCAGATCGTTGATGAAGTGCCGTATGGTCTCATAGGACGGCAGATGGGTGGGATTAAACCCGAGGTTCTCAGCAACGATGGGCCTGGTCTGCAGGATCCGGTAGGCCTCGGTTATGTACTGGATGCCCTGGAGCTTCATGAAGAGCACCAGCCGTACTCGGGCGTGGACCCCTGGCTTGATCTGTTCCAGCCGGGGGAACAGCTCACGGGGTATCCGGTTCAGGAAATTTAGGTGGAGATGCGATAGGAACTCCGAGGTCTCCACCGGATGTTGCTCCGTCGGGTTTTCGAACAATGGGAACTGTGGTCCGTCATCACTGAGCTCCTCGTCCAGCTTTTTTCGACAGGTTTTTATGAGCGTGTCTATTTGTAACTCATCCCATCCCATTTCGATTCCCACTCTCCAAAGCGGATGGGATTCTCTTCTTTTTTACGGAATTTTTTGAGCGACGGCCTCCCTCAAAAACACTCAGCCTTTTATATGAAGACGGCTAATCTGTATCTACCTATCATCCAATTTTTGTTAGCCCATTAAATTTCATTCACACAAATTTTTTAACTGGATAAAACATTTATAAATATATTCTTATTTGTGATATGTCGATGTGGTCACAAGACGAGATCCAATTGTTTAACGACTTACAACAAGCGATATTTGGGGAAATAAATTGGATTCGAAGTGATATGCATCGGAAAGGCATCGGCGAACCCCTTCCTGTTGTCTCTGCTACTCTCATAGACCAAAGTGGTGACGGTTTTTTGTACCAGTTTGCCGTTGGAACACTATACAAAAAAATTCCTATAGATACCAGTGTCAGTTATTCAAATGAGGAACATGGTATCCCATTCATCTTCGGCCAGATCGAATTCTGTAACAAAGACGAGGACATTCTACATATACATTTTGATGAATTCATTGGAGATGACCTGGCAGGAGGACGATTAATCTTTGATCTAACATATTTGTTGGAAAAACTTTCCCAAGCCTTGACATCTATCAAAGATAACCCTGAAGACTATAACATCGATCTTATCAAAAAACTACTACATAACAATGGTGATGTTGGAAGAAAGAAAGTGAAGCATCGATATGATTTAAACAAGTTTCAATTAAAGGCCTTAGAAAAAGCTCTTGGAAGCGATATACTATATATCTGGGGGCCGCCGGGGACAGGAAAAACAACTGCCTTAGGTGTTCTTACCCATGAGTTTGTACAACGTGGGAAAAGGGTTTTATTAACAAGCCATACCAATGTAGCTGTCGACACCGCGCTTAACAGTGTATTAGCATGTTCTATAAAGTTCAATCAGCGGCATAAGCTCCTTCGATATGGTCATTTCTCTACAGAAATTAATGACAAGGTGCCAGGAGTTGATGAAGCTGTTGAAAGAATTGTACAGCGTGAACACCTAGACCTTAGGAAAGCCGTGTTAGATTTGGGATCTGAAGTAATGGAAGAAAAGGAAATGAAACATAAAAAAGACATGAACACCAGAATGCTTCTGAGATATATTATGTCTAAAGCTCATCAGTCAGATATCTCTGAAGATAAAATAACTAAAGGTAAAAAAATTAACGCTGAATTACAAACGATTGTGTATCAGGCCGTTGAAGAAGCAGCAGTTATAGGAACCACGCTAACGAAATTATATTCAGATAGTCAGCTGGATGCCTACCTAGAAAATATCGATGTTTTAATCATCGACGAAGTGAGTTGTGCATCTGTTCCCCAAGTCATTAATGCAGCTGGGAAAACTGATCGATCACTTATCTTAGTGGGTGATTTTAATCAGTTACCTCCGATTGTCCAGTCTGATATGCCATGGGTTGAAACCCAGCTTGGTACAAATATTTTCGAGTACGCAAAATTAGATAACGCGATGCAGGAATATCCGAAGCGGCCAATATTGCAAACCCAATATAGAATGCATCCAGACATATGCACCATAGTGAATCAGCTATTCTACTGGGGGAAACTAAATACAGCCGCTAACAAGATATTAAAAAACATTCCCATATCTTCAAGAAAACAGCCAATGTCGCCCTCAGATGGTGCCGTATTTTTAATCGATACCAGTGGATTTGATGCACGGAATGAGACAAAGGAAGAAACGAGAATGAACATAAAACATGCCCAAATAATCTCCTATATAGTGGGACGTATTCAAGCAGATACGACTGTTGGGATTTTAACGCCATATAGAGGGCAACGTCGGATTATAAAACAAGTTCTTGAAAATCTTGAAAAAAGTAAAGAAAACGTGGCTAATCTAGATGTTGCTGTTAATACTATCCACTCATTTCAGGGCCAAGAACGAGACGTTATAATTTTGGATCTCTGTGACGCGCCACCCGTTCCCCCCCATTTTCTCAATGAAAAAAAACATCGTGCGCTTCCGATGCTTCTTAATGTTGCGTTATCGCGGGCAAAAAAAAGATTGATGATAATAGCGCATGCTGATACGTTTCGCAAACATCTGCCAGGTGGACTTGTCACCAAAATGCTTGGCATCGCTGACAGATGGGGGCAAGCTATCAAATTAACAGATTTAGATCAACTTGACCTCATCTTTGCATCTATTGGATCTGAGTGGCCGGCTACTAAAAGGATGTATGAATTATCAACTGTGCGTGAAATGGCGAAAGATTATTTGTTTGTCCAATGGCGAGGAGAGATATATCCAATTGACAAAGTTGAAGGACACAGAGTACGAATAAATAAACAGATATCTAGTGGAAATGTAACTATTACTGTCCCTATAAATGAGATAGAGGCCCTGAAAAGAGGACAAGAAATGGAACAAATTATTATGTGATAAAATGGAAATCTATGTCAAAGAAAGCTGTGCTCAGCAACTGCAAAATTATCCAGATAAAGAAAAGTTATCAGCATCACTCACAGAAGTGATAGGTGAGGGGGAAGAAGCCGTAACTATTGAGACCGATAAGCAAATTATATTTGAGAAAGAAGGAGAAACGCTGGCATTAGAAGGGATTGATGGAGCCCCTTTCACTTTGCTTGAAGATGATGCTCTTCGTCAAATGGGTATTCCCGAACGATATTTTGATCATGTTAGAGCAGCGACCGATGTAGCAGATCTAAAAAATTTACCGATAAGTATTGAAACGAGATTAAAACTTGATCAATGGCTAGTGCAGCATGCCTCAAAAAAACGGCAGTCACCAGTCTACTATGAAGCTGAGGATGAAACACATCTCAGTCGATTCTATCGCAGAGACATTGTCCAGCTTTTGCTGAGGCTGGAAGATGAACAAAAAGAACTCATGAGAAAACAAACGGATAAAAGCCCCATCTTGGTGAAAGGAGTGGTAGGATCTGGAAAAACAACCATTGCAATTTATAGGATGAGAAATTTTGCCAATGACTCCAACAGAATTCTCTATCTTACATACAACCATAGCTTAATGGAAGCTGCAGAAACTTTAATCAGCGAGTTATCGGGCGGTATTCCAAAAGGCGTAGAGATTTCAACGTTGCATCGATGGTGCACAAAGTATCTGAAGAGACATAACAAGAAAGTGAAACCTCCGAAGTACCATAAATGGCAAGAAAAATTAAATGATTTATTGAAGCAAGCTGTTAAAAATGTGCAACAAGATGAGCGAAGCAGATTATTCAGTAGAAATTTTAGCTTTTGGCGGAAGGAGATTGATGAAATCATTAAGGGGAGAGCCGAAGCTCAGTTTGATCAATATATGGATGTCGATAGGATTGGCTGTGGGACCTCTCTCGGCCAACAAGCACGAAAAATTGTCTGGAAAGTATACGAAGAATACGAAAGACTGAAAAATTGGAGAGATGATTATATTGATATTCTGGTAAAAACATTGGAGACACTGAGAACGTCCAAATGCAGAAAATATGACTATGTTATTATCGATGAGGCTCAAGATTTGTATAAAATTGCTTTTTCTATAGCAATGCAGTTAGTGGAAGATCCAAACCGATTGTTTATAGTGGCAGATGCTGCACAGAGTATTTATCAAAGTGGCTTCAGCTGGGCTGACATCGGGGTAACCATTGGCTCAAAAAATGTATACGTATTATCAAAAAATCATCGCAATACCAAACAGATTTTGCAGGCAGCTCAAAGTTTTGTGGATAAAAATCCAGATATTGCAGATATGGATAACATATTAGACCCAGAATGTTCTGTAAAAACAGGGTTAAAGCCGGTACTGCTAAAATTTGATGGATCATTTCAAGACCAGATAGAATGGATTGTAGATGACATAAGCTACCGAATTGATACGGCATCCTGCCTTAGAAAAAATATTGGCGTACTGAGCCCTCGGACCTATTATGCTAAAAAAGTAGCAGAAAAATTAGAAGAAAGAGGTATCAATGCGTCTTTTTACAAGGATTCAGTGGACGTCAACGCAAATACGGTGAAATGTATTACGCTGCAGTCCTCTAAAGGCCTAGAGTTTCCATTGGTATACATTTTAGGAGCAGACAACAAGTTTTTTCTCTCTGGGTTAAAAAATATTGACGAAGAAGAAAGAGACATATATGTTACCCAGCAAAAAAAGTTGTTATACGTTGCTATGACCCGTGCCATGAACGAACTGATAATAACATGTGATCACAGAGATTATTGCGATTTTCTCAAAGACATCAATCAAAATTTTATCAACATCAAACATCTCTCCCAAAAAGATGTTAGAAAGCATAAAAAACAAACAAATATCGAACAACGCCTCCGTGAAGATGTCATAAAAAATTATCTTCATTTCGTAAAACAAAGAGATAAAAAAACAGCCATAAAATTTGCCTACCAACTCTACAGGACTGACTACTCCCTTGGCAAATACGAATCAGACCTTGACATAGAGGCAATACGAGAGATAATCGAAAAACATACCGATTAATGAGGGAAATAATATGGTCCAACTAACTTGTTTTGGCGGCATAAACGAAATCGGTGGTAATAAATTTTTACTCGAAAATGATGGAACCCGAGTCTTCCTAGATTTCGGAATGAGTTTCGGGCAAAAGAACGCGTATTTTGACGAGTTTTTGCAGCCACGAACCAATTCCTGCCTGCGTGATCTTCTACAGCTAGGCATGCTCCCGGCGGTTGATGGCATTTACCGAGACGATCTCATCGATATAGCAGAGGATGTGATTGCTGACTACGATTGCCCTGAATATTGGACCTGTGACATACAAAGCTACCAAGATTACAAAAAAAAGGAAGGAAAGCCCTACCTTGACGCTGTGCTCCTGAGCCATGCACATGCAGATCACTACCAATATATTTCCTATCTAGACCCCGAGATACCCATCTACTGCTCTCCAATCACCAAGGTTATGCTACAAGCGATCTCTGATGTCTCCCGCAGCGGCATAGAAAACGAGTTCTACCAAATAAAAAAGAGAATAATAGCCCATACATCCGAGCGATCCACGTTTCCTGATGAGCCTCGCATAAAAACAGAAGAACCACGCCCACGAGATATACGGCCCATAGAATCCAAAGAGCCAATTTCCATTGGAACTCTACAGGTCCGCATGCTTCCCGTTGATCATAGCGTGCCAGGGGCAAGCGCATTCTATATTGTAACTTCAGATGGTACACGGCTGCTGTATACAGGCGACATCAGATTTCACGGACGCTTTATGGAAAGAACCAAGGCTTTCAAATTGTTTATCCAAGATGCCCCTGTAGATATTTTGCTGTGTGAAGGAACCAGAATCGATAAAGAGGCACGGGATGACGAACTAGGGGTAGAAGAAGATATGCAGAAGATGATTGAACAAAAGGACGGCCTCGCTATTGTTGATTTCGGTTGGAAGGATACCACTCGGTTTGAAACATTAAAAAACGTAGCGGAGCTAACAGGCCGAACATTAGTGGTGAACCCCAAACTGGCATACCTGCTCTGGCACCTATCTAAAGAGCTACCACACCAATTTAGCTCTATTGAGGCATATGAAAACATGGGTTGCTATCTAAAAAGAACGAGAAGTATGTTGTATGCAAAAAGCGACTATTCACATGACATGTATCATTTGGGCTACCATGCCGAATGGGGATGCAACGAGCTAAAAAAAGCTCGAACCCAGGGAGACCACGATCTGATCAATCAGGCGCTCAGACATTATTATAATGGAATACGAGCCTATGATATAAAGCAAAACCCTGGCGACTATATTGTAATGGCATCATTTTATGACATGAACGAACTGTTCGACCTTGGCCCCCCAGATGATAGCACCTACATTAGAGCGCACTGCGAGCCCTTCAATGACGAGATGGCGATTGACGAGCAAAAACTAAAAAACTGGCTGTCGCAGTTCGGCCTGCTTGATGATGCTGACAGCCAACTCAACCATTTTCATGCATCAGGGCATGCCTCGGGCATCGAAATAAAAGAAATGATACACGACATCCACCCAGACATCGTCATCCCGATACATACAGAGCATCCAGAGGCATTCAAAGATGTTGACTCAGATGTAGTCATTGCACAGCAGGGAGAACCCATCAAACTATGACCCAAACGGAGCAAGAAAAATCGGAAAGCGTCTACATCACCATCCTTGGGCGGAGTATATGGGCGCTGGTCAACTCCTATTATGCGGTCCTTCAAGAAACCTCGATCACGCCCGAAAAAATAATTGTTGTAGCCGAAGAACAATATACAGAGTATCTCGATACAGCCACTGAAGCCATTGGCTGTGTTGGAAGCACTTTTAACTGTGAAAGCACAATAGGTTCCATGGTTGCCACAGGAAACTTCAACAAAATTGGGGATCAGTTCTTCAAATTGGTACAAGAACATAAACAGGACAACTGGCACATCTCTATAGATGTGACCCCTGGCCGAAAAGCCTTGGTGACCGCGGCGCTGATCCCGGCGGTCCGTATCGGTGTCAATAATATTTTCTACCTGGACATAGCTTCTCTCGAAAATGCAGCTAAACCCTATATGATGCTTCCCTTACGAATACAACACCTTCGAGATTTCATGGAAGAATACCATCGGGCGGAACCATGACAACTGAAATTACTATTGAGCCAGCAGAACTGCAGATTTTACTGAATCTATATCCTAAACGGCTCCAAATTTCCTATCCACCGTATGGCTTCACTATCTTAACAGCGAAACCAGTAGACACCGGCTACGAACTTTCTCTGGACAGCTCACCTGAACAATTCGATGACGGAAAAACGCCATTTACCGATCTCTACGAAGATATGCCATCCTATAGCGATCTTCGCACCTGTATGCTCGCCAGTGGAATACAAGACTATACCAACGTCACCGAATTTTATAAAAATCTAAAAAGCTATCGTCACCTGAAAAAACAAGTTACTTTTTGTCTCGACACCAATCTCTACTACTACCGTTTTCTATCTGCCCATGATAGACCATTAGCAAGCCCTGAACTACTTACTATCGACACCGTCAAAAATGAGATAACTGCAGCTCTCAACTACAAGTATACTCACAACAACATCATCTCCCTCAAACAACAAACTCCCTATAACAAGCATCTTTTCGAAGAATTATATAACGGAAAAACAAAAAAGTCAAGACTGGCAGCATACCTTGCTAAACAAGAATACCAAAGCATAGCCGGAAAAAGCATCGCCATTAAAGGCACTGAACCTTCCTCATCCGATACCAGACACAATGACGAAATCATCGTAAAAACCCTCCGCCAAAAAGAAAAGGAGCAAGATATGCTCCCCGTGCTCCTCACCGCTGATGACGCCATGGCCGACCTCTGCGACACGGAAACTCTCGAATACTTCCTCTTTGAAGCACCTCACACCCTCAAGGTTGATCAGTGCTCTCACCGTCACATGATTAAACTTCTATATACCACTGCTGTTATCTTTGGGTTCATCAAACTTAACTCCGCTATAATATTCGGAGAATACCGCGGTAAAACAGTGAACAGAGCAACCGAACTCAAGCTTCGTTTACTTGACAATGAAAAAGCAAATCAGTTTATGAAACACCTCAAATTATGCCGAAAGCTACAAACCCTCAACATACCTCAATAAAAGCCATCATTTTCGATATGGACAATACCCTGTTCGACTTCATAGAAACAAAAATACAGGCATGTAAAGCAATCGTCAATCACCTAGACGCCCAGGATCATCAAGAACTTCTCAATTATTTCATGAAAAACGGCAAAGGCATCGAAAACCCAGAAAACATCGCTGACTATCTCAGAGACAAAAACCTTCATACCGACGCTGTCTACAAACAATGCGTAGACCTCTATGAAACAAAAAAACTTGACACACTAAAACCCTACGAAGGAATAAAACATATGCTGAGCCATCTGAAACAACTAGGAATCAAACTCGGATTGCTAACAGATGCAACGATTATAAGGGCGCGACAACGGTTAGAAAAAACGGATCTTCTCCCATATTTTGATATCGTGGTATCAAGCGAAGAAGTAGGAGATAAAAAGCCAGCCAGCGCCCCGTTTAATTATGTGATGCAAAAACTCGGTGTGCAGCCTGAGAACACACTACTCGTAGGGGACAGCTTGCAACGGGACATCGAACCTGGCAATAAACTTGGGTTAACTACAGTATATGCCGCCTATGGTGATCGTAACTATTTTGAGAATTGTACAAACTCTGCCCACTATACAATCAATCATCCATCTGAATTGAAGCATATCATCGAAAAATTTGGTTGATAAAAAAGTATCGTGCTATACAAGTTGCTCTAGATTGTTAGCTCGAAAGACTTATACTGGTCACCGAGGCTTGCTCCAGAGCGATCGAACAATTGTTTGATATGGTCATCCATAGTGAAGTAGATAATCTGCCATCCATTGGTAGCAAGATCAACAGCCTTGTCTATGAGCAACTCTCGTCGGTCCCAGTCGGAGTATTGGAATGCATCATCAAAAATAAAAAAGGCAGATTGGTTCTTCAACATCCGCGAGCAAAAGCCCATACGCAACGCCAGAAAGACCTGCTCTTGCGCGCCAGTGCTCAACTCATTCAACGAAAATTCCTCGATGTCATTGCTGACATATAATGTGTTATCATCAAGTTTATAGTCAGTGTAACGCTGAGTAACCTCATATAGAGGTCTTCTTACCACCTCGCTTTGAATATTATCAACGATTTTTTTATCCTCCTGCTTTCTAAACTCTTTGAGAACGTCCATTACTGCGATTTGCCCGACAATCTTTGCTGTCACATGCTTGTACCGCTGAATTATGTCATTGCGTTTCTCTCTCAAATGCTGTATGAGAGTTTCCCACGAAGCGGATACATCATCACCGGTAACATCCCGAATTCTATCCCTGAGCGAGGATAAAGCGTAATCTGTATCTTCAATCCTGCCTTCTATGTCCTGAAGTTTGCGCTTTAATGTCTCATATTCTGCTTGGTCGTATTCAGCCGGTTGTTCTTCTTCAACATAATCTGTTTCGTCAACATCTAATTGTAAAAGCTGGTTATGAAGTGCGTTAATCTGGTCATCGAGATTCTTTAATTCTGCCAACTGTTCTTCAACGGCGCTTTTCCATTGACCTAGTTCAACGTCTTCGCCAGTAATAGTTTTAATACTGTCGCAAATTTGTCTTTTCAACTGGTGTACGTCCCTTTGAGTCTCTTCTACTTCTGATTCAAGCATCTGTGTCTGATGATATGCTTCCTTCTGATTTTCCATTTCATTTTTGAGCTGAGAAACATCTGTCAATGGCTCCCCCAATTTTTCTTCAAAAGCCCGACCGATATTATTTATCTCATCTTGGACTCCAGGCTTATTATCTCTCTGACGAGTAGTCCGCCAGTATAATATTACCGTAATGATAGCCCCACAAATCGGAATGAGAGCGGCTATTGGATAGAACAATAGAATAATCGCAGAAACAGCTAAAAGCAGGATTATGAGGGGCAAATAAACAAGAGAGGTTGACTCTGTCGTAACTTTGTTTATTAATGCTTCATAGTCTTGTGCAGCTTGTTGGAGCCATTCGAAATGTTTGCTTTTCTTTACTGCTTGCTGATATCGTTTTTTGGTGCGTTCGAGCTGGTCTTTGTTATCATGGTAACGTTCGATATCGCGCAATAGAGATTCCAGTTTCTCTTTATCGTATGTCTGACGTTGATGATTAAGGGTTTCTTTTTGATTTGAGAGCAGATATGCCTTATGTTTTTTTGCTTGTTCCATCTGCGTTATTTTTTCTTGAAGCTGTATTTTTTGCTGCTCCAGTTGTTTTCTATATCCCCCGGAATATTTTTCGTTTATTTCCTCAAAAAGTTCGTTAATTTTTCCGTGTTGAGTTTGTAAGTCTTCTCGTGTAGAAATAGGCCCTCGGCTGCTGGCGATGATGTGGTGCCCTTCGATACTTGCATCTTGGATGGTTTTATAGTAAATGGTTTCTTCAATGGTGCCAAGAATTTTTTTACTGGACAAATATTTTTTTAGTATTGTCCTATCCACATCGCCCCCAGCGCCAAGTTCGACTTGAGCACCTTTAATGACAAGAAGATTGGATAAATCCGGCGATATGCCTTCCCCTAGAGCCGGATAATAATCTTCCAATGTTGTATCACTTGACGGCGAGAACGACTGGGCCGTATCTCCCAGTCCCTCGACTATGATTTTTCCTCGACCTAACTGGGATCGGAGATGCCAATTCTGTTTTTTGAACAGAGAGCGAATGAGAAATTCTACGAGGTAGGTTTTACCCGTTTCATTTTTACCATGTATCACATTGAGAGTACCTAGTTCCCATTTGCATTCCTGGATTGGTCCGAGGTTTTGAATGTTAATTTCTTTTATGCTTACTGCCATAAATCCTCACCGTATATTGTCCGTAATGCATATAGCAAGATGTCATCTTTTGCAGGTTCATTATGCTTGGCTGACCAGTCCAGTTCCGCGATGTGTTGCTTCACCTGCTGTGCAATTTCCTCCCTTTCATAACTATCGGACATAAACAATTCAGAGAGGTCAATACCCTCATCATTATAAAATTTGAAATCTTCTAGTTCCTCAGCTGCTATGCTTTTAACTTGCCGTTTGTTTTTTGTAAACCCCCGTATCTTTATTCTAATATGGGTCTTCTCTTTCTCCCTTTCGGTAAGATTCCAGCTCTCTTTTATTTCAGTAAACCTGTCACGCAGATGGGTTTCTTCATCTTCCAGAGGTAGAAGAACAATGGTTTCAGAGTGATATATGATATCGGTGTTGACCTGATAGGAAGCAATTTTTCTATTATATGTATCGTATATTACAAATCTGCGTCTGCCTGTCTCAGTGATGTCCATTCCGCATGGCGATCCAGGATAACAAAAATGGGTTTCTTTCATAGGTTTATGTATGTGTCCTAAAAAGGCATAGACAGGATTGAATAAGTCAATATCTCGGCGAGTAAGAGGCATATAGACCCCCTGTTCATATGCATTGGTGGTACCAACCCCCGACATCCAGTCCCCATGGCCCACCAGGATCCAATTATCAGTCAACTCATCCTGCATCTCAGCAATGGCCTCTCCCATGGTCTTGTCGGTCTGATATGGAAGGAATAGGAAAGATTGCTCGTCTTGCCCTTCAAATGGGACAAAGGATGGTGCGGAATAAATATGAATATTTTCCGAAGGTATATTTTCTTCTTTTAATGTTTCGTCATGATTGCCTGGGATAATATGAAATTGAATTTCTGAGTATTTACTGGCAAGCTGGTCAAAGTCAGCATAGTTATTGGAGGAAGCATCAAACAAATCACCAGCAACAATCAAAGCCCTACTGTTTTTTTTAGTTATTGTTTCCAAAATGTCTTCTAAAGCGTTGTATCTTTCTGGATGGCTATCGTAGTCAGTAAGATGTACATCTGCTGTGATAGCGACTTCCATTGATATGATATATATTTATTTCAATATGTATCTTTCGAAATATTATGTCTTTGCAAATAAAAATCCATTTTAATCAGAATGTAGCTAATCCTGAGATGATATTTAAAAGCCAAATATTGCTTCTGCAGGACTGAGGTTATTATTCAAGTTTTACCACCCAAGAATTTATAAAACAAATAGAATTAGGTGTATAATGGAGGAAGAAGGTGTACCCTGGTGGGTGATACTTTTATTCCTGTTTATATTTATATTTGGAATATTAGGAGTAGCTCTGAGTTAACATTTGCAATGCATCCCGCACAAATAAGCCATATTCTTCCTAGCATAAACATGCTGATAAGGAGAATTAAGACTACTTTACCTCAATCCCCCAATCCCATATGTCTACATTTCAGCAATATATCGTTCTAATTCATCAAGAAACATTGGGTCATACTCTTCATCTACATGATTTGAATTCCAGAGGCCCGATTTTCGTATCTTTACCACGGGGCTATAGTTTCCCAGCCACTTGCCAGCTCTCTCATCTATCGAGGGCTTGTTATAATTACTTAATAATGCAATAGCATTTCGTTCGATATATGCACGTCTGCTTGTCGATGCCGGCGCATCCACAATCTTTACCCACAAAAATGGCATCTCTCTGATATATGCACTCACCTGCTGTTCTAATTCATACTCATTCTGTCTAATATCCCGGCCAGCACTCGATCCCCTTCCCCAGTCTGGATACTCCTCATGCAACCCATATTTCTCTCTAAGTGCCTCCCCAACCCGCAGTCGAAAAATCGAGCCACGATGATTCCCGCCATCAGGATACTTGCCTGTAAGCGGCCCACGATGCGTTCGGAGCCTACCCCACAAGGTGGTACCACTACCTCTACTCACAGCATGGGTGCCCACACGAGTAACCCGCAATGCGCCATCCTCATTCCGTTCCTTGTCCGCAGAGAAGAAAAAATACACACCTCGCTCTGGCCAACCCATTCTACCGTGGCAGGAATCAAGGACCCGCTTTCCATTAAGACGGCTCTCTAGTTCACATAGCAGCCCGTACAATTGGTCTAAATCTTCCTTTCTACTCGGGCTCATACGTACCTCCACATTCCAGACACTCAAATGAATTCCGTGCAATCCGCCGAGTCTCCCGAGATGCACACGCAGGACATGCAATTCCCCTATCCCGTATCACCCGTGTCACATCCTCCCCACGATAATAATTGCTACCAGATCCCAACCCAGGATATTCATACTGCAACCATACACCATCCCAGGTATTCATAGGCCCAGATACCGCCTGCCGATAATCTCCAGAGAGAAAAGACCGCACCCTTCTCACTTTCTTCCTAGCGATAAATGAGGCAACTATATCTGCAAGGCCATGCTGCCTCCACCACGTATTCAATTTCCGCCCCGCATAAATATTATCACCCATCGCCACATTATAATTAATGATATACTCATCCCATAGAATCACCCCATATAGTGCCGAAATAATCGCTAGTTCAAGATCGCTATCTTGGCTCAAAATTTTCCAGGTTCCATCAGAAATCTTTCCATATAAATTGCCCGAATAGCGCTTAAAAGCAGGAAGCTTCTCATCATCAAAATTGAATCCAAATGAACCAGCAACCTCCTTCCGTAACACCCTTAATCGTTTTCGAGAGGACTCATCGAGAGTATCTTCAACCTTCCGTCCTTGCTTTCCAATGATACCCCCAGATACTTTACTCCCACAACACGGTATTAACAATAATTCCTCCATATCGGTTTATCAAAACTTAACATTAATATTTTGTCCCAGACAAATATATCGCTATTATATCAACAAATAACGGGTTTGGCATAGGCCCTTAGTGGTTGTAATTTTAGCTAGTGGTCATATTCCTTAGACCACGAGCTTGGCTTGAACCCCCGATGTGGTCAAGTGTTCGGAAACCATTTTTAATAAGCATTCCTCGTGTAATCATATGGTCCAGTGCGAGTTCTGCCTACACTTCAATGGCGATACCTGCACCGACCCAGGCAGCGTCAAATACGGCGAAGTCATCGAAGATC
>CAZESS010000006.1:0-91192 GCA_964514975.1 uncultured Thermoplasmatales archaeon | reverse complement strand
TCTGCACTACTTTGTGCAGTTGAAGACGGCAAACAGGAGTTTACGAGTGCAAAGGCTGTGAGGCCTAGCAAGAAGATTAGTAGAAGTTGAATCCATAAGTTGTTCATGAGTTTTGACATTATACCCACTCTGCCTTTATGAAGCATCCAAGTGCTATGAGAATTGTTATCCCAGAAGCCAGGAAAGCTCTCCAGGTGTTGTAAGATTTTTCTTCAATGCTGCCGAATGGGAAATCTGTTTTGTAGTCAGCTGTGAAGTCCCACTTTACTATAATGGGTGGTTCAGAAGACAGTACCTGTACAGAACTTACCTGGTCCCTGAAGTTGGAATCTATTAAAGCCTGTTTGAATTGGGAGTATCGTTGCTCATCCAGGCCCTCGAAACCAGAGTACGTGTAATAAGGATTGTCCTGTTCCCACTGGTAAGTTAATACTGTTGCTATTCCGCACGTAATTACTGCCAGGATAAGGATTAGTGCAAAAACTTCTTTGAACACCATGCCTCCTTGTGTGTTAGTCTTACGTCCATGTCTCCTTGTGGACTACTTTGGTGTTTATGTACTTATCATACCTCTTTCTTCCCTTTTATGTATTCGTCTCAGAGCCGTATTACTCGAAATGATGAATAGGTCCTTAAAGCTCATGTTTTCCCCCATATTGACAAGGGCTTGCAGCGTTAAGTCCGCGTGGACGTATATTTCTTCGCCCTTGTTAGGACCTGATAATACGGTCATGGGGATCACTACTTCTCCGTCTTCAGCCATCATGTAGCGAGTACCATCGGGCGCTGTGATCGTTTGCCCTTCCAATAGAGCTTCTAGTAAAATTATTGCGTCTGGCTTATGTCCTGACATATCGTCTCCTTCTAAAAGTCTGGAAGTATGATGAACTTGAAACCTCGTTCTACTAGATTAGCTGCCCTTTCTACGTCTCCAGGGACAGCTCCTACTTCGGACAGGTTTCGTAGGTAGGTGGCCGTATCTATGGAAGGTTCAATCATATAGTGTAGGTGAAAGTCCGTACTGCCTACATTGAAGGCATCCAAGACCTCGTCGGACAGGTGTGTGGAAGGAGCCACGTAAGCAGTTATTACTATGGTGGCTCCTTCTGGCACATTCTTGTAGCACTGTGCAGGATAGTCTAAGAGCTCTGTTTGCAGCAAAGATTTATGAAAAGGTCCTACGGCTAGTAGTCTTAAGTCTGCTCCCATTGCAATGCCTCCTCAAATTGTTTATCATTTAGGGCTTGTACGAGCGCTACGTAAGGGTCTAGGTGTCCGTAAAACCATTTGTTGTTGCAATTTACGTACCAGCCCTCTTCAATCTTCCACACTACAGCCTTCAATCTTACTAGTAGATACGGTTCGATAACCATTACGAACAGTTGGATGTTAGGTTCGTTTGGAGTTATGTAGAGGCTGTCTTCCAAAGTTGTGTGGGTCTCATGGTATCTAAGACGTGTGACTTCCGTTAGAGCGGGGTTGCTTGTACGACGAGTTATTAGGACCTTCCCTTTGTCAGGGGACATCCATTCATAAACCATCGCCTGCAGTTGTTCGTTTAACATGTTTTACTCCTTGAACCTGCTCAGTTTCTTCTTGGCCCACTTTAACCTTCGTTGGAAGTAGGTTAGTTGGTTTTTAGGGTCACCTATGGACTCTAGGTAGCGGACTTGCTTTTCGAGGTCTTTGATGGTCTGTCTTACTTCCCTTTTGCCGTGGCCTCCTCTGGGGTGCCTTACGAAGTTCTTTGGTTTCATTTACGACCTCTCCTAAGAAGCCGGTCGCGTTGTGCTATGACGTCTTCGAGGTATGGCCAGGGCTTGTTGGTGTAGGGCCAGTACCGTCTACGGATTTGCTCCCGTGCAGACAATACGTAGTAGGGCCCGTCGTAAGGCTCGTCAGGAGGCTTGTTAACTACGCAATTTGGGCAGGAACACACTTGGCCTTGAGTGTGCCAACTGATTACGTGAAACCTAGCCCCCTGTTCAATAATGTGTGGAACCCATTTTTGTTGTTCCATTTTACTCCTTTATTGGTTCCCGAGCTAGGATTCGAACCTAGACAAAAAGTCTGGCGTGCTACCGTTACACAACGCGGGAATGTTTACGTTACGCCTCCTGTATCGACACTACTTCTGCATAGATGTTGTTTATGTGATAGTGCAAGGGTATAATGGGCCCAACACTGGACTCGGTGTGTCTGATTAACATCGTAGGGACTATGTAGTGCTCTTTGTGCTTGGTAATGATTGAGATACCCATAGCGGCGGCAAGGGCGGGCTCCTCAGCGATTACTTTAGCGTAACCTATTACACCACTGGTTTGAACCCTTACTAAATACTTTTTCATTATTCATCTCCTTGTGTCTCTCTGATGAATAGGGTGGCTTCAACTGGGTTACGAAACCAAAAACCTGACGGGACCGAAGTGTCATTGCGTGGGTAGGCGTACAAGCCGTTAGGGTGTCGTTGTATTATCCACCCGCGGTAGTACTCGAACGCGAGAGTTGTCATCTTGTTTACCTCCTTTTGCAAAACAGTCAAGGTAACACAGTCTTAAAGGTCTGTGGTATTTCTTCGTTGATTCCAAGGTAAGAGTTATAGATAGGCAGTCGGGTATACATACGTATCTGCGCATCAACTTGGGAGGCAGCTTTCCATGGTAGATTAGTTCGGCTCTGAATAGTTCCTCCTCATGTTTTAGTTTGTTGACAGTACGGCGGACTATTAGGTACCTGACGGTTAGGACAATTGTCGTAGCTACTGCTGCGGCTTCTAGGTACATGTGTCTCCTTTGTCTATGCGAATCTTCCTACAAGGGCCCTGCAACAGGCAGCTGCTAAAGCTATGCCGGGACTCACGTCTTCAATTCCGTACTCATACTCCTTACCTTTGATGGCATCGGCCCAATACATCTTTTTATGGTTGTCGTACTCTAAGGACATCTTGTCAACTTGCGGCCATATGTACACAGCTTGTAGGTCTAGGGAGCTGCAAAAGTCTAAGGTACCGCGAGTACCCAAATGAGTACTTGTATACTTGCTAAGAAGCGCATTTATGCGGGAAGGACTTACTTGGCTGTTGAAAAAGTGGGAAAGTTTCATATGTGTAGCCCGTGTGTGCAATGCGGACAGTATGGTCGAATGTCCTTATCAAAGGTTTCACCACAAACGTCGCAGGTGTGGCGAGTGTTAAGGTGCTGTAGTGTACGTACTTCTTCTAGGGCTTGCCGTAGTTGCTCGCAGGCGCTTTCCCAGTTAGTTTCGTTTATATCGCGTAGTGCTTCTTCTACCCGTCCTTGAAGTGCGTCGTAAGCTATCCACTTACGGGTAGCTGTGTTGCCGGATCGTGCGGGCTTGTCTCCTAACAAGTCGTACATCTCTCCGTAGGTGCTAACGTCTATGGTTGACAGGTCGATGTCGAATTCTGCTTCCAAACGTACGATCATATCGATAAGGTCGAGACTATCGATGCATAGGTCTACTATTGTAGAGTTGCTGTGTATGGTAGAGTCGACGTGTAAAGTGGCAGAGTTACTATACTCCAGAACCAGCTCTCGAAGCCTTTGTTGTTTTTCGTTCATCATACTCCTCTTTCTAAAGTGGGCTAGGTGGGGGTCTATGCTCTGCAAGTCGTCTAGCCGTTTGGCTGATGTCTTCGTCTAAGATGGGAGGCGGGACGTTACCGTACCAAGAACAGTCTGCAGCGAAACATTTGAAGGCATTCCACCTGGGTTCCCAGTCGATTGTGAATCTACCGCATATGGGGCACTTCCTACTTACTTTCCTTTCTTGCAGAACTTGTTCGATTCTCATTGCTTCACGTATACGGCTCTCTAGTTCCCGGGTGAAGCATATGCGGCAGTCGCAGTCAAAAGTGTGCTCCTCAAACGTATCGTTCTGTGAATTGTAGGTACCATAAACTCCGCATCTGTCGGCGAGCTCTTCGATGATGTCGTCTAACGTTTCGATAGCCATTGCACTGTGTACCTCTTTTCTAAGATCTGAAACAACCGTTAGGGTTTGCTATAATCTCGGCCAGTCGCTCAGGTATAAACCTTACTAGCCTGTCTCTTTTTAACTGTCGTCGGCTGTATTCGCGTAATTCTTCCTGCAACAGGCGGTCCTGCCGCTGTCTTTCAAACCGAAGAAAAGTGACCTTTGCATCCTGTCGATCCGTTTCTTTTGTAGCAGTTTGCGTTATTAGGTGCCATACCATTTGCGCGTCTATCCCGTCTTCCGTAGTCACTTCTTTCCTCCTACGTCGAGATATTTTGCAAACACAATGGTTGCAGTAATCGAGACGTAGCCCAGAGCGAACTGAAAACCTTGCTTCAGTCCTAGTATGGAGGCTCCCAGCAATACGGCCGCTATCAGTCCTACGATAAAGTAGTACCTACTCAAGTCGTTCACGTTTCCTCCACTTGCGTCTCTCACGGTCGTACAATACTTTCTTGGCATGGGGCATACTCCCTTTTCCCCTTGCTTCTAGTTTAAGTAGTCTTACGAAATTCTCTAGGTCAGGACCGGAAGCGTCAGTGTCTATTAGTTTGGCTACCTTTCCTACTTGTGCACGAAGTACTGCTAAGGGGAACTCTATGTCCATATCGAAGTAGGTACCAGCAGCCCTTGCCAGCTCTGCCTTCCGTAACATTCGTTTTTCGATGGTTTTTATTTGGTCATGTGTTAGTAGTATGCTCATCTCTACTCCTTACTTGAACTACTTGCGTCTTCTATTATACTGTCTCGTCCTAGCTGAAGGTGTACTACCCGCTTCTTCCTCTTCTATTTCTTGTTCGAGTTCGAGTAGCCTCACAAGCTCTCTTAGGTAAGGAAGGTCACTTATGTCAAAAGATACTCTGTAGCCACATAAGGTACTAATGTACGCTTCACCTTTGACGCTTAAAGGGGAGACGGACGTCCATACATCGCCCTGTAGATCCCAAACAACACCCTTATGTCGTAAGTCCGTTATACGCATTTCGTCTCCTCGCCGTTGCACCAAAACCACTCGTCTTGAGCAGTAAGAGTGAAGCCTATATTGTAGTTTTGTAAGGTATGAGAGTTGAGGGTAAGGAACATACTGTGGTACAGGTCTTGCAGCTGCATGTGTCTTTCCCCGTACTGCTTTTCCATGTCGCGGCACGTAGCGTAGGTTCCGATCTCGTTCAAGGCTAGCAATAGGGCTCTTACTTCTTGCGGTGTTGTTAACGTTATTTGTAGAGGGGTGAAGGTGCTTGGCTCTTGTCGTACTTTCATGTCAGCCTCCTAGTCCTGAAAATCTATACTCCATCCGTTTGGGATTGGTTCTGGTTCATCCACTTGGAAAAACGTGTCAAGTATGTGGTGTATGATGTCTACAGCGTCGGTAGCCTCCTCTCCTACAACTGTCACGAAAGGCGTTTGGTGTTTTGCCGACATACTGAACTCTACGTGTACGTCGTCACAAAGCACTAGGCTCCTTTTCATTTCCTTAGCAACGTACTCATACAACTTGCGGTTGAACTTACGGGTTTGCAGGTAATCGCTATAGGTTACTTTCATCTCCGCGTCTCCTTTATCCGGACGAGTCAAGTGTTCTGGTCAACCCGCATACACGACATCGATATGGATGTAGGTGCATACGGCCGGGCCTATCAGGGTCCGGACCCCAATCGTGTTCACAACCGATCGTGTAGTAGGTGGGCTCCGATGCATATTCTCCAGAAGCTACACGTTCGGGTATAACAATTGCAAAGGCTTGGTCGTGCTTCCAAAAGAGGTAAGTGTGCCGAAGGGTTTTACTTTGGGGTAAGCTTACTTGCCGGGTTTCTATGAAGACAATGGGCCATTGGTCGAATAGGTACCAAAACTTCCTGCTAGGAACTTCTCTATAAGGAGTAGGCAGTTTGTTGTAGTTACCCATGTCTTCTATCCAACAAGGTACTTGTATGTGTTCGTTGAGGACGGGTACTAACTTATCCATTATTCCCCCTTTCCTTCGGCGAGCTTTTGTACGTATAAAATTCTATCTGCAGGTATCCACACTTCGGAGACGTACTCAGTAGAAGGTGTATCGGAGTTCTTTCCAACGACCGTAACTTCGTGTAGGTGCAGCCAAAACCCCCAATGCGCGAGTTGGTCGCTGATAGTGCCCTTGAAAAGTGCAGGAAAGTTGAATTCAGTAAGAACCAGTACTTTAGTCGGTATTGCCATTTTTATCTCCTTCCAAACATACATCGCCCGTTGATACAAGGCTCGAAGTTGCCGTGGGCATTACAGTTCGGGCACAGCTTATTAGGGATGTCTTGTAACGTGCCGTGCCATCCACAAGAAGCGCAGTGCATAGGTTTTGCGGGATCGTCTTTCCATGATTGTAGCTCCTCGACTGTTATTCGGTAGCGTTCGGCCCAAAAGTCCCATACGATACTTTCATCTTCGCTTACTAGCATACCTTCTCCTTTTCGGACATCGCTATCGCGAGAGTTGCAAGACTTTCAAAAGCGGCTGCCTCAAACCCTGATGAGTAGTCGGGCTGAAAGGTGGTAAGATGCACACGTTCGTGTAGAAGAGTTGCTACCGTTTGTTCGAGACTTTGCAAAGCTGTTCTGGATATGTTTATGCGGTCCTCTTCGTAAACGGTTTGTCCGTATTGGTTGTCGTCCGGGAACTCTACTATTGAGGTGAAGTGGTCCGTACGTAACCTACATAGCTCGCAAGGAAGCTTGCATACGCGCTCAGCTGTGGCTAACATCTCTTGCTCTTCGGGCGTAGGATGCACTTCGACTACGTGTTGAAAATCCTTGCGGGTTTCGTCGGAGTAACGTAGTACATCTGCCATGTGTAGTAGGAAACTTAAATTCCATGGAAACTCTAGTACTCTCCATCCTCTACTTTTCATGTCATTGTTTGCTAGCGTATCACCGGCACGATACAAGCAAACGTCTTCTCCGTACAAGCTTTGCACGGCCTCTTTCCACGTAGGTACGATTGGTCGGAAATCTGTAGCTAGTTCGATGAAGTTTTGTCCATTAGCTACAACACCTTTCTCTGCCGTAGTTAGTATTTGTTTTGCAACCTCTACGTCATCACAAGCGGACAATACGTTGCTAACGGCTACACGTACAGCTGTATGGTCGATGGAGCCTCTGTCTCGGTTGATAAGGGATTTTGCTTGACGGAAGTCGTAACCGAAAATAGAGTCTCCTGTAGTTACCTTTACACCGTTTACGTAAAAGTTGCCAGGGGAGTCGATTATATCGCCGGCGGAAGTTGGGGTTATCAAGGTTTTAGGGCACAGTTGTAGAAACAAACTCTCCGCGTCTTGTAGTTCTGCTTGAGAGCACTCTACGTAAACGGTTGTGCCAGTTTGAGGACGTTCGGCTTTCCCTACTTCAAAGGCTAGGATTTTACCTCCCCATACCCTATCCGATTTGATGGAGGCTTTGAACACTTGCTCGTTTGTTCTTATTTCGACCAGGCGTCCTGCGCGAGCCATAACCAAACACCCGATAGCCAAACCTTCCCCAAACTGACCGATTACGGTGTTGTCGTCCCTTTTAGTGGTACGCCCCAAAAGGAAGTCTCGCATCTTTACTCCAGTTGATTGGTCCTGAATGATGGCGAAGCTTCCTAAGTGTTTGATAGAGGTGATCGTATGCGTATCTAGGGCGTTTTGTATAAACTCCCTGATAGCGTCTCTGATCGACCAATTACTACAGTAGTCGACGTCAATGGGCATCTTACGAACTGGCATTTTCGCCTCCTTGTGAAAGTTGTATGGTTCCTATTATGTTGTCTAGCGGTACGGGGGAGAATTTGTTCCCGTCGACTCCGATATGGATACGATTGTTACGGGGCATGTAGTACGGACGGTTTTCGTGCGTGTGTCCGTGCACATTCCAAACGTTGCCGTAACTTGGCTCATGGGAGAATTTAATAAGTTCGGCATGCGAGTGTTGGTACAGCTCCGCTTTGAGGGAGCCTTCTACTACTAGTAAGGTGTTATGTGGATAAACCATGGTCGATCTTATCCCGTTGTCGTGACTACCCTTAACGTAGATTACACGGCCGGGCATTTGTTGTAGCCACCATTTAGGTTTGCGAGAACCTCTACCGAAACTCATGTCTCCCAGGAACAACAAGTATTGCCAAGGCTTCACTTTTTCCCAAAGTTCGGTCATTAGGGTGCAGTTCATCTCCGAGATGGAATTGAAAGGCCTGTTGCAGTACTTGATGATGTTTGTATGGTCAAAGTGAAAGTCGGAAGTGACCCATACACTTTCTGTAGGTATGCACATGCCGTATATTCCTAGAAACATTACTGCACCACTTTTACAAACTTCAGATCCTCTCGAGGTTTGTCAACCGCCCAACCAACTACAGGGATGTCCAACCAAACTTTTCTAAAAGATAGGCTGGAGTTGTATTTGGGTAGATTGAAACTACCGGATTGCCAGACACCTGGTACTAAGCCCGTAACCACAACGTAGTTGTCGTGAGTTTCTGCTATATTAGGCTGTATACAGTTGTCCCAATATGATGCCATCTGTATGTTATCGTTCCAGGTTAGGAGTTTGATCCCTGGCATCAATATAGCCCCAGCGACACCTACGAGGACAAGTAGCCACATAAGTATACCGAAGACGTTAGCGAGAAGATAGTGAACATGGCGACGCGGGCGGCGGTAATAAAAGTAGTCGGCTACTTTTACTAAGCGCGTCCCAAGATACGCAATTCCGGCAAATACGAGAGTAGCTAGTATAGTGCACATTTGAAAGCCTCCTTGTAAGATGACGAAACTTAAGAGTGTTGGTATTGGGCTTCCTGTAACCTTGTGTGTATTACCTTTTGTACTTCTTCTTGCATACGTGCTGGAAGACCAAGTATAGAAGGGCTTGCGTGGTGCTGGTCTACTAACGTCCGCGTAACCTGGTAGGCCCAATCTGCCATCTCTTGGTTGAGAGCGTGTAGTTGCGACACGGTGAACCTGTCGTCGGGGAAAGTGTTTACGCGTTGTCTAAACTCATGCTCCCATAAAACTGCGACTACTCCTTTTAGGGAAAGGTCCTGCAAGTCGTTTGCGAGATTAGCAGCCTGTTCTGCGTCCATCTTTCACCTCCCGCGCGATACCGCTTGTTTGTAAGAGCTCGTACAGTTTGGCGATGTCCCTGGAGTTCCACATCAGGAAACACTGTACGTGGTGGTGTTCCGGAGAGCTATTGCTGGCCGAGCTATACACTACTCTTTCGCCAGTTGTACCGATAGGGGTGCCGCACGTTTTGCATATAGCGTTTGACCTTCCCTTTCTAACACTAAGGTCTGCTGGTCTTAACAACTGCTTGCCTCCTCACTTTCGAGTACTTCGTCGTTCTTTTGTCTTACTAGCCCCGTTAAGCCCTCTTGCTTGCACTTAGCGTGCCAGTTTCTCATGACGTCCGCAACCTTTACGTAAGGTAGGTCGTACTTCCAATGCTCACGAAAGTTGGCGATGCTGTCTCCTTCTACTTCGGCGGTTGCATAACGTATGTCGCACGTTTTGTCTCCTAACCAAACGTCTAGCTGACGGAGCTTAGAGTGGCTGAATCTCCTCTCAACGAGATGCGTTCTTTCAGAGGTCATTCCAACTGCCCTTTCAGGAAAAGTACTACAGGCCCGCATATGCGCTGTCCATACAAAGTAGTTGCAAGGTAGTTAGGTGGGAGTCTTTGGATGTACCCTTCTTCGTTTACCACCATTTGCATTACTCTACCGTGAAAGTTAAGGTGCAACACTTCGATAGGACCTTTTACCCAGTCTTGCAGTTCCTGTAAAGTAGGGGAACGGTCTAGCTGCACATCTTCCTTGCTTGCGTCGGTACCTATTACTTGAAGTTCGTACTTCATTACCACGTCCTCGCGAGCATTTCTTCCAAGGGCAACTCATGTAGTTGAGAGTCTACTAAGGAGTTGTCGGGAAGGAGGTCGAATACGCCTCTTAGGTAGAAGCCCGGTGCGGGTTGAAGGCTTTCCATGTGCTCTTCTTTGGTCATACCTTCGGTGTCTACGATTGTGACGTACTCCTGCAATCCTTCACCCTCGCCTCTGAAGTATAGTAATCTTGTGGACATCATAACCTCCTTACCATTAGCGCAGTTCGTTAGGTACGCCTAACAAATCTAGGTCCTGGGGGCCAAACTCTGCTTCGCAGTTGGGGCAAGAGAAAACGTCTATTGGGATTATCTCCCTTTGCCACTTTCCTTCCGCAAACACTAGGTGGGTTCTTTGGTCCGTGCAGATTCGGTCAATCTCCAAGAGGCAGGCAGGGCAGGTGGGCGGAAGTTGAATGAAACCTTCCTGCATTCCGTCTTCTAGTATTCGGGAGAAGGCTGACTGAGCCACATCGGGTGTAAAGGAAGGGTGCTTCAGCAGGTACTCAGACGACACTCGCAGCCCATAAACGGGTAGGTTCAGCGCGGAAAATCTTTCTGACATCTTCTTCTCCTTTTGACAGTAAGGGTATGCTCCTGTCTTACATTCTATTACCTGTAGTTGGTAAGAGGCACTTTTTCACTCTCCGAACTCCTCTTGAAGAGCGTCGTATACGAGAGGTGGGTAGTTAGGAACTAAGGCTTCGTCGTCAATGACGAACGTTACGTCGCTCACGTCGTACGGCTCGCCACATTCATCGCAAATGTGCATTCGGTCCAAGTCTCCAGGCCTTTGGTCTGGACCGTGCGCAGGTCTCCAACCTCCTGAAGCTTCGTCGTGTTGGACTCCGTACACCTGTAGAGATGCTACTACGGTAGTTGGTATCGCACCGCAGTGCGGGCACTTCAACTTTTGGGTAAGGTACTTTCCTACGGCGCTAGTTGGTGACCATTCATAGTTCATTCTCTGCCTCCCATGTTTTTAAGGATGTGCTCAATCGAGCTGCGAATCTTCCTGCGACGTAAAACTTGTTGTACGATGTCTACACTCACCTCCTCACGTTTTGCACAATCCACTAACTCTTGCAGTACCATGTCCACGTCTTCTGTGTAAGGCCCGCATTGGTCAATCCTTTCTACCCAATATTCAGCGTGGTCGCAGATGGACTTTTGGTTGACACGGTTGAAAGTAGGATTGCTTTCACCCTTGGCGTACTTATGCATTTTACTACGCATACGCATGGTCATCTGTATACCTGCTCAATGGTAACGCTTCGGCGAATGCGTACAAGTTCAAGCTGTTCACCGCATTCACATTTGATGGGCGAGTCAGGTTTCCACATGAAGTAGTCTCCGGCGTTAGCGGACCATACGTCTCCGCACGCCGGGCACCGTAAACTCTCGTTAGCGAATTCTGGGTGAAGGATTTGGTCCTTGAGTACGGATGGTGTAGCTTTCATTACAACACCTTTACAGGTTCGTTAACGAACCATATCCAAACGTTGGGACGTTCTAGGGAACCGTACTTCAATAAGTCTATGAGGTCATAACGGTCTAGGGAGATCTTCTCCTTGTACAACGCGTCGCTAAAAGCATCAAGAGCTTGTAAGATGTCATCACAAGAGGGTTTGTGGATAGTGATTTCGTCTCCTATGACAACTACGAAGTAGAAAGGAGGGAAAACTCTTAATGGGAGGTCCTCATAGCATTGCTGGCACTCCGCGTCTACCACTTCAACCGGAGTTCCGTGACATACCACTTGTACATCGTCGGGGGACGTGGTGAGAGTTGTGTTGCCTAAGCTGAAAGTTATCTTGAAAACGTTGTAGTTACACATAGGGCAACGGCCCTCAGGGGTAACTAGGAATTTGTCACTTACTTCTTGCCATCTCCAATCACTCATTTGTTTGCCTCCATAAGTAGAGATGTCTCTTCAGATACGTGTACGAGGGGTTGTACGTCGCCTTCAGCTACCCATAGGGCAAGAGCCTCGTCGATACGTCGGATAAGAAAGAAGTAGCGCCGTACGAACTCTTGTTGTTCCTCAAAGGAGAAGCCCTCACGTTCTAGTTCATCTTTCCAGTCATCGAGATTTCCGGAGAGGTAGAGACACATTCCCGCAGTACGTAAGTGCGTGCTGTCTAGCTTAGTTCCTTCATTCATCTTGTTCGTCTCCTTTCACCGTCACGGTGTCTTCGGTTGGATGGCAGATCTCGTACAATACTTCTTCGTACTCTACTTCTGCTAATAGGTCTTCAACGTACACGCACTCTCTTTTTGTACACCTGCTGTTTATGTAAAATTCACAGCCTTCACAAAACATTTCTCACCTCGGATATTCAGTTTTGTTTCCTGCGTAGTCCAGAAGGGCCACTCCCTTAGAATCAATGGTAAACACGTCCCGACGCATTACTTGATGGAGCTCGAACACCCTAATCTCCATAAACCAGGTGTCCTCGTACGGGTAGGAACCATTTGTACCATGATGTATTGCTTGTACAGCTTTGTTGAGGGCTTGGGTAGCCGTATTACCAAGGTGCCCTGCCCATACTATTTCCTCACCTTCGTTGTCCTTGCCGTAAATACGAGCTTCGTACTGAAATTGCATACTACTGCTCCTTTTGTCCGATGAGCCACCTGTCAATCAATCTACGCTCGAAGACTGAAAGATAGCGAGCGCTGGCTTTACCGGTTGGGTACAAATCTTGTTTGGTGAGGGCGGTGTACTGTTGCCAACCTGGTCCTAGGTGTACGGCCTTGTAACCTTCACGCAACGCCGCAAGAGCTCTTGACGTTGCAAGGGTTCTGCCCACTGCCTTGTTGGGGTTATCTTTTGATGAACAAAAGGCTGTACCGGAAGCTATAGGGGTGCCATCCGGTTGTACCAAGATACATCGAGTGACGACAGGGCGGTCGTCGTAATCCCGTAGGTAGTAAATGAGGGGCTCTAAGTTTCGAGACCGTATTTCGTTATACAGATGTGTTGGTAGCCCTTTACTTGCTTTCATGTTCCAGCTCCTCCTGCAATGCTCGAATCTTCTCATCCCACCGCGCCTGCATCTCCCGCAGTGCGTACAAGTACCCTTGGTTCCAACCCTCGGTGTAACCCTTATTGTAGGACTCCATCTCGATAGTCATTACGATACCCCTTTAAGTATGTTCTCGGCTTCTACAACTGGCCCACCCGGCTCGTCATCATCATCGCCATCGTTATCATCATCATCATCGCCATCGTTATCATCATCATCATCGTCATCTTCTCGACTACGCAGCCACTGTAACTCGTCTTGCAATGCAGCGTTACTGCCTAGGAGATATGCTGTACGTACGATGATATCTACAATGTTTTGAACGTTTTGCGTAGCTTCGAACGCTTGGAGAGTCTTTCGAGCTTCACCCAATAGACATGTAAGTTCGGGGTCATTGTAGTCTTTATTGTTCATCGCCCTCTCCTTGTATCGGCGCTGAGGGGCAGCTATAGTCGTGTACACCATTGCGCCCCAAGCAATCTTGACACTCGTCCTCAAACCAAACTTCGCAATGTCCGTCGAAGATTTCTTGGAAGGCTTCTTGCAAAGCTACGCGAGTGTTAAGGCGTTGCTGCTCGTCTTGAAAAGACATGAGGTTCATTTCGATGTCAGCCTCGCCATCCCAAATACCTACAGAAGGATCGCCCGGATGCCAAACGTGTGCTTTCATGAAGGAAGGCCTCCTGTTTCATCGATGAGTGTTGACAGTTGCAGTTCGTCACCTTGCATCACCACTACGTCCCACTCTTGTAAGATTTTGTCGTCTTCTTGTAACGAGGTTACGAGTCGGGAAGTTGGAGTGTAGTTGCTGTCGTCCTCCACTAGGTAGATTTTCATTCCTTTGCCTCCTTCGTTGAAAAGACTTTCGCGCCTAGGTATTCAATCATAGTTCCTCCTTGTCATGCTCCCGTTAGGAGAGATGATTTGTACGGGCTTACCGATTCTACAGGCATAACGAATAGTAGCCCAAGTACCGGAGCGCAGCTCCCTATTCCTCGGCCCATTGTTCAGGATTTATTTGTGCGGCGCATCTAAAGGCTTGACACACTTGCTCAACAGCCCAATGGCGGTTTTCGGGGTTCGGGTTGTATTGAATGATTGTGCACAGTGACAATGCATAACCTGTAGGTGTAGGTTTCACCTCTACCGCCTTCGGGCCTTCTTTCACAACTACGCATTGAGCTATACCCTTTTTACCGTGCGTAATTTCGTAGTGCATACACTGTACAGGTCGTGCACACTCGAAATGAGATGTGGGTTCGTGTGGTTCTCGATGGGGGCACGGCTCTCCGTCGTCCCAAGTCGCCTTGCACTCATCGGCTAGACTGCATCGGACTTTCATTGTAATAAAACTCCTTTCTGAAAACTGGGAACTCCTAGAAATCTAGGAGCACCCCACACCGAGCTTGTACTACTGGGGCTTCAACCCATTGTATGCTCCGCACTTGAAATCGGTCGCATCGAAACCCTTCATTGCAATTTCTGCCTAAACCCAAGTCCATCGGCGAGTGGATGCGCCAATGGGGGCAACTGGAGTTGGAGCATTCACCTTCGATAGCATGTGTGCAACAAACCTCCTCTACTAACATCTGTAGGCACCTCCTTCAATTGTTGAACATTTGGTTCAAAGGGTCTCGTAGCTCATCTCGCCCGCGAACGAGTCGTCGTAGTAGTACGGATCTACGGGGTCGTACGGAGCTCTACCGTGTATCTCCCAATCTCCGCCTTGCGGCCATGTGTATCCAAGAAGGATGGAGTTGGGGCAAGGAGTATACAAGCCGAATGGACGGTCCCACCTTTTCCGGTCCGCTGTCTCGTACGCTATGTCTCCGAAAAGTTCGCAGGGCTGTAGGAAGGTACAGTCCTCAGGAGATTTGATGTACTCTGGCCACATTGCGACGAAACTTCGAAGGGAGGAGAGGTAGCGTATGATGTTTGTTTGAGCATCTCTGTAGAAGAAGCAGGTACCCCCTACGATAAGTCCCCTCGAGGTAAGTTCCTTTACCTGGACCATGCTGTGGGTTCGGTGTAGAAAGAAGGTCTTACCTGCGAGAGGTGCTTCCCTTAATAGGAATTTACTTGTATCGAGAGTACCTGCGGGCTTGAAGCACTGTCTCTCGATGAACTGCTCACGTATTCTCTTATCGTAGGAGCTACGGGACTCCTCGTGATGCCTAAGAGCATCACTTATGACTCTCTTTTCTTTAGCCGTAGGAAACTTGTACATTTCTCGTTCACCTCAGTCCGAGGAAGTGAGCTGACACCAAAACTCCATTGTTAGCAGGCCCTCAATAATTTCGTGGAGGGATTCCGGCTTCACTACGCACCCTTTTCCCGGCTGCCATTCGTCGTAGTTGTCTACGTACCATTGACGAATGTTGTACATCACGCGGTTCTTGTAGATGTCGCGGGAAATCCGAATTTCCTTTTCGTGACCGACTTCGATGCGGTTGAAGATGATTTGGTCACCGCTTCCATGTTCCGGGTTTAGGGCACGTTCGATGAGTTCCTGCGCCTTTTGTTCGTCCAACCACTCTGGAATCTCCACGTCCACATGCTTAGTGTCTGGCATCATCTGCCTCCTTATAATTGCCGGGTCTTATAACTCCGGTCTTATCAGAGACTAACGTCTCCTCACAACCTAAGAAGCAGAACCTCTTAGGCTGTAGGGAAAAGTTACTTTGGGTTGTAGTATCCTTGTTCAATCTCCCGAGTAGTTGCGGCATATTCCCAAGCTATGTAACGTTGGGCTTGGTCTAAAGTGCCAAACTTTGCGGCGGGTACAGTGCCGCGAGCCAGAAGAACGTACGAGTTGTCTTCCATCACATAGATGGGAATTCTGCGGAAGTGGGCCTTTCCGAGGACCTTTATCCCCCAAGTATCTTCGACACGCTTTACATCTTCTCCTGCCTCCAAATAATTTGCCCTCTTTTCAAGGAACTCTTTCATCGGTTCGGTGGAGAGAAAGGTTAACCGCAACTGTCGGTGGCTGGTTTGTACGACGTGAACTACGACATCTTCGTTGTCTTCCAAACCCGCTTTGCGCATAAAACCTCGTGGGATTATCAGGCAGTGCTGCTTGGACCCGTTCGAAGGGCGTTTTACCGTAACCATGCGGATACCGTACGACTCATACTTCATAACCTGCTCCTTCTTGTATTGCGTTTCTATTATAAATGTTTATTTCGCCTTTGACTGCAGAACCGGGAACAGTACGTTTTGTAAGGTTTCGACTTGAGGGCTTCGGACTTTTTGCGGGTAAACCATCTTCTACAACGTACGCATTGTCGCGCCACGCGCCCTTGCTCACTGTGATAGGCGTTGTAACAAGCACGACTACAAAACTTTCTGCGGCTGTTTCCCGCTTTGTCAAAAGACTTACCGCAAAACCTGCATACGCCTGGTTTGAGCCTGCGACTAGCGTGGTAGCAAGCCGGGTTGCAGTAATTGCGTTTGCCCATCATTGACGGACGACGCAGAAGTTCCTTGCCACAAAAGTCGCAACGTACCTGTACACGTTTAATGATTGGCCCGTGGTTTTCGTAAAGCCACTTTCCTTGGCAGTGCTTATTGCAAAAGTATCTGCCGGAAGCGGTTTCACGGTATTGGACTGGTCTTGTGATGGTCTTTCCGCAGTGACTGCAAACGAAGGTACGTCGGTTTAGGAAGAATTGACAGTCGTGACTACAAAACCTTTTGTTCCTGGTGAGCTTTCCACAGGTCTCACATACGTTGAGCTTTCCGTAACCCGCGCTTCGGGTGGGCAGTTCCGTTTTACACAAAAGCTGATGGGCACGTTGCTTCGACACCCCTGCTTGAGCTCCGACTTGCCTCAAAGTCCACTCGGGATGTTCTTCGCGGGCTTCGCGGACCGCCGTCATCGCTCTTTCGTTGGGTTTCCCGCTCATACACGCTCCTTTCCCAATAGGCGTCGTGAATCGGGTCATAACCCACGACACTCCCGAGTCTCTAAGGAATGATTACGTCAGGGTTTTTCCGAAGGACGGTGAGGACGCCATCCAGTATGAACCTCGCAGGCAGGTCATCTGCCCCGTCATTGTAAACGGCATTCATCCGATTCACCCATCCGACGATTTCTGCCTTTTCGTTACCTGACAGACCTGAATCCGCTACACCTTCTTCCCACTGTTGTAACATGTCATCCATATGCACCTCCGTAATGATGTAGTGACAAACGTGCAGTGACCCTACCGCACGTACGTGTTTTCATAGTAATACGGCAAATCCTGGAGTTCCGTGTTTTCTCGGTCGGATAGTACTACAGCCGTCTGCAGTGCATAGACCGCGACGGCTTTGAAAGTACGTATTACCTACAGCAACGTTCATGTTGTGTAATGGAGGTGAGGTCGATTGGGTTTTCATGGGCTGGACCAATTCAAGGATACACAAACAGCCCGCAAGAAGCAGGCTGTGTGTGCTGGGCGGTAGTTGGTGTTTGGTGCGAATTGTACACTACGGACTTGCTGGGGTTGCTACGTACTGTGTGCTAGGCGCTGGCTTTGATGCCTCGCGCGGCCTTCTCCTCTGCCAGGTACTTGTTGTACTCTGACTTGTGGGCTTCGACCAGCCGAGTGCGAGCGGCGCCGCGAGCAGCGTTGTACTTCTCGCGCCTGGCCATGTCTGACTCCTGCCGTTCGATTGCCTTCTCGGCCTTCTTTGCGTACAGGGTAGGGTCTACGCCCGCCGGTACTTTCAGAGTAACGGTCTTCTCTGCAGGTTGTTCAGCTTTGTTCGGCTGAGTCTGGCCTTTGCGTTCAGTGTTGTCTGTCATTGGTCTTGCCTCCTAAGCAATAGATAGACTACACCAAACACCAACTACTTATTCAATTTGTAATGTACAATCTCAATATGATAATAATACATCATCAAACTCTGATAATCAACCCCACATCATAATTTCAGAAATTGAACTTCTCATGTGAGATTATCGACGTGTAGTTCAGGTTGGATTTGGAAGTACGTACGAGTACGTAATTCACACGTCGAATCGACTTATTCAGTTTGTAATGTACTATTGACTATGATAATAATACATCATCACACTTGAGCTATCAACCCCTCATCATATTTCATATAATTGAACGAATCATGTGAGATTATCTAACATAACCCCATATGTAAGAAAACTGGAAGTGTCCAGATAAGGCGTAATGTGCGGGATTTCAGTGTTTACGGCAAAACAGGGATTTCCGTGAGTTTCGGGATTCATTGAAATGCCGTTGTTGAAGTGGGGAAGGACTAGTTTGGCATGTGTTGAAAGGTTTTTGGAAATTACTATATTATATCCTACTACTAGCGACTTTCTAAGGCGGACCCCCGAGAAAAAAGCTTACCCCCGCGGAAACGCGAAATCCTGGAACTCCGAGATTTCTTGAAACTAACGGTTTTTACGGAGTTTACGGACCTGCGCATACCTGCGGGGGATGCACGGCAATTCTACAAGTGCGACAAGGAGTGTAACCCATGGAATGAACAGCATTTCGAATAACCATCCGGAGTCTTTGCTGCAGGGGTCGTCGCCTAACGCGTAGTCTACCAGTTCTATAGTAGCTGGCATATACTTGCGCATGTTCATTGAGCGCTTATGCACGTTCATTTGCTAGAGCTGTAAGCAAGTAGATGACTGCGATTGCGAGCGTTATGATGATGCATCCGGCTAACAAGAGCCAGGAGCTTAGCTGCTCGTCTCGTTCGGCGAGAGCGTCGGTAGTTTCCTGTAGAGCGGTGATGCGGTCTTGTTGCTGTTTAAGGGTATCAGAAAGACTCGCGTCTGCTTCAGCCATCTCGTGCTCGATAGTACCTACTTTTGTGTTGAAAGATTCTTGTAACGAATCTGCGCGTTCGGCTGCCTGTTCTTTGGTTGCGGCGAGGTCTTCAATAGTTTTAGCAGTTGCTCTTACCGTCAAGTCCAAAGTCTCCGCCCATTGGCCGAACAAAGCTTCTACACTTTCCAACCTGCTTTTAAGCCTCCGGTATGCGTCGCTATTATCAGACTTGTTGATGTGGTTATGTATAGCGACCGGGTCGTTAACGTTTCTTCCGTTGACGTTGACGTCGTTGTTGTCACCGTCTACGTTCACGTCTACATCAGAGTTGTCTCCGATGATACCGATGTCTACGTCCATACCTTGGTCGGCATTGGTTTCTTGCATTGGAGGCCCTTTTTCTCCTGGGGTCGTTCTTTCCTCTTCCGCAAAAGCTACGGCAGGAGAAAGTAGCATAGCTACTATAACTGCTATTAAGGCGAAAATTCCTTTATTCATTTTAGTCCTTTAAGGGTGCGAAGGTTTTGTTCCCCCTCGCACCCTTGGTTGTATTAAGTTGAGGTCATAGAGAAGTCGGGGATAGAGAAGTCACCGGCGTAGTCAGCTACAACGCTAAGTGAAGCACTTTGCAGAGACCCGTCGCCCGGAACGTTGAGGCCAAATCCAGAAGCTCCGTTAGCACCAACAGCTTCAAACGATGCCATACCTGATCCACTCAATTGCATGTCTGCATTAGTATAACAACCACAACCATGGCCAAGTTTGATTTGTCCTTCGCGTGCTTCTGAGCTCATGACATCCACTAAAGCTGTACCAGAGCCTACAACATTGAAGGTAGCCCAATCGGATGGTAATTCTGAAGAAGTCGGATCTCCATTACCCACCCACTGTCGAAGTACAAAAACACTTGCATTCGCCTCAAAGTTCTTTCCACTAGATGTTTTAGGCTTACCGTAAGTGGGATTCTTCATTGAGGCGTAGTTAGTGGATGAACCCATAGCAAACTCGGCAGTACCGCCAACAGCCTCGATGTATGAAAGCGAAGTTTGTCCAGCACTTCCATACATGGATTCTTTAGCGTCGTCGCGAGTTACAAGGTATTGGGAAAGACCGTTAGCAACTTCAGATACCATGTAGGAGTTGACGCTGTCAACCCCGTAGGAATAGGAGTTGTTGTTGTGGTCGGTAGCTTTGAATGACCCGGCAATGTAGTCTCCAGTAGCTATCCACGAGATAGAAGAGTCGTCTCCAGCATTTACATTACCACCTATGATTCCACTTCCACCCCAGTCAACATTCACACTTGTTTCGTCAGCAGCCACTGGTACAACTGCTACAAGCGTCAGCATCAACGCGGTCAGCACTGATGCTACAATTCTTTTGGTTTTCAATGTACGTCCTCCTTTATTTGTATTGTTACGACCTAGTAGTGTGTTGTTTGTGCGTTTCACCTCCTTGCGCCGATTGAGTATTCTTGACTCACACGTTCTCCGCCTTGACTGCACGGCGATTCAATTCAAGCCACTTGGAGAACATGTCATGAAGTCCATCTATGGCCTCGTCTTGACTCCATCCATAACTAGTAAGACCAATAGAAGTCACCCGCGCCGCGTAGTATGGCCTGCCTTCCGCTTCTGTTTCGCGTAATTCAAAGTGCGGTGCGCGTACCTTAGTATGCCATACGTTATTTTCCATAACAACTCCTCCTCATTATTCCCACTCAATGTTAACATTAGGCTTGAATATCAGCAAGCAATTTGTCATTGTCTCAAAGGTGGTCTCTGTAATTTCGTCCTCATCGCGCTCGTGACAGAAATAAGAAAACAGCTGTTGCCAATTGCGCCACGCCTCCTCTGCGCTGAATTTGCGAGCGTGTTCCCTTTCACCCATTTCTATTCTCCCCCTAAAGGTTCTATGTAGTAGATATTGAGTGAATTCCACACCCCGCAAGAGAAGACAACGCTGCGAACCGACACCTGATTTGCTTCTACCCAATCGGCAGCTGCCCGCAACATCTCACCAACTTTGTATCCGCCTATGTAGTGGCACTTGCGGTCTGTGTTGCTTCCATGCCACCAATCGCCGCTAAGCGGCTCGCCTTCACTCATTTCCGTTCTCCTGTATTGAACAACCCTTTCCTACGTTTTTGTGGGTTACGTTCTTGTTGTCACCAGTCGCGAATTGGTGTAGGCCGACTCCTAAACCGGGATTCCTTGACGGACTCTTTCACAACCCGGGTGTTGGCGCAGACCTCTCCCATGTCGCGTGCCTGTTCTTCGGCGACCTCTTTGCTGTCGGCCTCCACGCGCCAGGAGAACTCTACTGTTCTTGTCACTACGTAAGTTTTCACGTCGTACCTCCAATCGAATATCTACAGAGACTATAACTACCCAGGGAAGCTCCTAAATCGGCTCGTAGCAAAGATCAAACTCTCGTGGAGATATGTGGTCAAACCCTCCTGAGGGCCGCTTCAATATCCAATCGTTGCGGGGCACGAACTCCCTTTCACCATCCTCGTCAAGATATGAGACAATTAGATACGTCCTTTTGTTGTCTTCGCGCTCCCACCAAGACGACTCTAGGAAGTCGCTCACTTCATCGAAGTTGTCCCCTGTCCACTGGATAGCTTCAAGCTCGTGCCACCGCTTCCTATACTTCATCCGTCCCTCCTATGGGTTATATCGCCCTTGTATAAGTTCCTGGAGTCTCTCCATCCAAGTGTCAACACGCGGCATCCCTCTCCAATATGGCTCATTAGGCCCCCACTCGATTCTGTCGCTGTTATCGACCACCGTTACCCATCCCTTGCCGTTGCAGCCGTGGCATATAGGCAAATCGCGATGCTTCCGTATCCAGCGCACTGGTCTTTCCTCATAGCAAACATTGCCATTAGGCCACCGTACGCCAGAGCCTTCACATATCGGACACTTCTCTGCGTGTGCCATCTTTGCCCTCCTATTTCCGTTGGTGCATCCGAGCGCCGAGGTAGTAGCATCCCTTGACAACCCATATCGCAATAAGCAGCCCTAGCAATACCCAATTGGCCAACGCCATGTACGACATTAGTCCCCTTTTTGTATGGCGGCCTTACTTTTCTCCTGTTGTATGAGCTCTACTACAAGGCTCGCGTGTTGACGGGTAGTATCACTCCAACATTTCAGCTTATCGACATAGTTTAGAACCCGTTCGTAGTAAGTAGGACAAAGGCTGATGTCGTCGTCGTGCTTGTCCGAGGTAAGCTCTCCTACACGTTCGCACCGCAAACATGGCACTTATAGCTGATAAATGTGCTGCGTCCGCAAGCTTTGCATACTATGTACACTTCAGTCCTCCTGCACAAGCTTTACCGAAAGGTTGTTGTGAGGCTCGCGTAACGTTTCCAAGTCGCGCTGTAGCGAAGAAGAAAGGTACTCCTCGTTTGCTTCGAGCGTTTTGCGGTAGTCGACAACGTTCTCCACAAGATCGGCTAAGGCCTCGTGGGCTGTGAGTCCTATACCGAACCTGTGCGTCACGCCTTCACTAGCAACCCACAACTTGCGAATGTTAGTCCTCGTCTTCGCCACTTAAAGCTTTACGAACGGCTTCCTCGCGTTCGTAAAAACTGCCAAAATAGTTGTTCGCCCATTCCCTAGTCTCTTCCTGCGAGTTGCGAATGTCTTCCAAGTCCATTTGTGCCTCCTTTATACCTGTTCCCAAGTTACTTCCGTCTCGCTGAGATCCACCGAGCCTTCAGCTGCATCGGTTAAGTAGTCCAGCGCAGCGTCCGCAGGTTGCTCTTGTATCAACTTTCGCGCCATATTCTCGTCGGCTGGCGTTACGTCCCACACCGTAGTCATGGTTATACGTACCTTCATTGTAACTCCTTAATGTTGTGTCGTTGTACGATCAGGTCATACGGCATTTCTACCCACCACTCCGCAGCCTTACGTTCACACCAGTGAAAGATGGGATTGTAGATGTAAATCCAAATCGTGGTAAAGATGTCAGAATCTTTTCCCCAGTGCACGAAAGGTAGCTTACCTATGAGGTGGATAATGACAAAGTTAGCTTCCTCTACAACGTGCGCCCACCAAGGAATTTTTTGTAGGATGTAGCTGGCCGTTTTGTAATAGGAGTTGGTGCCTATAAACCATCTTTTCATTTGGTTGTCCTACATTTAATGCAGAATAGGCTATCCGTAGATAGCCTACCCTGCTTGATCATCAGCCTGGTTTACACCTTGATCTTGATGTCGCCCAGTTCGCCGTTCATGTACATCTTGTACAGAGCGGTCTTGATCCGGCGAGCCTGCTTGGCCTGCTCCTGCCGTTTCTGACGATCAGCAACGATCTTCTGGCCGATTGCAATCAGTTCGTCTTGCGTATACTCTTTTCGTTCCGCCATAACTCCTCCTTGTAAAAGTAGGGGAAGACGCTTTAGTAACGTCTCCCCCTTGGTCGGTTAGGACTTGGGCATGTACTTCTTTACGAGCTGCTCGAACTCGTCCTTGTGGTTCTCACGAAGATCGCGCTCGGCGTTCTTGCGGGCGTCCTGACGGGCTTTGTTCTTGATGCGTCGCTCTTCGTAGCCCTGCACGAGCTCGACGAGGCGCTCAGCGGTCATGCCCTCGGGGACCGGAACCTGGACGGTCTGCTCTTTCTTCTGTTCCTCAGCCATTTGAACTCCTTTCCTCTTTCGGGAAGCCTCTCACCTTCCCTCGTCCTCTCTGTTTTACTTATATAAAAGGTTACTTTCTTAAATTCGGTCTCAGAGGTCGTACCCCTCACAGCGTTGAGACCGGTCGAGACGCTGCCAGCGAAATCGCTCATGAGTTCGTTCAAACAACTCTCGAAAGGTTGGTGCGTCTCCTTCGAAAGATTGTCTGCTTCCTGAGCTATCCTAGCTGGAACTTTCATTGTTTATATAATATATCATTTATCTGAAAAAAGCAAGCTTTTTTGCTGCTTTTTTGCTATTTTCTCAGATTTTCTTTTCTTATATCGGAACGCATACAAAACTCCTAAGTGTTTCGGATATTGGCCATGAAGCCTCTTTCACTGTAAAGCCTCCCAAATGGTCCTACCTTCGATTCCGTCATCATAAAATTCTACAAGACTCTTGGTTTCAATAGAAACCAACTGACCTTCTCCATTGTCCCGTACCTCTACTATAAGGCCGCTAGGAGTTAACCAAAGCCGGTCTGAAATGTGGAACCATCTCCACTCGGTAATCTGCCTTGAAACTTGCTCATAGGTTACATCTGGTGCTGGTGACATTATGTCCTCCTACTTTTTACTATATCCTTCACATTCTTATGGGTTTGAAATGATGCCGAATAGCGCCAGTGCGCCTATCGTCAGCGACACTACGAGCCCTCCTACCAAGTCGGGAACCATCCACTCGCGTCTACGAACCGCTGCTATTGTCGCCACCCCGTATAAAACGATTGCGATGGTAATTGTAAATCCTGCTAGCCACGTAAGAATCTCGTTCATTCATCTCTCCTGCGCGTTTTGGATGAGTGGATGTCCTGTTCGCTTAAAACCTCAACGAACTGAATACGCTGGCCCTAACGTCGCTTTCGTCGTAGTAAGCTTGCGATGCTTCCCTCTTACGTTGTAGCACCGAGTCCAAGTTAGCATCTACCGAGTTTATGCAAACGGGTAAAATCACTTGCACCGCGTTCTTTTGCCCGATACGATGCAAACGGTCAATGGCTTGCTGGTTGGTGGGCTCGTTCCACCACCTGTCTACCAAAACTACAGTAGAAGAAGATGTAAGGGTAATACCTTCACCGGCGGCTTGTATTGTTCCCAAGAAGATTCTACAATTGTCATCCTCTTGGAACTTTTTCACCTGCGCAGACCTTGAGTCTGGTTTTACCATACCCGTAACCATGGCTACGTCGCGCTTTTGCTCTTTTAGCATCAAGCTGAGCAGGTATATGTACCTCTCGAAACACGAGAAGATAACCAGCTTCTCGTCAGTAGATTCAATGAGGTCAAACAGGAACTCAGTTTTAGCCGAAGAAGTTGTTGTACCTAATATCTTAGGGTCTAAGTTGGCTTGCCTTAAACGCGTTAATTGAGCGAGTACCCCAGGAGACCATAAGGTTTCTCCCGTATCCAACATTACTTTAAGGTTCTTTTCGATTTTGTCGTACACCTTGCGCTGGTCGGCCTTCATATCTAGCTCGGGGCGCTGGTAGTATTTGTCTGGTAAGAAGGACAGCACCTCTTGCTTGGTACGCCGCATAGTAAGACCCTGTATACGCTCTTTTAACCTATCCATGTTTTTAGAGCCGTAAACGTATGTACCGTACCTTCCTTCAGACCAATAAGTGTAGTCTGCCATAAACTGCCGCCAAGCGAAGGTGTCTCGGTGGAACTTTTCTGGAAAGACGGTAGCTAAAGATCCGAATAGGTCGTTTGGGTAGTTCATGATAGGTGAACCAGACAATCCCACTATTTTGGAGTTGCGGTATTTGGACATGAAGTTCCAAACACCTTTTACTAACTTAGTTTTAGGATTGCGCAACTTGTGTATCTCGTCGAAGATGATAATGTCCCAAGGAACGGCTTGCAAAATGTCGCCATCTTCCGACCTCAGCAACTCATAGTTGATGATGCGGTATTTCCATTCTGGGTTGTGAGTCATGGACTTTACAATGTCTGTTAGTCTACGACCATATGCATGTGTGCGACTAATGGCCGAATCTCTTCCAGTCCACTGCTTTATTTGCCTTGCCCACTCGAAGCGTAAGGAGTTAGGACATACTATCAATGGTAGGTTATAGCCACCGCTTTCTACTGCCCATATACTAATGGGGGTTTTTCCTACACCCATTTCATGCAACACCAACCAATTTTGGTCGGAGTTTGCGATCATATCGCCGTCTTCCTTTTGGTAGGGGTATAGGTCTTCGGGCAAGCTAAGTTGATTCGTTATAGGGTTTTGTTCAGCTATCGCCATATTCTCCTCTTAAAATGTTTTCACGTTGCTGAGCGGTAAGGGATTGTACAAACCGCTCTTCCTTGATACGTCTTAGGTTAAGATGCCAGTGGTAATCCCAAAAAGGGTCGTAGCCTGGCATCCCCAATTCAGGCCATACTCTATGGGCTTCACCATCTCTCATAATAGATTTGCTGACTTGCACTGTACTACCGTCGGTACGCAGGTAGTAGTGTTCGCCCATGTCATTACATGTTATGAATCTAGCACAATGCACGGAACGATCCTTTCAACACTATCCCGACTGCGTAAAGAGTTAAACGCTAACGAGAAATCTTTCATAGAAGGTTTGTGTATAGTAACCAACAAATCGTATGGGCCTGTAAGTTCTTCCATGTCGGTGAAGTCGGATAAGTTCTCACGCTTCACTTTTTGCGCATCCTTGCTTACGACCAACACATATGCTTTCATTTTATCCCCTGTGGAAAAATTTCCTGTAGCCACTGCTGTACCTTAGCTGCTTCTCTTGCCGCTTGGAAGTCTCCTTGGGTTTCTTCCAACACTCTCCATACGGCTAGCTCCCTGGCAATCTTTAATTGTGCAAATTGTTCGTCAGTCATCATCTTCTATTACCTGCGACTGGGATTCCCCTAAAAGGTTTCCCGCTTTCCCTTTTTTAATTTCTCGTACCTTTGACGCGATTACGTCGTTGGGTTCGGTAATGCATCGAACGTTCCAAACCAACATACATTTTCGGCAAACGTATTGATTGTCGCTACCTTCAGCGGGTCCCCACAACGTACCCCCTGATTGTAAGTACGCCGAACATGCAGGGCACTTAAACGGAGTAGCTTTACTTACCTTGTACGTGTTTAGGAACTTTTCCTTTTCATCCTTCCTCTTCAATTGTTGCAGTAGCTTGGGATTCTTCAATAGTTTGTCTAAGAACTCTTGCGATACCTCTACCCTTTCGTCGCTCATATTACAAACATCTCTCCTTGTTTCAGTTGGTATGTTAAATGAACAAACATAGCGCTTTGCTGCGCTTGTTCTTGCGTGCGTATGTAAAAGGGGACGTTAGGGTAGTTTTGCATCAGACTTTCCAAAGGTACCGAAGGTTTGGGAAAGATTATTACACATAAAATACGGGCGTACTCCGCTCTTAGGAACTCGAAATGGGGAAAAGTCCGGAGCGGGTGCGCTAATCGGCGGTGAGAGTTGTTTAGGTTTTGATGGGACATGTCGAGGGGTAGGAAGGGGTAGATCATATTCGCGTTTAACTGGTGCAGATGTTCCCACTTTTATACTCCTGTAAAAAGTCTTCAACTGTTTTCCCTGGGTTTTCTAGTAGGTACTCCTTACAAGCTTTCGCGACGGCTTCCTTCTCCTTTTTACGTTCGTAGTAGTCCTTTTGCACTTTACTTAAGGTTTTCTTTCCTTGTTTGGATTGCGCGTAGCGCTTTTGTGCTGCTTTCCCCTTATCAGACTTAAAGTACCTCCTTTGTGCTTCTTCAATGCGATCGGCTGCGTCCTTGTTTAGCAACTCCTCATCATTTATCATTCTATAATAATATAGCATTATATTGAAATTATCAACACCCAAAAATCTAAAAATAAATGTGAAGTTTTCTCAAAATTCTATATAATATTGATTTTGAGAGAATTAGCTTCTATAATATAGGTATGATTGAGAAAGCACGCGACAGGTACATCGCGTTGGTGCGCGATAGATCTAACGGAGCTTCTTCTTATCAATACACTTCCGCTTACAGCCACGCTCAAGCCTGGAGAAACCTCAACGCCAGGTTTCCTTATCCTAAGTACACTATTTCATGGGTAGAAAACCGGCTAACTCACACGAGGATGTCGGGAGACGGGGGATGAACGAGGGGGTTAATACAACTTGGAACAAGTCATTTACCTAATACTTAACGACGAATATCAAAAAGGGTTGAAGGACTTACAGAGTCTGCAGGAATCTTTGGGAAGACCTTTGTTTCTTAAGGAATGTAATCCGGATCAATGGGATGTTGACGTTATCGCAGCATCAGATAAACCCTTACCTCCAAGAAGTACTTTGGTACACCTAATCAGATCAGAGCATCCTAGTATAGTCGAGTATCCGTAAATAACCACGAATAAACATTTATTATATATAGACATCTTAGGAGAAGCATGTCAGAGGCACAAATCGAAGTACAGCAGCGAATAGACGAGCATCGGTTGTTGATGCTACAAAAGTTCATGGGTTTGGATAGGGACGAGAGTCAGCGGCTCGTAGACATCCTTAACTCCCCAACACCGTCAGAATGGCAAAAGCCTAGACCTATACGCGGCGGCAAAACAATAAAATACGTTCCAGGACAGCGTTTCATTCAACGCTTTAACGAGGCCTTTGGTTTCTTGTGGTCGTTCGAAGTTCCTGACAGGTTCGAACAAGATGGTCACATAGTAGCTAAGGGCCGTTTTACTCTCAAGGTTCCCGGAAGAACCATTGCGCGTGAATATCCTAGCGGTGTCAAAGAAACAATCCACCTAGAAGGTTTTGAGATTGTGAAGGAGCAATATGGGTCTTCTGAAGTTAAAAAGTGGACTTCTGCTGATCCCGTAAGGGATAGTAAAGGTCAGCCTCAAAAGGATAGTCAAGGTAACGTCCTGTACAAACACCGCGCGGGCGATCCTTTAGAGTTAGGTAACGACTACAAGGGCGCCGCAACAGATGCTATGAAAAAATGTGGTACGCAGTTAGGTGTGTTTCTCGACGTTTACGGACCACAAGACGAAGATGAGGAAGAGAGACCTTCCAACGCGCAAGTAAACGCTGTTTACACCCGAGCCGAAAAGCTTGGATGGTCAGACGAACAAACCGATAAGTGGGTAGAAGAAAAGTTGGGCAAACCTTTGGACAAGGCTCCTAAGAAAGATGTGTTAAGTCTTACAGCGGAGCTAATAGGAATGGCGAAACAAGGATGAGCAACTTTTACAAGCAGTGGAAGGAAGCTGAAATGGCCATTGAAAGTAGACAAGGCTCAGGAATGTTATGCCTTCCCGAAGATGTCGACTACCAAATCCACTTTCTTAACTCATGATGCGCTAGTGTCCGAAGAGGCTAGTACGGGGAACCGGGTATTAGCTGAGGATTGACTGGAACAGTAAAAATTTGTTTGTAGTAGGAGGAAACACATTGGCAAGACGACCAGAAGCTGAGAACGAGGAGATTCTAGACTTTTCCGAAGTAAGGCCATTTGAGCCGTTGGACGATCGCGAGATCTACAAGGTCCGCGTCACCAACATGGAAAAGGGTGTCTCCAACCGCAGTAACCAGAAAAAGGTTACCTGCGAGATGACCATCATTGGTCCTGAAGAAGTCGCGATAGAGGAGTGGGAGCCCGATGAGGAAGCCGAAGGCGGCATGAAGAAGGTGGGCTATAGCGAGCGCACTGTTAAAGCCTCCGGGCGTAAGCTGTTTAGGGAGTTCTCCCTGCAGTCACAGGCGCTACCTTTCCTTTACCAGCTTCTTAAGGCTCTCGACCCTGACGTGCAGCTTAACGAGGCATTCGTATTCAAGCCGGGTGACTGGATTGGTATGGAAGCTTCCGCCAAGCTCCACAATGAGGCGTTCGAGGAGCAGATCCGCCCTCGCGTAGACCGCATTTACCCGGCCGACCGCTACGACAAACAGCACGCTGCGTAAGTAGCTAACTCGCCTTCGGACACTAGCCACCCTTGACGGGTCCCGGGTTCTGAGAGTAAGTTGGACGTGCGTCATAATTGACGAGGCATTCTTTTAATCAAAGTCTTAAGAACGCCGGGGCTTCGTCAGGGGTACCAGGAGGCAAAAAATCAGGTTATGGTGTGTAGACCCTACCATCCTTTGCGATCAACACCTTTTAGGTGAACACAAAGAGTGTCACATGTTTGTAGGCAGTATTCTCAAAAACATTTCTGTATCGGGGTATGTTCTTGGGGGACTGTTTGACGAAAGCAAGTTGGACGCAAGACATGACGAACTCGTAAAGGAAATGCAAAAAAGGGGTTTTGCTCATGCTTCCCCTTTGCAACAAGTTACTTACTCTTCTTCATACACTCCTTGTATAGACTATGAAGAGAATGTGCGTGAGCTTTCACGTAGGTGTGTGAAGTGTCGTTCCAGAATTGAAAAAAGGAGAGAGGAGTATGGGCAAAGAAATTCCGGACAAGCTCAGTGAGTTATTTGGTATGATGGCACCTGATGACGGACCACAAAAGTTGCTAGAATCGTTGGTAAAGGCAGACCCTGAACACCTAATAGGTATTTACGTAGACCGAGAAGGCTTTTTTAGGGTAGTGTGTACTAAGATGGATTGCTCCAAGATAGTTGGCTTCCTAGAACGAGCTAAGATGGAGATAATGGATTGTTGGCTAGACGAAGACTACCCTGAACCAGACGCTGATGAAGACGTTGATGATTAGAATGCCTTATATCGGTGGCGTGCTTAGCGAGAACTTCTATAAACGTCGTAACTACAATACAAAAGGTGTAGTAAAGTCTTGGAAAGCCTTACTTACGGAACACGTTGAAAAAGGAGACTTGCCAAAAGCTTCTCGCTACCAAATAGGTGTAAAAGGGTTCTTTAAGGATGAGCGCAGGCCAGACATCTCCAATTTGTTCAAAATTATTTCCGACGCGGTGCAAGACGGGTTACAAGTAAACGACAAATACTTTATTATGGTGGATGAAGGTTGCGTTGAGTGCAGCGAACGAGAAGAGGTGGTAATAACAATATGTCCTGGGACGAGCTAATCTTCGGCATATACGGACAAGCTGAAATACAACGTGCGGTTAAGGACGGTGAATGGCAAGACCTCAGAGTATCAATGAAGGGTACACCTTTGCGTAAGCGATTCGATTTAATGAAAACTCACCTAAGTAAAAAGGGTTACAGTAGGCAAGCGCGTGTGCAGGTAACTAACTACGTTAACGCGTTAAAAAGAGGAGGAATGATTTGAAAAGAGTAGTGCTGATGTCGGGGGGTTTGGACTCCGCCGTAACGGCTTGGTTAGCAAATGAGCCGGATGTAGATTTGTATGCTTTGTCTTTCCAATACGGGCAACGCCACGACAAAGAGCTACAATGCGCTAAGGCGTTATCGGAGAAGTTAGGAGTTTTGCAACATAAGGTCATTACAGGAGTACCTCTTGACCAAATAGGCGGATCGGCTCTTACGGACGACGCAATCCAAGTTCCCGATAAAGGCGAAGAAGGTGGAATACCTGTAACTTGGGTACCTCAACGTAACAGCTTGTTCCTTACGTTAGCTTACGCTTGGGCCGAAGTTATCGGAGCTACAGAAGTATGGTTGGGCGCTAATGTAGTTGATTATAGCGGGTACCCGGATTGCAGGCCAGAGTTTTTCAATGCTATGGATTCTGCGTTGAATCTTGCTAGTAAGAGATTCGTAGAGACAGGCCAACACATCCGTATCGTAACGCCCATTATTTACAGGAGTAAAGCTGAAGAGGTTGAAATGGGGTTGCAGCTAGGAGTACCTTTCGAGCTTACGTGGTCTTGTTACAAGGGTGAAGAAAAGGCTTGCGGCGCTTGTGATAGCTGCCGTATTAGACTACGGGCTTTCGAACAAGCAGGAGTAGAAGATCCTATAGCATACGTGTAGGGGGTTAAAGTGATGGCAGAAGAGTTTAGAGCTAGGGTGAAGGAAGGTTGGATGTCCTATTCCCCTGAAGCAGAGGATTACGAAGTGGGTGATCTCATCCCAGCGGAAGTAGGGAGAAGGTTGGTTGAAGATTACCTACAAGCAGGAGAGTTAGGATGGTACTACCCCGAGGATAGGCAGTTTGTGTCGGATAGTGGACACGAATGTGCTATCAATCCGGAGCACGTAGTGAAAGTAGGTTAAACAAGTCCTCGGGGGCTGAAACCCCGAGGCAGGAGGCAAAAATGGATTCACAAAAAGTACAGGAACTGCTACAATTGGCAAGGGAGCTGGAAGCCGAGATTGAAGAAGGTTCGGCCGAAGCTCCTCCCGAGTCTCCCGATACCTACATTCCCCGCAAACACACTCAACCAGGCTTCAACGCTTCTGGGCTGAGGAAACTTTCACAACCCGATTCCGCAATTTTCAGAAAGTTGTTAGGGATATGAGATGCACGTGCTACAACAAGCTTCTCAGATCGTTAACTCCAAGTGGCGCAACTCTGGTAGCGGCAAAAAGATTTTCATAGCCGTTATAGGTGGCACCGTCTTACTGGTATTGGCGGTTGTCGCTTTGGGATGGGCTACTATAAAGTTCCTTTCCGCACTTAGTAAGAGCTTATACGTGAGGCAAGGTAGGGACTTTTACTACCCAGCTCGCCGTAAAAAGAGTTTGTACTTTCCAAGTAGAAGGAGGTAACATGTGGAGACCTAAGGATCCCAAAGCCGTGACAGTAGTGAGAGTGTGTGTATGGGCAGGTTTGATTACCTGGATGGTGTTTGCTCTGGTGTACAGCGTAACAGCTGCACAAAGATTAGGACATTTAGCTCCGCAAATCTTTGGTACAAGCACTTATGGGCAGGTACTGTCGTTCGTCGCACCCGCGTGGATCATATTCACTACACTGTTGTTGTGTTGGGCAATCGCTCGATGGGTTAACAAAAAGTTTCGTATAAGGGAGTAGTAATGTCGCAAGAGAACAGTAAAGATGTTAGCGCTACTTTTAATGATTTAGAGGCGTGGTTAAAGCAGCGCTACTACGGTTGGGATGGTCGTAATCAGTTTACGGGTACGGGAGAAAGGTTGGTAAGAGCTTATCAAGAGTTTTGCTGGCCTAATGAAAAGATCGACTCGGAACTAGAGCGTCACCTTAGTACGGCGTTTGTAGACAAATACGACGAAATGTTGGTTGCAGGTCCTGTAAGGGTTTGGACTTTATGTCCACACCACCTTTTGCCGTGTAAGTTTACCGTACACGTTGGTTACATTCCAGACGACTTGGTATTAGGTTTAAGTAAACTTGCAAGGGTCGCGGAGACTTTAGCCCACCGTCCAGTTATTCAGGAGATGTACACGCGAGAGGTGGCAAAGGTCATACAAAATAAGCTTAATCCCAAAGGTGTGGGCGTTTACGTCGTTGGCGAACATGATTGTATGAGATCTAGGGGAATAAAACAAGAGGCGTGTGTAAGCACTTCCTTTTTAACGGGAGCCATGTTCCACAATCCTGCTTCGCGTGCCGAGTTTCTTACATTAGTTACAGGAGGGCAAAAAGTATGAATACGTTTGAAAGGGTGTCTTACGTATGGGCTGATGCTGAAAGCATGTTGCAAGGGAAGGAAGACGATTACGGAGATTCTTGGATTCGTGCAGGAGACAAGACTTGCATACATGAGGTTTTTCGTAAGGCGGAGTACTTGCGAACCAGATTAGAAAAAGGTAAAGTATCGACACCCAAGTTTCGCGAAGACCTGATAGACCTTATTTGTTGGGGCGCTTTAGCAGTTTGGCACATCGATAATCCAGGAGGCGCAAATGAAGCTCGCACTAGAATGTCCGACTAGCTTGTTGGGAATGGTTCAACCTTTCGCCGACTTTGATTGGATATTAGCAGACAGGTTTTTGGACGACGAAGAGTACGCTAAGTACTACCTTGAAGAGTCCACTAACTTGAAGGTAGTCGATAACTCGGTAACGGAGAAAGGCGAACCGTTGCAGCCGGAGCAACTTATCGAAGTAGCAAACGCTGTTAAACCTTGGATAATAGTGAGCCCGGATTGGATAAACGACTTTCAAAAGACTGTAGAAGCTTTTCTGCAGTTTAAGAATACCAAGTTTGAGGGTTGTGACCCCATAATTGCAGGGGTGTTACAAGGTTCTTCTCCTGAAGAGGCTTTACAGTGTCTACAATACTACGATTCCGGTGTAGTCTTGGTACCTTATAGGGTAGGCGGTTCTAAAAAGGAAGACCCCGATTGGTTGAAAACCTTAAGAAGGGTGTTGGTGGTAAAGCACATCCCCGAAAATATCCAAGTGCATCTGTTAGGACTTACTACCTTAGACGAGTTTAGGTGGTATGCAGGTTTACCTAACGTCGTCAGCATAGACACGGACGTGCCCGTAAGATCCGGATTAGCTCAAAAGGACTTCGACGACTTCGATCGCACAACTGACACTTCTAGAATACCTTTGAACAAAGACACTTGGGCGGGCATTTGTAGGAACATAGCCTTTCTTAGGAAAGAGATAAATGTCTAATCTTGACCTAGAACAGGCGGCGGTTGTTAACGAGAGCGAGAGCGTTATTTGTGTTGCCGGTCCCGGCTCTGGTAAAACTAGAGTACTTACAGAAAAGGCCCGCGCGCTCATTGAAAACAACGAAACCATAGTTTGCTTGTGCTTTACGCGTTCTGCTGCGTTAGAGATGGCATCGCGGGTACCGCATGTACCCTCTCTTACCATACATTCGTTATGTTGTCAAGCCGTAGGGTGGCAAGTACCTTATGGTGGAGAAGAAGAGGAAGGGTATACCTATCTGTTGCAAAGGTTCTTGTGGGCTCAACACACAGACCCAATGCAATTTGATTGGGTTTTAGTAGATGAGTGTCAGGACCTCAACCCTATGGAAATGGACGTAGTATTGTCCCTTGTAAATAGACGTATATTTGCCGTAGGAGACCCTTACCAATCTATTTACGGGTTTCAGGGAGCTTTAGGACCATCTGTAATGGACATTCTCCATAAGTGCGGATGTAAAGAGATTCCGTTAATAAACAACTATCGCTCTTGCCCCGAAATAGTGGAGCTCCTTAACAAAATCTATAAGAGAGGATTAGTTAGCGCGGATGTAAGAGACTCCGGCACTACTGCAATCCTTTGTAGACGTAACGATCAGCTTTTCGAAGTAAGTAACTACTTGAAGGGGAAGCAAATCCCCCATAGGGTAAGGTTGTCGGCTAGGTTTGGTACAAATCGTGAGTACGATGTAGTAGGTCCTAGTGACCTTAGGCTGATGACTGTACACGCAAGTAAAGGGCACGAGTTCGATAACGTGATTGTGTATGATTGGTACCCCAACAAACCCGGAGAGGAAGAACGTGTATTGTACGTGGCTGTTGCTCGCGCAAGTAAAAAGTACTCATGGGTTTGTAATTTTCAAGAGTTGATGGAAGAGATTCATAAGTTCGTAGGGGTAAGCGCGTAGTGGTGTTAAAACATAGGGACGGATGGAAGTTTCTCTCATGGGTTGTAGTTTCAGGCTTAAAACCTTCCTTACGGGTTTACGAAAGTATAGCGCTGGGCCGCTACGTAGACGATGGAACCCTTAAACGTACTTGTAGAAGGCTCGCTGATACCTTACAACTCGAAATGCAGGACTGGGGAAGAAGAGTACCTAATGAAAGTACAGAAGTGGACTATGATAACGTCTTACACGTGGATGTACGTTGGTTGAGAGGTCTTATAAAAAGTTTACGGTACGCACGTACACGCGAAGACATGATAAACGCTTTGGACAGTTTTTGGCACAACTATCACGAGAGTTTCGCTAACGCAGCTGACGACTATTACGAAGATGATCCCGAAGCAGCTTCTATATTTCGGAGACTAGAAAACCTCAGTTCGTAGCTGCACCTTAATTTTTGGAAAGGCCGGCCAAGTACCCGGGAAAGCCCTCCTGGGTTGTTTCCTGCCAACCCATTGCCTCCCCGTGTGCTGAGCTGGAAGGGCGCGTAATGCACGTCGGTACTTGGCCGTCTTTCGTATATTGGCTCTCGTAGCTCAATGGATTAGAGCATCTGTCTTCTAAACAGGGGGTTCTGGGTTCGAGTCCCAGCGGGAGCGTAGGAGGCATAATGTATATATTTAACATCAATAAGGATATTAGACGATACGGATTAAACACAGGTCTTCCCGCAATTTTCATCGAATGCGGGTTTGGTCAAAACCTAAAAACAGAAGACGTAGTGCGTAGACTCAGTACTATGGGCTTGGTAAAAGGTTGCTGGGTTGTGATTAAAAACGGTGCAAGCGAGCAAGGTATGAGCAGCTTAGCTGAGCTGTTGTCTAAAGCTGGTTGTAGAGTAGAGATAGAGGTGAAGAGTAGCGAACCTACTCCTAAATACTTTACCAAAGCCGACAGATGGACCGTTATCTGGGACGGGCGTGCGGGGTTTAACATCAACGCGCTTAGAAAAGGTCAAGACATTTACATATGTCCTAGTAACGACTTGTTGCCAGGCTTCGTTGATAGTATCGAAAGCTATGACACTCTTACTTTAGGTATCTTCTCACACGACCCTAATATGGATATTGTTTGGCCTTTACAAATGAGAGTTTTCGAGGTGCAAGAAAGTGCTTAATCAAATACTGCATGCTGCAGCTCCCAGAAAAAGAAACAACGAAGGACGGCCAACAGGCATAACGGTTAGTCAACTTTTCCCGTGTCCATACCGCTTGTACTTGGTTCATACGGGTCAGTTCTGGAACCAAGACCTTACTCCACAAATGTACTATAATATGGACGATGGAGCTTGGCAAGAAGAACAAACGACGCGCAGGTTGGAAAAAGCGGGTATAAGTATTATTAATAGGCAAGCCAGCGTAGCCATCGGCAAGTCGGAAGTACCGGGACACATCGATGGCGAGTTTATTTTCAGCGGGGAGACGTACTTGTGGGAACATAAAGCCTACGACGCCGGTTCTCTACACGTAGCAGACTTTCAATCGGGCGGACTCGATAGTCTCCCCATGCAAAAAGCCCAAGTAAATGGTTATTTGATAGGTATGGGGGACAAGTACGCCGACTTTTTCATTAAGCTTAAGAACAACAACACCTTCTTAGATGAAGTGGTGAAGAGGGACGACGACTTCATTTTACCTATCTTGGAGTGGTGCGACAAAATTCGATTAGAAGGGTGGGTACCCGAGCCTCAGCCGTGCGCGTGGTGTACCAAATGTGGATACGGCTGCTTCGACGTAATCGACTTTAGTAAAGTTTCCGTAAGCCCTGACGAAGAGGTCGCTAATAGGTGGATAGAAGGGGATAAGCTGGAAAAGGTTGGCAAGCTTATGAAGGAAGAGGTGCGAAGGTTCCTCTTACAAGAGATGGGTGAAACCGAAGTAATGGAAGTGGCCGGACTTCTTAGAGTTAAGAGAATTAGTTTCACGAAGTTTGTGATAAACCAAAACAAGTTACTAGAAACCTTCGGCCCGGAAGGGTTAATGGCCGTAGGCGAAGAACAAGAACAAGTGCAGTACAGGTTTAAGGCTTTATAAGGAGGAGAAGTGAACTTAAAATGTGAGTACTGTCGGAACCGTAGGAATGACGCTTATGTACTTCCTAAAAAGTGGGCTACAGCCGATTACAAGGGAGAGAAGTTAGTCTTTTGTTGTGAACGACATAAAAAGACTTACGTAGAAAGCGGTGGAAGAGATTGGAGGTCAAGATGAATGAGGTGCAGTGGATAGGTTTAGCGGTAGTTGCAATTGTTGTATTGAATTTGATCGACATCATCACAGGTATCAAAAGAGGTAAGGGCAAGTACGTCGCCAAACGTAGCGCTAACCGTGTAGCGCCTTTAGTAGCTCTTATTTGGGGTATGTCGGTAGCAGTGCTGTGGTTTATGGTTCTTCCGTTCGTACTACAGGTAATAAACGCTTTTACCTTAGACGCGGGTTATGGAAGAGAAACCTTAACTTACCTTGTCAGCCACGACCTTCTGCCTATGGTATACGTACTTACAGGTGCGTACGTGGTCGCTCGCATAATCGCTAGACCGTTGTTTCGCCCGTGGATAGCCTATAGTGAGCAAGAGCAGCAACGTGTAAATGAGGAAAACGAAGAAGCTAGAGTACGTCTAAACAGTTTTCTTGTTAGGTTCGGGCTGTTTGCAGAAAACGGTTGGATTAAGAGGTTGAAGTAGGTGTTAGTAACAGCAGAGTCTGTAACAGCTGGGCACCCTGATAAGCTTTGCGACCAAATATCTGATGCCATTTTGGACGCTATGCTAGATGCGGACCCAGACTCTCGCGTAGCTTGTGAGACCGCTATAACTTTAGGTACAGTGTTCATACTTGGCGAAGTAACCTGCAAAGGGTACGTAGAGATTCCAGCATTAGTACGTTCTGTCATTTGCGACGTAGGCTACAACTACGCGGACCTAGGCTTTGACGGAAATACTTGCGGTGTAATGACTTCTATACAACGCCAATCCCCCAACATCGCAAGGGGTGTGAACCATCCAGTTGAAAAGGTTGCCGGAAGTGTGGATAAGTTTGATGAGTTGGGAGCAGGAGATCAAGGCATAGTAGTAGGGTATGCTTGCAATGAGACTCCCAACTACATGCCTTTAGCCGCGCAGCTGGCCAACGAGTTAAGTATGGAGCTCACATCCATAAGGCGTTGTGGAATGATGCCCAGCTTACGTCCTGACGGAAAAACTCAAGTGACTCTCCGTTATACGGACGGACACCCCTTCGCAGAATCCATCGTAATAGCTGCACAGCACGAAGACTACGGTGTAGACCCAGATGTTTTTGCAGCGCAAATAAACAGCTTTGTAGTAGGGCCGGTTTTAGCCAAATACGGGTTACTGTGCAAAAAGTTGGTTGTTAACGGAACTGGAGCCTTTACAATTGGCGGCCCTGCTAGCGACACGGGTTTTACTGGTAGAAAGATTATAGTAGACGGCTATGGCCCGGTATGCGCTCATGGCGGAGGAGCCTTCTCAGGTAAGGATCCTACGAAAGTGGATAGGTCCGGGGCGTATATGGCTAGACATGTTGCCAGGTCCTTAGTTGCGGCGCATTATTGTGAAGAGGCCGAAGTACGGGTAGCCTATGTGATAGGAGCTGCACATCCTTTAAGTATACAAGTCATAGAACAGGGAGTGTTTAGTCCTGTCCTAACCAAGGTAGTTGAAGATACGTTCGACTTCCGTCCTGCAGCTATCATAGAAAGATTCGGGTTAGTAAGCCGTATAGGATGGCGCTATCAACAAACGTCTGTTGGTGGGCACTTTGGTCGAGAGTTCCCTTGGGAAAGTATTACACAACTTTAAGGAGGCATATGAAAAAGAAGGTGGGTAAAGGTAGGTCGAAGACACAACTTAATTGGGGTTTCGTTGTACTAATTTTAGGTTTCGTTTTGTTTTGTGTTACGTGGTTTGTTCTAAAACCTATGGGGGTATTCGGATGAGTGACATGCCTGAAGACGTGAGGATGATTGCAACCAAACAAATTAGTTTCGATGCTGCGCACTACTTGCCAGGCTACAACGGTAAGTGTGCCAATCTGCACGGACATAGGTGGACCGTAGAAGTCGGTGTAGAAGACTTTGTCGACCCTTCAACAGGTATGGTTGTAGACTTCAATTGGTTGAAAGCGTTTTTGCAAAGCATCGCCGATCAGCTAGATCACCGCACTGTTAATGATTTCATAGACAATCCTACAGCTGAGAACATCGCACGACATGTGGCTTGGGAGTGGACTCGAGAACCATGGAGCAAAGGGGAATGTGCAGAGCTCAAGTACGTGAAGATTTGGGAAACGCCTGAGAGCTGCATAGTGTACATACTGTAATGCCTTACTTTCATAAAAAATGTGGAGGCGAGATCAAGTGGTTTCCTCCGTTGCCCATTCCACCTAAGTGTATGGGTTGCGGAAAACGGTGGAATCCTTTAATAGTCTACGGTAAGCCTCCCAAGGACATGTTTTTCCGAGTTCCACAGGTTAAGACGCCTCAAATAAAAAAGGGCAAGACTACCTACATGTCGTGGGCGGATAACTTCCCCCTGGCAGCCATTGTGGCAAGCTACCTTCCCAATTGGCCTCGCCCTTTACGGATCTTAGCTTTTGTAGGTTTATTAACAATCGCTGTACTTTTAATCTCGAGATGCTAGGGGGTCAATACTTTTGCCAAAAGCTCCAAGACCTAAGACACTAACTGGAGTAACTGTTAAGAAAGTTACGGGATGCGGAAATCTGTATGTAACTATCAACTCTAACGGAAAGCCTTTAGAACTGTTTGCGTCGTTAGGAAAGAACGGCGGATGTACTCGATGTCAAAACGAAGCGCTAACACGTGCGATATCTCTAGGCTTACGGTACGGAGTCCCAGCACAAGAGTTCATAGACCAGTTAAGTGGCATCCAATGCCCTAATGCTAACATGTGGCCAGAAGATGCACGAACGCTCAGTTGTCCTGATGCCATCGCGCGCGCGTTGCAGGAGTTTAGTTATGAAAACAGTTGATGTACACCGTGGTTGTGGAGGCCGTATTGCAAACCGCAAATGTCAGCGGTGCGGAAAGACCTGGAGTAAGTTAAAGTACCCGTTCTCACGTGACGTAGAAACCAAAGAGTTAAAGTTCGACGAAAAAGCGTATCGAAAACGTATTCGAGAAGGAAGGGATATACCTTGAGGGTTAATGAAGTTTTTTACTCTATACAAGGCGAAGGTATCTATGCAGGCGTTCCCATGTGGTTCGTAAGGCTGCAAGGTTGCAACCTCAAGCCAAGGTGCTCCTGGTGCGACACTACTTACGCGCAAGACATCGCTGCCGGCTACGAAACCACTACTCGTCAAATAGTGGATGAGATTGTAAAAGACGGCGGAAGACGGGGTGATTGGGTTTGCATTACCGGAGGTGAACCTTTACAACAACACGCGGAGTTGGGAGATTTCGTAGCTAAGCTATCTGCAATAGGTCTGAAGACCGAAATTGAAACCAACGGCTCCCTGTTTTTACCCGGTTGGAGGTATTTGGTAGATAGTTGGTGTGTAGATATTAAGTGCCCTTCATCAGGTGTATGCGGAGCTAGCCGAATCGACATACTTCCGTTAGTTTCTCGCCCTGAAGACCAAATCAAGTTCGTGGTTGCAGATCAGGCGGACTTGCGATTTGTGCGCGAGGTTTTGCAAGAGGTACAAAGCATCAAGGCCACCAAAATGATCAGCCCGGTTATTAACAACGCCGATAACTTTCAAAGCGATATTGAGTGGTGTCAACAAGTAGTGGAGTTTTGCAAGCAGGAACGGGCCAGGTTTAGCCTACAATTGCACAAAGTGTTGTACGGCAGCAAAAAGGGAGTGTAATGAATTGGATTAAAGCAAACAGGAAGTACCTGGCCTTTGGATTCCTTATAGGTGTTGTCACCATCCCCTATGTCCTTTTTATATCTGCAGTTAGCGGGGTAGAGGTTGATGCAACAGGTACGTCTGGACTAGAGGCATGGTTTCTATCTAATGCTGGAGAGATTTTGGGAACTGTGTGGGCCCTATTTTTAGTCTTATCCATATTAGTCTTTATATCTAGGGAGTCGTAATGTGCGAATACTTTGTCGTAGCGGAAATGATACCAGTTGAGTTTCGTGTCCATCGTTGCAAGTCTTTGAAAGAAGCTGAAAAGAAGTACGACAAGTACGTAAAGGCAATAGACCAAGGAGAGAAAATTTAAGGTGTTATGATCCTTCTCCCTCAAAAAGAATACGGCATAGTAGTACACTAAAACATGGGGCGATGGTGTAAAGGCAGACACTACGGTCTTAAAAACCGTTTCCGAAAGGAGTGAGGGTTCGAATCCCTCTCGCCCCACCATCACAAAGGAAGGTGAGTTAATATGGTTTGGGGAAGAAAAGGTATAGGCAAGATAGTTGGTAAGTCTGCGGCTAAGTTGTCCAAAAATATAGATAAGGACGATTTCCTCGCACAACTGGAGGAAGCGTGGCGTCCTTACGTAAAAAGAGATTCGGACATTGAACAAGAGTTGAAGAACGCGCGAGAGCGTATTAACGGTGCTAAGCAGTTCAAGTCCGCGTTCGAAAGTATAGGCGTCACCGATGATGACCTTAGGAAGGTGTTGCAAAACATAAAAGACTCTAAACCTGAACAATATGTAAGGTCAGAACCTAAGGTAGGAAGAAACGAGCCTTGTCCTTGCGGATCGGGAAAGAAATACAAATATTGTTGTGGGGTCGAAGTGATTGAAAATTGAATGGAAGGATTTCGCAACGCTTTGCTTGAAGGCAGGGCGGGTGTGCAGGAGCGTGATGGGTCATAGCTACCAAAAAGCTTAAACTTGAAATCGAGCCGAGACCCATTAGTACTTGGGGCATAACTCTTGCTAGTAGGTTACCTAGACCAGAATGGAATAAGATACGGCAGCGCGTGTATTTCGACGCCAACTTTACGTGCGAGATTTGCGGCGAAAGGACGTTACAATTACATTGTCACGAACAATGGGGTTTCGACGACAAAAAACATATACAATACTTGACAGCTTTGAGGTGCGTTTGTGAGGTGTGCCATGACGTAATACACTTCGGTAGGTCCACGTACGCTTATCGAAAGTCCTACGTAAAAAAGCTTACTCAACATTGGTGCAAAGTCAACAACAAAACTGAAAAAGAGTTCCAGCTATACCGGAAACAAATCTACGCCATAAGCAAGAAACGTGCCAATAAATCTTACGTAGTCATTGCAGGAGATTATACACTTACATGAAGATAACAGTCGACGGAAAAGAGGTTGAGGTACTCCAACAACGTATCGAAACCATCGTAAGCAAGTTCACGGAAGTATATCTTGAGGACGGTTCCATCGTAAGAGTACGCTTGGAGGTAAGAGACGTCTTCCGTGACGCAAACGACCCCGAAGTGTATTTTGTGCGGTGCGCAAGAAACTTCATTAGCGTAGACAAATCACAAGTAGACGTGAAACGTTTTCTAGATTCTTAGGAGGAGTTTATGGGAGCAGGAGACATTCTAAAAAACCTTGCAAGCAGGTACGAGAAGAAGAACAGCGAATACATCAAAGGATGTAAGGAGCAAGTGTACAGAGGTTTTACGCAATCTGCCAAATTCATTGATATGGTAGAAAAGCCTACAAATGCGGATGTGTACGTTACCGCGTGGTTTCTAATGGCAAAGCACCTGGCAAACGTGGTAGGGTTTCTTAACCTTAGAGAACGTACAATGAACGACTTTGATTCGGTGGAAGAATCCGCGAAAGACCTTTCAGTGTACTTCGCTATAATAGCCGCCAAGGCGCAAGAAGAATCCGCTTGGTTTTTGTCGCGAGAAAGGTAAAGATGAAAATGTTATGGAGGTAAGCAGATGTTAACAGTATACCATCTCACCCCTGCCTACAATGCGGAGGAGATCCTTAGATCAGGGCTCCGAGCCTCGATGCCTCAAAGTCCTGTGCCGGGTTTTGAAGGTATCTCCCCCAGTATTTACGTCTTAACACGTCCCGAATACGCACACTACGTTGCAAAGGATGTTTATAATGCGACTGGCGAGACTGAATTTGTCCTACTCTCTTTCCAAGTCAAGGGCAGGAACTCACTGTCAACAGATTGGGAATGGGCAGAGAGCGACGAATTTTGGAACGAAGGCCCTTTTGCGTTCCGTTTGCGAAGGAGAAAGTATATAGCCCCATCGGAAATACGGGTCGTAAAGCGTTTTAGTTTTGTACCTAAGGAAAGGTACCTAAGTAACGAAGGTCTAACCCTCGAAAGCGAGGTTGGCAACTTTTTAGAGGAAATAGAAGATTAAACAATCGATAGGATGAAAATGTTAGAATATTTTCTTTACTGTAAGGCGGGATCTACGCCCAAACGTGTGTATGGTACCAGAGGCACCGTATGGATGGTCAAAGGTATTGTTCCCTTTTCGGATCACCTTGTGCAAGACGTGTACATATACCCTGAAGAAGCGGAGAGATTATTTAGTGCTATGTTAAAGGAGGCAATGGATGAACGTCGTAGCAGTTAGTGGTGGTTATGATCCCTTACACCCGGGACACATTTGTAACATTGAAGAAGCCTTAACGTTAGGCGACAGGCTGTTGGTTATACTTACCCGAGACGACCAGCTTCTACAAAAGAAGGGTTATTACGTTTTACCTTACTATGTACGAAAATACGTATTGGATTGGGGTCTGCAAGGCCGTGGAGAAGTCGTTTCAAATATCGACCAAGACATATCATGTAGAGAGTCCTTGCGTTACTATCGACCCGACATATTTGCAAAGGGCGGTAGAACGTGGGACTTGGAGAACCTGCCAGAAAGCCCTACTTGCGAGCAACTTGGTATACAAATAATTTTCGGAGTTGGAGGCTATGACTTACCATTCTCTAGTTCCAGACTTGCATCGTTTGACTATCCTACTGCCAGCCAGAAATGAGGCAGCTACTATCGGCCCTCTTGTACGCGATTTATACGTTTGTATGCCCGGCTGCGATGTATTAGTCGCTAACAACTCTTCAGACGATACTGGCTTAATAGCTGCTGAAGCTGGTGCGCGGGTTGTTAACTTGCCGGCACGTGGTAAGGGTTTTGCAGTTCGAGGCGCGCTGCGCCACGTTAATACACCCTTCATGGCTATGATCGATGCGGACTATACATATCCCCCTCAAGCTGTTTACCAAGCTTATGTAAAACACCGAATGAATATGGGTAGGCGTAACTTTGTAGTAGGAATACGAAAAACGCGTGAAAAGGGCTCTATGACAGCCTTAAACGCTTTTGGCAACAAAGCTTTGTCGTTGTGGGCTAGCATGTTATTCGGAGTGAAGATGTCCGACGTGTGTACAGGTCTTTGGGTGGGCGAAGCTGCCAGCTTTAGAAGATTGCATTTGAACAGCGACGGGTTTACCTTAGAAGCGGAGTTGTTCGCAAAAGCGGTAAAAAATCATTACAGCATCATCCAAATACCTATTGACTACTACTCCCGACCCGAAGACTCTCACTCTAAGTTGAAAGTAGTAGACGGTCTCAAAATCGGCAAACGTCTCCTTACAGAAAGGTTCAAATGATACCGCTGCGCACAAATAAACCGTGGGGATACGAATTGCTGCTTGTCGATAGCAAAGACTGTGGTGCTAAAGTATTGTCCGTAAGGGCTGGATGTAGGATCTCTCTACAACAACACTCTCATCGACACGAAACGTGGTATGGTATAAGTGGTACAGGTTGGGTAATTGTGCAACTCGAGGGCAGTGAAGAGGTACAAGAACATTTGTTAAGCCCCGGAGAGATTGTAAGCATTCCTGTAAAAGCATGGCACCGCGTAGAAGCTCTTACCGATTTGAAGTTCATTGAAGTGGTACCTAAGTATGAGCCTAATGACATAATCCGAAAGGACGATGACTACGATAGGACCTAAAGAGGACGAATAAATGAAAATTGGCATATCCGAAACGCTTGCTTTAGTAACCACTCTAATACTTGCAGCTTTTTTCGGTTATCTTTCATATCTACTTTTTACCGATGGGGATGTTTACGGAGCCGAAGGGGAGGCTGCTATCACCTTATCGCAACTTATTCAACTGCAGTCACAGGTTTTCTCGGGAGAAGTACAAATTGTGGAAGCCGGGGAAAGTTCTGTAAAGGTAGCTTACAGTATAGAAAATGTGTCAAAAGACGCACTTGCTTTTGATATCCTGCAAGCCCATCCGCAAAAAAGTTTTCTGACACAAGTGTCTTATTACCTAATTGGGGGACTGTCATTTATGTGCGCGGTAATTATACTAGTATTTGGAACACTTATCTCATGCAGCGTACGTAGGAATAGAATGCTTGACGAGAGCGTCGATAGGGAGCCGCAATGAGGGTAGTATTAGCTATAGGAGCGGCAGCCCTTGTACTTCTTGCGTTTGGAGTCCCATCCTATTCGGCTATCGCCGACGATACTATATTCGGTGCTGAGGGCGAAGCTACTCTTACCATTCAAGAGTACCTGCTTGTGCAACAATACTTAACCAATAAAGAGTTGGTAGAGGTCCTAAATGTCGACGATAACGATATGTTAGAAATTCGTTACCACATCACAGGTAAAGCCGAAAACTCTCCCGTCTTTGCCCTTTTACAAGCCCAACCGTATAAGGACGACGAACTACATAACCTTCCTGTAGCTTCTGGAATCGCCACAATGTTGCTTGGCGTAGGCGTAGCCGCACTGTGTACACAAGCTATAATGAGTCGCAGCGAAGATGAGTGAAATACTACAAATAATTCTTAAGGAAGGTTGGACGAATTTTATATGGAAGCCGCTACTGCACTTCTTATCTTCGGGTTGTGTGGGTTTGCTAGTGTATTGGTTGACCTGGACCACTTTTTCTCGATGTTGTTATGGAAAACCGTGGCTCCCAACCTTACTCACGGAAGGATCTTCCATACACCCATTTTCATTTTGGCTTGCATTGTCATTTGCTATTTGGCTTCACGTATTACAGGATTATACCCTAAATTGGTTTTAGGCGTTGTAGCTACCGTCACACTAACAGTGCTGATATACTCACCTTTAGTAGTGTGGAAGTGGTAGTACGAATATTAGGAGGGCAAGATGGGAGAAGATCTAACTAACATGGAAAAGGGAGATTTCGAGTTTGCCGCTGAGCTGGTAATAAAAGACTTCATCGCAAAAACGGCAGAACAAGAGAACGTCCCCGAGTCCCAAGTTGTAGAAAATCTTTTAAGAGGTCACCATTATGGAAGAGAGTAGAACCAACGAGCCCAGCATAAGTGAGTTAGTAAATACGTTTATTGAAATGTATGACCCTGTTGCGGGTTTCTTTAACAGGAGACCCTCTCCTCAACTAAACTCGCTAATATCATACTACTTTCATCAAACCAGAAACAGACGTCTACATTTTGTGCAAACGAGGAAAGAGGAGACATGGGCAAGACGATACTACAACGAGAAATCAGCGTGACAACTTGTGATTGGTGTCTCCTCCCTTTTGAACACGAAGGTCTCTCCATGCAGTGCTACTTGCACGGGGACGAGATGTACGACCTTTACTATTGTTGCGCAGATCATTTGCTAAAGTATCTGCATACCGAAGGTATAATGTGGGGCTCCCGCGATCACCAAATATGCATTAGTATGGATGGTTTCCAGTTGCAGGAGTTATTGGAGAAGTTATGAGGCGCGATTACTATAACGATGTAAGGCGTGTCTGGTTTAATAAGACACGTCACCAGGAACAAATGTTGTATTGTATGGGCGCAGTATATGCTCAATACGGGCTTCCTACAATCGAACTATTGCTATCGGATCCGTCCTTAAGATCCGTATTTCTAGGTGCAAAACCCTCTCGGGAACGCTATTTGCCGGACGGGAGACTTACAAACATTTATGAATGACTTTCTATACACTATTGAAAAAACTTGCTACACTCATGTATAATATGGTAGATTACGTGTAGGGGGTTAATTACACGAAAGTATGAAAAGGAGGAGGTTTTACATGCACAAACTTATTGCAGCCCTAGCAGTCGTTGCGGTACTTTTAGTACCAACCATGGCAACGGCGGACACGTCTTGTCCCGGGACATGGGACGTAGACATTGGGAATACCACTAGCGAAAGCTCTGTTGTGATGAACGGGTGGGGCCCGATCGAGCCGGCAAACTCTGGAGGTAACTATGGAGGCGTAGACGATTGTCGCGTAGTATGGGAAACTACCGAAGATCCTTGCGCTGACATCACCTTCCAATGTTGCGAGTGCGCGAATCCGCTGGAACTTTCATGGTCAGCTTTAGAAGGCATCGGCGACGACTCTTACGAAGTGAAGGTGGATGGTGTAACTGTCTTCACTTACAACGACCCTGATCCTAGCGATCCTGCAGAGACGTGGGTTGACGAAACTGTGGACTTAACAGTTTTCGGGCTTCCTAACCAAATGCAGCACGTGGTGGAGTTTTGCGCTACAGGAGTACAGTGGGAATACTTCGACACCTACGGGCAAGTAGCCTTTGATTGGGTACAGTTCGTTACTGAACCTTGCTCAGGTAACGACGAGGTAGACCTTACCGTAGAAGTGCAAGATGCACATTGCGTATGTATAGACGTTACGCCAAGCTCTTTAGACTTTGGAAGCGTACAGCCCGGTACAGAAGTGGAGATAGGTAACGCGTTGACAGTAAGTAATTGTGGAGATGTCGACGTGACTGTTGAAGCTAGTGCTACAGATCTTTTTAACGGAAACCTGGAGTTCGACTCTGGCGGCGGATGGGCTTTCCTTAACATGTGGAGCGAAGGTGTTGCAGTTGCAGGTTCCTTTGACGTAGATGCGCGTTTGGGAGTTCCCGTAGCTACACCGCCCGGAACGGAAACAGGTACCTTAACCTTCTGGGTTACGCCTGTATAAACATTTGAGGGGGTTCATCCCCCTCGGAGGCAAAAATGTTGTTGGAAAAGATTATAGCGTGGTTCATTATAGGTTTAGCGGCTTTACTTGCTTTATGTGAACCCGTAAGCGCTAGTCAGTTTGGCATAACCCCTACCAATGTTGTTATCGAGGAAGGTGACAGTTCCATCACCCTTACAGAAACCTCAGGATACGTAGGAGATGTTCGCATAACCTTAAAAGACATTCCTTCAACGGTACTACAGTACAGTCCTACGTATGTAACGCTTGACGAGAACAACCGTACTATCACTTTAGACATAAAAGTAGTTGCTAGCGGAGTTCATGAAGGGTTTCTAAGGTTGAAGCCTATGACGGGTGCTGCTGTGGGTGTAGGAATACAAATACCTTTAACAGTGAAGGGTGCAGCGCCTTACGGTCCTCTTGACTTCGAGGGACACGTAACTGAACTATATTACATTATCATAGGTTTCATGGTACTGGTGTTAGCGGTCCTTACCTTCATAAAGCTTGCGCCCCGGGGGAGATAAATGGTTAAGTGGGTTTTTCCGTTCCTGTTACTACTTTTGCTACCTCAACCTTTACTAGCAGACTGTGAAGGAGAGGACGACGTAAGTTTGCGGGTAAAAGTCGTAGAAGAAGAGCAGGAACAGCCAGACCCTAAAAGGCAGTACTCGTGGGACTCAGGTCCGTACGGGTGTCCTCCGGAAAGTTATGGTAGAGACCCTTTCTCCGTTTTTGAGGAGTCTGAAGTTAAGCCTCCGCAAGTAATCCACCTCCAACAATGGTATTTGGACTACTTGCAAGACAAGCAACAATCCGAACAGGCCCCAGAAGATCTGAAGGAAGTGGAAGAACCTTCGCCTCCTCCGTCTTCAGACTCGTTTCAGTGGTACTATTACGTAATAATTGTTTTAGCTGTTATGATTATAACCTTGTTAGTGTTGTGGTTGCGTGACTATCGCAAGCTCCACTGGAAAAGATACTACTTAGACTAAGGAGGCGGCATGGCAAGAACTATCGCAATAGTACATTTGTGGCAGAACGGTATGGTACGAGCTTTTGACAGCAAGGGTCAGCCCATACCCGAGTACGAAGGTAAATACGAAGACGTCAAACCTGTTATATTAAGAGATGCTCCCTCAAACACTATCTTTCACAAGGCTGGGTTTCGAAAGCCACGTACCATTGTCCCTCGCGAGGATTGGTAGATGAGGATCTGCTTACTAACAAAGTGTTTCGATCTTCGCAACGCTGGTTTGGGACGCGTATCTATTGAAATACGCGACCGCCTGCAAAAAAGGGGTCACGAAGTAGTTTGCATTAGTGCAGAGAGTATGTCCTTATACTCTTATTTTTGGTACACCTTTTACGAGATACGCAAGAAGATGCCAAAAGATGCCCAAGTATACCACGCATTAACTCCTATGGAAGCCATGTGGCTCCCGCGAGACAAAAGTGTAGTGACCTTCCACGACTTGTTTCAAATTACACATCCCAAAAGGTTAGGAAGCGGCTTAGGAGAGAAAGGGCTGAAACATGATCTGGGTGTAGCCTATTTCAAATACGCCGCAAAACGTGCTGCGAAAAGTAAGAGTATCGTAGCCGTAAGCGACAAAACTAGCCTTGAGGTCTCCTCATGCTTGAATGTAAGCCCCTCTTCTATTTGTACAATAAGGTCAGGCATCCTTCCCAACTTAGATATTAAAGAGCCCGTGGATAACAACTACTTACGTTTGGGTTACTTAGGGCAGTTAGACCGTAGAAAAAGGGTAGAATTGCTAATCTTAGCAGTTACGGAAAGTAAGGAAAACTGGCACGTTAAAATAGCGGGAATAGGGCCTGAAGCTCCTCGATTAAAAAGGCTTGCAGGGGGCGATCCTAGAATAGAGTTTTTAGATATAATACCCGACAATCAACTAGTAGACTTCTACAACTCCATTGATGTACTAGTATTCCCTACGTGGATTGAAGGTTATGGACTTCCCATTGTTGAAGCAATGGCTTGCGGCCGACCTGTAGTAGTAATGACCGATGCGGTTCTACCGTTCGAGGTCATAATCGGATGCGCTTTAGCCCCCGACCTCAACGGAGTACTACAAACTAAGGAGTCTTTGTACGACTTAGTAGAAACGGTGGATACTAAGGCAAACTATTTGTGGGCTAAGGAGAATCACGACTGGGAAAGGACCGTAGACGCTTACGAAAGAGTTTACGAGTCAATTTTGAGAAGGGGTAAGTAAGGTTGAAGAAAAGAGACCTAACGTCTAGGCAGCAACAAGCTTGGAAAGAATACTTCGAAGAACTTGGGGAAGATTGGGATGCCATACCTTCCGGTACCTCAGTAGACAAGTTGCTGTCACGTGAGTACTTCGGGCACGACATAACCACATACGGCGGCTACAAAGAAATTCCTAAAGAGTTAGTTCAGCAGGAAGCTAAGAAAGTCGGCTATACAGGTAAAATTCCTAAAGTAATAATCGGCGAGAGAACTTCTGACCCGCGAGTTGAAGTTGTTGCGCCCGGCAAATATGTCATATCTATACCCGAAGGCATGTCTAAGCCCAGAGCAAAGAGTGCTTTAAGACATGAGTTGGCGCACCTGTACCACAAACACTTATCAAGCTTCTCTAAAGCCTCTGAGGCAATAACTTCAAAACAGGCGATGAAGAGAGAGCTACAAGCATGTATACATACTGGAGATAGTTGGACTGATGCCCTGATTGACAACGCCGTGACAATGGTACTTAGGGATGGCGTGGAGTGGCGCGAAGTACGTGAGGCGCTTGAAGAACTTCAACCTGAGATGGGCATACCTCCGCAAAGCTTGCGACGCGCTGTCAAGTACGTAAACAATTACCTTACTAGACATGGATTGGAGGATGAGTGACTTTCAAAGAAAATCTCGATGTTGTTGCAAACGTAGCCTACAGGCCTTTTTCTGCTACACAATTATTGTGGAAGCACCGCAGGACACTCAAATACCTGCTTAAAAAGGGAGAGTATCAATCCCTCAAAAACCACTTGTTCGTAACCTATTTCGTACGAGGCGAAGATTGCGGACGAGGCGTACTTGACCCCGTATGGAAGCTTACGGGTAAGGCGCCTTTTTTGTGGGACATAGAAGTTGAAGTAACTACGGCTTGCTACTTGCGGTGCATCATGTGTGAGCATACCTACTGGCCGGATAAGTCGTACTTGAACCAACACTTACAATTCAACGACTTCCGCAAGATAGTTGACGCGATACCTAACTTAAAGTGGATTAACCTTACAGGGGAAGGTAGCCCCTTCTTAGACCCTGATTTCCTTAAAATGGTGTTGTACTGTAAGGCCAAGGGCATCTACGTAGACTTTAGTCACGACTTTTACCGCATAAGTGATAACGAAATACGCTTTTTAGTAGAGTCGGGTGTCGACCGCATTTACTGGTCTTTTGACGGTGTTACGAAGGACACCTACGAAAAGATCCGAGTAGGTTCGAACTTTGAAGCGGTAAAATCCAACATACAAAAGTTAGTCGCAGCTAAAAAGCAATTAAATAGCCCACTTCCCGAGATTTGCTTTAGGTTCTGTTTTCTTAAACACAACGTACACGAAGTTACGCGAATACCCGAATTCCTGTCCTCATTAGTAGATGATGTACGAGATTACGGAGATGACCCTTCCATCAACATCGTCGCCCTACTAGAGTTCGAGCAAACAAAAGGTTTGGCGGTAGAGATACCTAAAGAGATCGTTGCCATTACAGACAGGCGAAGCAAGTTGTACGGGTTCACAAACTACTGGTCTCATATAACGCATATAGAAGAAAACAAAGCGCCTGTAGACTTTTGCACGTTTTGGAGCGAGCCTTACATAATGATAACAGGTCACGTGGTACCTTGTTGTGCTGTTTTAATGAGCAACGATCGACCTAACTTAGAGCGTTTAGCTTTTGGAAACATACACCAATCTACACTCAAAGAAATCTGGAATACACCGCATTACAAGCAGTTCCGTAAAAAGGTGGTAGACCCGCACGCGCCGGTACCAGAAGTGTGTGTAGGTTGTAGAGCTTTCAACACTCTCAGCAGAGTAAAAAAGTATGGAGTGTGGAAGGGTGATGTTTAAGTACTTTCCGGTATTGGATCTTGAAGATACGGGCACTTGCATAGCCATTGTGGACGCGCCCGCTACAGCCGAAAGATTCCTTACCAAAGACGAATGGGAACATTTGGCGGCAAGGTTCCAACAAAAACCGCCTCTAAAGGAAGTCAGGGAGATGATGGTAAGGCCGTTTAAGACCTATCCAGGACCTCATACCTGTAACTGGTGTAAGTTTTGCGACTTGCAATCCCAAAAATGTACCAAAGGAAGAACCGTTACGGACATAGCACGTACTACGTGCGAGCAATGGCGGTATTTATAAAGGAGAGTGATTGAGTTGACCTTAGTTTACACTGTTGTACCCGAAAGCGAGTTGCGGCACATAAAAAGCTCCGGCTTAAAAACGGTAGGTGGGCAACGCAGATTTGTATTCGATTGCAGGCAAGACTGTTTAAGGGCAGTTGACCCTGAAGACTACCAAGAGAACTTGGCGTTACTAAAGATTTGTGTTCCGTCCAACATCAAAGTATACACCGACTTGCCGGGACATAAGTATATCACAAGAACTATCCCCAGCGACTCCATCACAATCATAGACGCAGATTCTAATCGTAAAAGTCGAGGCAGCAGTGTTCTAGTAGCAGAGGGGGCTTTTTGAAGATAGTAGTCGTACATCCATGTCAACACTTTTATGGAGGGGCAGAAGAGGTTGTTGTACGCTTGGACAATTGGTTACACAAGCATAACTACTGTTACGAGTTGGTTCTCAAAGATCCTCCCTACGAAATGTTAATTGATCTCGAAGGCAAGTACTCAACTGTAAACACCTACTTAGGAATGTGGGAAAGAGTTAATGCTTTGGGGAGTGACGCGATCATCGCCTTCAATTTTCCCGCGTCGCTGACGTCTTTTCCCCGTAAAAAACCTTTGTTGTGGTACGTCAATGAACCCCCAGAGTTGTTTAGCAAATGGTGGAGAAAACCTTTGGAGAAGTTTAACAAGTGGTGGGTTAGTCATCCTTTTGTTGATATGGTTGTAGCTACCACTTATGACCAAGCACGCTTCCAACGCTTGTACGGTATTACTCCAACTATCATATCTTACGGTATAGACTTTGAGTGGTGGTCGGAAAAAGTATATGAACCTATAACAACTCCCAGACATTTCCTAAACTTACTACAAGTAGGTACTGTCACTCCACTAAAAAACCAGTTGTGGAGTTTGCAAGTACTAAGTCAACTGCTGGACCACATGCCTGACGGGCAAGCCTCCGACGCATCACTAACCCTCATAGGCGACGCTTCCGACAAAAGCTACTTAAAGAAGTTACAGCGCTATATCGCCGATTGGGATTTGGAAAGTAGAGTACACTTTTTAGGGCAGCGAAATCGAGAATACGTAAGAAGGGCTTACAACAACTATGACGTACTGCTGCATCCAGTGACAGGTCAGGGAGGATGGCTAGCGCCTTTAGAAGCCACCTGCGCCAAGCTGCCAGTTATTACTATACCCGAATTTCAGGAAAGTCAGTTGTTCGATAACGTAGCGTCTTCCCCCAAACACGCAGCGCAAATATGCACGACTATTAAGGGTACCTATGACGTACAGCTACGTGTCGTTATCGAAACCGAACTTACTTGGGATAAATACTGCTCACAAGTAGTACAGCAATTAGGGGGTTTACTTAGTGCCAAAAGCAACATACGATCCTGAGGCTCAAGCTTTATATGCTTACCTCAGACACGAGGAAGTGGAACTGACAATGGAGTTCGCGAACGGTAGAGTATTTATAGACTTTGACAGTAACGGTAGCATAATAGGAGTGGAAGTACTAGGCATAGAAGCCGTAGTAGACGTTAGTGAAAAACCTGTAAAAGCGCCGCAAGTTGCAAAGGAACAACTACAACTAGTATAAGGAGATATTTTGAGCGCACAAAGCGACAAGCTGTTAGCTAAAATACTCAGGGACGCATTAGAAGCTCAAAAGAATGTAAAATGCCCCTCGTGCTCTTCTCACAACATATGTCGTGTAACGCGAGGACATGTGGGTTGGAAGGAGTGCAAAGATTGCAAAACGACATGGGGAGAATGGTTTGACTAATGAACTGGAAAAAGATACCTGAAACACAAGGATGGGCACAACACTTGGGAGAGTGGGCGATTAGACAACGCACCTTTATGCCCAGGATGATAGACCTAGAAGTATCAAGGGTATGCAATCTTAGCTGTCCCGCTTGTATGAGAAGAGCCGACTCCTCATTAGCGCAAAGCCGTGCAGAAGAACCTTTTTGCACCTTGCAAAGGTTCCGAGAGATACATCAACAAATTCCTACACTCGCAACTCTCAACTTTATGGGTGACGGCGAGCCTCTCATGAACCCGGAAACTAACGACATAATCGAGTACGCGGCTAAACAAGACATTCACACCGTCGTAACCAGCAACACTACGCTAGTAAATCCCGAGACCATCAGGCATTGGGAAAATAACAAGGTGTATAGGGTGCACTCGTCCGTCGACGCTGCGCAAAAGAAACTTTACGAAGCTATGAGAGTTGGGGCGGAGTGGGAACAAACTTTGCACAACTTAAAGCTACTGGGTAGTAGTAGCATTCCCTTATGCATAAACACTGTCATAACGCAGCAAAACATTGCCGAGATGCCAGAGATAGTAAAATTAGCAAAACAAGTAGGAGCAAAAGAAGTTACGTTCTTAATGCCTATTTGTACGTACGGCGACGACACTAAAGTTCGTCCCGAAAACAACTCCACCAACCAAAACATTTTCAACGAGAGTGCAAGGTTATGTAAGCAGTTGGGTGTAAAGTGGATTTTCCCTTTGGGTTTGAATCCCACCTGGAGGCGTTTCAGCTTTCCGTTCATACGTCCAGAGATTACAATCGAAGGGGACCTGTTCGCATGTTGCTATTCCTTGGGTAGAGGAAAAGTTTGGTACATGGGTTACGAGTACGAGATCCCTGAGGATACCTATAACATGGGAAATATGTTCAAGGAAGGTTTTAGAGAGGTTTGGTATGGCCCTGCTTACCGGGAGTTAAGACAGGTGTACAAAGATTCAGAGCTTCCTAGAGGCACGGTCATGGAACGTGACAGCTTGTTGCGACTTACTAAACTTGCCTCTACCGATCCTGAAGCTGGTAGGTTCGAACATTGTAAGTATTGTTTGGCTAGATGGGGAATGGCTTGCTCGTGAACGAAAGCTTTTACAAAGCCGCGCGCAAGGGTAGGCACCTTGCGTTGAAGTGCGTAGAACCCTTAGATGGTGCTTACAACAAACTACTACATAAAAACGTTCCGCCCTTGTCTTTACGTCAAAAGGTAGGCTCCATTAGCACCTTTGAAGGAGCTAGTGCTGAATATGTAGCTTACCTAAAGCTGCTGTGCGGATTGAAACCCCCGTGCAACATCTTAGACATAGGTTGTGGGTGCGGTAGTACAGCACAAAGTTTCACGGGTCAGTACGCTTTGTGCGATGTTAATCGTTATGCAGGACTCGATGTGCATCTTCCTTTCGTGCAGTGGTGCAACGACCACTTAAAGGGCTACTACTTTCACATAGATGTGTATGACGAGGAGCTAAATCCTCAAGGCAGTAAGTACGCAAGGGATTACGAGTTCGGCTTACCTTCCAACCTTTACGACATCGTACTTTTCAAGTCGATTTTCACCCACATGTTTTTAGAGGAGACCTTAAATTACCTTTCGCAGATGAAGGTCTTCCTTAAACCTGACGGCGCCTGCTTAGCTACTTTCTTTTTGCTAAATGACGAGCAACGCGAGCTACAATCATACAACCATTACCACTTCAATCATAAAATCGGTACCACGTGGCACGTTCGAAAGTCTAAACCTCGTTTAGCGGTAGCTTACGAACAAGACGAGCTGCTAGAGGCTTTACACGGACTGGGATTGAACGCCACTGTTCACAAAGGGCAGTGGTCAGGTTGCGTAGACGGGCTTTCGTTTCAAGATATACTTATTCTTCGGAGGCAAGGTTGAACAAACATTTACAACAACTAGGGATACAAACCTACAAATGGGCAGCTTTGCGACACGACTTACTACCTAGAGTCGTAGAAGTAGAAACTACCAAATCATGCAATCTGAGGTGTCCTGGTTGTCGACGCAACTACTCCGCAAGCATCTCTTCCGAGCCGGGAGAAACACATCTTACGCCCACAGCTTTGCAAGATATTCTATCCTCGTGCCCGATCCGCGCGGTCAGGTTTGAAGGGGATGGAGAGCCAATGTGTAATCCCAACTTCGAAGGTTTAGTACGGCTTTGTCACTTCAATAACGCACGTACTATGATGACCTGTAACGGCACTTTATTAAACGAAAAGTGGGTCGAGTTTCTGCAAAAACACGGTATGACGCGTATCCATATATCTTTTGATGGAGCTGATAAGCACACCTATGAGAAAGTTAAACTGGGCGCAAACTTCGAGCAGGTGCTACATAACTGTAAGCTGATAGGAGAGTCAGGTATACAATTGTATATGAACGTAGTATTATTTTCTGACGAAGTAGTGGAACAACTTCCGCAGTACGTACGCTTAGCAACACAAGTTGGAGCTACGGGTATACACTACATGAAAATGCAATCCGAAAGACTTGGATTCGGTAATCCCCCCAAAATCGAGCCTCACATACAAGCCATACAAAAGTTTCGCCAGCTCGCGAAGCAAGCCAACTTACATGTAACAGGCACCTGTACCGACACTCCAACATTCAGTCCTTGTTATGACCCTTTCATTAGTCCCTTTGTGCTGTTAAATAAGGACGTGTACGCGTGCACCTACATGGCAAATCTCCGTCGTTCTGAAGTGTACAATGGGAAGGAATTTCCCACACCGTATTTAGATTATAGGATGGGTAACATCGCTGAAGATACGTTAAAAGAAGTTTGGACAAACCCTACGTACAAAAGCCTTCGCCGTCATCTCCGTAGCACCCGTCAACCTACGGGAAGAACTATGAGCATCGACCAATTAACAAACCTGAAGGGCCTTCCGATGATAGAGCCTTTGGAGCCTTTCGAGTTTTGTGAATACTGCCTATGTCAGTGGGGAGAATCTGGCCTGTGATGGCCGTAGCAATCCTTACCATAGTCTCGATTTGTGTTGCTATCTATTTGGCGATGTCAGGCAAGATACCAGAAGAGTACCATCTACACATAATCTACGCTACTGCACTAAGCATGATCTATACCACTACTCTCGCGGGCCCGTACTTAGTGGGCTCAGACGTACATTTGGAGTACTACTTTGTTTTGTTGCGTCATGGTGCGGACGTGTGGCAACCGCTAATAAACACCCCACAAGGCACAAACATATTTGCATACGTGACGCCCCCTAACATGTGGGCCTACAAACTCGTTTATCCAGCAATTTTCGCAACCGTGCCGTGCGTTTTATATTCGGTTTATAAGCAGTGGACAACTCCAAAACGAGCCCTTTTAGGCAGTTTCCTTGTAATAGCCTTCAGTCCTTTCTTTTTAGAGATTCCCACCATTCCACGACAAATGCTAGCGGAAGCTTGGTTAGTTCTAGGGTTCGGTATACTACTACTCAAACACAGCAAATATAAATATGTGATACTGGCAGTATTAGGGGTTCTTATACCTTTAACACATTACTCCGTAACTATTATAGCAGCGGTTATTTTGCTTCCCGGAGTCGTCGTTGCCCTAGTACGAAAGATGTACACAACCAAACCTTTAGTAGTCTTTACTGCTGCAATGTTGCTAGTTAGTACAATTTATTTTCCCACAGCACAAGACGGAGCTGTAGCTAGAAAGGTGTTCCACCTTTACAACCATTGGGCGCCCGTTAGTTTACAAGTAACCAATCCTGATCTTCTCCTTGAGCCCGCCCCGGAAGGTACAACGCAAGTAGAAGCGGAGAATAAAAAGACAGACACGACTGTATCCCTTAAAATGTACGAACCTACGGTTCGAAGCCTTTTTGGTTATAAGTTGTCCTCGTCGCTAACCTTTGTATTCATCCTTTTCGCGTGGATAATTATATTGCTAGCTTTTAAGGGTTTGTGGCACCTACGTAAAGTACCCAACTTTTGGTTGCTAGGCACGGGTTCTTTAGTAGTAGTGCTGCTTTGCACCGTTCCCGGATTTTCGAACACCCTCAACATCACAAGAATAGCTCACTTGGTGGGACTTACCTTAATGGTAGCGCCGTTCGTTACGGGAAATCTAAAAGGACTAACAGCCCTTTGCCTCATCTTCTTCGTATTCACGTCTGGGCTAGCTTTCGAACTAATAAAAGTACCTAATAACGAAACCTTTACCGTCCCATATAACTATAGTTTAAGTGGCCATCGCATAGATTTGGGTACAACTACCACTCCCGAGGACTACATTGCTAGAGACTATGTAATAGACAATGACCTTTTTCCCGTAGTTGCAGATGTTTATGGTGCACAGCTATTCTCCGAAAGGTTGGGACCAATGGGGCCACAACGCGACTACATATCTGAGATACCCAAATCTCCACGCCCGGTACCAGAGGGTTATATCTTCGTGCGTAGCCGGAACACGCAAGATGGAGCTTTTACTTCGTGGAACGGAATAGGGTTGCGAAAGCAGTACACCTTCGAAGAATGGCAGCTAGATTTCGAAAATGACATCGTCTTCCAAACTGGCGATTCTTACGTTCTAACAACTCCGATGTGGGAGGAGTAGGAAGATATGAACTACCAACAAGCCAAACGCCTCGCGAGAAAACCTCGTGACATATGGATACGCAAGCTTGTTTTAGACCACCTAGCAACACCTCTCGCCTTTTTGGCTATAAAGTTAGGTTTGTCGCCCACCTTCGCCACCTTGACCACCTTTTTAATAGGTTTGTGCGCTGCGACCGCTTTCGGTTACCAGCGCTTAGGATTAGGTGCGATACTGTATCTAGCTTTCCTGCTAACAGATAGTATCGACGGTCGAATAAATCGAATGTTAGAAGTAGACGATACTGTACGAGGTATGCAAGACTTTGTCTTAGACGGATTAGTTTGTACGTGTGTAACGATCGGCTTAGCTGTAGGCGCCGCAAACGTACTACTCACGGTACTACTGTTGGTGTGGATGAGCTTTCATTACCTAGTCATGAGATTTTCCTCCGCCATATACCGTATAAAAGTTCAAATAGGAGAGCGAGACGTGTGGATGATAAATAACGAAGAACCTACTTCCCTTTTTGCAGCGGCATATAAACGCTTCGTAAACAAATACCACACCTATCCTCATCCTACAGTCGGAGAAGCGGTTTTTTCTATGTTTGTTGTCGGGCCCTTAACTTACCACTTTACTAACGAGCCGTGGTACTTATTTATAGGGGTTGTAGTGGGAATATTGTTCACGTTGCCCGAAACTTTCGGTTCTCTAATCCTGCTCAACTTAAAGGTAAAAGGGATTAGTAAATGAAGTTGAAGTGGTGGCAGCAAAGAAACGTCCCTTGGTTAGGGGCTTTGATTGACTCCTTGTATACGATGTTACCTATGCTAGGGGCCATAAACTTTATTTCGGTAACAATCGTATTGTACGAAACCTTAAGACCTCATCTGCTTGTAATTTTTCCTTGGATGAAAGTTTACTACTTCTTAGGTTTCTTTTGTTTACTGGCGTTGGGGATGATGGCGTTTGTGTATGTGTTGGTACTACCCTCCATTTGGACTTTTAGGAATAGACAAATGCATGCCCACGATAGCGAGCAAATGAGGTTGTTAAGGGATATTGAGAAGCTGCTGAAAGATGAAAAAAGTTCTATAGACTAGTTACTAATTGACTCAACTCAGTTATAATAAAGGAGGATGAATGAAAGTTTTAGTTACTGGGGGATGTGGGTTTCTTGGCTCACATATTTGTACACGAGCCTTAGAACTTGGATGGGAAGCGGTAGCGTTTGACAATCTTACCAAGTTCGAGTATAGTCGAACTACGTACGACGTAGAGCAGGTACGCCGATACAACCTACACCTGTTCGCGCAAGAGGGTATAAAAGTTATACCAGAAGATGTATCCTGCAAAGAGGAAATCTTCCGAGCAATCGGAAACGAGCGTCCGGACTTCATAGCACATTGTGCTGCTCAACCTGCGATGACGATAGCGCTCGACGAACCGCGGTTAGACCTGCAAACAAACGTATTAGGTACCTTCAATGTTTTGCACGCTGCGAAGTGGTTTAACGTACCAGTAGCTAACTGTTCTTCCATACACGTATACGGTAACGAAATAAACCGCCACCTCACCGAAAGGTCTACTAAACTACTTCACTTACAATACGACGAAATACCTGAAACGCATCCTTTGTTAAAGGGTACCTTAACACCTTTACACGTATCTAAAAGAGCGGGTGAATTATACGTGGAGTCGTTCGCACAATCATATGATCTTCCTGCAGTGAACTTTAGACTTACGGGTATTTACGGTCCTAGACAATTTGGAAGTGAGGATCACGGGTGGGTAGCCAACTTCGCTATTAAAGCTATCACCAACCAACCCATTAAAGTTTTCGGTACCGACAAGCAAGTAAGGGATATCTTATACGTACGTGATGCCGCAGAAGCCTTCTTCAAGTGGTTTGAGAACGGTTGCCCTAAAGGCACGTACAATATTTGTAGTGGTGACGAAAACTCTATATCCATCCACGACGTACTGAAGTTTTACGAGGAGTACTTGGAGTGTAACATCCCTACAACCTTACACCCTGCCAGACAAGGAGACTTATGGTGGTTTGTTGGTAGCTACGATAAAGCCCTTCAAAGCTTTGATTGGCGGCCCGTTACTCTACCCGAGTCCGGACTGGTGGAACTGCTACAGTGGATCATACAAGAGAAGCACTTATTTAATAAGGAGCCGAAATGAAGTGTGTAGTGTTGTGTGCAGGAGCGGGAAGACGTTTAGGAGCAAATGTACCCAAACCTCTGGTACAAATAAACAACAAAACCGTACTACAAACAGTGATGGAAGGTTGGAGAAGTTGTGTAGATGGTTTTGTAATAGTAGCCAACCCTCAGTGGACTGAACACTTCTACGAAGTACTGCAAACTTTTGAAACACTCCCTTTTATTGTAGTACAGCAAACGCAACCTAAGGGTATCGCAGATGCTATACTCCCTGCACAAGATTGGGTCGGAGATAAGTTCGTAGTAGTGCTGGGGGATTGCGTATGCAAAGGCGAGTGGGAAACGCATCTCACCGGACACATCAAAAGCGGCGTAGGATATTGGAAACAGGCGGACATAGCTAGTATTAAAGCCGGTTACGGTTTTGAGGTAGATGGTTTCAACCGCATAACACGTCTTTGGGAAAAACCTAAACGCGCGGAAGGGTTGTTATGTGGAATGGGTGTGTACTTCTTCGACCAAGACGTATTTCGATATATTCAAAACGCAAAACCTTCTCCTCTAAGAAACGAGGTAGAGATTACTGACGTATTGCAAAGTATGGTAGAAGGCGGTTTACCGTTGAAAGCCGTACCATTTAATGGACAGTACATAAACATCAACAACAAAAAAGACCTGGAAAAAGCGGGTGAGCTTTGACTAAGCGTAAGGTACAAGAAGTTAAAACAAACTTCAAGCCTCAATACCTGTGTTTGCTAGGAATAGGAATCTTAACGTTCTTGTTAAGGGTAGCAGGACAGCTGGACAAGATCTTCGTACAGGACTTAGTTTGGTTTAGGGGCGTAGACTCTTGGTATCATATGCGTTTAGTAGATGCGATGTCCGCGAACTTTCCCCATCAAATTGAGTGGGATATGTTCGCAAAGTTTCCTGACGGGGCTGCAAACGGCTACCCACCGCTACTCACGTGGATAGGATATGCTGTAGGAAGTATAGGTGGCGAGACCGCCATATCTTTTGTTCCGCCCATACTACTAGTATGTATAGTGGGATTGACGTACTTTTTAGGCAGAGTACTTTTCAATGGTTGGGTAGGTGTAATAGCCGCACTATTTGTAGCGATACTTCCTGGAGAACTGTTTCACCGTTCAATGTTAGGGTTCTTCGACCACCACGTACTAGAGACCTTGCTAGCGACGTCTTGTATATTATTGTTTATTGAGTCTCTAAAATCCGGCAAATACAGGTGGATGTTTTTAACAGGAATTGTCTTAGGGTTATACCATCTCACTTGGGCTGGTACCGCCTTGTTCATACTTATCTTACTTGCCTGGCTTTGGTACGAGTTCTTAAGAAGACTTAAGGCAGATGAAGATCAGTTCTTTTTGGTAAAGTTGTTCAGTATACCTGGGATCGTAGCTTTCCCCTTTACGCTAGGATTGACAAGCCCTATACCCAAGGCTTTAACTTCGGCGTTGGCAGTAGCTCCGTTAGTTTTGTGGCTGCTTACCAAGCTAATAAAAGACAAATCCATGTTGCTGTTCGCTCTCACAGCAGTGACTCCTATTGCGATAGTTTTGACTACCATGACCTTCAGGTACGAGTTACTACTTTTGTCTACAATGTTTTGGGGCGGCGATACTTACATAGGAGAAGCCAGTCCACCCGACGTAGGAACGTTACTGGCAACGTTCGGGTTAGCAGTTATATTCCTGCCAGGAGGCTTATGGTTTGCTAAGAAGGACAGGCATACCGCCCTATTTTGGATTTGGGCCATCACAATGTTAGTAGCCAACGTTGGGCAACGTCGTTGGGGTTACTACACCATTGTACCTATAAGTACCTTATCCGCGTTCTTCATTCTATACTGCTTAAAGTGGGTTAACAAAGAAGCTCGCGCGGCGGTGTTGACGGTAATCTTAGTATTTGCGGTGGGAGTTAGTTTTACCAACACCTACCGACTAGCACACATCTCCAATAACATTAACGCAGATTGGTACGTAGCGTCATCATGGTTAAAAGAGAACACTCCCGAACCTTTCCAAACGCCACAAGCCTATTACCAAACATCTTTACAAGAAAAACCATCTTACGGAATTTTAAGTTGGTGGGACTACGGTAATTGGATTATACGCATAGGAGAAAGAGTCCCGCTTACATCACCTACACAAGCTGGTATTGTCCCTGCGGAGTTTTTCGCTAGTACTACTTTCCAAGAAGCTGAGCAGGCTATCGGAGAACTAAACATAAAATATATCGTTGTGGATCAAGAGTTGGTACAAGGGAAGTGGTACGCAGTAAACCAAAGGTCGCATAAAGACACGCCAGTTGAAGACAGTGTTGCTGGAATGTTGTGGTCGGCACCGCACGCCGCACCTTATGAACTGGTTTACGAACGCGGCACTATCAAAATTTTTGAGAGGTAAGTAATGGCAGAACCTAATTGTAGTGAATGTCCATTTGGAGACATACCACAAGTCCCTGGATTGGGCACGGCTCCTCATCCGGAAAACCCTAGTAAGCTACTAGCTATACGGGACGATAGAGAGTTTGACTTAGTAATAGTAGCAATGGCTCCAGCTACCGAAGAGCTGCACCAAAAAATGCCTATGGTAGGACCTTCGGGGAAGTACCTTAGGAAAACTTTACACCAGCTACAGCAAGATACCTACTACATCACCAATTGTTTGTCGTGCCCAATCCCTGGAGATGCTACAACGGCGGAAATAAGACAAGCACAGAACTGTTGTAGGGCGAGGCTTCGAGAGGAGATAGTTAGTAAGAACCCTAAACTTATCTTAGCTTTGGGGGACATGCCTTTGCAAGAGTTTTGCGGACGTGAATTCAAAGTACGTGAAAATGAAGGAAGGTTGCTGTTCAGCGATCTTGGAACGCCGTTAGTACCTATTGCGCACCCCGCTTACTATTTAAGACGTCCCGACGAAGCTTTTGACTTTTTAGAGTGTATGCGCGCAGGCATTCGATACTTACGTAACAACTACCATCAAGCAAAAGATGACGTGAGGATGACTGAAGTAAGCCTTCAAAACCTGCAAGAAGTGAAGTCTATCTTACAGCAACAAGACTACTTATCCGTGGACTGTGAAACAACTGGGTTCACCGCGATGGGTTTACAACACGATCGTATTTTAGAGATGGGGATAGGCTTCGAAGAAGATCATACCTATGTCGTACCTCCTGAGTTAATATCAGAGTTTGGAGAAATACTGTCAACTAAGAATATCATAGGATGGAACCTATTCTTCGATGCAAGGTTTCTTAAAGCAGCAGGCGTACATCCGTACTTATATTTTGACGGGATGTTGGCTCACTACTGCTTAGACGAAAGAACCGCAAGCCACGGTTTGAAAAAGGTCGCAAGGGTATACATTGGTGCAGGTGACTGGGAAGCAGACATACAGCAGTACCTGAAGAACCCTAAAAACGACAGCTATGAAATTATACCCACAAACGTTCGTAGGCGTTACCTAGCCAAGGACGTAGCTTATACACATCAGCTGTGGAAGTTATTGAGCGCAGAGATAGGAGACCACCACGTATTTTGGAACATCTTAATGCCAGCGCTAAGGGTGTATACAGAGACTACCTATAGAGGAGTTAAAATAGACCCCAACAAGGTATTAGAAGTACATAAGCTATTTAGTGAAGATATAGCTAAAGACGAAAGGGAACTGTGGGATATGGCCGGTAAAGTTTTCAACCCCAGCAGCTCCAAAGAAGTTGCTAGCGTATTGTATGATGATTTTAAGATACCCGCTCCTCCACCGGATAAGGACGGAAAAGGCGCAAGGTCCACTAACAAAGCTCTTTTAGAAGACTTGAGGGAAACCTACGAAATCGTGGACAGGATCGTTACGCATAGGGAAATGATACACGACATGTCTAACTATGTAACAGGTTTGGCTAAGCGTGTAGACTCGAACCTAATGATACATCCTACAATCAAGCTCTTCGGTACTGTTACGGGTCGCCTAAGCAGTGAAAACCCTTCTATCATGAACATCAAAAGAGATGGTAGAGCCAAGGAGATGTTCGTATCTGCTAGTAGTAAGTACATTGCAGACTTTGACCTGAAAGGAGCCGAGCTAAGATGGTATTGCGTATATGCCCAAGACGAATATCTTAGAAGAGTTCTCACAGAAGGTTTTGATGGAGATCTAGGTATTGAACTTACTCAGGAACAACGTACAGATCCTCACTTCATCATAGGTGCAATCGCTTACGGCCCCGATAAGGCCAAGGAACTTAGAGTAGCATCAAAAATGACAGTGTTCGGCCGCCTATACTTAAGGGGACTAGCATCCATTGAAAGACAGTACGGTAAAGAAACTGCGCGACGTTTGGTAGACGTGATGGACGAGATTATTCCAAACCACAAGCAATATGTAGGAATGATCAAGCGTAGCTTAAAGGAAAACGGTTACGTAGAGTCCTACTTCGGACGAAGAAGGAGATACCCTCTTATCACGCCTGAAAATAGACGTAAAGCGGAGCGACAAGCCGCCAACATGCCTATTCAATCAGCCTCAAGCGACCTCAACCTTCTTAACCTAATAGCCTTATACGAAGCAAGAGACAGGTGGGGTATATATCCATTATTTACTGTACACGACAGTATCCTAACAGAGATTCCTGACCCGGACGTAATACCTGAGATAAAAGCTTTCCTAGAAGACAACGCCAAAAAGTTCACTAATGACGCGATGGAGTTTGTGTATGACGTAAAATGGGGAATCAATTGGGCTTGCCAAAAACCAGAAGAGCTAGTACATGCATAGAAAAAGGGGGAAGAGTGACGAAAAGAAAGTGTAAACATCTAAACACCCTTACATTTGACTACTCCACGTCAGTCACGGGCAGGTTCACTATCAAGTTATGTCTAGACTGCAACATAGCTATAGTCGCCACTTCCGACGTTGAGGAAGTGACGCTCGAAGAGCTAAAACGAAAGCTAAATGAGGTAGGCAAGAAATGAGTAAAGACTGGTATCAGGACATAGTAGACTTTCACAAACAATTCGATCACGTCGTAGGAGAAAAACCGCACACACCTGATCGTGACACCAGAAGACTACGTATAAGGTTGTTGCAAGAAGAGTTCAACGAAGTCATAGAGGCTATGCTAAAAGATGACTTAACAGAGCTAGCCGATGGCATCGCTGACCTCATTGTAGTCGCATTAGGCACCGCCATATCTTATGGTATAGACATAAGACCTGTGTGGGACGAGGTACATCGAAGCAACATGGAAAAGGTTGGTGGGGGCAAGGACCAATACGGTAAGTCTCTAAAACCCGCGGGATGGAAACCTCCGCAAATACAGCAACTCTTGTATCAACAGGGTATGATAGTATAAACTTATAAGCGCAAAATAGCTGATTTAAGCGCCTGTTTTACTAGAGCTCGATAGATATGTTGATAAATTAAAAACAACTTAATTTGCGCAGATTTGAGCTAGTTTAGGCGATTCTACAATAGCAATTCATAACAGATGTAGGTAGTATATAGATGATTTGGCAAAAGAGGTAAGATAGCATTGGAGAAAAAACCGTATCACGGGAAATACCCTTCCGCAGGGCGTGAACTAATAAACATGGGTTTCGCGGGTACACCTAAACAGGTGGAAGCTCCGTTGAGATGGGCAGAAGGCATAGATATCATCTACCCATTAAAAAGAATGACTCCTGCAAACTTTCAAAAGTACTCAGACATAATCCTCTTATTGGCTTATCAAGAAGCTATGAGGTACAACGAGTACAGATGGAAGTTTGCCAAGCTAGACGTTAGATTAGGGAAACTTAAAAAGGGAAGAGACCTTCCAGACGAGGTAACCTTCTCCGCCCATATGCATGATGAACCGGATATCATGATCTACGGGCCTGGATATGAAGTTCCTCAAAACGTCTTCTTATATCAAAAAGTAGACGACATTCTTGACATAGCTAGAAGATATGGAGATAGAGTAAGTAAACAAACGCCATACAGGGTATCGAAGCTTACTATAAGCATTCGTCAACCCAAACCAAGAGGTTAGAACATGTTACAAAAACAAGGAAATATTTGGGACTTTCACGACCAAGGTAAGTGGATAGCAATTACTACAAACGGTACCGTCACCTCTTTCGGTCGAGCGGTTTTAGGCAAGGGAGTAGCCTTACAAGCTAGACAACGCTACCCGTGGCTGCCAAAACATCTTGCAGCGAGGCTTAGAGAAACGGGCAACCGCCCTCAAGCTTTTTCAAACATCAAACTTGTAACCTTTCCCGTAAAACGTGATTGGTGGGAACGCGCGGATTTGCAACTCATCGAAAAAAGTTGCGATTGGCTGTATAGGCTACGCGAGCAGGCGGGGATACAAGAACAGTATATGGTAAGACCCGGTTGCGGTGCAGGTGGATTGAAATGGGAACAAGTAGAACCCATTTTAAGCAAGCAGCTTGACGACAAGTTCGTGGTGGTCTACCAATAATGGCAGTACCTACCTGGGACATAGAAGCGATAGGATGGAGCACTCCTATCAGTGTAGGCTTCTTTGATGGTGAGAGCTACCACGAGTTCCTAAAGCAAGATCAATGGGACGATGTAGTATGGAGATTCTTACAGTTCCTACGCCAATACGGGGGCATTAAACTTTTCGCGCATTGTGGCTCCAAATACGATCACAAGTTTGTGCTTAAAGCCTTGTGCGACCACGACGAAAAGGTAGAACTACTAGCAGGCATGGGAAAGTTGAAGTGGATAGAACCCAACATCACTTTTGAAGACTCTTACCTACTTGCCCCCATGAGCCTGTCACGCCTCAACGAGATGCTGGGAGTAGAACCTAAGAAGGAATGGGATCATTCTCAAAACTTAAGTCCCTGGGAGATGGGGGATAAGCTTACAACTTTTCGAGCTTACCAAAAAACCGACTGCTTGTCGCTTTCAAACGCAATGTCAAGGCTTTGCGAAGAGATAGGTTCTACTTTTGGTGTTACGCCTTCCATTACTTTAGCAACCACTGCTGCAAAAACCCTCAGCAAATGTTTTTTTAACCTCAACGATGTAGAAAGTAACGAGGGCGTAGAAGAGCAAATCAGGGAAGCGATATATGGTGCTAGAAATGAAATCTATAAACGCAGGGGAGAGAACATTAACGTATATGACGTTAAAGATATGTACATCTCTTGCTACGATGTACCAGTACCTGTAGGTAAGTTAGTGTGGACTAAACCAAACCTGGAAGCGGGCTCCTTAGCTGAAGCAAGCGTGAAGGTGCCGCAAGACTTTTACGTAGGACCTTTGCCAGTAAGACGCAATCGCCGTTTAATCTTTCCTGTAGGAGAGTTCACGGGCTGGTGGGACACCCGAGAATTAAGGTTTGCAGCTTCGTTAGGCGTGGATGTCACTATCCGCAGGCAGTTAATAGCAGACGAGGAGCCTATTCTAGCTGAGTTTGGAAGGTTTGTCGCGGGGCTAAGAGGCAGGACGGCCTTGTCACACTTTTGGAAATTGTTTGGAGTATCTGTTAGTGGGAAGTTTGGACAAAGTCGTTGGAGGCAATCTGTAAAACATGTATCGGCGATTAAAGACTTCAAAGGACATATGCCGTTAGATAAAACCGAAACATACTTTCAAGCCTTACAATACGTAAGAGGCAGGTCCCCTTACATCAAGCCCGCTATAGCAATGCGCATTAGAGCGGAAGCTAGAATAAGACATTTGCAATGGCTACTACAAGCAAGGGAAAGCGGAGACATATTCTATGGAGATACAGACTCTATCTTTACTACAACACGACTGCCTACAGGGAAAAGTCCTGGAGAGTTGGTTTTAATAAACAAAGCTGAGAGAGGGTACTTCGTAAGACAAAAGCTATACGGACTTATTAGCAAGGGAAGGTTACTACAAAGGAGCGCTGGCTACAGTGACCTTACTTTAACCGAAGCAGACTTCAAAAACTTGCTGAACGGGGGTAAAGTAGAGTTCCTTGCGGGAGAGCTTCCGGACTACAGAAAGTTACTAGAAGGGTCCGAACTGAAGTGGCTCGAGGAGCGAAGGGTTCTTGTGAGCAACTTCAGTCCGAACCGTATAGAAGAGGGGGAGGATACTAGACCTATTTACCTATCTCCGCGCGAACGTCCTCAAGAAACTTTATCTGCTTCTCACTTAGTATGATCTGCTTACCACCCAAATCATAGCGGATAGGACGCACATCCTCTAACTCCTTAGCAATACGACGAGCGTCGTCTCTTAAGTCTCTCCAATGTCCTTCAGTGGCATACCACTTAAACACTGGCAAGATCTTTTGAGCGTCCTCGTACGATATAATGGTATGATGGAAATCGGCCATAGGTCTTTTACCTCTCTTTATTCGTTTAGGTAGGAAAGCTCGAACACTAGGTCGTAGAAGACTCTTCCGTTGGGTTCGATGGTATCTGTAAACTTATCTTCGCTACGGAACTCAATACGACGAGTCACATCTACACCATCTCTCAACCGCGTTTCAAAGTCTGAACGCCATCCTATAAAAGGCGCCCGGTCTGAGTCTAGGTAAGTCTCGTACTCGTCAACCTGCACGTAGTCTCTAGGAAGGAAGTACAACTCGAAAAACGAGTCCAACTCGAAAGGATCGGTATCACTATGGTTCTCTACTGTAAGTTCCAAATCGTAGATGCCGGACTCCTCGATCCTATCGGAATCGATACGAAGATACACGTTGCCGGGAAGCTCGGGATCCGAAACAAAATCAATAGACCACCTAGTAGCCCCTCCGAAAACGCCGCTACCTTCTTCTTCGTTTTGCTCCTCTTCCTCTATAAGCAACTCCAAAGCATCTATACGCGCTTGCAAAGCTTCCACAGAGTTGTCGAGCTGACTTTGCGTGGCGAGACCATCAGTAGGTATCTCACCCTTTTTAACGTAACCCTCTAAAGCGTTTTTAGCGCTAGCCGCCTCTGCTACAGCTGTATCTACTTGCTCGGACAAATTCTCAGCGGCTTCCGTTTGCGGCATAACTTCTTCGGTTACTTGCTTGCGTAGGTCCTCGAACTCTCCGTAAAACTGTACAATGTCTCCTTTAGGAGCTGTGTAAGTTAGGATCATGGCAGCAGCTAAACCAAAAGCTATAAAAGCTCCGAAAGCTGCAGGTAACAAACTACTACCGCCCTTAGGTGCGGGTCCTGACGGCCTGCGTGGCGGCGCACTACCGGCATAACCTAATTCACCACTTTGATCCTGGGGTTCTTCTTCTCCGTCATTCAAGCCCATCGGGGGCTTCTTTCTGCCGTTGCTCATGTAACCTCCTAATTCTTCTTTTTTGCTTGGGTGCTGGCGTACTTACTGGCTGTGCATCTAAACCACCTCCTCCATTTTTTAGTTCGCGTAATAAGTCGTCTCCCAAACGAAAGAAACTTGCAACACCTAAAACCTTGGTACGATCAACTTTAGTAGAGTGCATAACCATACCCTTACCTTTGTACTTGGAAGCCGCATCGGAAGGCCCACGCGCGTAGAAAAACTTACTTTTCTTCACCCACTTTTCTGGACCAACCTTTTCGCGTACTCTTACTTCGTACCAAGCTCTGCCCATCTTATACTCCTATTCCTAATGAATCCCGGGATCGTACTCCTCAACAAGCTGTATATTTTTTGCAGGTATTCTTCCTTTTACATATACTGCTGGTACCATATCTATGCAAGGCCAATCTTCATAAACTTCCACACCCTTAGGTAACACCACTTTCAATATAACTACAACGCGGCCCGTATCCTCATCATAGGGACTAATTACCTCGCATATATCCTCAGCCATTACATAGGCATCCGAGAGAGTCTTAGTAAAGTACGTACGCTTACCCCTATAAGGATCTGTACAACCTGCCCCTAAAACCGCTTTACCCTTGCCTACTACTAGGCCCTCACGTAAAATGCGTTTTAAGTTGCGATATGGTGTAACGTGGTATAACACTTTTGGGTGATCTTCTGACTTAACCTCCATCGGAAAAACGTCTTCAACACCGTCAGAAACTTCCGCTTCGTAAGTACGCAAATTAAGGATTTCAGGAAAGTCCTTCACATCCTCTAAAAAAGCCTCACGAGCGCTTCTACTAGAAAAAGCAAAGGTATGTCTTATTGCTCCATCGGGAAAACCAAGCCACAACTCTCCGGGAGTATTGTATAAGTAAGACATCAAGGAAGACGAATCGTCGTCTAAGTGTTCAATATCTACCCGATACGACTTCATCTCATTCCTCAACTGCTAGCAATGTTCCAGGATCGTACCACTCTACTCTGTATCCCAAAAACCGTAAAAACCTTTCCAACTTAGGATTTATCCAAGGATAGTACGTGCCAAAAATCTCAGGATCCGGGTAATACTCTGCTCCAGGCAAGCCATCAATTACTCCGCCTTCAGCTGCGTTACCCAAAAGTACTACGCCATCGCCGTCGCCGAAATCTGAAGCAACTCTAACTCCTTCTATATCGGGAAACCTCTCCTTGAACCTTCTTACAAATGTACTCGTTTTCACTCCCATCAGTCGTTGCCCCTCAAAAATTCTTTGTCCTCGTCTGCCTTACGCCGTCGGTATTCTTCCATGGGCAGACCTTCTCGTTCTTTGAACCAAACGTTAAAGTAGCTTCCACGAGGTTGCTCCATCATTACATAATATCCATGAGCTATCAGCATCTCAATAAAACCCGAAGCATCTGCCCAATCATTGAACCTCGCGCCCCAGTTGTTTCCTATGCTACCAGCTATCCTTTTTCCATTGAACAGCTGTAAGTCCGTTTTTTCGAAAGGGTACTCATCCATAAACTAAGACCACCACCACACTACAATAAGCTTACGACCTATCCATCGAGTGTCCACTTTTGCAAGGTCAGCGAAGCCCATAGCTTGCTCGTAGCTGTTAAAACTAGCTATACTGACATTATCAAACATGCCCTCATCCGTACCGCGGTAAAATTCTATATCCTCGTGGGTAATCATATACTAACCTCCAAAACCGTTGGAAGGAAGCTTTTTCTTGAGCTCCCGAATCCTTTTCTTGTAGTATTTGCCGTCAAACTTAGTTTTGGGAAAGTTGAATTTCGGGTTAGGGTTAAGCTTGGCTTCCTCGGGGCGTTTCGTCATTTTTTAGTCCTTTCTCCTAATCAAAGTAGATGTGATTCCCTTCAAAGTAAATAGTACCTAAATCCTGCATTCGACCTAGGGACTTTTTTAGGCCGCCGTGTTTAGCAAGCTTTTTTGTAAGCGTCTTTCCCAACTTCTTACGTACTTGTACTACAGTGGGAGCGTGGTCAAACTGCGCTATAACATCTAAGACAGCTCCGTCCACTTTCTGCTCTTCCGTAGACGTTTGAGGACCATCTAACCAATAGTTTCGACTACCACTAATGTTTTGATAGTTGGGACGCGACATCATCATGTCTGTCATTTTGTACGCCAGGCCACCGGCAATTGCTACAGGCAATATACCTAATAAAGCATCAGTTGTTCCTTCACTCATTGCTTCGCACTCCAATTATCAAACATTTCATCAATAGAAGGCCCCAACTGCTTAAAAGCTCGTTCTATACGTTTCTCATGTTTTTGCAAGAACCTTTCGCATTGCGGCCTGCTCCACCCTTTTTCCATTCTTTCAGAAATCCAATCCCCATAATCTCCAACTACATACCGCTGCATTGCCGCATCGCGAATTAGGTCGTATTCCTTGTTAGTAGGTAGCTGTTGTAGCTCCTCTTCAGAAAAGAACGGTTCCCAATCTTTAGATATCGTCATGCTCGAAGACCCCCAACTAAACCTATGCCCGAACTTTGACCTTTACTTAAAGCCATTATAGGAGACTGTTCAGAAGACTCTTGCGTTATCTCAAAGATTGGTTCTTCCCCCTGAGAGTCCTGCACTCGACGTACATGACCCTTTTGCAAGAGACCCCTTAAAGCCTGTTCAGCGTCTCGTCTAGGTACGCCCATCTGTCCTAACTCGCTCACAACGTGTCTGGCAGTATCTCTATCATGGTTAGCACGTATTTCCGAATAGGCATATTGCTCGCCTTGCGATAAACCTTTGGGGGTATTAAACTCCCTAAGAAAACCGTAATTAAGGCCTTGCGGGGAGCCCGCGAAGCTAAGACTATGTCGCAAACCCTCGCCTCCGGGTTGTACCAACTGTCGTGCATACTCACTTTGGGCTTGAGAAGGCTTCGCGGGCTTAGGACCAGCTTCTTTCAGCTTAGAAAAGCTGGGCCGATGAAGGGATTTTACCTCTTCAGATGTGGAAGGCTTCAAATACTCCGCTGCACCCATGTTCTTACTAAAAGGTTCTTTCGGTGCAGTGGGCCCGTACAAACTGCGCTTAGCCTTACCGAAATATAACTCACGTCTCTCTGACTGAGACATAGGCACGCCCCCAAGCGTCAGAACCTTCTGCATTGCTTGAGCGCCCTCTTTGCGCTGTTCCCTGCCCAGCTCGTATTTCGACTTACGTAAGGCCTGCTCCTTAGCCTTACTTTCCGTTATCTGCTTTTGCTGCATCGCAGTAGCAGCTTCTACGCGTTTACGCTCGTACGCCTCCTTAGCTTCCTTGACTTCCTTACTATCTTCCACCTCTCTACGACTTTCGCCTTGCTGTTGGGATTGTTGCGAAGAGTCGCCTTGTTGCTGCTGCTGCGTAGAATCTCCTTGTTGCTGGGAAGTAGAGCCGTTGCCCTGTTGCTGCGCTCCTCCACCATTCCCATACAGGTCCTCGTCCCCTTGTTGTTGGGATTGTTGCGAAGGTTCTTCGCCTATGTAAGACCACTCGCCCGTAAACTCGCTGCTCTCTTCTTGTGGCACGCGATACTCTACGGGTAGATTTCCCTCTTCGCCTTCAGCAAGTAGTTTACCCTCTTCGCCTTCCTCAAGCATCCGTTGCCGGCCGTACTCTTCAGGCAAAGTTTCCTCTTTCCCTTTAGAAAACCAATTAAAACCAAGCATGCGTTACTTTACCCCTAATAAAGATCTTCAGACTCGTCCACTTCTGGATCATCCTCTTCTAGATCGTCCTTACGCTCATATTCGACGTTATATCCGATATCTCGCAACATCCTAGCAACGCGCCTTTCAGCTGCAGGACGTTTCCAGCCACGATTTGTGTATACATTGATAAAGTGATTTATTACGTTTATTTTCTCCTCGTCGCTAAAAGCTTTTTCCATCTCCTCTTTTAGCTTTCCCTTCATAGTGCGGGCTTCCGAAGTGGATGCAAACTTCTCTTTCTTAACCTTATGTCTGTCCGGCGACAAGATGCCCGCATAACCTTCGGCGCGTCTTTCTAAGGAGTCGATGTCCCCACGCATCTCGTCAATCGTGTCGGGACGTATAGGTCTGGGAAGTCGTTCGAACCCTTTCCAATCTTTCCAAGACATTACAAATCACCCCGTTCAAATTCTTCCCAACTCATCCTTAAAACCTATCCTTTTGGTCTAGGGAGAAGGACTTGTTCCTCATGCCTTTTTCAAAGTCGTAGTAACCTATTAAATCGTTGATAATACGCTTACGCTCTCGAGCACCTTGCTTATTACCCAACTCCGTTTCCTCAAACCTACGTAAAAGACCTTCTACGATCCTATCAGAAGCAGAGGTATTCTGCAATACCCACTCGGCCAACCTAGTCATATCTATGTAGTCCCACGACCAAACCTGTTTTTGCTTAAGATCCTCTATCCAATCAACACCAAAAGAGCTTTTCTCGCCTCCTGCAAGTTCTTCCGCAAGCCAAGCGGGAATACGCTTGCGCTTTTTGGGTTTTACTTCTTCCTCTTCTTCTTCGAAGTAAACCAACTACCATTCCTCGCTGCGAAGAGCGCCCTTTACGGCCTCTTTTATTTTGTCTACTGCTAGCTTCTTTTCTAAAGCCCGCAAACGAGGGTTAGAAGCCGAGAGACCGGCAACTTGTGCGTCGGTGATCAGCCCCACCACTCTATCTACCTCAAAATCCTGACTCACTAGCCATTCCCCAACCAAAGCAATATCGTTATCCGTCCACTTGCGGCTAGGTTTCTCTAATAACAACCTAAGTGTATCAGTCATAATCTCATTACCCCTTAAATATCTGTGTCCTCGAGCGTACCAACTATGTAGTCGAGTACCTCATCAGTTGTAGCCCTTGGGTACATCTCGCGGTACTCTTGCTCCAACTCCCTCACCTTACGCGCAACCACTTTCGGAGAATCTTTAAGAGCATGCATAAGCAATGAAGGTGAAGTTCTTCCTTGCAAAACTTCCCAAGCGGATTCTGCTATCTGCCAATTCACGCACGAATGCCCTACGAAAGGGTTCTCTCTTTCCAACACCTCTACCCCTTAACTCCTGAAACATACACGGAATACTGCTTGTCGCCCTCGTCTACTACCAAAGCGCTACGATTCTCATCTTCTGTAACACCTCGCGCATGTGTAAAAGCCGACTGAGTATCGAAAAACTCTTCCTTAAAGTGCCAAAACAACTCTCGCAAAGTTTCCTCACAAATGTCTTGAGAGTTGAGATAAGACCTACTAAAGAAGTTAACGCAAGCCACTATAGTCTACCCCCACCTCTATAAGCTTCTAACCACTTAAGTTCCCACATAATATTCTTATACTCATTAGAGTCAATAGAGCCGTGTTTCCAAGCGTCGGCGACTACTTTAGAAGCCTCCTCGGCAGTAAGACCCAACTCCTGAAACCCATCAACTACCCCAAAAGCGTTGCGTTTCCTACCCAAAAGACTGAAGATAAAATCTTCGGTACCTTCAAACCCGTAACCGCTCGCTGGAAAGTGTCTAGCAACCCTCTTACCTACGTTAGACATAACATCACCTACCTAAAGCCAATTTTTGAATAGGAGAAAGCTTACGTTCGGGCTTGGGCTCTGGTTCGGGTTCGGGTTCAAGTTCGGGCTCAGGCTCAGACTCCGGTTCCTCTTCAAAAGTATCAAAGCTTCTTTGTGGAACCTCGCGTCGGGGGTATTGGACGTGTTCCTCAGAAGCACGCACACGGTAATTCCCCGAATCCATGTACCCGTAAGCTAAGTCCACGTCAGCAGTTACGTTTTGAGGGTCTTCCATCCTCTCCGCAATCATATTCTTCCGCCAATACTGCCTATCGGCACGTCTAATGTGATCATTACGCTCCAACCAATCTAAAAAGGTTGTACGGGCCTTCTCCGTACTTGGAGCGGTTACTAAAGATGTAACACCCATATTAGGATGAGTTACAAAATAAACTGTCAAAAACCTTTACCCCCACTGACCAACTTTAGTAAGTATGGTTTCATTCCTGTTGCTGTTGCTGTTGCTGCTGCGCCTGTAGGTTGGGGACAGTGACGTACCCTAAATCTACCAAACGTTGTAAGCTCTTCCTTAAAGTCATAGGACTAGCAAGCGCGCGTACCTTCAATTCGTCCCATTCTGCCATTCCGCCCAGCTGCGCTAACTCCGTTAATACGCCTCGTTGAGCAGGATCTAAGTGTTGTATTTGACCGTTTTGTATGCGGCTAACTCCCATAGGGGTTAACTGGTAAAACGTCAGTTCCACTTCACCGTAAATTCCCATTGTTCTCTTCCCCCAGTTTTATTTTAACCCATCTTACGACTATAAGCCCTAGTATATCGCAAACTAGGAACCGTACGTACCCAAATAACGCAATTGCCTTTGCAACATCTCTCTCAATCGCGTTACAGCCTTAATACGCGGAAGGCTATATTGATCGCCACGCTTAGCTAGCTCTGCTGTCTCTACTACATCATCTATAGCAGGACCGTGAAAGGGCGCTTCTTGCAAAAAGTCTGACACAGCATCGATGTCCTCTTCCGTCCACCTTCTATCTGGCGTATCTAGCGCTCTCTCGATTTCCCTAACATTCATAACACTCAACCCTACAAATTGCTGAAGTCTCCGCCCCAATTGTTAGAGAATCTACGCCCAAGACCTTTACGAGCTCCAAACCCGCGGCCGATAGGTCCACGACCTTGCCCACGAGCTAACCCTCGCCCCTGACCGCCAGAGCGAATTTTGTTGCCAGGTGTTGGACAAAACCCTTGTCGCAAACCTTTTACAACATCGCCTCCAAGCGCATCCAACTCTCCTCTAAAACCTTTGTTTCTATAAGCCATAACTATTACCCCTTGTTTTCTACAAAAATCCCTTAGTTTTCTTTCCTCTAGCCGCTCTGCCTAAAGGGGAGCTAAACAAATCTTTACCCGCGTTCTTCCCATAACTGGAAATCTTTCGCGTCAGCCCGCCTTTAGTAGATTTTCTCTTTTTAGCCAAACTATCCCCCTACTTTAGACCCTTAACAAACTTTTCGTTTCGCTCTTTCAACTCTTTTGCGAACTTGTCGGAGCTCTTCACAAACTGCTCACCCGTCTTGGCAAGCTGCTTGGCGAAGGAGTCTCTCTCAGCTTTAGAAGAAAGCTTTGACTCTCTTAAATTCATTTTTCTTTACCCCCAATCGTCCTTTTAATATAACCAGCCTTCCCGGCTCTTTTCAACATATCCTTAGTATCGTCTACGCTTAAACCCAAAGGCACAGACACTTGGTAGTAAATCTCGGAAAGTGTTCCGCCTTGCGGAAGACTCTCTTCCAACTTGCTCGCGAACATCCAATAAGCTAACTCGAAACGATTTCCGCCTTCCGCTGATGTCTCAATATCTTTGCCTGTAGAACTAAAAACGCTTGTACCTGTAGGCTCTTCCCAACTCTTAAATTCCAAAGAACCTACCCCCTCTTTCTATTTCCTTTGAAAGGATTATTCATACTACGTAAGTCCGAGTTAGTAACACCTAAGCTATGTAAGTTTTGTATAGCCTCGGAGTTGACCTTTACGGATCTGACCGCCCCGACAACCTTCTTCCAATCCGGGCCATACTGTTTTTTAGCAGCCCTTATAGCCGCTTTCTTTTGAGCAAGACTCATCTCTTCATCGGCTACTTCGTTGTCTAAACGAAGCCCTTCTAGTCGCTCTTCTCGTTCCTTAAAGTTAGGCATAGCTTTAACCTCTAACCGGCCTCAACAATTTCCGCAACACTAGTTTTGACACCAAATCATCGCAGTCTACCATTTTCAACTCATAACACATATCACCAACGTTTACACCTTCAACAACGGGAAAGTCGGAACCTTCTGGAGTTCTCATATCGTTGTTGTACACGTACGTAAGAATATCCTGCTCCTCGTAAGTACACTTTGCCCACACGGCATTCCTCCACAGTACGGCTCCTCTACCTCTAGCTGTCAGCTCAACCTTCATAATTTCTTACCTCTTAAGACTTGCTAAACAAACGTATGTAACCGAAGTGGTGCAGTAACCACTTTAGACGAGCTGCGTCCTCGCCAATAAAAGACGTCTCCACAGGAGAGTGAATAAAAGCGTGTAACAAGTCCAAATCTTCCTCACCGATGTTTCCCCTAGAATACGCCTCCTGGGCCAAAATCTCAAGCCACGCGGCATCATCGGATACAACGGTAAAGTCTTCTTCGTCCAGATACCATCTATCCCCGACATTGGACATAGGCGTTTGGTAATGGCTACGCATCACCATATCCTCTCTCCCGCCTACCCCTATCGGCCTTCTCAATACTCTCCTTACACTTAGGGCAAACGGACCCAAACATCGCTATCATAATCTTGTCTTCAGCGTTTGTCACCCGATACTCCTCACCACATAAGTCACAAATATAAGTAACGCCTCCCATGTCTACCTCCTCCGGTTCTTACGTGTACGGTTGTACAACTTGTCTCGATAAGCTTCGTACTCGGTAGGACCGCTCTCCCTAGGCTCGCCACCCCAGGAAGAGTAACTATACCCGTCCTTCTCATGTTTAATCTCCACATCCATTTGAAACAACCACGGCAAGAAACTTAACACTAAAAAGCTCCACCCTAACATGTCTTGCCAAACCTCTCCAAAGCCGATGGGGGCTGTAGGAGAGAAGAACAGCCACAACCCCAAGCTAAACCATACTAAAAAAGTTACCATGGCTACCAAAATGTTTCTTCTCTTAGATGATAGTAACATGAAGAAGAAGCCCATGAACAACAACCCTATAAACATTGCGTCGCCAGTTATGCTCATAGATCATCCTCTAGGTACTTATTAGCGCCGTAAAAGAAAACTGCACCAATCGCAAAATACAACCACACAGGAATTCTAGCAAAATCTGGGTGAGCAGTAATAATGGCCCTAGCTATGTCCGACAACCAGTGATCAGGGTAAACCCTAATTACGACTGTAATTAAATCTGTAAGCCACTCCATTATTCCACCATATGTACGAAAATCTTAGAATCGTACGCTATGAGCACCTGCTCCTCTGTTACTTCAGTCAACCTAATAACAAACATCCACGCATCTGCTTCAACCTTCGCATTGCCCGGAATAGCCAAATTTGCAACAATGGTTTTCTCGGAATTACCGGGCACACGCATCACATCGTCGAACCTTACCCACCTATAAGCATAGTCTACACCAGAGACATAATCTTCCTCAACGCTCTTGTCCGACAAGTTGACCAAACTCAACACATACACTTTCTCTCTTGAGAGACCGTTGTAAATAGTTATAGGAATATCTGCCTCACCGCCTGCGAACATGTTGGATACGTATATCTTACCAGAGTCCTTCAAGCCAGCAGTACCGGGTACAACGTAATCGCCCGTAGACTCCTCTATCGGCTTCACTTGCTCGGGCTCAGGTTCGTCAATAGGTTCTTCTGACTCAAGACCAAGCTCCAGCTCCGGTTCAGGCTCTACAGCTTCCTCCGGGACCTCGGCAGGGGCGTTCTCTTCCCCTGCCGAAGCATTCTCTAAAGTGTCTGAACAACCCACAAGTAGTAAACTAACCAAAATAGAAACCATCACTATTTTTAACATTAGTATACTCCTCTAAGTTGCCGAAGCCGCGATAGTAATAGTAGTGGATTGAGCGTTAGGATACGTAAAAGACGACGGACATTCCAGCTGTAATTCAAACTCCCAATCCGTCTCCGCTGCCACTGCGGCCTTTAACGTAGCCGGAGTAGTGTCATCCACTTCTACATCGTAAGCCTCATCTCCATCACTAGCGTTCAGCAAGGCGGTGTCTTCTCCTGAAGCTCCCCAGGTCCAATCGTTGTCACCACCTTCCCAACCGTTAGAAACGATAGTGTTGTCGGTCTCCACGTTACTACTGTTAGTTATTCCAAAATAACCGCCAGCAGTGTTAGGTGTAGCACTTGCCGCCACTACGCCAAAGTCGTACGTAGAGTTGTTTAAGGAAATGCTAACGTACTGCGGCGTAGCGTCTACCGTAACAGTAGCTGAAGTCTCTCCAAGAGCTACGGCAGGCGTACACAAGAGCAAAAGGGCTACGACGGAAAAGACGCCCAACCAAACCTTTAACTTTTTCAACATTCTAAACATGACTTCTACCCCCTACTCCACTCGTTTTCATTTGAAACCTCCTTCGTAGTAAAAATAATCCTACAACAGTACTCAACACAAGCTAGATCTTCTTCGAAAATACGAAACGACGCCCAAACTTCCTGTTTGTCAAACCTTACGTCCTCTGGCACAACATACGCCACGTTAACAACACTTAAAGTATCAGGAGCAAGAGTTAATACATTGCCCTCAACATAATCTCCTAAAAATAGTAAGTCGTTCAACAATCCCCTAGAAGGCATGTTCGAACCTTGTAGCAAGCTGTCAGGACGTCTAAAACTTAAGTCTACAACAATCTCCTGTTCACCAGTATTCTCAACTATTATCGGAACCCTTACTTCCATTCCGGGTTCTAAGAAATCTAAAAAGTACTTTCCGGACAACACCGAAAAATCTCCGGCGAGACTCCCTTGCAAATCTAAACCCACGCTTAACCTATTAAAGCTAGGGGCCACAGTAGCTACGATGCCTTCTACCCCAGAAACGTCAGGTTGTACGATGGGTCTAGGACGAGGCCCCTCCTCTTCCTGGTCGGTATCAACTCCCGCTGCGCCTACTATGAGTCCTCCCGCAAGCAAAATAATGCAAAACCCGGCGAGAAGAATTATTTGGTATATCGACTTCAAAACCCCTCGCTTCCCCTAGCATAATTATACACCTTAATTTAGCTTCTCGCAATAGTATATCGATACCCCCGTAAACCGTTAAGCCTCCACTATGGTGATGGTGACAGTAGAAGTTTTCTCATTATTATCAGACACCTCTGTAGGCATATATATCTTCAACCCAAAATCCTGAGTTGCCGAAGCTGCTAAACCCGACTTTAAGGTATTGTAAGGAGTACTCTTTTTAACCACAATCGTATAATCACCTCCCGACAAACCTGCTTTCAAACCCGCAGTATCAGAGCCTGGAGTAGCAGTATCAGATAAGGTCCAATCAGTCCCAGTGCCGGTAAAGTCACTGCCTCCAATAGTCACGTCTACGGTACAATCACTACTATTAGTAATAGTAAAATAGTCAAGCCCGGTTTCTATAGTAGAAGACAACTCCTGTGTTCCCGCATCATAGTTAGAAGGACTAGTGCTTACATCTAAAGTAGGATCAGTAGTAAAACTGACTTCATCTCCCCAGCCATAACCTTCCGAGTTATAAGCAATAGCTCTTATATAATAAGTAGTATAGCTACTTAAGCTCGACAAGCTTTTTGTAAACGCACCCGTACTATAAGTACCAGTGTCTTCTACCTTTTCATCATAATCGTCTATGTCGTAATACTCAGCCAACGTTCCTGTGTAGACTTTGATGAGGTCTAGAGCAACATCACCTTGCCAACCACCAGCAGCTATATTTTTGAAGCGAAGCTTAGAATAGCTGGTAAACTCTGTACTAGCCTGTTCTACGTGATTCCACTGATTTCCCTGGTTGCCTGAAGAAGACCATATCTCACTCCAAGAACTTCCATCATAGCCTTCAAGAGATAAAGTTCCTTGGTCATCACCATACTGATGATAGTAAAAGTCTACATAGCCGTCCTTACTACTACCTATGTCGTACTCTATGATGTCAGTGTCGCCATCGCTGTACGAGTCACCACTAGATGTTTCTACATAGATGTAGTAAGACCCACTCTGAGCAGAGGAAGGACCAGTATTCCAAGATGGAGTGCCACCACTGTCACGTATCCAGTCAGACACATTATTAGCGTCGTTACTCCAATCTCCCAGATTAGACTCAAAGGATTCTGAGTCCTCAAGGGAAAGAGACTCTGCGGTTTTCTCTGCACCAACAGTGATACTCGTAGTACCGTAAACAAACCCGCGCTTAGTGCAATCCTCTTTACCAACAGAAGTAATATTCCCATTTCCTGTAGCTGTTGTATCCTCTACACTAGACGCAGCTTGAGTAGTAACTACTGGTTCTGGATCTCCCCCCGTACCATAGAGGGACATAGTTCCCGTGTAGGAGTCATAGTATACCTCTGAATCTACTACAAGATAGTTATCTTCCGACTGGTAAACAGTACCAGAGGAACTATCAGTATCTATTCTTAATGTACCTGTGCTGCCCTTACCATCGGCAGCAATATAATCACCAGTTTCAATATCGAGATCAAGACCAGTTAGAGTTACCTTTCCTGTAGAAACTGTACCTATGCCCTCTATATCTCGGCAGGTAAATCTAGGAGTACCAGTATCTTCAACAATACCTACTCTAAAATTGTGACCTGAGTCAGCTCTATCAAAATAGACCTCTACGGTATCAATAACACCCGAAGCATTACTAGCATCACCACCCTGGTTAACAAGTATATTGACGTCGTTGTAGTAAAGAGTTCTTACACCCGAATGATTAACAGCTTCTGCTCCTACTTCTATCCAGGTTGCAGGAAACGTCTCCCCATCCCCAGAAGTAGACTGGATGGATAGATGCGACTGCTTGATGGTACTAACTAAATCTAAAGAGTCTTGCTTACGAGCATCGTTGGACTTTTCTGTATCGTATCTTGTGGGTCTGGTACGTGTTTCCACGTCCCAGCCGTGACGCATCCCATGCTTAACTTGATCTAAATCCTCAGTCCACGCCTGATAGAAATTAGGTAGATGAAGCTGTAAAGCCGCTTCAATTTCAGCTTCCCAGTTCTTAGTATAAGGATCTATGTAGATAAAGTGGTGGTGGAATATGCGGTGCTCGGCCCACTTTCGGGGAAGAGACTCGTGCCACTTCTCATAAGCGACTTCATCTACGGGGTAGCCTTCTTTATCAAGCTCTCCCTGATACCCAGCTTGATACTCAGGGGACGACTGGTCTATTACATAGAATCTCTCATCGTTGTATCTATAGGCTCCCTCATCTAAACACAGGTCCAGTCTAACCTGAACCATCCCGTTTCTTTCAGTGGTACCAGAAGGTTCTACAAACCCGTAAATGGGTAACTTAGAGCCAGAACCTTCTTGAGCAACCGCGGGTAAGGGCGCAACAAACTGCGTACCTAAAACTATCACAGCCGCTAATACAGCTAAAAACCTCTTTAACAAAATTCTCTCCTAGTTATGACTAGCGTACCAATCTCGGTAGTCAACTCCTGGCGTGTCTAACTTGATACCCGCCGCGCAATTCCAACATCTAGTAACGTTAGAACTGTAATAGTCGTGGTCTAGCAACGTTCCACAACGCGGACACTCAAATTCGTAACTACCTTCATTTACCGCACGCCATTCTTCGTCTAAAGTAAAAGTTAGAATATAGTTACCGTTACTGTGTTTTCTTACTAAAGGCATTACGTGGTTAACTCCTTTATAAGCCCTCGCTCCTTCAATCTCCTCACCAACCACCTGTCACCTACCACATCCAACTCTGTGTCGGTAGCAGTTTTGTTCTCGCGAATGTGTTGCAAAATCCTTATCTCATCATCGGATGAACCCTCTCTAGTAGAGGTCACTTTCTTCCCCAGCTGCGTCAAAGCGTAAACTCTCATTACGCCCTCCTAATTAACCCTCTCTTCAACAAACTACCAACTTCTTCACGAATGTTTTCCTCAGACCAGCTGCCGTAAGGATGTGCCCACCAAAACCAAATATCGTTAACTGACATAGGTTGACCGTTATCATCCAAAGCAGAAAGTACAGCACCTTCCCTCGCGGCTTTGAACCAAACCTCTTCCCCTGCAAGCAACTCGGGGTGCTCGGCGCGATCATCCAGCAACTCTCTACGACGTATACCTTCTTCAGTAATCTCGTACATCGTTTACGAAACCTCTAATGTAATCGGATTCGCCTAGAAGTAGAATACACCACAATGTTGAACTCATCCCACACTTCCGCTCTCATGCCCGGATTAGCTCTCACAGCGTTTCTTGCAGCCTCTGTAGCTACATCGAAAGGAACCCCTTCAACAATCAGCTCGTGCCACTCTCCCCACCCACTCTCGCCTGGATGTACTAAGTAAACGTCGTGCGGACCCCACGCATAACCACGCTCTTCCTCTTCCCACTCTTTCATCGTCATTGCTACATCAACTCCATTGTATCGATTCCTTGTAAAGACTTAGCAGGCATGGGTATCCTATCCCAAGAGTTGAAAAGGTGCCAATATTCGTTAGCGAAGATCTCCAAGGAATACCTCTTCCTAAGCTTTCGATCTAAGAAACTTGTACGCACCCAACCCAGCTCTCCATAACCTCTGCAAGTCTCGCAAGGTTCATCTCCGTTCCAACCTGTTGCACCTACGCCATTACAATTCTCGCACCTACGACCGTCAACCTCGCCTGTACCTTTACAATAACGGCATCGACACTTTTTACAAACTCGGTGAATAAACCTGCAAGAACCCCTAATGTCTATTGCCCTACGAAGCCTCACATCGATATGGTCTATGTGGTGCGTACATTGATATAAGTCTACACCACGTTTACGGGTTTGTACAATGAAGTACGTGAACAATTTATTAAGCTTGGATTGAGAGCTCCTGGAATCCGCAATTTGGTACATCTCGTCTAACAATAATATACAATCTTCCAACTCGTGGTCGGCCAAGTGATTCAAGAACCACTCTAAGCTGAACTGAGTATATTCATAATTAAGATGCTGGTTTGAGATTACCTTCTTGCCAGTTTTCTTACTCTCCTCAAATGCAAGGGCAATGGCCATTGTAGTCTTACCGGTACCCTGCACCCCCTCTAATGATACTATCATAGTTTACTCCTTAGTCTAAACCCGACTCTTGTCTCTTATAGTCAGTAAAAGGGGAACTTCCCCACAATGCCGCATAAAGCTTTTCCAAGGCATCTATACTTAACACCGACAATCCTGGCCCATAAGGGTCTTCCGCATGTAACGTTCCGACCATACCCTCAATTCTACTTAGAAGCCACTCCCGATACTTATAATAATCCATATGACCCTACCGCCTATCCCACCTCTCTAAATACTTTTTGTAACCGTCCTTCAACAACTTGTCTCTTTCCCAAAGCGTCCACAAGCCGCTTAAAAAGTCGTCCTCTACTTGTGAAATCCAAGCCGTCTCACGTTCAAACTCAGAGTCATAGCCCGCTTCCAAAATCTCCTTCGCAAGCTTCTCACCCTCTCTCACGTAAGTAGGCCTATAATCACTCATCATCCTTCTCTCCAAGGAGGAAGATCCCCCCAATCCCCAAAGCTAAACTCATCCTCGTCAATTAAACCGCTTTTTAGCTCGGATAATTTCCCTTCCGCCCTTTGTAAGCTGGGTCTTAGGCGGTGCCGCCTGCCGGCAGAAAAAACTTGTGACCCTCTTCCTACCTCTCCTCCGAATCGAGGCTCGTCTGTAAACTCAGAGATGGTATGTGGAGGTAAATCTTTAACATAGCCTGGTACGTCTGGACCTTCCGACCCTTCATTTAACGAACCGTAGGTATACTCTCCAACCGCCGCGCTGAACCTGCGAGAAGGACCTGCGGAGTAGCGTACGAACTCTGGCTCGAAACCGAAGAATACTTTGCTAGACAGGTCTCGAATATTTTCTAAGTCGTAACCCTTTCGAGCTAGATATCTCACTAGCCTTAAAACCCCACGACCTGAGGATTTATCGTCCGAACCTCCTGCATGTGCGACCCAATCCAAGCCTTCCGGCTCAGCAGGATCATATTCAGGCAAATAAGACACGTAGTAACACATCTCACCCTCGTATTCAGGAGTAGCGCACAGCTTCAAGCCAAAGTCTTCGTCACGCATATTTACTCTTCCTCCTTCCCAGAGCGCCTCACGCCAGCAACAACTTCGCTACCTTCCAATCTACCTTTGCGCTCTTGTGCGATTTTGTTGATGTTGTACTCCGTTTGAAACCTAGCCAAGACTTTCGACTTGTACTTACTACGAAATACGCCCAAAACCGAAAACGGTGTTACAGCTCTTGGCTGATGATCCGACAACATTTGTAGCATCTCTGCCTTGCTACTAGCCGGAAACAAAAACTTAAGCGCAACCTCTTCCTCGGATTGTACCCCGCCTCTCAGTTTATCAAATATACCTTCTGCCATCTTACCCTCCTTCAGGCGGTGTAGGCGTTGCACTACCGCCCGCATTCAAAATTAAAATTGAAATCAAACCTAGTATACCAATTCCCAACAAAATAAGCGGGAAGATCTTTCTCCAATTTATGCGAAGACCACCTTCTGCAGCTGACTCCGCTACCAGCTTCTTCAACCACACCTCATCCAAGGCAGCCCTTAAACTCAAAGAGCCCTCCTTCGGCGTGTCTAAGGTAACCCAATCCTTTGGCAAAGCATCTTCCTCATCGTACAAAGCTGTAGGCACTAGCTCTTGTAACATTGAGGGCCACCCCATAGGAAACCTACTAATACGAACATAGGCTGGATAAACGTCGTAAGCTCTACTCCCCCAAATAACAAAAGCATCTCTAAGCTCACACAATGACCCAACCACTGACCTGTCCTTCCGCGCAAAATAACATAACATTTTGCCTCTGATGCGGGACTTGTTCCAAGCGATTAGCCCCACGGGCAACAAGACGGAAAGAAAGAACATTACAGCTAAAGAATTCATAACCCCCTCCAATCATTATATTGTCCTCTGTAGTATCCCAATAAATACTATAATCAACGAGAATATCACCGTAGCCACGATAGGAAATAGGATCAGCCACCTAAGAATTTGCCATGGACTATCCTCGTCCCCAAATAGCGGCAGATCCAAGAACATGATATCTCGCAAATCCGAAAAGTAATTAGACCAATGTAAAGGATTGACGAGCGTACCCCAATCTTCTTCAGCCCAAACTTCTGTAAAGCTGAGCTGAGTGTTTATACTTTCAGTTGCTGTCTCGTTCTCGAATAAGTTAGTACCTACAGGAATCGACCCTAAAATCAGGGCCAAAGCCCATATGAACACTACAGCACCTATCCAACCTGGTCGCATATTATACTACCTCGTAGTCCAAACCATGCTTAAAAAGAAAGCGAACAAAATAGCTGTCATAGCCATCCACAACGGTAAATAGTCCGCGGTACTAGCTGTACCCACCGTTAAGCCAAACAGTACGGTAAAACCCCACATAGAACCCACGGCAATAGCGGCCGCGAAACCTAACGCAATTGCAACAAAAAGTGCGAACACCCCGTAGGCTCTTTGCACGGGCATCCCCAAACTCTCCGCCATCTTGCTAACGGAGTCGTAACCGATCTTCTCAGACATATCGGCACCAGTATTTCCGTGCCAATCAATCGCTGGTGAAGGAGAAACATCCGGCGCCTCGGTAATATCCGAAGCGGGTGAAGTAAAAGATTCCACAGACTCAAGCGCTCCCAACGTCGCTGTTAAGTCCCCGTTGTTACTACCCCAACTTATACTACCGTTCTCATCTCCACCTTGCCTATCCGTAAGCACCGTTCCGCTAATCATAGTATTGGGCTCATACCAAGCTACCAAGCTTCCGCTCACATAATGTTTGTAGCTACTGACGTAAGGAGCCGTGTTGTCGGAAAACAGCTCCCAATCATAGGAAGAGCCGGGTATGGACCTCCCATCCAAAGCCACAGAGTCCTCTTCAACACCATCAACCCATAGACTAAAATCAGTACCGTCCGCCGTAAGGTTTATATCGTGAACCCCCGAAGAAACAGCCGCACTAACTGTAACCGGGGGTTCCATGAAATACACGTTATCGGTAGCATACGCAGTAAGATTCATACCTACTCCAGTATCAGAAATTCTAGCTTCGACGGGCACAGGCACTAACGCGCCATCATGTCGCGACCCATTATCTATATAACTAGCAGTATCCCCTACCTGACGAAAGTCCCTAGCCTGCGTAACGTAACCACAATCGAAGAAAAGAGCTGTAGCGCCGGGCGCTTCTGCAGAACAATCTAACTCCGTCCAAGTGTCTGCTGATCCAGGAGCTTTATCCACGGGAGTATCAACCAGCTCGAAGTCCTCGTCAATGTACCCTACAAGAAAGTGATCTATACCAGTGTCCTCAATATACATCTCGTAAACACCGTTGCTATCTAAACCTACAATAAGATAGACTTGATGGCCCCCTAAAAGTTCCGCAACGTGGTTGTAATCGGAGCCGTTCGGTCTGAGGCCGAAATCGCGGCTAGGGCCATTGTTGTGAACCTCCAACAAAGCCGCTACAGCGTTGCCAGACACGTAGGACGATACATCCACGTCCTCCCAACTCCCGCTAGAACCCAAACTAACGTCTACCCAATTAGTTCTAAAGTTCCATCCGTCAGTAACATAGCCCACCAAATAAAAGTAGTCATCACCGTACTCACGGTACGCTTCAAATGTTCCGCTTGCATCTAACCCCACAAAAGCAGAACGAGCCGTACTCCCCGAACCCGAAACGTCATTGGTAGAGCCAGCGGGCCTAACACCCCAATCGTCTATATAATGGTCAGGACGACCCAAAATCAAGGCCCCGCTCGCATCCTCAGGAACATACGACGATACATCAATAGTCTCCCAACTCCCGGTCGCCAAAGGGGTTATATTGGTGGTTCTATCAGGATCTCCAAGAATGGACGACTCCAGTAACCCCTCCCCGTAGCTAAGTCTAAGAAGGTTTCCCTTGCTCATGAGATTGCCCTCAGAACCCAAATAACCCGTAAAATTAAAGGAGAAGTTATCCCCAGGTTCTAAATCTGCGTCGTCGCTGACAGTTACATTACCGCCTTCTCCTACTATCAAAGGAAAAGTAGTACGATCGGTATCTGTACCTAAGCGGTAAACGTAATCAAGCTCTTGGTTGTTTAAGATAGAAGGTACAAACAAACCTAAGCGGTTGTTAGTAACCATACTAACTCTTTCAGAACTACCTTCATACACGGCGGTGTTCATACCATCCGCATCAATGTAGCCCAACTCAGCCAGCTGCGTGTTATTAACTTCCAATAAGATAGGAACACCTGTGTAATCTGTAGAAGAGTCATTACTTAAAGAAATGGCAATAGTGTAGCTGTAAGCCAGTACAGGCGTTGCAATAAGCAACGCAGCTAAGGCTACTAAAACCGATAAACGAAATCTTCTCATTATCCGAAGTGCCTCAAAATGAAAGTAACCGCAAACACTACGCCTAACACTAAAACCATAAGTATTAACGCCCGTAAGAACTCTCCGCCACCAATACCCATCCAAGCAAATACCAGCATCACAGGGAAAGGAATAATAAGAGCCCAAGTGGGCTGTCTAGTAGTAGCGTAAACTGGAGCACCTATGACAACAAACAAAATTCCCATCAACCAAGCAGAGCCCCATGTTTCACTTTCTACGCCAAAAATGGACATCGTACCGTTAACAGCATTCGCCAAGCTGGATGGCTGGGACTCAGTAAGGTTTTCCGCATACGTCTCGTTGTAATCTGTCCACTCGTGATCAGGTGCCCGCACAGTTGTCTGAAAGACCGTAGGCTCCATACTATTTAAGCCGGGTATACCATCCAAAAACAAAGTAGCCCCAGTATCATTAAGTTTATCGTTCTCAGTAAGCAGCGTTAAACCCGTATCATCTTCTAAGATATTTGCCTCGGACACCACATAGTCCCCTAAAAGATCCCCATCCAAGTACGCGCCCGCTGAAAGAGTGTAGGTATCCATATTTGTATCCTCAACAAGACTATCAAATGCAGATGGCATGCCCATTATACGTACTTTATGAGGTTCCCCTGATACCAAAGCCTCACTTGGCTCTAAGTAGATAGAAATTATGTTGTTTTGGTAGTAATTCAAGGGCTTAGAAGCTACCAAGTTCATAGTAGTAGCATTGTACAACGCCACTTGCCACGTATCATCAGCGTTTTCATCGGGGTCAGCAGTGTAATTCAAGTCATACCTAACGTAAAAAAGCTGGTCACCGCTCTCTAAAACGCTTTCAAAAACGTACCCTTGTTTTACCGCTACCTCGTCCGGGTTGTCTATAGCAAACACTATTCCCGTCACAGCACAAAGTGCTCCTACCAGGGCTACACAAATGGATAGTAATAACCTTGTTCGCATGTTACTTGGAAGGTTCCAGAGCCGACTCCTCTGTAGCCACCCAACCCAACTTCTCCAACGACGTCAAAGCCGACTTAACGTCTTTAGAGTCTAAACCCGTAGCTACGGCAATCTCTTCTTCGGTAGTGCTACCGTCGGTAATCGCTGTATAAGCCATTCTCTCCTTCATAGGAAGCTTAGCTAAACGCTGATAGCCAGCCCTCCCACCATAAGCTTGCAAAAACCCCGGACTTTGCTCAGCCCAAGACCTATGATCCATCCTATCTAAGAACCTAGGATCGATAGGCAGCTTAGATACCTGACGCGCGTTTGTTGTAGATACATTCTCAACAGTCATTTTAAGTTCTCCCCCAATTAGTCTTTTCCTCAATGTAGGCCTTAGCCTCTTCTACATCATCGAACCTTGCTAAACAAGGCTTGCTACTATCCTCACGCATACATACGTAGTAACCTTCCAACGTAGGTTGAATATACCAACCTAAATAATAAACAGGATCAAATACAATCATATCTATAACTCCTGCGTCTTAAACTCCTGTGTAGCTGCCACAGGGTCGGAGTTGAAGGTCCTAAAAACCACGGCTTCTCCTCCTTGAACGTTATCTCTCCGGTGTACAGCAGCTTTCTCCGTACGATAAGGTCCGTGCGCAAACACCTGCCCCTTAAAAGTTTGCATAACGTAATAATAAAACTCGTCTGACATTACGCCACCGTAGTAGGAACATACTGTTTAGAAGTTGAAGGAGCGGAGCTACCGCTGTACCTAGTTTGCCCAACTACACCACTTTTCTTATTCTTCCTACTTTCAAAAACTCTACCGTGCTTACGTGACTTAGGACGCCATTCACCTTCAACAACTTCCCATTCAAAAGGGTGAGGAGCTGAAACGCCAAAGCCTTCAAACGCCCACGCACCACTAGGCCCCTTATCCATTTTGCCAAATCCGCCACCACCAATAGAACCTAAACTCGCGTCACCCAAAGGTAAGAGCGGTGGCGGAGGCGGTGGAGGAGGCGGTGGCGGTGGCGGAA